>CAIRYQ010000044.1 GCA_903882875.1 uncultured Spartobacteria bacterium | reverse complement strand
GGTGGGCGACGCGATGCGGGCCTCGGTGGATGGAAAGGCGGTCGCGTATCTGCAATCGCCCGGCATCGCGCATCCGACGAAGTCGAAGGTGGAATTCGGCTGCATGGGGAAGGATGGGTTCTTCGACGACCTGAAGATTTGGAACGCGGAGCCGAGCGGGGCGAAGTAGCCTGCCACAGGCAGCCCGAAGGACGGCGCCGGAGGCCGCTGGCAACCGGTGAAGCAGGGACGGGGGATTTTTGACTACGAAGGGCACGAAGGGCGCGAAGGCTGGAAAGCGGGCAAAAAGGCCAAGAAACGGCCGTATCTTGCCTTAGCCCCTCCATCCGACACCGCATATCCGATCGGAAACGCCGCATACCCGATCGGAAGCGCCGCATACCCGATCGGATATGCGGCACCTCTACGAAGAAATGCGGCATCTCCACGGAGGAGCGTGCGGATCGCGTCCCAGCGTGGCCGTGCATGATTCGCCCAGCGCCGCCACGAGGGGCGTGAAGCCCGGCACACTCTCCAGCTTTCCAGGGAACCGCGCCGTACGGTTCCCGCGGTTCTCACGATTGAGCGGGCCGGTTGGGGTTTTCACGCGACGAACGCAGCCGGGCTATGGGTCGCGGCTGCCGCGGGGCTGTTTTTGCATCGCACTGGCGCACGGCGCATCTGCCCGGCGTCGCGCCCGCGCTGCCTGTGCTGCGGCGGGTGCGGATGAGCATCTGCGAACCGCATGGCATCCGCGAAACCGGGAGCCGGGAGGCGGCGAGGCAGATGAAGGCCGCGTGGCCCGGGCAGTTTCCGCGAATTGCCCGGCCTCTTCGCATCCCCGATGCCGGAAATAACGGCGGATTTAGCGCACTTTTACCCGTGCTTTACAAAACATCCGCGGACGCAACACACGGACTTTACAGACGTGTTCCAAAGTGTGCGCATGAAACGTAACCTCCGCAGACATACCGGCGTGGCGGGAGCATTCATGCTCCTGGCCACGGCAGCCCTCGCACAAAACGGTCCGGCAGGACAGCTCCCGCCGCCGCCACCACCGCAGACGAAACCAGCGGTCCAGACGCCGCCTCCGCGGCCACCGGAATCGCAGCCGCCCGGCCAGGGCGCTCTGCCTCCCGCCAATGCGCCGACGCAGAACCCGCCCCCACAGCCGCCTCCGCAAAACAATCCACCGCCTCAGCAAAATCCTCCTCCGCCACCGCCACCACCCGCGCCGCAGGTCGGTGGTCCCATCGCGGGACTCACGCCTGAGCAGCTAGCGGCGTGGAATGCGGGGCTTGCGCAGTTCCTCACCGTCGAGAATGTCGCAAGCGGACTCGGACCGATCTTCAACGACGTGTCGTGCGTGGCCTGCCACAGTAATCCCGCGCCGGGCGGATCGAGCCCGAAATTCGTGACGCGCTTCGGTCGCACGACCAATGGCGTTTTTGATCCGCTCGAATCGCTCGGCGGCTCGCTGCTTCAGGCTAGGGCGATCAATCCCGCCGTGCAGGAATTCATCCCGCCGCAGGCGAACACCATCGCGCACCGGCAGACGCCGCAGCTCTTCGGCCTCGGTCTCATCGAGGCGATTTCCGACACGACGATCCAGGCGCTCGCGCTGCGTCCCGCCGTGGACGGAATCACCGGACGCGCGGCCATCATCACGGATGTCGTGAGCGGGCTGCAACGCGTCGGGCGGTTCGGCATGAAGGCGCAGCACGCGACGATCCTCGCGTTCTCCGCCGATGCGTACCTGAACGAAATGGGAATCACGAATCCGTTCTTTCCGACGGAAAATGCGCCGAACGGCAAGACCGCACTGCTCGCGCAATTCAGCACCGTCTCGGAGCCGAATGACACGGCAAATCCGGTCACCGGCCGCTCCGATGTGAATGCGCTCGCGGACTTCCAGCAACTGACCGCACCGGTGCAACCGCTGCCGCTCACGACACGGGCGACGGCGGGACAGCAGGTGTTCTCAAACATCGGCTGCGCAATCTGCCACGTCCCGCAGCTCACCACCGGCACGAATCCCATCGCCGCGCTGAGCAACAAGCCGGTCGGACTTTACTCCGATCTGCTGCTGCACGACATGGGCGCGCTCGGCGACGGCATCGGCCAGGCCGCGGCGCTGCCGTCGGAGATGCGGACGCCGCCGCTCTGGGGCCTGCGCCTGCGCAAAACGTATCTGCACGACGGCCGCGCGCCGACACTCGACGCAGCCATCCGCGCGCACGCCGGCCAGGGCCAGGCTTCCAACACGCGCTACACGGCACTGAGCGCGAATGACCAGCAGGCGCTGATCGAGTTCCTCGGTTCGCTCTGAGAAAAAAGTTGCCGCGCCGTCGCAGCACGCCCGTGCTGCGACGGCAGGCGCGGGAGAGGTTGCGGGATTTTTTGCGCGCTCAGAGCCCCGTGGGATGGTGGATGAATTCCCACGGCTTCCGAAATTTCCGCGCGACGTGCCGTGCGAGCGACTTCACGCCGAAGGTCTCAGTCGCATAGTGGCCGGCGTAGAAAAGGTTCACCCCGAGTTCCTCCGCGAGAGTGAACGTGTGGTGCGCGCCTTCGCCCGTGACGAATGTGTCGCAGCCGAGCGCCGCGGCCTCAGCGACAAGATCCCCCGCCCCGCCGGTGACGACGCCGACTCGCCGCACGCGCGCAGGCCCGCCGGGCGCGAGCTTCACTGCGCCGCCGACCGTCTTCGCGAGATGGCGCGAAAAATCCGCGCGGCTCGTATCCGTCCTTCCGAGAATGCCGATCGGCTGTCCTTTCGACTGAAATGCGCGCCCGCATTTTTTCAGGCCGAGCGCATTTGCGAGCAGCGCGTTGTTGCCGTGCTTCGCGTGGAGATCGAGCGGGAGATGCGAACTGAACACCGCAAGGTCCGCATCGAACGCGTGCTTCAGCTTCCTCCGCAGCGCGCCGGTGAAGGCGCGCGCACCGCCCCACAGCAGGCCGTGATGCACGAGCAGCAGCGTGCCCGGCACACGCGCCGCCTCAGCGAGCACGGCTTCGCACGCATCCACCGCCGCGCACACGCGGGCGATGCGTCCGCTGTTTTCGATCTGGAGGCCGTTGTGGGCGCCGGGATAGTCGCCGACGGTCGCGTGGTTCAGAAGTTCGTCGAGATGGCGTGTGATTTCGGACAGCACGCGCAAAGCATGATCGCACTCATGATTCCAGTCGAGGCGCTTCCCTATGCCGGGCACTGCAAAAAAGATCACCGCGCACGCCTCTCTCCGCGGCAGTTGGCCCGGCAGGTGCTTTCTCAATGAGACGCACCACGCCCAATGAGCAACGCAACTGCCACCATCCTACTGATTGAAGACGTCAGCACCGTGCAGTTTTTCATCCGCAATGCGCTGAGTTCGCTGCCGCGTCCGTACAACCTCGTGACAGCCGGATCCATCGCCGAGGCGCACGAACGGATGGCGGAGCATTGCGTGGATCTTCTCATCGTGGACATCGGCCTGCCGGATGGCGACGGAATCGATTTTTTGTGCGAGGCCGCGGTGCTCCAGCCGCAGGCCAGCGCCATCATCGTCACCGCGACGCCGACCACGGAGAACCGCGCGCGCGCCGAGCAGCTCGGCGTGGTGCAGGTGCTCAGCAAGCCGATCCAGGTCACGAAGCTCTGCTCGACGATTTGCAATTTGCTCGGCTGGTCGGATCACGCCAGCGCGGACGGATCCAATTTCCGCGCGACCCTCAGCGGCCTCACTCCGCTCGACATCGTGCAGCTCAAGTGCATGAGCGGCGCGTCGAGCATCCTGGAATTCACCAACAACCGGCGCAGCGGCCGCGTGTATTTTGAAAAGGGCAACGTCGCCCATGCGCTGCTCCATCTCGAGGACGGCACGAAAAAATCCGGCTACGATGCCTTCGCGGAAATCTCCGCGTGGAAAAACGGCAGGGTCTCCGAAGTGCAGGACGCCGAGCCGTATCCCCGCAGCATCGAGACGAACTGGCAGTCGCTGGTCCTCGAAGTCGCGCAGAAGGCGGACGAACTGCACGGGCAGGCGGCGTGAAGTCCGGCCCCGGCGCCTGACATCCTGCGTGCGCGCGGAAGCGGCACGGATTCCGGCATTCGGGGCGCGGCCTTTCCCTCTCGACAGCGCAGCGGTGCCGCGGTGAATTGCGCGCCCACTTTTTCCAAGAAACCAATCATCATGCTCAGCGCAGGCATCGTCGGACTTCCCAACGTCGGCAAATCCACCCTATTCAACGCCGTCACCCGCACCCGCAAGGCGCAGGCGGCGAACTACCCGTTCTGCACGATCGATCCGAATGTCGGCGTGGTGATCGTGCCCGACCCGCGGCTCGAAGTTCTGAGCAAAATCAGCGGCAGCAAGAAGCTCGTGCCGGCGGCGATCGAGTTCGTGGACATCGCGGGACTCGTGAAAGGCGCGAGCGCTGGCGAAGGATTGGGCAACCAATTCCTCAGCCACATCCGCGAAGTGAACGCCATCGTGCAGGTCGTGCGCTGCTTCGAGGACGCGGACATCCATCACGTGAGCGGCACCGTGGATCCCGTGCGCGACATTGAAGTGATCAACACCGAACTGATCCTCGCCGATCTCGCCGCGATCGAGAAACGGAAGGACCGGCAGACCAAGGCTGCACGCGGCGGCGACAAGGTCGCGAAGGCCGAAGTCGCGCTCTGCGAAAAACTCATCCCGCACCTCGACGCCGGAAAACCCGCGACGACGCTCGAACTTTCAGACGAAGAGAAAAAGCTGATGCGCGAATTTTTCCTGCTGTCGGGAAAGCAGACCATCTTCGCGTGTAACGTTTCCGAAGCCGATCTCGGTGCGCTCGCCGAAGGCAATGACTGCGTGGCGAAGCCGTTCGTCGAGTCCGTGCGCTCGTACGCCGCGACGCATTTCGGCACGGAGGCCGTCGTGATTTCCGCGCAAATCGAAAGCGAACTCGGCGAACTCGCCGAGTCCGAGGCGCTCGAATATCTCGCCGGGCTCGGCGTGAAAAGCAGCGGCGTGAGCGAACTCATCCGCGCCGTGTATCACCTGCTCGGCCTGCGCACCTACCTCACCACCGGCGAGCAGGAGACGCGCGCGTGGACCATCCGCGCCGGCGACAAGGCGCCCGCGGCAGCCGGCGTGATTCACACGGATTTCGAGCGCGGCTTCATCGCCGCCGAGGTCACACACTACGACGACCTCGTCGCGCTCGGCTCATTTGCAAAGGCCCGCGAAGCCGGCAAGCTGCGCATCGAGGGCAAGGAATACGTGATGAAGGACGGCGATGTCGTCGAATTCCGATTCAACGTCTAATCCGCCGCCCGAACCGGCCGCGGAAAGCCCAGCGCCCGACAGCGTCTGCCCCGTCTGCGGCGCGAAGCTGATCTCGGAAAAGTGCAAGGTCGTCTGCCGCAGCGAGCGCTGCCGCTACCGAATCGTTTTCAACTGCGCGGAATTCTGACACCGCACGTAACTTTTCCGCGCCTTGCACGTCTCGCATTGCGCGGCAACTTCGGCATCCTCGCGGTGTTCGAGTCCCCGCGATTTTTCATCCGCCATTCCATTATGAGAAAACTCACCTTCCTCCTCGCGTGCTCCGCGGCCATCTTCCTCGCACTGCCCATCCACCGTTCGCACGCGGACGGCCCGCAACTGAACGGAACCGCTGAGGATATCTTCAAGCGCGCGGACAAGAACGGCGACGGCAAGGTCACGCCGGACGAACTGCCGAATGCGGAACTGTTCGCAAAGTTCGATACCAACAAGGACGGCGTGATCACTTGGGAAGAGGCGAAGCCGATCCTCGAGGCGATGATCGCCGATAAGAAACACATCGCAAACGCCGACGGCGCGAAGACCGACGGCCCGCTGCGGAAGAAGCTCGCAGACCTCGCGCAAAAGCTCATAGACAGGCGCACTTGGCCCGCGACCTCCCCCGGCAGCACTGAGGCAGCGCCGGTCATCATTGGCGCAAAGCACATCAAGCCCGGCGACGTCGGCGTCGGCCGGCAGGTGCCGGATTTCGCATTCAAGACGCTCGATGGGAAATCGCACCGCCTCAGCGAATGGAGTGGAAAGCGCGGAGTCGCGTTTGCCTTCACCAGCACGACGTGCCCGGTGAGCAAACGCTACGCACCGAGCCTCGCACGGATCGAAAAGGAACTCGCAACGCGCGACATCGCGCTCGTGCTCGTGAACCCCTTCGCAAGCGAAAAGACCGACGATGTCGCCGCGCAGGCGAACGCCGTGGACTTCACCGCACCGTACGTGCTCGACGCAGACAAGTCGCTCGCGACCGCGCTCGGCGCACGGACGACGACCGAGGTTTTCCTCGTGGATGCGAAGCGCACGCTCATCTACCGCGGCGCGCTCGATGACCAGTATGGCGTGAGCTACAACCTCGACGCTCCGCGCGAAAATTACCTCCTCGACGCCGCGAGCGCCCTGGCTGCCGGCGCGCGCCCGGCGATCTCCGCGACCGAAGCGCCCGGCTGTGAACTCGACGTTCCGCACGCAAATGCCGCCGCCACGCAGGTCACGTTCCATCGCGATGTCGCGCGCATCATGCAGCAGAACTGCGTGCAGTGTCATCACGACAAAGGCATCGCGCCTTTCGCACTCGACAACCTCGCCGACGTGACCGACCGCGCGAAGACCATCCGCCGCGTCATCGAAAGCCGCACGATGCCGCCGTGGTTCGCAGCGCCCGTGGCCGAGGGACAGCCAAACCCGTGGGCGAATGACCACTCGCTCTCCGCTCGCGACAAGGCCGACCTTCTCGCGTGGCTCGACTCGAAGGAGCGCGCCATCGGCAATCCCGCCGACGCACCCGCACCGCTGAAATTTTCCAGCGAGTGGACCATCGGAAAGCCCGACTTCGTCGTGCAGATCCCGCAGCCGTTCAAGATCAAGGCCGAAGGCTTCATGCCCTACCAGACCGCCACCGTGGAGACCACGCTCACCGAGGACAAATGGGTGCAGGGCTACGAAATCATTCCCACCGCACGCGAAGTCGTCCATCACGTCATCGTAAGCGTGCATGAAAAGGGCGCTCGCATCGGGCGCGGCGGCGACGAAGGCACCGGCGGCTACTGGGCCGCCTACGTGCCGGGCAACAGCTCGCGCATCTACCCGGACGGTTTCGCACGCAAGCTGCCCGCAGGCGCGACCGTGCGCTTCCAGATCCACTACACGCCGGCCGGCAAGGCCACCGAGGATCAGCTCCGCATGGGCCTCGTCTTTGCAAAGGAGCCGCCGCGCTTCGCCATGCACACCGCGGCCGTCGCGAACCCAAAAATTCTCATCCCGCCCGGCGACGCGAACCATGTCGAATTCGGCCAGCACGCCATCACGGCCCCATTGAATGTGACCGCATTCATGGCACACATGCACGTCCGCGGAAAGGCGTTCCGCTTCGACCTCGTCAGCCCCGACGGCAAGACCGAGACACTGCTCGACATCCCGCGCTACGACTTCAACTGGCAGCTCCGCTACGAGCTGAAGGAACCGCGCGTCATCCCCCGCGGCAGCACGGTGAAAATCACCGCCATCTACGACAACAGCCCCGCGAACAAGGCCAACCCCGACCCGGCCAAGACCGTGAAGTGGGGCCAGCAGACCTACGACGAAATGATGATTGGCTACATCGAATACTTCACGCCGATGCCCCAGCCGCAGAAGGTCGCGGCAAAATAGTCCGCGCCTTCGATCTCGGTGAGCGACGCGAGACGATGCTCATTGCCCACCGCGACTGAGCTGTACCGGATGAGGGCCTCTGCGCTTTTTCTAAAATGCGCCGTGATATGGGCAACCGAGGGGGAATATCCGGCAAACGCGCGATAGCTATGACGACGCATCTGTCCGATGCTTCCGTCATGAAACTCCTCCTCGCGCTCATGCTCACAACCGCGGCCTCGCTCGTTGCGGCCCCGGAAAAACAATCCGCTCTCTCACCGGCACCGAACTGTGAAGTCGGCCTCCTGCCGGGCAAGTATTCGGAAAAATCCATCTACCAGCTCACCGCCGAATGGACGGATGCGGATGGAAAAAAAGTGCGTCTCGACAGTCTGCGCGGTCGCCCCGTCGTGCTCACGATGTTCTTCACGAACTGCCAGCACTCGTGCCCGTTCATGGTGAACGAACTGAAGGCGCTGGAGAAGTCGCTCTCCGCAAAGGCGTCGAACCGGGCGAAATTCGTGCTCGTGAGCATTGACCCCGAGCGCGATTCCGCCGCTGCGCTGCAAGCATTCCGTGCGAAACACAAGCTCTCCGCCGAGCACTGGATTCTGCTCACCGGCAGCCACGAAGCCGTGCGGCAGCTCGCAGAAAAACTCGGCTTCAGCTACGCGCCGGGATCGAAAACGCAGTTTGCGCATTCGCTGCTCGTCTCTGTGCTCGACGGCAAGGGCGAGGTCGCGCACCAGCAGTCCGGCCTCGGTGTGGACCGGCGCGATGCGGCAAAGCAGATCGAGAAGCTCGCAGCCGCGAAAAACGCGCGCTGACCCGCCCCTCAGCGCCTCGCCTCACGCACGCGTTTCGGCAGCAGCGCGAGAAAATTGTCGCGCCCGACTTTCCTCGCCGTCTCCGGCTTCAGCGCGTCGAGGATGCGGTAGTATCGCTGAACCTCGTGCGGGTAATCGCCAAATTTTCCGACCTTGTCCGAGCCGACGAGAAAGCGATCCGGGAACTCCTCGATGAGCGCGATCCACTTTTCATCCGGCTTGCCGTCTTTGATCAGATAGGCGTCGAAGAGCACCCACGAGACATCAATCGAGACGTTCGCATGCGCCGTGAGCAGGCGGCGCAGATCATCCGTAAGCGTCGGCACCACGATGCGCCGGCTGATTCCCGCGTGACACCAGATGAAGCGCGTCTCCGGGTGCTTGCGGATCGCATTCTCCATTTCGTCCAGGTAGATGGGCTGCCGTTTCCACACGGATGAAATGTCACTGTGAACCGAGACGGGCAGATCATTTTTGGCCGCGAGATCGTAAATCGGATCGAGCGTGTCCCAGTCCGCGTGCGGCGGATCTCCGTAGGTGAGCGCCGTGAGATCGTCGTGGCGCGTCATCACCTCGCCGATGCCTTCCCAGAAATTCGGGTACCACTCGATCATGCGCTTCACATGGTCCACGGCGTTGCGATCCGCGCCATTGAAGCCGCAGATGAATGGATGAAAGCGCCTGCGATCCGCCTCCGGCAGCGCGGAGATTTCACGCTGCACGAGCACGTCCGTCGCCGAGTACCAGTAGCAGCGCCCGTCGTCGTCGAGGTAATACTGCGGCTGCTGGTGCTCGCGCTGCGACCATTCCTTCACCAGAGGCATCCCGGAGATCATCGTCTCATCCACGCCCGCGCGATCCATCGCCGCAAGCACCGCGCGTGCGCCCTCCGTGCGCTGGAGGAAATCCACGAGATGCAGGTGGCAGTCCGAGAGACGGTGCCGCACGGGCACGGCACTCGTGTCCGGCTCGTCCGCACGGGTTCCGGTGGCGAGGAAAATGGCGAGCGTGGCAAACGGAAGAAATTGTTTCATGGCCGGAAAGCAAACCGTATGCGTGCGGTAATATCGAGATGATTCAGTTCGCTGGTGAACACACCGCTTGCGGGCGGACTTCCGGCGTGCGTAGCGTCCGCGCATGAAGAAACTCCTCCTCTCAGCCGTCGCGTGCGCCGCCGCATTTCTCTGCATATCGCCCGCCGGACACGCGCAGGTCGGACGTGAAAAGGGCGAGGCTTTTCTCATCGAGAACGCGAAGAAGGAAGGCGTGAAGACTCTGCCGAGCGGACTCCAGTATCGCGTTCTCAAAGAGGGCGACGGCAAGCACCCGAGCAAGAACGAGCAGGTCGTCGTCCACTACAAGGGAACGCTCATTGACGGGCGCGAATTCGACAGCAGCTACAAGCGCGGCGAGCCGGCGAAATTTGGCGTGGGTCAGGTGATCGCGGGGTGGACCGAGGCGCTCCAGCTCATGAAGGAAGGCTCGAAGTGGATGCTCTACATCCCGTGGCAGCTCGCGTACGGGGAAAAGGGATCGGGGAAACTGATCGGCCCGCACGAGACGCTCATCTTTGAGGTGGAGCTGATCGCAGTGCTGAACTGAAGCGTCACAGCGCGTCGCGGATGATTTTGAAAATCTCCGTGCTGTCGAGGAACCCGCGCAGCTTCTCCGCGCCAAGTCCCCTGCCGAGCGCGAGCACGTCCTCGGCGGTGTTCACGCCTGCGGCCGCGTCGCGCGCGACGGGCTCGTTCGGCTTCGCGCCTTTGGGGCCGGTCGCCCAAGTGATGTAAGGGTTTCCCTCCGGCGTCAGGCCGAGCAGCGCGAGTCCCTTGTCCTGCCGCATCGGATAACCGCTCAGCGTGAAGCCGCCGATGCTCTCGCGTCCCACGGCGACGATGAGTGATTTTTCGCCCGCATATTTCACCGCGGTGCCGATGGCGCGATCCAGCTCCAGCGTCTCGCGCATGAGATGCTCGCCCTCGTTCAGCAGACATGCCCGCGAGATGAGATCCTCATCCACGACAAGCACGTAGCCGCGACGGCTCGTCTCGAGGCATTCGATCGCGTGATGCACGAGATCCGAGAGCGAAGGCTGCACGCCGTTGAGTTCGCGCTGCTTGGAAAAATCCATCCGGTCCGCGGCAAATATTCCGAGCAGCGTGCCGTCCTGATAATGTCCCGCGGCCTCCAGCTCCGCGCGCGTACGCACGACGCTCCAACGCGGGGCATTCAAGCCGGCGAGCAAATCCCTGCCGTCCTTGCGCCGTCCATTTTTCCCCTCCGGCAATAAATCCCCGCCACCGCCACCGAGCAGCACCTTGAACTGCGGCGCCCCGAGCAACTGCCCCGCAAGCGCCTGCCCGTCCTCCGCGGACGTCGTGTGCGCGTAAAAGGCCGCGGGCGACGCGGCGGTCAGGCTGCCATTCGTCACGAGGCCCACGGCACGGCCCTCCCTGCGCGCGAGTTCGAGAATGGATGCGACCGACTCGCCGTTTTCGTTCACGCCGACGGTGTGATGCCGCGCCTTCCATCCCGTCGCCAGCGCGCTCGCGGCAGACGCGGAGTCGGGCACCGCGAACTGCGCGGGATCGTTGCGCACGAGCGCGGAATACTTCAGCAGATCCTCCATCTCAAGGCGGTTGCCCGCGCCATTTTCGTAAAGCCGCGCCGCCGCGATGTGCCGGGTGATCAGCCCGTCGCTGACAAAAACGATGATCCCGTACGGCCGCTGCACGACCCAGAACCGCACGTACAGCACGCCGAGCCCGATAAAGACGATCAGGATCGCGAGGGCGAGCAGGTTGTTCCGGAGCCGCATGAGGGTGCGGATTCAACGTCTCGCGCGAAACTTGGCAATGCGGGAGTTTCGCAAGTGCGAAGTGCGGAGTGCGAAGTGCCGCCCAAAAAGTTCGCGCAAGCAACTGAACGCTCCGCATTCCACATTCCGCACTCCGCACTTCCAAATGTGCTTGGAGTCTGCCTGCGCTGCCTGTTCTCTCCCGCGATGCACGAGCCGGCAGTCCCATTCCATCGCGACGCAAAGAAGGCCGTCGCCCTGCTGCTCACGATCAATCTCTTCAATTACATTGACCGCCAGATCCTCGCCGCCGTCGTGCAGCCGATGTCCGCGGATCTTCACCTCAGCGACGAACGCGCCGGATTCCTCGCCACGGCATTTCTCTACGCCTACATGGTCGGCGCACCGATCCTCGGCCGGGTTGCGGAACGCGTCTCGCGCTGGTGGATCATCGCGGGCAGCGTCGCCGTGTGGAGCGTCGCGACCGGAATGACGGGACTGGCCGGCGGCTTCGGTGTCCTGCTCGCGAGCCGCGTCATCGTCGGCATCGGCGAAGCGGGCTACGGGCCGTCCGCACCCGCGCTCATCTCCGATTATTTTCCGATCGAGAAACGGGGAAAGGTGATGGCTCTTTTCTATGTTGCAATACCCGTCGGCAGCGCGCTCGGCTACGTCATCGGCGGGCAGATGAACAAATGGCACGGCTGGCGATCGGCGTTCTACATCGTCGTGCTGCCCGGACTTTTGCTCGCGGCACTCTCGTGGTTCATGCGCGAGCCGCACCCGCAGCGGCCCCGCGTGGTGAGCACCGGATCGCTCCGCGCCGATGCACGTGCGCTGCTCCGCATCCCGTCCTTTTTGCTGAACACCGCGGCAATGACCGCCATGACCTTCGCCATCGGAGGCATCGCATTCTGGATTCCCAAATACATGACCGATCGCATCGTCGAGCAGCATGCCCTCGGCCCCTTCCTCGCCCTGGGGAATCTCGCCGCGATGCGGCAGACCAACGACATCCTCGCCGAAGTGAACACCACGTTTGGCATCATCGTGGTCATCGCCGGAATCGTCTCCACTCTCATCGGAAGCTGGCTCGGGGACAAGCTGCGCCCGCGCTTTAGCGGTGCATATTTCAGCGTCTCGGGCATCGCGATGCTCCTCGCGTTCCCGTTCACGCTCGCGATGCTGAAGCTCCCATTCCCCTACGCGTGGATCGCCGTCTTCGCCGCGGTCTTTTTCCTGTTCTTCAACACCGGCCCCGCGAACACCGCGCTCGCCAACGTGACTTCGCCCGCAATGCGCTCCACCGCGTTCGCGATCAATATCTTCCTCATCCACGCGTTCGGAGACGCCGTCTCGCCGCCGCTCATCGGCTGGGTGAAAAACCACACCTCGTGGGACACCGCGTTCACCCTCGTGTCGCTCATGATGGTGCTCGCGAGCGCACTGTGGTTCATCGCCGCCCGTTACCTCGGTCGCGACACCGCAATCGTCGAGAAAATCGAAGCCGCACGCGACGCGCAGGAAGCGACGGGATAGCCGGGACGCACGCGCATTTCACTGTGGCGATTCCGCCGCCGCGCGCCGCCACACGTCGCAGTGAAGCAGCCCCCATTCGGAAAGCCGGCGTTCGCAGAGAGTGAAGCCGCTGCGCCGGAGAAGCGCATCCGGCGGCGTGAGACTCCGCGCACTGAGGCGTGTCACGCGCCGGAAGAAAAAATACATCGCCCGCAAAATCCATCGTGCGCGCCATTTTGCAAAACCCGACGGCGGCTCGCAGAAATCCGCCAGCAGCCAGCGCGCGTCCGAAGTAGCCGCAGCGGAAAGGCCCGGAACGAGCACACCGAGCTGATCCGCCGTGAAGCAATCGAGGAAAAAATTGCTGACGAGCAGATCAAAACACGCCGCGGGCGGCTTCCAATCGAGCGCATCCGCATGGACGAATTCAATCGCCGAGGCACCGAGTCCGGCGGACTCCACGCACACGCGCGCGCGCTCCAACATCCGCGCGCTCGCATCCACGCATACGAATCGCGCCGACGGAAATGCACGAAGCATTTCCAGCAGGCAGCGCCCGTTCCCCTCGCCCATCATCAGCACTTCGCGCGGCACGGGGATCTCGCTGATGAAAGCTGTCCGACATCGCTGGAGCTTTCCGCCCGCCAGCAACCACTCCATCCAGCGGTAGTGCGGCGCGATCCGGTCGAAGCTCACTTCAGGCCTTCCTTGAATCGCGCATCCGCCGCTTCCACGCACTGCCGTGGACGGGCACACACGCGGGCAGTTCGTCGCCGCCGGATTTCGGACGATACACGTCGAGCTTCAGCTCCTGCTCGGGCATCCTGCCATGCGTGATGTCGAGTTCCGCCTTCACGCTCTCCGGCGGCTCTGAAGACAAGGGCGCAAACTTTATTTTCGTCTGCGCAAGGGCGGTGACGCCGAGTGAAAGGAGGGCGAGGAAAAAAGTGGTGCGCTTCATGTCGAGTCCGGCGTGCTTGACGCGAGTGGAGCCACAACCGGCCCGCGAGGAAAGGCGCGAAGCCAGTGCTCCAGCACTCTGAAAGAAAGCATGAGTCCGAATCGTGACGTGACAGCGCACGCAGACTTGCGGGAAACGAATCACGGGAATCTCAACGAGCAGTCCATTGCCGCAAAGATCGCCCGAAAACAAAACGCTCCGGCCACAGGAATGTGACCGGAGCGTTTGCGAAAGGATTGCCCCGCCTTTGCCGTCACGGCGGATTCTCCGTTCCCCCATAGGTTACGGGCGAGAAGCCTGGGGCGGGGCTCGGTCCTCCAACGAAGGCACGACCTAAACACGCCCACCCTGACCCTCTGTGTTGTTTTTATTACCGGTTCGGATTTTCCACCTTCTACTCGGACAACGCAGGGCAAATTGATTGGCGAAATGCGGCTCGTGTCCCTTGGGAAACAAACCTCGCACTTCACCTGAAAATGATTGGGAAAGAACTGCGTGAAACTTCCGCCCGCGCGCGCGTGAAGTCAACGAATGACTCGCATGAATCCATTTTTTCAGTCGTGCCTGCTCCTCCGCTGCTGTGATTTCACAACCAAAACGCTACGGCCCATCCTCACCCGCAGTCTTCGCAAAGCGCCTCCATTTCCAGACAAGCGCGGGAAGCAAGAGCAGGTTCAGCGCGGCCGAAATGATCAGCCCGCAGAGAATCACAATCGCCATCGGACCCTCAATCTCGCGGCCAGCCTCGCCGCTTCCGACCGCGAGCGGCAGCACCCCGAGCGCGATGACGAGCGTGATCAAAATGTTGGGCAGCCTTTTCATCTGTCGCGCAGTGATTGCGTCGCATCCTCCAGCGCACCGAGCGCCGCCTGCAATTCCATCGCCGCATCAAGCCTGGCGATCGCCGTCGTGCTCATTCTACCCCGGCCCGTCAGCAGCGTGAGCTTGTCGCCCTCGCCAGCCGCGACGATTCGCCTCTCCGTCTCGACCTGCCGCTGCTGCTCCGCGATCAGATTCGACGCCGTCGCGAGTTTCACACGCGCGGAATCCACCGATGCCACGGCGCGAGCACACTCCGCGAGCACCCTCGTCTGCACCACATCGAACTTCGCCGCAGCATCTAGCCGCCGCCCCGGAGAACACAAAGCCGTATCTCCATGCCGGTTTCGTCACTACTCGCGCAACGCGACTCCGAGTTCGGTCTTCAGCCGTTCCTTCAGCTTCGTGTGCGCGGCGTTCACCTCGTCCGCAGTAAGCGTGCGCTCGGGGCTTCGATAGGTGAGCGAGTAGGCGAGCGATTTCTTGTCGGCGGGCACCTTCGCGCCCGTCGCATCAGTGAAGACGTCGAACAGCTCCACTCCTGCGAGCAGCGGCTCCTTTGCCTTTGCCAGCGCCGCGGCAATGGAATCGTGCTGCAGCGTGAGCGGCGCGAGCATCGCGATGTCGCGCGAGGTCGCGGGGAAACGCGGAATCTCGCGATACTTCTTCGCAAGATCGGGAACGGCGGCTTTCCAAAGCGCGGCGAGATCCACCTCGACAAAAGTCACCGGAACATCCGCATCGAGCGCGCGGGCATTGGCAGGCCAGAGTTGTCCGGCAAAACCGACAGGCTTGCCATTCGCCTTCACGACGAGGGAAAGCGCGAGCGCAGGATTTTCCTCGGGATCCAAAGTGACCCCTTCGCCAAACACCGCCCGGACCGCGGCCTTCAGGTCGAAAATATCTGAGCCGCGTCCCTCGCCCGAGCGCCAGTTCCGCTCCGAGAGCGGGCCTGCGAGCACTGCCGCTGCGTGGGAGAATTCCTCCGGGCGCTGCGTGCTGAATACGCGGCCGATTTCAAAAAGGCGCATGCTCTTTGCACCCGCGCGCAAATTGTCACGCACGGCGGTGAGCAGCCCGTGCAGCAGTCCGGGACGCAGCACGACTTGGTCGTCGTTCATCGGATTCTTCACGCGCAGCAGGCTCGCGGCATCCGTCTGCGTGAATTTCAGCCCGAGCGGTTCCTCCGGCACGAGCGTGATGCTGCGCGCCTCGTGGAATCCCTGCGCAACAAACGCACGCCGCAGCGCCATCGCGCGATCGTAATTACGATCCGTCGCGCTCGCCCCGGCAAAGCGCGCGTGCATCTTCGCGGGAATCGCATCCATGCCGACGACACGGGCGACCTCCTCGATGAGATCAATTTCACGCCACAAGTCGCCGCCGCGCCACGATGGGATTTGCCATTCGCTGCCATCTTTTTTCAAACCGAAGCTGGCAAGTATCGCATTGATGCGTTCGTCCGAGACATCCGTACCAAGTATCCGCCGGCAGCGTTCGTGACTGAAAGGTACATGTGAGCAGAAATGCGGTTGCGAAAAATTAATCGTCGAATCGCGTTCCTGATCATCCGCTTTGGTGTCCGAGTATCCGAGTTCACGCGATGTGACCGCACCGCCTGAGATCTCGACAATGCGCGCGGCCGCCTGAAAGCCCGCCGGAACCACAGTGGCATCATCCACGCCGCGCTCGAAACGATAGCTCGAATCCGAATGCAAACCGAGCCGTCGCGCAGTGCGGCGGATAGAGGCGCGATCAAAATCCGCGCTCTCAAGCAGGATGTTTTTCGTCGAGGTGGTGACACCCGAGGCTTCGCCTCCCATTACCCCGCCGAGTGCAACGGGGCCATTGTCATCAGCGATGACAATATCTTCGGCAGCCAATCGGTAGGTCTTGCCGTCGAGTGCCAGAAACTCCTCGCCCTCGCGCGCCATCCGCACTCGAATTCCTCCCGCAATTTTGTCGGCATCGAAAGCATGGAGCGGCTGACCGATTTCCATCATCACAAAATTGGTCAAATCCACGATGTTGTTGATCGCCCGGAGCCCGATAGCCTCCAGTTTGTCGCGCAATTCAGCCGGACTCCCGCCGACTGTAACGCCCTCGATTCGGTGCAGCGAATAGCACTGGCAAAGCTGTGTCTCAATTCTCGCAAACGGTTTCACATTTCCTTCCGTCAGCGATGCCAGCGGATTTTTTGCAACACGCCCAGTGAGTGCCGCAATCTCGCGAGCCAAGCCGTAGTGCGAAAGCAAGTCGGGACGGTTCGGAGTGATTTCAAAATCGAGCACGGTGTCCGAATGAAACACCTCGCTGAACGGCGTGCCGGGCTTTGCGCCTGCGGGCAAAATGAGCAGGCCGTCCTCCGCGCCCCGCGCGCCAAGGGTCGCAGGCAGGCCGAGTTCGTCGGCACTGCACAGCATTCCCTGGCTCTCGACGCCGCGCAGCTTGCCGACCTTGATCACAAAGTCCGGCGCGAGTTGCGCGCCCGGCAGCGCGACGGGCACCTTGTCGCCGACGCGGTAATTTTTCGCGCCGCACACGATCTGCCGCGGTGTGCCGCTGCCGTCATCCACTTTGCAGACGCTCAGACGATCCGCATTCGGGTGCTGCACGGATTCCTGAATTTCGCCGACGACGATATTCGCAATGGAGCAGCCGGTCGTCTCGATGCCTTCGACCTCGACGCCCGCCATCGTGAGGAGATCCACGAGTGCAGGCACAGTCGGCGGAAGTTCGACGAGTTCACGGAGCCAGTTGAGTGAGACTTTCATCGGTGATTAAAACTGCGCGAGGAAGCGCTGGTCGTTATTGGTGAAGTAGCGGATGTCCGGCGTGCCGCTCATGATCATCGCGAGGCGGTCGAGGCCGAAGCCGAAGGCGAAGCCGGTGAATTTTTCCGGATCAAATGCGCGGTCGCCGCGCTTCGTGTTCACGGCTTCGAGCACGGCGGGATCCACCATGCCGCAGCCAGCGATCTCGAGCCAGCGATCCGTCGCGCCGAGCATCGAGGTCTTGATGTCCACCTCGTAGCTCGGCTCGGTGAACGGGAAAAAGTGCGGGCGGAACCGGAACTTCGCGTCGTTGCCGAACAGCTCGCGGAAGAAAAATTCCAGCGTGCCCTTCAAGTCCGCAACACTCACGCCTTCGTCCACGTAAAGGCCCTCCATCTGCGTGAACTGCGCGAGGTGCGTCGCATCAATCTCATCGCGGCGATACGCAGCGCCCGGCGCGATGATGCGCACGGGCGGCGCGGCTTTTTCCATCGTGCGAATCTGCACTGTGCTCGTGTGCGTGCGCAGCAGCCGCCCGTCTGGCATGTAGAAAGTGTCCTGCTCGTTGCGCGCGGGATGATCGGCGGGCGTGTTCAGCGCGTCGAAGCAATGCCACTCCGTCTCGATGTCCGGCCCGTCCGCGAGCGCGAAACCCATGCGGCGAAAAATCGCGATCGTGCGATCCAGCAGTTGCGTGATCGGATGCAGCGTCCCCTTCCCCGCAAAGCCCGCGGGCGTCCCCGGCAGCGTCACATCCACGCCCGCGAATGCCGCCTTGTCCGCATCGCCCTGCAGTGCGGCCTTGCGCTCGTCGAGCGCCGCAGTCACAGCCGCGCGCACGTCGTTCAGCAGTTTTCCGATGCGCGGCTTGTCCTCCTTGCTCACGTCCTTCATCCCCTTGCTCAGCGCCGTGAGCGCGCCCTGCTGGCCGAGGAATTTGATGCGCGCCTGCTCGATCGCCGCCTCATCCGCGGCAACGGCGATGGCAGCGATGGCTTCTGCGCGGAGTTGTTCGAGTGATGCGTCCATATTTGAAAAAATGAGTCGCGGAGATTGCCAATGGCGCGCACAGGCGCAAGGGCGGAAAGCGAGAGCCCGCCCTCGCGGAAGCTCCACAGCCCTACTGTGGATCGCGCAGCATCATCTCCACCGCCTCGGCAAATTTTCCGTCTTCGGCGAGAAAGTATGCGGCCTTCCGGATGAACAGGGAGCCCGCGCCGGGTTTCGCCGCGGCTCCGAGCACAATTTTCTCCGCGGTCTCACGATCGCCGGACAGCTCGCTGAGGCGCGCGAGTTCGGCGAGATGGGACGCGTTCTCCGGCGCCACGCGCACTCGGGCCTCGATTTCCTCGCGCGTCCGGGCGGTGCCCTCCGCCGGGTAATCGGGGTTCGCGATCCTGCTGGGAAAGAGCTGCCATGCGTGCTCGCTCAGCCCAACCTTGTGAAGGAGCGCGGCCCATTGCCGGAAATCTTCGCGACGTCGCGCCGGATGCAGATGGATCCATTCTTCCACCTGCTCCCGCGTGGCCCAGTGCAGCGCGAGTCTGTAAAATTCGCGGACTTCATCGTCCGTCACAGTCGGCGCGCTTCTGCGCGCCTCCCACCACAGATCGAAAAATTCGCGCGTGTCCGCCTCTGGCAGCGTGCGCGCGTAGGTGAGCGCGAGCGCGGGATGTTCGCGAATGTAATCCTCCCAGATCGCTCCCGCGCCCGGCGCACCGGCAGTCTCCTCGAGCGCCTGCATGAGCATCTCCGATGCGCGCCTGCCCGAGCGCCCGATGGCTTCCTGCCAGTATTGGATGCCGAGGCCGGGGAAAATCCTTTTTACCGCGCGGGCGTGGCCCATCGGCGAACTCCAGCTTCCAGGAAGCAGCCGGTGTGCAATCTCGAAGTGCCTCTGCCATTCGGAAGTCTTCGGCGTGCCCGTATCCAGCTCCCGCATCGCCGCAAAGTGATGAAGCTCGGCCTCGAGCGGGAAAAACCGCAGCGCCCTTTTCCACTCCGTCGCGCTCGGGCGCGGCGGCATCCCGTAGTTTTCGCGTGCGCGGAGCTGATCCACGATCACCGGCTGCCAAACGAGCGGCAGCCCGAAAAACGGCAGCGCCCAATAAACACCGATCACGAGCGGCACGAGCGCCGTGCGCGGCGAATCCGTCCCGACAATCTGTGCTTCTCGTGAGATCGGGCACGCAACCGCGAGCAGCGCCAGCGCATACCCGGCGGTCGCCCAGCGATGGCCGGGGACATCAATCGCCGAATGCACCGCGATGCCTGCGATGCCTGCGAGCGCACCGGCGGCGAGGTAGAAGGTGCCGCGTCTTTTGAAGAGCGGACGGATGCGCCGTGCCACGAGACCGATTCCGAGGCCCGCGAGGAGCACCACGGGAATCACGCCGAGTTCGCACAGCCACTGGAGCCAACTGCTCTCGGGATGCAGGATCACCACATCGTCGAGCGTGACCTGCTGGTAAAACGGGAACAGCCCGGTGAACGAATCCACGCCGTGCCCGAGCATCGGCGCATCGCCCCACATCGTGATCGTATTGGCCCAGATGTCCCTGCGGAGCTGGTGCGAATCGAGTTTTCCATCGGCGGAAAAAAAGCGATCCGTCACCTGGCCGCCGAAGAGCACCACGATCACTGCGACGATCGCGATTCCACCCGCGATGATCGCCAGCGTCCGCCTGCCGCGGTGTCGCAGCAGGATCATCGCGCAGAAAACCGTGAGGCCCGCGACGAGCGACAGCAGGCCGCCGCGCGATTTGCCCATCAACAGCGCGAGGATGATCACAAAAATCGCGCCCGTCCCGAGCACTGCGAGGCGGTAGTCGCGGCGCATGGCCGCACGCACCACGCAGCCGAGGCCCGCAAGCGCGGACATCGAGAGCAGCGAGGCGGTGTGGTTGCGGTTTGGAAACGGCCCCCAGCCCGTCCAGCCCGGTGTCGAGCGCAACCCGTAGATGGCGCCCGGCTGTGCGCCTTTCGTGCCCATCAGGAAACACACGGCTGCAAGAGCAACGCCCGCGCCGAAAAGAATCCACACGAGCGCCACACGCATCTCGCGCCGCGCCGCCATCGTGCGGATCCACTGGAACCACACCAGCCCGATCAGCGCGGCGAGCATCGCGTCAAACGCAAGCGCCGGCTCCGGATGGTGCATGGATGAAATTTCCAGGCCCTGCATCGCCTCCGCCTGGCCGCGCCAGATCGAACGGCCGAACCACTCGTGCGGCAGGAATTCCTTCAGCACCAGCACGCCGATGAGCGCGATTGCCACGATGTTCCCTCGCCGCCCGAGCGGCAGCAGCGCCAGGGGTTCGAGGAAGACTCCGGCGGCCAGCGCCAGCACGAGCACGACCTGCACCACGCGATCCACCGCGCCAAAGGCCAGCGGCCCGAGCACGGTGATGATCCCAAATGCGACAAGTGCGGCGATCCTGCGCGCTTTCCACCGTGGCGGCGGGGTGCGCCGGGCGTTCGGAGGGCTCGGAGGCATCGTCCTATTCCGTCACCTCGGCCCCCATTTGGCGAGCGCCTTTGAGAAGGCGGGGCGGAAACATTCCGCGATGCGCTGCCACTCGGGAACCGTCCCCTCGTCGAGCGATGCGTGGAGCACCAGCGGCTTCGCGCCGTTCTGCCGCAACTGGATCGGCACCGGGTTTTCCGTCTCATTTTCCTCCACAAAACCGACGCGCCGCATCGTCTGATCAAATATCTTCCAGAACTCCTGGCCCGTGTCGCAGCGATCCACCTCGAGCAGGAGCAGCTTCGCCTGGAGCACTGTGTACTGCACCGCCTGCCGGCGGCTGAGCACGCGCTTGATCTGGCGGTGCGCATCGCGCCAGCTCCGTACGCGCAGGAAGTGCCGCACGACGCCGAGCACCATGAGAAAAAACATCCCAAGGCCGATCGCGATCGGCAGCGTGCCGCCCTTGTTCCAGAAAATCGTGAGCCCGATCAGCGACAGGATCACGCAGATGCCGTAGAGCCCGAAAAGGATCCTCCTTTTGGAGATGCCCATCCTCTCAAGACGGTGATGCACATGCTCGTCATCCGCGTGGAAAAGCGGGAACCCGCGCAGCGCCCGGCGCGCCAGCGCGAACGACGTGTCGAGAATCGGCAGCCCGAGCCCGACGACCGTCACCAGCAGCGCCGCGGCCACCGACCCCTTGTGCGAACTCGACACGGACAGCACCGCAATCGTGAAGCCGATGAGATACGCGCCACCATCGCCGAGGTAGATGCGCGCCGGGGGGAAATTGAAAATCAGAAAGCCCATGAGCGCGCCCGCCAGCGTGAATGCGAACCACGCGAGACCGAGATGATCGGACACGTAGCCGACCAGCCCGAGCGTCACCGACATGAAAAGCCCCAGCCCGCCAGCCAGACCGTCGAAACCATCAATGAGATTCACGATGTTCGGAATCGTGATGAGCCACATCACCGTGACGAGGCCGCTCCATCCGCCGAGATCAACCGTGCCGTAGCTCGGCAGTGAGAACGTCTGAATCTCCAGCCCGAGCGACGCGACGATGCTCGCAATCGCAATCTGGCCGAGCAGTTTTTTCTTCGCACCGAGCGGCTTGATGTCGTCGCACAATCCGAGCGCGAACATCAGCGAGAGCCCGATCAGGATCGGAAACCACTCGAACGAGCGCGCCGGCTGGAGCCACAGGATCACCATCACGCCGAACACGAGGCTGAACATCAGCGGCACTCCGCCGATGCGCGGAATCGGCGACGACTGCCGCTTCCGCCCCTCGTCCGGCGCATCCAGTCCGACACCGGCGTGCGCGAGACGGATCATCCACGGCGTGAGGATCACCGACACGAGAAAACCGAATGCGAGAAAGAAAAAGACCAGCGTCATGGGGAGACCGTCAGCCCGGCATGCACCGCGCCTGCGTAGTTCGGTTCAAATGTTCGCATCAGATTTTCCATGTCATTCGCAAATCACGGCGGTCTTTCCGCCATGCTTCGCAGTGTGGCGTGAAATCATACGCAGGAACCGCGCACGGGCGAAAAAAAACTTCGCGCGTTCATTCCGCAAACCGCTCCACAATCTCCCTCCACGCATCCAGGGCCGACCGGCGCTGTTCCTCCGCCTTCTGTGTAGCCGCCACGCGGATCGGGTTCGTTCGCCGCGTCTCGATCCATCGCGCAACGCCGTCCGCATCGCCCGGCGCAAAAACGCCCGCATGAGGAATCGCGCGCAGTTCGCGCGCAATCGCTCCATCCGGCGGCCCGACGAAAAGGATCGGCCTCGGCAAAGTGAGCATCAGCGCAAGTTTGCTCGGCCACAGCAGCCCGCACACGGCGGGAAGCTGCGATGCCACGAGCACCTCGCACCGCAGCAGCGATGCCGTGAGATCCTCCGCAGCCGCGTAGTCCTGCCACTCGCATCTTCGCAGCCCGAGCGCCTCCGCACGCGCCTGCGCAGGCTTCCGCGAAGGTCCTCCGCCCTGGAACAGCAGCCGCGCATCCACACCGCGCTGTTCGAGCAGCGCCTGCGCCGCGAGCAGCGTCTCCCACTCGTGCGCGCGCCCGAGATTGCCCGAGTAGATCCACGTCCACGGCGTCTCCGGCTTCGCGGGAAAATCAGTCGCGTCATTGCTGTGCCCAATCACCCACGGCCGGATGCACGGCGACTCCAAGCCCATTGCGTGAAACCGTGCCACCATGTCGTCATCGAGCGCCACGAGCATTTTCGCTCGGCGATAAACGCCACGCATCGCCCAACCCGCAATTTTCGCCACGAGCGACGAACGCCCGATTTCGCCCAGCTCGATCGCAAGTTCGGGATACATGTCCATCGCCCAATGGATGTGCGCCGCGCCGTGTTTCCGCGCCACGCGATCCGCGATCACGCCGAGACACGGCGGCGAAGTGCCCGACACGACGACATCCGCGCGCGGCCGCGCACGCCCTTCACGCAGCATCCGCCACAGCGCGCCGAGTTCACGTTTTATGCGCCCGCCCCCTCCCTGCGCGCCGCGGTAATTTTGCGCAGCATCCACAAAGTCCACCTCATGCCCGATCCGAACAAACTCGTCCGCAATCTCGCGGAACAGCAGCCCCGTCGGCGCGGGATCGGGCGGGAAATACTGGTTCAGGAAGAGGACTCGCATCACTGTCTCCGCGTCACGCGAGCTGCTTCACCACCTGCGCGGGATTCCCGCGCACGATGCACTTCGGCGGCACATTTTCGACCACCACGCTGCCCGCGCACACCATGCTGCCCGCGCCGATTTCCACACCCGGCGAGATGAACGCCTGCGCCGCGATCCATGAGCCAGCGCGCACGGTGATCGGCTTCGTCACCAGCGAAAACTTTTCCGAGCGGAAATCATGCGACCCCGTGCAGAGGAACGCCCGCTGTGACAGGCAAACGCTCGATTCGATCACCACCGGCGCGAGGCTCAGGATCAGCACCTCGTCGCCGAGCCACACATCGTCGCCGAGCGTGAGCCGCCACGGATACGTCACGTTCACATTTGCGCGAACCACCACGCTGCTCCCGATGCGCGCGCCGAACATCCGCAACAGCGCCACGCGTAACGCCGACGGCCATGGAAACGGGTTCAGGAAAAACATGCACTTCACAAGCACCCACAGCGCCTCCTTCCATCGCGGCGCGCCGCGATGAAAATCGCCGACCGTGTAGCCCTTCAGCGTCATGCGGTCGCGCGCAGTCCGCGCAGGGCGGCACGCCGTCCGTACGGTGGCATCGGCATTGCTGTTTGCAGCGCAGCAACTAATTTTGTCCGAAACATACTTTTGCTCTCAGGCTCCATGGCGGTGCATTTCGCACGCAGGATTCACGCCCGCCTCCGCCTGACGCAAACGAATTCCGATGCAACGAACGCCATCCAGTCCAAATGGACCTTCGCCATGCCGGACGCCTCTCACGGCGTCGGGTGAAAACTTTGCAACCGCTTGGCACACGGGCCGCTAGTCTCACGGAAATGATTCGGCCCAATCCGGACGCACCCAGCGCAGCGGCGGACCTCGCGTCTCCGCGCGCACCGTCGCGCCTGGTCGAATTCCGCACCGGCCTGCGCGCCGATCCCGCGCTCGCAGATCACGGCTTTCACGGCATGGCAGTGTTGCCCGGCGCAGCCCTCATCGGCCTGGCGGAAAAAATCTACCACGATCTTTTTGGCGAAGCTCCGGCGTCGCTCGAGCGCATCGCATTCGATCGGCCGATCCTCTTGTCGGGCGAAGAAACGATCCTCACCGCCCGAATCACACGGGAGGACGACGCACATGCGCTCATCGAATTTTTCGAGGCCGCATCCTCCACCGTGGAAGCCGCGCCCGCGATGCAGCCCTGCGCCGTGATGCGGACACTCCTGTCCGCAGCCCCCGCCGCAAAGCGGACGCTCCTGTCCGCAGAATCCTCGACGCACATCGCCGCCGCAAACTTCTATGAACGACTCCGCGCGAACGGCAACGAATACGGCCCGCGCTTCCAGCCGCTGACGGACATCAGGCATTCAGACACGCAGTCCAATGCACCTCTCACCGCCAACGCCGCACTGCACGACACCCCGACACTCGACGCTGCCGCACAACTCCTCGCCGCGTTCACGCTGGACCGCGGACGCACGTTCGTCCTCCGTTCCATCGAGCGTCTCACATTTTTTGCCGCGCAAAATGTGCATCCTGCGCGGGCCATCGCCACACGCCTACCCCCGGACGCAGGCGAAAGCTCCGACCTGCACGGCAGCGTGATTTTCACCACGGAAGATGGCACATCACTCGCGGAATTTTCCGGCATCCGCATCGCCTTCATCGAGCCGCCCGCTGCTGCGGAAAAACCCCGCTCAGAGCCGATGCGACTCTGCGTCGCCGCGACCTTCACCGCCGAGCCGCTGGAAGACTCGCTAAAATTTTGGGGCACACACTTCGGCCGCGAAGTGCGCGTGGACTTCGCGCCCTACAATCAGGTCTTCCAACAGCTCCTCGATCCCGCATCCGCGTTCCGCCGCAACCGCGAAAGCATCAATATCCTCGCGCTCGCCCTCGGCGACTGGCTGCACGGCGAGCGCCGCGCGCTGCCTGTCGCCGACACTTCGCACTTTGGAAACCGAACACGCCACACGCTGCCAAACGGACTCGAAGTCGCGCACCTGAACCGCCACGAGACCGAATACGTCTATCACGAAATCTTCGTGGACGAATCGTATCTTCGCCACGGCATCGATCTCGCCGACGATGCGACCGTGATCGACATCGGCGCGAACATCGGCCTCTTCACGCTCTTCGTCCTCAGCCGCTGCAAAAATCCCACGGTCTTCGCATTCGAGCCGTCGCCGCGCACCTTCGATGCACTGCGCGCAAATTGCGCCGCATATGGCGGCACGGCGCGCGCATTCAACTGCGGCGTCGCGGAAAAACACGGCAGCGCGCAGTTCACTTTTTACGAACACTCGTCCGTCTTCTCCAGCTTCCACCCAGACGAGGCCGAGGACCGCGCCGCAGTCGAAGCCGTAGCGCGCAACGTCCTTGAAAGCGAACTCCGCGACGCGACCGCCGTGAGCGATGCCGATGTGGCCGCGATCACCGCACACCGCCTCGACGCACAGACCATCGAGTGCCCGCTCACGTCCATCTCCGACATCATCCGCGAAAACGGCATCGCAAAAATTCACCTGCTGAAAATTGACGCCGAGAAAAGCGAGCTGGGAATCCTGCGCGGCATCACTGACGAACACTGGCCACTCATCGAGCAGCTCGTGATCGAAGTCCACGACCGCACCCGCACCGCCGTGAACGCCGTCGAGGAGATGCTCACGCATCGAGGCTTCCACTGCGCAGTAGTCGAGGAAAAACTCCTGGAGCACTCCGGCCTCTTCAACATTTACGCCCGCCGCACCGCAACCGCCGCCTCGGACAAAAGGCTCGACGGACTCCGCGCGAAGGTCGCCGAGTTTTGCAGCGCGCTCGATACCTTCGCCGCAGCCGCGGGCAACCCGCTCATCCTTGCGCTCACGCCGCACACGACAGCGAACGGTGCGCTCGCAGAAGCCGAATCCGAAATCCTCGCCCGCGCCGCGCGGCATCCGCACATCCGCTGCATCAGCTCTCACGACATTCTCACAATATATCCCGTGCGCGAATTGCACGACGCGCACAGCCATCAGCTCGGCCACATGCCATTCACGCCCGAGGGCTACGCCGCGCTCGGCACCGCGATCGCGCGCGCGATTTTCAGCGCGACCGCGCCTCATGTGAAAGTGATCGTCCTCGATTGCGACAACACGCTCTGGCAGGGCCTCGCCGCCGAAGACGGGCCGGACGGCATCGCGCTCACACAGCCATTCAAACGCCTGCAAGAATTCATGGTCGCCCAATCGCAGGCCGGAGTGCTGCTCGCCCTGTGCAGCAAGAACCAGGAGGCCGATGTCGTCGCCGTTTTCGATCAGCGCGACGACATGCCGCTGCGCCGCGAGCATCTCGCGGGCTGGCGGATCAACTGGGAACCGAAGCCTGACAATCTCCGCTCGCTCGCCGAACAGCTCAACGTCGGCCTCGATACATTCATCTTCCTTGACGACAATCCCGTCGAGTGTGCCGCCGTCCGCGCAGCGTGCCCCGAGGTGATCACACTCCAGCTCCCGCAGCAGCACGATCGCATCCCTGCATTCCTAGACAGCCTTTGGATTCTCGATCGCGCCACCACGACGAAGGAGGATCGCGAGCGCGGCGAATGGTATCGCGCAAACGCCGGACGCGAAGAACTGCGCGGCAACGCACCGACGCTCCGCGACTTCCTCGACAGCCTGCAACTGCGCATCGAGACCACCGAGGCCACCGACGATCAGATCGCCCGAGTCGCACAGCTCACGCAGCGCACAAACCAGTTCAACCTCACCACCGTCCGCCGTTCGGAAAGCGAACTGCGCGATTTCCTGAAATCCGGTGCGCGTTGCCTGGTGACCAGCGTGAGCGACCGTTTCGGCGACTACGGCCTCGTCGGCGCGACGCTGCACACCGTCGGGGAGGATCGCGTCGTCGTGGACACGATGCTCCTGAGCTGCCGCACGCTCGGCAAAGGCGTCGAGCATCACATGCTCGCCACGCTCGCATCCCGCGCGTTGCGCGGCGGAAAGACAAGCGTCGAACTTTCCTATCGCCGCACAGATCGTAACAAACCAGCTCGTGACTTTCTCGCGCAACTCGGCGCAGCACCGGACGGGCCGGAGTTCACGCTCACGCTACCCGCAGCATCGCTCGCATCGCTGCGCTACGAGCCGAATGAGCAGGTCGCACCCGCGACGGCACAGAAGGACAACACTGCTCAGACTCTACCGTTCTTGCATGACCGCATCAGGCTCACCTCGGCATTGCAGCGCCTTGGCGACGATCTCAGCGACATCGAGTCCGTCGTCGCCGCGATGGATTCCTCCCGCATCCGTCAGCAATCTGCCAACTCAATCGCTGGTGAAATGCCCGGCAACTCAGGTGCCCTTGAACAATCGCTGGCTGCGATTTGGAAAAAGGCGCTGGGCCGCCCGCACATCGGCGCGGACGAAAATTTCTTCGACGCCGGCGGCACTTCGCTCAAGGCCGTGATCGTCGTCGCAGCCATCCGCCGCGAGATGCATCGCAACGTCTCGATCATCACTCTCTTCGAATGTCCGACGATCAGACTCCTCACCGCACGCCTCGGCGGTTCCGACGCGCAGGCCGACAGCGCACCGGCCGCAGCGTCGGATGCCGAATCGCGCGGCAAGCAGCGCCGCAACAAGCTCATCAAACGGAGGGCTGGCTGACATGAAATTTTCCACCGTCGGAGTCATCGGCGCAGGCACTATCGGCACGGGCCTCATCACTGACCTTGCTCTGCACGGGCTCAATGTGATCGCTGTGGATGTCTCGGACGCTGCACTCGAACGCGCCCGCAGCGAAGTGCTGAAAAGCATCCGCTTTGCACCGATGTTTTCAAAATCGCTGCCCCGCGTGTCGCGGGAGGATGCGCTCGCACGCATGATTTTTACCCGCGAACTGCGCGATCTTACGCCGTGCGAATTCGTGATCGAGAACGTGCCGGAGAAATGGGAAATCAAGCGCCCGATTTACGAGCTGCTCGATTCGTTCATGCCGCCCGCCGCGTGCTTCGGTGTGAACACATCGTGCATCCCGATCGCGCGCGTCGCGGCACTCACGCGCAGGCCCGCGCAGGTCATCGGCCTGCACGCGATGAACCCGGTGCATCTCATGCCGACCGTCGAGGTCATCCGCGGCGTGCAGACTTCCGACGACACAATTGCAAAGCTGCTCGCACTTTTTGCGCAACTCGGCAAGCAGGCGATCATCGTGAATGATTCGCCGGGCTTCGTTTCGAACCGCATCTCACATCTTTTCATGAATGAGGCTGCAGCGGTGTTGCAGGACGGCGTGTCCACGGCGGAGGACATAGACAAAATTTTCAAGCAGTGCTTCGGACACAAAATGGGGCCGCTTGAAACCGCCGACCTCATCGGCCTCGACACCGTGGCGAATTCGCTCGACGTGCTTTTTGATGAATTTCGAGACCCGAAATTCCGCGTCTGCCCGCTGCTACGGCAGCTCGTCGCGGAGGGACATCTCGGCCGCAAGACGGGCCGCGGATTTCACACTTATCCGGAAGCCTGAACCTCACACCACGCATGAACACCACCGACGAAAAACTCATCCGCGAAAAAATCCGCGCGTTCATCCTCGCCTCGATCCATGTCCCCGACCTCGCGGACGACGACAACCTTTTCGAGAGCGGCATCGTGAACTCGCTCTTTGCCGTACAACTGATGACGTTTATCGAGAAGACGTTCGCCATCGAAGTCGGCCCGGACGATCTCGACATCGCAAATTTCAAATCCATCGAGGCCGCCGCCGGCTTCGTGCTCCGAAAACAGGCGCAGCCCGCCGCCGCCTGACCGACGATGGACAGCTTCCTCAACGACGCACAGCGCGCACGCCAGCGCGACTTCCGCGAGTTTGTCGCACGGCACGTCGCGCCGTTTGCCGCCGAGTGGGACCGCGCGGAAAATCTTACCGGCGATGTCGTCGCGCGCATGTCGGAGGCCGGATACCTCGGCAACATGCTGCCCGAAAAATTCGGTGGGCAGGGCTGGGACATGGTCACATTCGGCCTGCTGAACGAAGCCTTCGGCCGCGAGAGCGCGGCACTCACCGACCTGATCACCGTGCAGGCGATGGTCTCGATGGCGCTGCTGAAGTGGGGCACCGATAATCAAAAATCCCGCTGGCTCCCGCCGCTCGCGCGCGGAGAAATCATCGGCGCATTCGGGCTCACAGAGCCGACGGGTGGCAGCGATCTGCAGGCGCTGCGCACGCAATTCACCGATGCGGGCGGCGGCGCATTCCGGCTGAACGGACAGAAGACTTGGATTTCCTACGCGCAGACTGCGGGCGTGTTTGTCGTCGTCGGCCACGCGGGCGCGTTACCGGTCGCGTGCATCGTGCCGCGCGAATCCGCAGGCGTGAGCGTCGAACCGATCACCGGGATGGTCGGCTACCGCGCAGCGGGACTCGGCACGGCGACTTTCACCGATGTGGAAGTTCCCGCTGCAAATGTGATCGGAAAGCCGGGCTTCGCGCTGAGTCATGTCGTTCCGATCGGGATGCAATTTGGACGTCTCAGCACCGCATGCTCCGCGCTCGGGCTGCTGCGTGCGTGCGTCGAGGAATCCGTGTCGCGCGCCGCGACGCGCAGGCTCGGCAACGCATGGGTCGGTGATTTTGGAACGACTCGCGCCATGATTGCCCGCATGGGCACGGATTTGCGCGCAGCCGAACTCCTCTGCCTCGCCGCGTGCCGCGCGACCGATGAGCGCGAACCCGAGGCGTTCACAAAGACACTCACGGCAAAATATTTCGCCTCGCGCGCTGCCGTGCGCGCCGCGGACGACGCGGTGCAAATCTGGGGCGCTGCCGGCTGCCATGAAAGCGCTCCCGTGTCGCGCTACCACCGCGACGCGAAGCTGCTCGAAATCATCGAGGGCACATCGCAGATACACGAGGAACTGATCAGCCGCGCATTCCTCGAAGCCGAGCCAAAACACGCGCGGTGAATTTTTGCATCCAGCCCATGCAATCCACGCAGTCCATCACCGCTGACGACGCCGAACGCATCGCGCGCTTCAACGACACCGCACATCCGTTCCCCGATCAGGCGACACTGCACGGGATCATCGAGGAACAGCTCGCTGCACGCGGAAACGACATCGCGGTGTTCTGCGAACACGACAAAACTTTCGGCACGCCAACGCTCACCTGCGCGCAGCTCAACGCGAAGGCGAACCAGCTCGCGCATAGCCTGCGGGTCGAAGGCGTCGGGCCCGGCAGCATTGTCGGCCTCATCGTCGAGCGTTCCTTTTCGATGATGCTCGGGCTGCTCGGCATCCTGAAGGCCGGTGCCGCATACCTCCCCATCGCGCCCGACAACCCGCCTGAACGCACCCGTTACCTGCTTCAGGACGCAGGCGTGCGCGTGCTGCTCACGCAGGAGAAGCACTGCGCATTTGCGGGCTTCGGTGGAAAAACCATCAACCTCGAAAGCGCGGACACATTCACCGGGTCCGAGGAAAATCCCACCGCTTCCGCAAAGCCCGACGATCTCGCCTACGTGATTTACACTTCCGGTTCCACCGGCAAACCGAAGGGCGTGATGATCGAGCACCGCGCGGTGGTGAACCGCCTGCACTGGATGCAGTGCGCTTATCCCATCGGTGCGGACGATGTGATCCTGCAAAAAACGCCCTATTATTTCGACGTGTCGGTGTGGGAACTTTTCTGGTGGGCGATTGCAGGCGCGAAGCTCTGCTTCCTCCGGCCCGGCGGCGAAAAAATCCCGATGGTGCTGCTCGACACGATCCGCCGTCAACGCGTGAGCGTGATGCACTTCGTCCCCTCAATGCTGAACGTCTTCCTCCAATATCTCGACGGGCGTGATGCGAAAACTTTCGACGGCCTTGTGTCCCTGCGTCGCGTCTTTGCGAGCGGCGAAGCGCTCATGCCCGCGCATGTGCGGAAGTTCAATGAACTGCTCGGTAGCACGACAAGCGCGCATCTGACGAACCTCTACGGCCCGACTGAAGCGACCGTGGATGTGACGTGGTTCGACTGTCCCCGCGGCGATGATTTCACGCGCATCCCCATCGGCAAACCGATCCACAACACGCAACTGCATGTGATTAAGGACGGACGCGCCGCAGCCATCGGCGAGCCCGGCGAACTGTGCCTCGCGGGAGTCGGCCTTGCACGCGGCTACCTGAATAATCCGGCGCTGACTGCGGAAAAGTTCACCGACAATCCGCTCGCGCCCGGCGAGCGCATCTATCGCACCGGCGATGTGGCGCGCTGGCTGCCGGATGGAAATGTCGAATATCTCGGGCGCGAGGATCATCAGGTGAAGATCCGCGGACTGCGCATCGAACTCGGCGAAATCGAAAATACGATCCGCGAATTTCCCGGCGTGGCGGACTGCGTCGTCGTGGTGAAACGATACTCTGAGAGCGTGATTTTGATCGTCGCCTACCTAGTCGAACGCGCACCGCTCGATCTCACGCTTTTGAAAAACCACCTCAAGGAGCGGCTGCCCGACTACATGGTGCCGAGTCATTTCGAGCGCATCGCGGAAATCCCGCTGACCGCGACCGGCAAGGCGAACCGCAATGCGCTGCCGGAACCCGAGCTTGTGAAAAAATGAGCGCACGGAAAAATCTCAGCATGTGGCAGAGGCTTCCCAATGGAGGAATGCGGTGATGGACGACAGCCTGGACATCGCCATTGTCGGACTCGCCTGCCACTTTCCCGGCGCGCGAAATGCGGAGGAATTCTGGCGCAACCTCGCTGCCGGAGTGGAATCCATCACGCAGCTTTCCGACGACGACATCCTGCAATCCGGCTCGCCAAAATCCCACCTGACCGCGCCCAATTACGTAAAGGCCGCGCCCGTCCTCGACGAACCCGGCGCGTTTGACGCGGCATTTTTCGGATTCACTCCGAACGAAGCGCGGACGATGGACCCGCAGCACCGCATCCTGCTGGAACTTGCGCACGACGCGCTCGAAGACGCGGGCTGCGACACGAAGCGCTTTCCAGGGCGAATCGGCGTCTTCGCCGGCGCTGCGATGAACACCTACTTCATGCACGCCGGGCTGAACCGGAATTTTGCCGAGGACTACATCCCGACGCTCATCTTCAACGACAAGGATTTCCTCAGCACGCGCATCTCCTACAAACTCGATCTGAAAGGCCCCAGCCTCACCGTCCAGACCGCGTGCTCCACCTCGCTCGTCGCCGTGCATCTCGCTCGGCAAAGTCTGCTCAGTGGCGAGACGGACATCGCACTGGCCGGCGCAGTCTCGACCCGCGCACCGCACCGCGCCGGATATTTTTCCGATCCCGGCGGCGTGTCCTCACCCGACGGGCACGTGCGCGCATTCGACGCGGCGGCGAATGGCACAGTCTTCGGCAGCGGCGGCGGCGTGGTCGTGCTGAAACGGCTGAGTGATGCCATCGCCAATGGCGACACGATCCGCGCGATCCTCAAGGGCTCCGCGATCAACAACGACGGCGCGGAGAAGGCCGGCTACACGGCGCCGAGCGTGAACAGCCAAGCGGATGCCGTAATCGAGGCATTGGCAAATGCCGACGTGAATGCAGACAGCATCAGCTACATCGAGGCCCACGGCTCCGGCACGCCCGTCGGCGATCCCATCGAGGTGTGCGCGCTGACCAAAGCGTTTCGCGCTTCGACGAAGCGTTCCGGTTTCTGCGCCATCGGCTCAGTGAAAACGAATGTCGGCCATCTTGATGCTGCAGCGGGCATGGCCGGTTTGATCAAGACCGTGCTCGCGCTGCAGCACCGGCAGATTCCGGCGAGTCTGAATTTTTCCCAGCCGAATCCGGAGATCGATTTTTCCGCAACGCCGTTCTTCGTGAATGCGCAGCTCACTCCGTGGACAAACACAAATGGCCCGCGACGCGCAGGCATCATGTCCACCGGCATGGGCGGGACGAACGCGCACGTTGTTCTCGAAGAGGCGCCGCCATCCGCACCCGCAAAGGAAACGCGCCGGCCGAACTTGCTCATCCTCTCGGCCCGTACTGAGACTGCGCTCGCCGCATCCGCGGAAGGGTTGCGCGAATTTCTGGAAAGCAACACGTCGGCCAATATGGACGACGTCGCATTCACGTTGCAGAACGGACGCCGCGCGATGCAGCACCGGCGTTTCATCGTCGCGGCGGATCGCGCCGGGGCCATCGCGGCGCTCGCAGCGAAACCGGCGCGGCTTTCCATTGCCCGCGTGGATGAAGGCGCCAAGCGCGCGGTCGTGCTGCTGCTGCCCGGCGTCGGCGACCACTACGTCGGCATGGGACGCGAGCTGTACGCCGCCTTCCCCGTCTTCAGGCGCGAGGTGGATCGCTGCGCGGAAATTCTTCACACGCACCTTGGCCACGACATCCGCGACATCCTCTATCCGAAAAATCGCGATTGGCAGAAATCCGCGGCAACTCAGGGCATAGATCTGAAAAAAATGCTCGCGGGCAACACGCAGCCGCCGGACGACGAAGACTCTCGGCAACTCAATCAGACCGAACATTTGCAGCCCGCGCTTTTCACAATCGAATACGCGCTTGCACGGCTGTGGATGGATCTCGGCATCGTTCCGCAAGCCATCGTCGGGCACAGCATGGGCGAATACGTCGCGGCCTGCCTGTCCGGCGTATTTTCACTCGATGACGCGCTGAAGCTGATCGTGCGAAGAGCACAACTCGTCGCCCAACTCCCGCCCGCAAAAATGCTCGCGGTGACATTGCCGGAAACAGAACTGCTACCGTTGCTCCCGGGTGATCTGTCGCTCGCGCTGATCAACGGTCCGAGCCTGTGCGTCATCGCCGGTCCACCGGATTCAGTTGAGAATTTCGCGCGCACGCTCACGGCCCGCGGCGTGATGCACCGGCCCGTGCAAAACACGCACGCATTCCACTCTCGCCTGCTCGATCCGATCTTGCCCGCCTTTGCCGAAGAAGTGCGCACGGTGCGCCTCAGCACGCCAACCATCCCTTTCACCTCGAATGTCACCGGCAGATGGATCACCGCCGCCGATGCGACCGACCCCGAGTATTGGGTGCGCCATGCAAACCACACCGCGCGCTTTCACGATGCGCTTCATGCGCTCTGGCAGATTGAAAATCCGGTCCTGCTCGAAGCCGGACCTGGGCGTACGCTCAGCGTGCTTGCCCATGCGCATCCCACGAAACCAGACAGCATTTCCGCAGCGGCGATTTTTACCCTGCGCCATCACTACGAAAATCAGCCGGACGCGGAGGTGCTTCTCGCGTCCGTCGGACGCCTCTGGGTGGGCGGTGTGGAAATTCGCTGGGATGCGCTGCACCACGACGCACCGCGACACCGCATCCCGCTTCCCACGTATCCGTTTGAACGGACCATTTACTGGCTCGGTCCCGGCAATGTCCCGCCTGCACACGAAACACCGGCGGATGTAACCGAACCCGCCGCGAATGAAATCGATCGCTGGTTCTACGCGCCATCGTGGGAACGCACGGTTTCTGCGGTCGGCGGCACAGACGCTGTGCGGCACGAAGGCATTCTCTGGATCGTGTTTTCCGATCGCCACGGCAATGATCACGGATTCCGCAATCAACTCACGGAATTCGGCGCCACAGTCGAAGTCGTCACGTTTGGCAAAATCTTCGCGCATCATGCCGATGGTTCGCGTGTGATCGATCGGCGCGATCCCGAAGATTGCCTCCGGCTCTTCCGCGAAATCAAAGACGCGGGCTGGGCTGGCATTCACATCGTGCATCTCGGATGCGCAGGCGACTCGGACGCTGCCCCGACCGCGAGCGGAAACGAGCAGGATCTCGGCTTCTTCAGCCTCATGCAAATCGCACAAGCCATCGGCGAACTCGGCATCGTCTTACCTGTGAAAATGGCGATCGTTTCCAGTGGCATCCACCAGGTCATCGGCGACGAATCACTGAATCCCGCGAGGGCGACGGTGCTGGGGCCATGCGGCGTGATTCCGAGGGAGTTTCCGAACATCACGAGTTTCAACATTGATCTCGCCGGCAAACGCGAGCCGGCCGCAATGGATGAACGTCATCGCCGGTGGATTGTGTCCGAATTTGCGCAGCCAGTCGCCGGAGAATTACTGGCCTACCGCGGTGCGCATCGCTGGCGTCGGAAATTTCTCCCCGTCACACTTCCCGCCGCCCCAGGTGCAGAGCGCCTGCGCGAGCGCGGCGTGTATCTCATCACCGGCGGCACCGGCGGCATCGGGCTCGCACTGGCTCGCCATCTTGCCGGGACATGCCGCGCGCGGCTGGTGCTCACGAAGCGGAATCCGTTTCCGGAAAAATCCCGCTGGAAGGAATTGCTCTCACAGGCAGGCACTGCGCCCGAAGTTGCAAAGACGCTCCGGCAATTGATCGAAATCGAAAACCTCGGGGGGGAAGTTCACGTCATGCACGCAGACGCATCCGATGCACGGGCGATGCGGGCTGTGTTCGCCGCGACACAGGAACGGTTCGGAGACATCCACGGGGTCATCCATGCTGCAGGCATCGTGCGCGCAGGATTGATTCAGGCGAAAACGGACGCGGTCGCTTCGGAGGTAATGGCACCGAAGGTCGCAGGCACATGGGTTCTGCACGATTTGCTTGCGGATGCTCATCTGGATTTTCTCGTCCTGTGCTCCTCCATCACCGCGATCACGACGCCGTTTGCCGAATCCGATTACAGCGCTGCGAACGCATTTCTCGATGCATTCGCGAATTACTCGCGCGCTCACCGCAAGTATCCCGTGATCTCGATCAACTGGCCCGGATGGAGGGAAACGGGACAGCTCGCTGATCTGAAATCCGCACCGGGCACGGAGCACTGGAAGGAGACCGCGTTGAAAAAAGCGATCCTCACGCGGGACGGCATCGAAGTATTTCGCCGTGCATTGGCTGCGAATTTTTCGCAGGTCATCGTCAGCCCGACCGATCTCGGCGACGAGCTGCGCCCGGAGAAAATCCTGCCCGCAACGGTGGCAGAACAATTCAGCGACGCTCCGGGCGCTGACACTGAACTGGAGGACGTCGTGGGGAAAATCTGGAGGTCTATTTTCGGTTTCGAGGACATCGGCAACCACGATGAATTCATGAGCCTTGGCGGACATTCTCTGCTCGCACTTCAGATCGTCGCACGGCTGCGTTCCACCTACCATGTGAACCTTTCGTTGCGGGATTTTTTCGAGGCGCCGACCATCGCGCAACTCAGCGCCACTATCCGTGAAAGGATTCTGGAAGACATCGCGAACCTCACGGATGAAGAGGTGCGCGATCTGATTTCAAAAGAATCGCAGCCGCATGAATGACCAGTATCCCGGCCGCACCGCACCAATGATCCTGCAACATGGATAGCCGGACTCCACTTTCCGAAGAGAGGCGCCGCCTGCTGGAACTGCGCCTGCGGGGTGCTGGCGGTGCGCAACGTGAGCGGCGCAGATTTCCCATCCGTGCGGACGGGCAACCTGTCCCTCTCTCATCCGCGCAGCGGCAGATGTGGCTGAGCGAGCAGATGAATCCCGGCCTCGCGGCCTACAACCTTCCGCTCGCATATCGGCTCACGGGAGAACTGGACATCGGAGCGCTGCGCGAAAGCTTCCGCCAAATCATCCAACGGCATGAAAGCTGGCGGACGACGTTTGCCGAACTCGATGGAATGCCCGTCCAGCAGGTGCATGGGGAATGCGCGATGGAAATCCGCGTGAACGATCTCACGCACCTCCCCGATGAAATGCGCGAGAGCGAGGCAAGGGCGCTCATCATCGCGGATTCGGTGAAGCCATTTGATCTCACCCGCCTGCCGCTGCTGCGTGTCTCGCTGTTTAAGATTGCGGAAAACGATCATGTGCTGCTCGTGAATGTGCATCACATCGTCGCGGACGGGCTCTCGCTTGGCCTGATCTTCGATGAATTGGATGCGTGCTACCGCGCGGCGGTTTCCGGCTCTGCGCCTGTGCTGCCGGAACTTCCCGCACAGTATTCCGACTTCACCGCATGGCAGCAGGATGAGCTTTCAGGGGTGCGAAATTCGCGGCAGTCAGACTTCTGGCGGCGGCACCTGCAAGGCGAGTTGCCCAAGCTCGAACTCGCGACTGACTCAACACGCCCGCCGCGCCAGTCTTTCGACGGATCGGATGTGAGCTTCACAATTCCCGCGCCACTCGCGCGATCACTCACGGCACTCGGAAACCGCGAGCGATGCACGTTTTTCGCCACAGCATACGCCGCATTCCATCTCCTGCTCATGCGCCACGGCGCCGGGGCGGAAATTTTGACGGGCACACCCATCGCGCGGCGACCGCTGCCGGAATTCGAGCGCCTCATCGGCAACTTCCTGAACATGGTCACGCTGCGCTGCGACGCATCGGGCAATCCGACTTTCACAGAACTGCTGCGGCTCTGCCGCGATACCGCGATCACTGCGCTTTCCAACGCGGATGTGCCGTTCGACAACGTCGTGAACAATCTGGAGTCGCACCGCGATCCGAGCCGCAACCCGGTTTTTCAGGCGCTCATCCAGGTGCTCCCGCCGGTGCATGAGCGACTCGGCACGCTGCGCGTGAGCCGCTTTGATTTTGAAACGCGATTCTCGCTGGTGGATCTCGCGCTGCATCTTTTTGAACAGCAGGATGGCGCGTTTTTCGGGCAGTTCCAATTTGCATCGGGGCTTTTCTCCCGGGAAACAATCGAAAGGCTCGCGGCGCACTTCACGCACCTGCTCGGCGAGATCGCCCGCGATCCGCAGAGGAGGATTTGCGAAATGCCGATCCTGCCTGATGCGGAAAAACGTCGCCTGCTGATCGAGTGGAACCAGACCGCGCAGGACGACCCGGATTCCCTCACCGTCCACGCGCTCATCGTGCGGCAGGCAGCCCGAACACCGGATGCCATCGCCGTCGAATCCGAGACGCAATGCCTGACATACGGCGCACTCGACACGCGCTCGGATCAGATCGCACAGCAACTCTGTGCGCTGGGGGCTGCGCCGGGAGTCTTGATCGGCGTGTGCGTGGATCGCTCCGCGGAGATGGTCGCGGCGGTGCTGGGCATTTTGAAAAGCGGCGCGGCCTACGTTCCCCTCGACCCGATGTTTCCCTCCGCGCGGCTCGCGATGATGATCGAGGACGCGGACATGCCGCTTATTTTGACACAGCACGCACTCACCGGCGCGCTGCCACCTCACAGAGCGACAGTCGTCCTTCTCGATGATGCGCCTTCCGAGCCTCGCGGCCAAATCCCGTCGCGGGCATCTGCCTCTCCCGACGATCTCGCCTACGTCATCTTCACCTCCGGCTCCACGGGCCGGCCAAAAGGCGTGGAAATTTCGCACCGCTCGCTGACGAATTTTCTCCGCTCGATGCAGCAATCGCCCGGAATGACATCCACCGACGTGCTGCTTGCCGTGACGACGCTTTCGTTCGACATCGCGGGGCTGGAAATTTTCCTGCCGCTCATCTGCGGCGCACGGCTCGCAGTGCTCACACGCGAGAGTGCGACAGACGGCAGCGCACTGCTCCGCGAAATCGAGCGCCGCCGCGCGACGGTGCTGCAGGCGACACCCACGACTTGGCGGCTCCTGATCGAGACAGCGTGGAAAGGAACGCCGCAACTCAAGGCATTGATCGGCGGGGAAGCGTGCCCACGCGAACTGGCAGCCAGCCTTCTGCCAAAGTGCGGCGAACTCTGGAACATGTACGGCCCGACGGAAACGACCATCTGGTCCACGATTCAACGCCTGACGGCGGGCGACACGACGATCACGATCGGACGGCCCATCGCGAACACGCAAATCTACATCCTCGATGCGTACGGGCAGCCGACGCCGATTGGAGTGCCGGGCGAATTGCACATCGGCGGCGCAGGACTCTCGCGCGGATATTTGAAGCGCCCGGAACTCACGGCGGAAAAATTCATCCGCGATCCATTTTCCCCGGATGCGAATGCTCGGCTCTATCGCACGGGCGATCTCGCACGCTATCTGGCCGATGGGCGGATCGAATGTTTGGGCCGCATGGATCAGCAGGTGAAGCTGCGCGGATTCCGAATCGAGCCTGGCGAGATCGAGACGGCGCTGCGGCGACATCCCCTGATCCGCCAAGCGGCAGTCACGGCCCGCGTCGAGTCAGGCGTCGCGCAGTCGCTCATCGGATACGTCGTGCCGCACTCGGCTGAACGCCCCGACTTCTCCGAGCTGCGAGATTTTCTCTCACGGCATCTTCCTTCGTATATGATCCCGTCCGACTTCGTCTGGCTGGATGCCCTGCCTCTCACTCCGAATGGCAAGCTGGATGCAAAGCGACTGCCGCTGCCGGATGCCACGGCCGCCGCCAGTTCCGCCGCCGCAGTTGCGCCACGCAACGAGACCGAGCGCGGCATCGCTGCAATCTGGGAACGCATCCTCGGGCGCGCTGTCCCGTCAGTGTTCGATGATTTCTTCACCGTCGGCGGCCACTCGCTGCTCGCACTGCGGATGCTCGGCGCGATCCGCAGCGAGCTTGGCGTGGAGATTCCCGCACGGCGCCTTTTTGAAACGCCGACCGTTGCGGGCCTCGCGGAGTTTCTCTCGATGCATCGCACGGCGGCGGCGAATGCCAGCAACTACCTCGTCTCCGTACAATACGGCGATCCATCGGTGCGTCCGCTGTTCCTCGTCGCGGGCGGCTGGGGCGGCGAGATCGAGTTCCTCGTGTATGCCGAACTGTCCCGGCAGATCGATCCCGCGCGTCCCATCTGGGGCCTGAAGGCACGCGGGGCGGGCACCGGCGAACCGCCCCACCCAAGTGTGACGGAGATGGCCGCGGACTACCTGCGCGAAATCCGCCGAGTGCAGCCGCGCGGGCCGTATTTCCTGGCGGGCGAATGCGTGGGCGGAATCTGTGCCCACGAGATCGCATGCCAGCTCGAGGAAGCCGGTGAAAATGTGGCGCTGCTCGTGCTATTGGACACGGTGGTGCCCAACGATACCCATCTGAAAAACTACCTCGACGCAGAGGCGGAGAAACGTGCCGCCGAGGCGCAGCAGTTCACGCTGCGACGGCGCATCCGACACCACCTCGCGCAGATGGCCGGACTCTCCCTCGGGAGGAAAATCGGCTACATTTTTCAAAAGGCCATGCGCCGGAAACCGCGTTCCGCAACGACCACGCCGCCGATTGGGCAGCCTGTGGTGGAGCAGCACCCTCGCGGGCAAAAGGATTACCCGGTGACACTGCTGCGGCACCGGCTGCGGAATTTTCGCGGGACCGTCACGCTGCTGCAGGATGAGGAATCTTCGCGGAGCCACGGCTCATTTGGATGGGAATCATTTTCCGGTGCGCGGCTCGAAAGGCACGTCCTGCCTGGCACGCACCTATCCTATATCCGCGAAAACGCCGCGACGGCGGCGGCGAAATTCCGCGAACTGCTCGCACGCGCACATGCACACTCATCCCATGCCTCCATCGCTTCCTGACTGGCTTCCCGGCCCTGTGCGCCCGGTGCTCGCGCCCGGCGAGATCCACCTCTGGCGTGCGACGCTCGATGATCCCGTCCGGCTCTCCGGCGCGGAAGCCGTGCTGTCCCGCGAGGAACTCCTGCGCGCGGGACGCTTCGCGCTGATCCGGGATCGGGATCGCTTCATCGCCGCCCACGGCGCGCTGCGGATGGTGCTCGGGCTTTATCTATCGGCCGATCCGCAGTCGCTGGAATTCCGCACGGGGCCGAGTGGCAAGCCGTCCCTCGTGCAGACGTTCACCGATCTCCGCTTCAATCTCAGCCACTCCGCGGATCTCGCGCTCATCGCCGTCACGCGTGGACGCGAGGTCGGCGTGGACATCGAGCGCGTGCAGCGGGAAATCGAGATCGATCCCATCGTCGAGCATTACTTCGAGCCGGCCGAAGCGTGGGATCTCCGCATCTCGCCGCCACACGAGCGCGTGGAGAAATTTTTCGACCTGTGGACGCGCAAGGAGGCATGTGTGAAAGCCGAGGGCTGCGGCCTCACGGGAAATGTCCGCACGGATCGCTTCGGCGTGCGGAATCTCTGCCCTGCAAGCGGCTACGCCGGCGCGGTGGCGAGCGAGGGCGATGAGTGGCGGCTGGCGTGCTGGAACTGGAGCGTCTAACCCATCGCGATGCCCACACTGCAGACCAGCCCAGACACGGAGTCCGCACCGCCCGACTACGAGATCCACATCGAGGCGCGCACCGGCTGGCTGCGTGTGAATTGGCGCGAACTTTGGGAATACCGCGACCTGCTCTTCGTGCTCGTGCGGCGCGATTTTCTCGCGAAGTACAAACAGACCGTGCTCGGGCCGTTGTGGTTCATCCTCCAGCCCCTGCTGAACACGCTCGTCTTCACGATCGTCTTCAACAAGGTGGCCGGCATCGAGACCGGCGGGATTCCGCCCCTGCTCTTCTACCTCTGCGCGCTGCTGCCGTGGGGGTACTTCGCACAAAATGTCACGACTGGCGCGGCGACGTTCACAAACAACGCGCACCTTTTTGGCAAAGTGTATTTTCCGCGGCTCATCGTGCCGCTCTCTTCCATCATCTCGAATCTCTTCGCGCTCGGCCTTCAGTTCGCGGTCTTCTTTATTTTTGGCGCGTGGTTTGCGCTGCGGGGTGCCGCGGTCTATTTCGGCCCCGCGATCCTGCTCGCACTCCCGCTGTTGCTGATCACCGCGGTGCTCAGCCTCGGATTGAGCCTTCTCTTTTCCTCCTCGACGGCAAAATACCGCGACCTCTCGCACCTCACACCGATCCTCATCCAGCTCTGGATGTTTGCCACGCCGGTGATCTATCCGCTCTCGAAGCTCACCGGCGGCGACGGACGCTTTGCGTGGATCGCGTGGATGAATCCGATGGCGCCGATCGTCGAGGGCTTCCGCTTTTCGCTGCTCGGACGCGGCACTTTTCACGGCCCGATGCTCGGCGTCTCGGCGCTCGCGAGCGCAGTCATCCTGCTGCTTGGCATCATCGCATTTGGCCGTGCGGAAAGGACGGTGACCGACTGTGCCTGATCCCGTCTCACACACAGCGGAGGCGGAACTTCCGCGGATTTCCGTGATCGTCCCGAGCCTGAACCAGGGCGAATTCATCGAGGCCACGCTGCGCTCGGTCATTGATCAGAATTACCCGAACCTCGAATTGATCGTGATGGACGGCGGCTCGAAGGACAACACGTGCGACATCCTCGCACTGCTCGCGCCGCACATCACACATTGGGAAAGCGCGGAGGATCGCGGCCAGTCGCACGCAATCAACAAGGGGCTCGCGCGCGCGACCGGCGACGTATGGTGCTACCTGAACAGCGACGATCTCCTCATGCCCGGATCGCTCGCGTACATCGGCGGAATTTTCCGCGACCCGTCGGTGGACTGGGCCGGCGGCATTGCCGTGATTTTCGACGAAACCGGCGAGCGCGGAACGGTGACGCACTATGAACCGAAGTCGGAGAAAGAAATCCTCACTCCATGGTCGCGGTCGGTCGAACATGTGTTTCCTTGCTCGAATGTCTGCTACATGCGGCGCTCGATCTACGAAAAGCTCGGCGGATTCGAGGAGAGCTACGGCTACTCGATGGACATGGAGTACTACACGCGCGCGCATTTCGCCGGCTACCGCCTCCACCGCATCCCCGAGGTGCTCGGCCGCTGGCGCTGGCACCCCGCGAGCAAGACCGTCAAGGACGGCAGCGCATACCGGTTCCTCGAGGAAGAGCTGCGCACTGCCGCCGCCTTTGCCGATCGCATCAGCCCCGCGGATCGTGCCGCGCTCGCCCGCGAGATCGTCGAGCACCGGAAGTCCTACCTCGTCCGGCGCGCCCTGCATTCGCCGCAGGAAAAATCACGTCTCATCCGGCTCCTCCGGCTTTTCTCCGAGGCGCTCCTCCATCCGTCGCTGCTGTGTTTCCGCCCGTGGCTCAGCGCGGTGAAACGACAGGTTCTCGCATCATGAAGCCCCGTGTCGAAGTCGAGTCACTTTCCAAGCTGTATCGCCTCGGCAGCATCGGCGCGACCAGCCTGCGCGACACATTCGGCCGCATCGCCGCGCGATTCCGCCGTGGCGCGGGCACCACGCCGCGCAAGGAAACGCCCGCCGCACCGGCGGGACGGCAGGGCCCGACTCCGGACACATTCTGGGCGATCCGCGACATCAGCTTTTCCGCAAAGGCCGGCGAGATCGTCGGCATCGTCGGTCGCAACGGCGCGGGAAAAAGCACGCTGCTGAAAATCCTTTCGCGCATCACCGAGCCGACGAGCGGGCGCGCAATCCTCCGCGGACGCCTCGCCTCGCTGCTCGAAGTCGGCACGGGCTTCCACCCCGATCTCACCGGCCGCGAAAATGTGTTCCTTAACGGCACGATCCTTGGAATGAAGCGATGGGAGATCGCGGCAAAATTCGACGAGATCGTCGCATTCGCAGAGCTGGATCGGTTCATTGACACTCCGGTGAAGCACTACTCGAGCGGCATGTTCGTGCGCCTCGCATTCGCCGTCGCCGCACACCTCGAGCCGGAGATCCTCTTCATTGACGAAGTGCTCGCCGTCGGCGACGCGGGCTTCCAGAAAAAGTGCCTCGGTAAAATGGGCGAGGTCGCGAACCAGCACGGACGCACGGTCTTTTTTGTCAGCCACAACATGGGCGCCGTCCGCAGCCTCTGCGAACACGCGATTCTCATCGAGGACGGACGCGCGACGATGGACGGCCCGCCCGCGGAAATCATCAGCCGCTACCTCGCTTCAACCGTGCCCGATGAGATCGCCGGCGAACTCGACTGGACGGAACGCGACGACGCCCCCTCGTGCGACGACGTGGAATACACGCGCCTCCGGCTGCTGGATCGCGACGGCGCCGTACGCACCACATTCGAGCCCGATCAGCCAATCGCGATTGAGATCACCTACCGCGTGAAGCGCCGCCTGCGAGGCGTGCGCTTCGATGTTGCGTTCACGACCCAGGAAGGCGAACTCGCATTCATCGCGACCGATCACAATTTCCAGCGCGAAATCCACGAACCCGGCACCTATCAGACGACGTGCATCATCCCAGGCGGCCTGCTGAACCGCCGCGGCTACGCGGTCGGCGTGCAATGCGATGTCCCCGGCGAGCGCTTCCTCATCCACATGCGGAATTACCTCAGCCTCGTCGTCTCCGGCGTGGGCAACCAGTCGTCGAGCTTCCCCGAGCCGTGGCCCGGCGTCGTGTGCCCGCGCATCCGCTGGGAAATCCGCACACTTTCCGAGGAGCCGGTCGCCGCATGAGCGCGCCCGCAGAACAGCTCGTGCTCGCAGTACCCGTTTTCAATGCGGAGGAATTTCTCCCCGCCACGCTCGAATCGCTGAATGCTCAGGGGCCTGCGCTCCGCTGGTGGCTCCAGGACGGTGCATCGAAAGATCGCACCACCGAGATCGCACGCTCGTATGCACGCGAAGGCGACACCGTGCGCAGCGAACCCGATGGCGGGCAGACCGACGCGATCAACCGCGCCTTCCGCGAGATGGGCGGCGAGATCGTCGGCTTCATCAATGGCGACGACCTCCTCGCTCCGGGTACCGCCGGGCGCGTCATCACATTTTTCCGCGAGCATCCCGAAATTGACCTCGTGTACGGGCAGATCGAATGGATCGATCGCGACGGCAAGCCCTCCGGCATCCACAGCGGCCGCATCCGCTCCCTCCCCGAGATGCTCGACATCTACAACGTCTGGTGGCGCAAACGGCAGTGGGTGCAGCCCGAAGTTTTTTTCCGCCGCAGCCTATGGGAAAAAGTGAACGGCTTCGACACGCGCTGGAATCTCGCCTTCGACTACGACTTCTGGGTGCGCTGCATCATCGCCGGCGCACGGACCGCGCACATCCCCGAGGTGCTCGCGCGCTTCCGCATCCACGCGGCGCAAAAATCCAACGCCACCGAAAAGGCCGCCGACGAAATCCGCGCCATCGTCCGCCAGCACCTCGACGCCCGTGCGCCCATCGGCCTGTGGAAAAGGCTCACGCTGCGCGCACACCTCAGCTACGACATCTACCAGCTCGGGAAAAAATCCCAGGGCGACCGCAAGCCTCCGGTTTTCGCGCGTGCCCTGCTCTCGCATCCGCAATGGCTTCTCTGCCTTCCCGTGCGAAAGCGCATTCAGGCCGCGCTTGCCAGACTCCTCGGTTTGGAGCGTCATAAGCAGACATGATTTCTCCGGGCAGGCTGTGGTGGCTGCTCCGACGCGACATGAAGCGCGGCTGGAGCGCCAGCTACCACGATTACAGAACCAGGCCGATGATCCAGAAATGGAACTGGCCGTTTTGGAACGACGCGCCGATGTCCGTCCCGATCCACGTCCTCACCGGCGAAAAGGACTGGCAGCTCTGCGCATGGATGCTCGCCAGCTTCTTTCACCACACCGAGCACACTTGGAATCTCGTCATTCACGACGACGGCACGCTCACCGAGGAAATCCGCCGCATCCTCTCGAACATGTTCAAGACCGCACGCATCATCCCGCGCGCTCAGGCCGACGCCACGCTCGACTCCGTGCTGAAGCCGCTCCCATTCGCCTACGAGTACCGCGGCATGCACCCGCTCGCGCTGAAGATTTTCGACATGGCGCACTACTGCGAGGCCAAGCGATTCATCATCCTCGACAGCGACGTGCTCTTCTTCAACCACCCGCGCGAAATCATGGACTGGTCCGGCAGCGGCGCAGATGAATGCTGGTTCAACGAAGATGTCGCCGAAGGCAGCCTCCTCCCGGAAAAGGACGCCCTCGAGGATCTCTCCGTGAAGCTCTGGCCGCGTGTGAACAGCGGCCTCTGCCTCGTCACGAAGGACGCAATTGACTTCGAGTTCTGCGACCGCGCGCTCGGCGAGACGAGCATTCTGAAAAGCCACATGTGGCGCGTGGAGCAGACGCTCTTCGCGCTCTGCGCATCGCGCCACGGCAAGGGCGGCCTGCTGCCGAAAACCTACGAGGTCTCGCTCGGGAAAAATTCCGCCGAGGACTGCGTCGCGCGCCACTACGTCGGCGCCGTGCGTGATCGTTTCTACGGCGAGGGAATGAAGCGCCTGCGCCGGGTCCTCTTCGCAGGCGAAACGCGATGATCGAATCCGTCTTCGCACCCGACTGGCGGAACGGCGTGCCGTACCAGCGGCTGCTGGCCGAATCGCTCCCGCCGCACGGCGTGAACGTTGCATTCCTTTCCGACTACAAGCGCATCTTTCCGCTCCGCCGCCTGCTCTCCGCGCGGCGCTGCGACATCCTGCACCTGCACTGGCCGGAGGCCTACTACCCGGCAAAGGGCGACGCCTGGGACTGGTTCCGCCGTTTTCGTTTTCCATTCGATCTCGCCGGTGCGGTGCGCGGCCGCGCGCTCGCCGTCACCGCACACAATCTCCACGCGCACAATCGCGCCGGAAAATCGTTCGAGTTTCGCAACGCACGCGCGGCCCTTCGCTCTGCGGGCGTCGTCTTCGCACACTCGGAGATCGCAAAGGTGCGCCTCGTCGAGACGTTCGGGCTTTCGCCGGAAAAAATCCGTATCATCCCGCACGGCGATCTCTCCGTCACCCTCGGCCCGCCCGTTTCATCCGCAGAGGCACGCGCGGCGCTCGGTCTAAAATGCGGACGACTCGCGATCGTCTTCGGCGCAGTCGAGCCCTACAAGGGCCAGGAGGAAATCATCGCGTGGTGGAAGCAGGCGAAACCGGATGCCACGCTCGCGATCATCGGCAAGCCGCACACCGCCGAATATCGCATGCACATCGAACAGCTCACCGCGGATGCGCCAAACATCGTCACAAAATTCGGCTGGCTCGACGACGCCCAGCTCAAGCTCTGGCTCTGCGCCTCGGACGCGACGATTTTCAACTACCGCCAAATCTTCACCTCCGGCGCGGCAAACCTCGCGCGTTCCCTCGGCCTGCCAATGCTCCTGCCGGTGCGCCTTGACACCGTCGCACTCGACGAGCCCTCGCCATTCGTCCACCGGTTCGAGCGGCTCGACTCGGACTTCGCGGCAAAGCTCGAAGCCGCATTCCGCACCGCGCCCGATTTCGCAGCCGCGGCAAAATGGCGTGCAGACTGCACCTGGGATCGCGTCGCCCAGCTCACCTCCGACGGCTACCGCGCCGCGCTCGCAAACTGATCGCTGGCACGCACCCCGCTACGTTGGCCCAACACCTTCACCATTCCCATGTGCGGCATCGCAGGCATCATTGATCGTTCGGAGCCCGACCCCGGCGGCGCGCTCGGGCGGATGCTCGCCCGCATCGTCCACCGCGGCCCGGATGGCGAAGGCACTCATGTTTCAAATTCGGATGGCCTCGCCATCGGGATGCGCCGGCTTTCGATCATTGATCTCGAAGGCGGCACGCAGCCGATCTGGAACGAGGACCGCACCGTCGCCGTCATCTTCAACGGCGAGATCTACAACTACGTCGAGCTGCGCCGTGAACTCGAAACGAAAGGCCACGTCTTCCGCACGCACTCGGACACCGAGGTGCTCGTGCATCTTTACGAGGAAGCCGATGTCAAAATGACGGAGCGCCTGCGCGGGATGTTCGCCTTTTGCATCCTCGACAATCGCAAGCGCACGCTGCTGCTCGCGCGCGATCACTTCGGCCAGAAGCCGCTCTACTGGACGCAAACTGACGGACGCTTCGCTTTTGCCAGCGAGCTGAAATGCCTTCTCGCCCTGCCGTGGGTGAACCGCGATCTGCGGCCTGACGCTTTTCTCACCTACGCCGCGTGGCTTTCGCTGCCGACTTCGCTCGGCGACGGGCAGACCCATTTCGCAAAAATCTGGAAGCTCCAGCCGGGTGCCCGACTGCATGTGCAGCTCGACGATCCCGGCCACGCCGTCGCCATCAGTCGCTGGCACTACGACCTTTCGCATGACCCTGATCTCACCGATGCGGACGAAGCTGCCGCGGCGCTCGACGCCGCACTGAAGGAAAGCGTGCGCGTGCATTTGCGCGCGGACGTGCCCGTCGGAGTCCTGCTCAGCAGCGGGCTCGATTCGCGGGTCGTCTCCGCGTACGCGCAGGAATTGCAGGACGGAAAAATGCAGACGTTCACCGTCGGCTTTGGCGCAGGAGATTCCGAACAGGCGGGCGCGGCCGCAACGGCGAAGGAGATCGGATCGAAGCACCACGAACTCGAACTTTCCGCAGCCGATCTCGCCGACAACATTGAGCGCATCGCATGGCACCTCGACGAGCCCGTCGGAGATCCCGCCGCGTTCGCCGTGCTGAAGGTCTGCGAACTCGCGCGCAACCATGTGAAAGTTCTGCTCAGCGGCGAGGGCAGCGACGAACTTTTCGGCGGCTACGAGCACCGCTACGCGGGGATGCTCGCGACGATGGAACGCACCGAGCGGCTGCGGCGCTGGCGCTGGCTTTTTCCTCCGGGAAATTTTGCGAGTGAGTCGCGTTGGAGTCGAATGAAATGGCGAGCAAACAGCCAGGTGCGCTCAGAGATCGCGCAGTTGCGGTTGGAGGGTTTTCCCGGCGATGTGACTCACCCGCGTGGATTCACGCCGGCGCAGCTTGCCGATTTGCACGGCCTCGTGGCCATTCACGGTTCGGATGTGTTCGAGCCGCAGCGCGACCGCCTCAGCGAGCTGCTGTGCTTCGACATCCGCTGGCAGCTCGCCGAGTCGCTGTTGCAAAAGGCGGACAAAATGAGCATGGGTGCGAGCATCGAGCTGCGCACACCGATCCTCGACACCGAGGTCGCAAAGGTCGCGGCGCGCATCCCGTCATCGCTCAAGCTTCCGCCGGGCGGGCCGGGAAAATTCATCCTGCGAAAAGTCCTCGCGCGAAAACTCAACGAGCCGATGAACCGCCCAAAGCTCGGCTTCCCCGTCCCGCTCGCAAAATGGTTTGCAGGGCCGCTGCACGACCGCGTGCGCGATGAAATCTTCGCGGCAAATTCCGCAGTGTGCGAACAGCTCGACCGCACACTGCTCACCACCGCGTGGGAGGACACCGTCGCGGGACGCTGGGACGGCGGGCGCACATTTTACTCGCTGTGGCTCTACGAAGTCTGGCGGCGCACGATCCTGAAATGAAAATCACCGTCGGCATCCCGTGCTTCAACGCCGAACGATGGATCGCGCAGGCCATCCAAAGCGCGCTCGATCAGCGCGACGTGGAAGCCGAAGTGATCGTGGTGGACGACGGTTCGACGGACGGCTCGGTCGGCATCGCGAAAAATTTTGGAGAACGCGTGAAGGTGATCGAAGGCGGACGCAGCGGAGCAAACCACGCACGCAATCTCGTCCTTCAAAATGCCGCCGGCGAGTGGGTGCAATATCTCGACGCGGACGACTATCTCGAACCCATGAAGGTGAGCACACAGCTCCGCGAAGCAAACGGCGGAAGCGATGCCGACGTGCTCTACAGCTCCGTGTGGATCGAGACATGGAACGACGATTCATCGAGCCGCACCGTGAGTGAGAGCAGTCCCGACGCGGACATTTTCACGCAATGGATCCGCTGGCACATCCCGCAGACGGGCGGCTGCCTCTGGCGGCACGAGGCGCTTGCACGCATCGGCGGATGGAAAGAGGGCCAGCCGTGCTGCCAGGAGCACGAACTCTACCTCCGCGCACTCGTAGCCGGGCTGCGTTTCCAATTCACGCCCACACCCGGCGCGGTCTATCGCATCTGGAGCGAGCAGACGCTGTGCAGAAAGGATCCGCTGCTCGTCATCCGCATCCGCACCGGGCTCTTCGACACGCTGCTCACACACCTCGCCAAAAAAAAACTGCTCACCGAAATTCATCGCCGGGAACTCGGTCGCGCGTGTTTTGAAATGGCGCGCACTTTTGCGAATCACGATCTCGCTGGCGCCGCAGCCTACCACGCTGAACGCAAGGCGAAGGGCCTCATCCGTCTCGCAGGCCCGGCAGCGCCGTTCAGTTACCGGCTGTTTCATTCATTGCTCGGCTTCACCGCTGCGGAAAAGATCGCCCGGTGGATGCGTCCGGCAAAGTAGGCGAGCTTCGCGACTACGCCGACGGCCCGCGATACCCGGCAGGATCGATCTCCACGGATGCGTAGCCTGCCTCGCGGATGCCTCGCTCGATCTCCGCCAAGACCGGATCGGCAAGCGGAAGTTCGACCGGCGCAATCTGCACGAGCGCACTTGGCGGTGTGCTGTGCTTAACGACATGCCGCACGCGGAAGACCCGGAAACCGAGATCCCGGATATGCTCCTCCGCGCGCTCGACCATCGCGAGCGCGTCCGTCGTCACCGGCGTGCCCCACGGAATGCGCGAGCTGAGACACGGCTGCGCGGGCGCATCGGCAGTCGGCAGGCCGATGTCGCGGGAGAGCTGGCGGATCTCCGCCTTTGTGAGTCCGGCATCGCGCAGCGGGGCGAGGATGTGGAATTCCGCGGCGGCGGCGCGACCGGGGCGCTCGTGCTGCATATCATCGGAATTTTCCCCGTACGCAATCGCCGGGTAGCCGCGCGAACGTGCGAGCGCATCGAGCGTCTGGAAAAGTTCCGCCTTGCAAAAATAGCAGCGGTTCGGCGGGTTCGCGGCGTAGTCGGGATTGTCGAGTTCCTGCGTCTTCACCACCTCGACCGGTGCGCCGATTGCCCGCGCGAGGGCGACCGCCTCGGCCAGCGACTGCCGTGGCAGGCTCGGACTGTCGGCGATCACTCCGAGCACGCGGTCGCCGAGTTCGCGGCGTGCCTCCGCGAGCAGGAAGGCGCTGTCCACGCCGCCGCTGTACGCGATGACGAGCGGCGAATGCTCGCGGAGCAGTTCGTGCAGCCGCGCGCGTTTCGCAATCGCGGGATTCGCAGTGGTCGCTGTCGCTGTGTCCATGCGGACATTAGCGCCCATTTTCTCACCGCGGGCAACCGGAGTTTCGCCAGCGCATCGCGAGCGTTCTGGACAACGCGCACGCCGCTCACTTTTACTCCGCGCATGAGCATTCCTCTCGAAGACACTTTCACGGACATCATCGGCAAACCCATCCGCGGGCAGAAGCTCGACGAGGCGGCGGTCGCGCAGCGCGCGGGCGTGACGCTCGCGGAATTGCAGGCGCTGCGCGGCGGCGAATTCAACGCGGCGGTCGCGGAGAAAATCGCACCGGTGCTCGGGCTGAATGCGCGCGCACTCACAGCCGTCGCGCAAAAGCGCTACGCGCCCTCGGACGTGACGCTCGAAGGGCTGGAGCAGTGCAACACCGTTTACGAGGACATGACCGTGAATGCCTACCTCGTGTGGGATCCCGCCACGCGCGACGCGGCGATATTCGACACGGGCACGGATGTCGGCCCGATGCTCGCGACGATTGCGGCGAAGAAACTCACGCTGCGTTTCATTTTCATCACGCACACGCACGGTGATCACATCTTCGATCTGGATCGCCTGCGGGAAAAAACCGGCGTGCCCGCGTGGACCGGCGAGAAGGAACCCGTCGAGGGCGCGACGAGTTTCGCACCGGGGAAGACGTGGCAGCTTGGCGGGCTGAAAGTAGAGAGCCGCCCGACGTGGGGACATTGCCCCGGCGGCATCACGTATGTCGTCACCGGCCTTGCGCGGCCTGTGGCGATTGTCGGCGATTCGATTTTCGCCGGCAGCATGGGCGGCGGAAACATCAGCTACGCCGACGCGATCAAGAACAACGTCGAGCAAATCCTCACGCTGCCCGCAAACACCGTCATCTGCCCCGGCCACGGGCCGCTCACAAGCGTCGGCGAGGAGCAGAAGAACAACCCGTTTTTCGCGAAGTAGGAAAGACGCCCCGCTAGCCGCCAGCCTGCGCGGACTGCTTTGGCGCATCGGACGACTGAGCGAGCGACGGAGGCTGCTCCTGCACGGCGCCGCCGAAGAATCGCTGGAAAAATTTCCGCGGCGCGGACCTGCCAGCTTCCTCCTCGGCGAGTTCCTGATGCGCGGCCTGCTTCGCCTGCTCCCACGATCCCGCGAAACCCGGCGCGGCCACGGTCATCTTTTTCTCGGCGCGGGCGAAAATCTCGAGATCGCGGGAGAGCTTCTGTTCCGGCTGCATGTTGAGGCCCTGGACTTTGACGCGCAGATTTTCATTCTCCTTGCGCAGCGCATCGAGTTCGGCCTTCTGCTTCGACACTGCGGAGGCCTCGAGATCCATCTTGTCGCTGAGCATCCGGCGGTAGCGCCGGTGCTCCAGCTTGAGCCGGAAGAGGTGGTAGTAGCAGACGAGGAAAAGGAGCGCGCCGACGTAGAAGCCGAGCGCAAACGGATGGAGCAGGAATTCTTTCATTTCAAAAATCCTCGGAGCCGCCGCCGCACACCCGCGACTCAGGCGAACATCTCCTCGAAACGCGACAGCACGCCCGCCTCGCAGCGCACGATGTTGTTCGATTCGTCGAGGACGGCCACGCGGGGCCGGTGATGCGCGGCCTCCTCCGCGGTCATCTGTGCGAAATTCATGATTGTGAGCCGGTCGCCGACTGCGCCGAGGTGCGCCGTCGCGCCATTCAACTCGATGACACCCGTGCCGCGCGGCCCGTAGATCACGTAGGTCTCGAATCGTGCGCCGTTCGCCATGTTGCTCACGAGGATGCGCTCGTAGCGGAGCAGCCCCACGGCCTCCGCGAGATCCTCGGAGATCGTCATGCTTCCCGTGTAGTCCACGCTCGCTCCGGTGACGGTCGCGCGGTGGAGTTTTGATTTCAGCAAGGTCAACTGCATCGCGGGCATGATGGGTGGAAACGGCGGAAATTGCAAGGGCCGCCGCCACGCCGTTCAGATCTCCGGCTTGTAGGTGCGCCCCTTCCACACCACGCCGCGACCGTGCGAGAGCCGCCAACTGTTCAGACCGATGAGCATCAGCAGCAGCACACCGAGCGGATGCAGCAGCGCACCGAGCCAGCTCGTGCGGAAGCGGGCTGCGAGCAGGAATCGAATGAGGAAGATGAGCGCGATCTGCATTCCGATCACCCAGCGCAGCGAGGATGGCGCGAAAAAGATCGCGACGAACGGCCAGAAAAAACACGCGGCCTGAAAGCAGCCGAAGAGCCAGAAAGTCATCCCGCGATCGTCGAAGACCGCACGCATGTTTTTTGTGAAGCCTTCCCACGTTTCCGCGAACGAGCGGTACATCCGAACCGTGGAAAACCCGAGCGCCTCGCAGTTGAAGAGCCGCTCGCCCTCGGGCATCAGCGCGGCGACTTCGCGGCCGAGCGTGACATCTTCGACGACATGCGCACGCACCGCTTCGTGTCCGCCGATGCGCGCGTATGTCCGGCGCGAAAAAAACATGAACTGCCCGTTCGCGACACCGAGGCCGCGTACGTCGCGTCCTGCGGCGCGTTCCGGTTTCATCTGAATCCACCGCTGCAGCCAGAGCGGGCAGAATGAAAGGCCGATGAGCACGATGACCGGGACGATCAGTTTTTCGCCAGGCGTGATCGTCAGCAGCCGCGGCCATGCGGAGACGAGGCCCGCGCGATTTTTCAGCGCGTAGCCCACCGCGGCGCTCACCGTGCCGGGTGCGTGAGCCGTGTCGGCATCAGTAAAAAAGAGGAACTCCCCGCGCGCCGCCTGAGAGAGCTGGTGGCAGGCCCAGTTTTTTCCCGTCCATCCTTCCGGCAACGGCTCGCCGCGCATGAGACGCACGACGAGATTTGGACGCGCCTTGATCGCGTCTGCAAAAATTTGCCCGACGATCGTGCCGGTTGCGTCACCGGAATGATCGTCCAGCACGATGACCTCGCAGTTCGGATAATCCTGCCGGAGCAGCGATCCGACGCACTCCCCGATGCTCCGCTCCTCATTGCGCGCCGGCACGAGGATGGAGACGGGCGGCGGATTTTCCGGCGGCTCCGCGGGCCGCAGACCCTCGAACACGCGGAGGTTTGCGAGAATGTTCGCGAGGATCAGCAGCAGCGATCCGACGATGAACCAGTGATAGATGGTCTGCCCGAGCATTCGCGCGGCACGAAACCGGCACGCGGGTAAATTGGCAAGCACCGCGGCGTCCGAGCCGGGCGTCCGATTTTCCGACTTCGGAGATTTTCAGCTCAGAGCGAACCGGCGGCCGCGCGCTTGGCCTTGGGCTTTGCAACAACAGGAGCCACGGGGATCACTGGAATCACGGGCGGGCGGCTGTGCGTGCCTGCGGCGAACTTTGCGTTCAGATCCGCAGCCGTCGAGAGGAAGGTCTCGAGGCCCTTCGGCACGCCGCGGTATTCCTTGCCGGTCTTTTTTGCAAAGCCGGCCTGCACGAAATTCTGGAGTTTCTCGTAAAGGCGCAGCCGGAGCATTTCCTCGCCGCCGGATGCCGCGTTCTTCGCGCGGAGGTTCGTGTGGACGATGTCAAAGAGCGCCTTGAATTCAAAGGGCGTCTTCTTGGAAAGCACTGAGGCGAGCTCCTCCGCCACCCGATCCGGGCCGCGGCGAGAAAATCCGTAGGTTGTCTTCATTCGGCCATCATCGCACAATTTTGCCCGGATGCGAGCGGTCGTTTCAGCTTTCTTCTTCGGGCGGTTCAATGCGGGCGGATTTGCGGTTTCGCATCTTGCCGCCTTCGCACACTGTCCGCACTAAGAGTCACCTCACGCCCCGGTTTCTCCTTCGCCATTTATTTCCCTATGAAAATCACCTCCCTCTCCCTGCTCGCATCCCTCTCCCTGCTCGCATCCCTCTCCCTGCTCGCATCCCTGCTCGCATCCCTGCTCGCATCCCTCGCGCTGCCCGCGACGCTCTCCGCCGCGGATGCCCCGATGATGCAGCCAGCCACGGAGACGATGCCTAAGCAGAAGATCGTCTCCCTCACCATCGAGCCGGCAAAGATCGCGCTCGACGGAAAATTCGCGGCGGCGCAGGTGATCGTTTTCGCAAAGCTCCAGTCCGGCGAGGTCGCGGATGTCACGCGGCTCGCCTCCCTGAAGCTCGGAGGCGGCTGCGCGGATGTATCGAAATCGGGTCACATCGAAGCGCGGAAAAATGGCTCGACTACGCTGAATGCGGAGATTGCCGGGCAGAAGGCATCGGCCGCGATCGAGGTCGGCGGCATTGTGGAAAATGCGACCGTGGATTTCATCCGCGACGTGAATCCCGTGATGACGAAGCTCGGCTGCAACGCGGGCACGTGCCACGGCGCGAAGGAAGGCAAATACGGCTTCAAGCTCTCGCTGCGCGGCTATGATCCGATTTTCGATGTACGCTCGCTGAAGGACGATCTCGCCGGACGGCGGCTGAACGCGGCATCACCGGATGATTCGCTGATGCTTCTGAAATCCACCGCCGGCGTGCCGCACGAGGGCGGCCAGCGCACGAAGCTCGGCGAGAAATATTACGGGATCCTGCGCGCGTGGATCGCGGACGGCGCGAAGCTGGACCTCGGCGTGGAACGCGTGAAGTCCATCGAGGTGTTCCCGAAAAATCCCGTCGTGCCCGAGCCGGGCGCGCGGCAGCAGTTCCGCGTGGTCGCGACTTTTTCCGACGGCAAGACGCGCGACGTGACGGCGGAGGCGTTCGTGGACAGCGGCAACGGCGATGTCGCCGCTGCGATACCGGAGACGAACGCGCTCATCAACACGCTGCGCCGCGGCGAAGCGCCGGTGCTCGCGCGCTACGAGGGAAATTACGCGGCAACCACGCTCACAGTGATGGGCGACCGCAGCGGCTTTGTCTGGAAGCAGACGGAGACGTGGGGCCGCATTGACGAACTCGTCGCTGCAAAATGGCAGCGGATGAAAATCGCGCCGTCGGAAGTGTGCGGCGATGCGGATTTTCTCCGCCGCGTGTATCTCGATCTCACCGGCCAGCCGCCGACCTCCGAGGAGCTGCGCGCATTCCTCGCCGATGAAAAGCCGCTGCGCGAGAAGCGCGATGCGGTGATTGACCGTCTCATCGGCTCACCGGAATTCGTCGAGCACGCGACGAACAAGTGGTGCGACCTGCTCCAGGTGAACTCGAAATTCCTCGGTGCCCAGGGCGTGCAACTTTTCCGCGACTGGATCCGCAAGGAGATCGCGGACAACACGCCCTACGATCAGTTCGTGCGAAAAATCGTGACCGCATCCGGCTCGAACAAGGAGAACCCCGCCGCGAGCTACTGGAAGATCCTGCGCGACCCCGCGGAGACGATGGAGAACACGACGCACCTCTTCCTCGCGACGCGCTTCAACTGCAACAAGTGCCACGACCATCCGTTCGAGCGGTGGACGCAGGATCAGTATTATCACCTCGGTGCATTTTTTTCACAGGTGTCGTTTGCGGATGATCCCGCGGCGGGTGGCGCGAAGCTGGTCGGCACGGCGGTGGAAAAGCCGCGCGCGCTTTTTGAAATCGTAAAGGATCAGCCGAAAGGCGACATGATCCATCTTCGCACCAACAAGGTCGCCGAGCCGACATTCCCCTTCCCTGCGAAGGCCGAAAGCGCGGGCTCGCGCCGCGAACAGCTCGCCGCATGGATCACCTCCGCGGACAACCGCTACTTTGCCTCCAGCTACGTGAACCGCCAGTGGGGCTACCTGCTCGGCACCGGCATCATCGAGCCGCTCGACGACATCCGCGCGGGCAACCCGGCGACGAATCCCGAACTGCTTGAATATCTCACGAGGGAATTCATCGCACATAATTTCGACGTGCGGCATGTGCTGCGTGCAATCTGCAAGTCGCGCACCTACCAGCTCGCGCTCGCGACAAACCAGTGGAACGAGGACGACAAGACGAACTACTCGCACGCGCTCGCACGCAGGCTGCCCGCCGAGGTGCTCTACGATTCCGTGCTGAAAGTGACCGGTGCGGGATCGCGTCTGCCCGGCGGCGTACGCGCCGGAATGCTCGCGGATTCGCAAGCCGATCTGCCGAGCGGATTCCTCGCGAATGCCGGACGCCCCGCGCGTGAGAGCGCGTGTGAGTGCGAGCGCAGCAGCGACCTCCGCCTCGGCAGCGTGATGGCGCTGCTCAGCGGCCCGGCCATCGCCGACGCAATCGGCGATCCGAGCAATGCTCTGCCCAAGCTCGTCGCCGCACAGCCGGATGATCGCCGTCTCATTGACGAAATTTTTGCCCGCGTCCTCAGCCGTCCCGCGGGCGAGGGGGAAATTGCGCGCACGCTGGAGGCATGGGCAGGCATCGAGCAGGAGCACAAGAATCTGCTCGCCGCGCTCGACGCGAAGGAAAAGGAACAGGCTCCCGTCATTGCGAAGCTGGAGACGGAACGCACAGCGGCGATCGCAGCGGCGAAGACGGAACTTGTGCGCTACGAAAAAGAAGCTGCGCCGAAGATCGCCGAGGCCGAGAAGAAGCGCGTCGAGAGCGTGGCGACCGCGGAGAAGGCCGTGAAGGAATACGAAGAGACGAAGCTCGCGGCGGCGCAGGCGAATTTCGAGGCGACCGTGCCGATCGCGAAGACCTACACGGGCTGGGTGCCGCTCGATCTCATCGAGCCAAAGGCGACCGGCGGCGTGGACATAATGAAGCAGCCCGACGGCACGATCCGCGCGAGCGGCGGCGCGGCAAAATCCACCGACTACACCGTGGTCGCCGACACCAAGCTTACGGGAATCACCGGCGTGATGATCGAGGTGCTGCCCGATGCGAACGCGGCGGCATTCGGACCCGGATTTGCGGCGGGCAATTTTGTCCTCGGCGAAATCTCGCTGAAGACCGGGGCGTTCGGGAGCAAGAAGCAGATTGACGACGCGAAATTCAACGGCGCGGCCGCGGACTTCAGCCAGCCGAATTTTGAACCCGCAAAGGCGATTGATGACAAGAAGGGCGACGGCAACAACGGCTGGGCGATCGCGCAGCAGGTCGGCATGCCGCACTACGCGGCGTTCGCGCTCGCGAAGCCCCTCGGCGACGCGAATGGCCTGCGCCTGCGCTTCGAACTCAACCAGCCGCGTGCGGCGGGCTTCAACATCGCGCGCTTCCGGCTCTACGTCACCACGGGGAGCTCACCGCTGAGCTTCGGCCTGCCGATCGCCGTGACCGAGGCGCTGAAAAAGCCCGCGGCGTTGCGCAGCAATGAGGACAAGGCCGCCATCACCGCCTATTGGAAGGACAACGATCCGGATCTCGTGAAGCGCCGCCTCACGCTCGCAAAGAACCAGATGCCGCTGCCGGCCGATCCCGGCATCGTCGAGCGCCGTGGCGCGCTCACCAAAGCCGAGGAGCCGATCCGCATTGACCCGAAACTCGTGCAGCTCCGCGCGGACGCGGAGCAGAGCAAGACCCAGATGACCAACCGCCGACTCACCGGCTCGCAGGATCTCGTCTGGGCGCTGGTGAACACGCCGGCGTTTCTGTTCAACCGGTAGGACTCGCGGGCCGAATTTTCCGCATCCGATTGCAGCCGCTGCGCACATGAGCAAGACACTCCTCGCCATCGGCGCGCACTACGACGACTGCGTGTTCGGCATTCCCGGCATCCTCCTCGATGCGGTGCGCAAGGACTGGCGCGTCGTCGTGCTCTCGCTCATCGGCGACTACACGAACTGGCCGCCGGTGAAAGGCCGCGAGCGAGGACTGATCGAGACAAGCACGCAGCTTGCGCATTTTCACGGGATCGAGATGCGTTTCCTCGATTTCGCATCGGGTGGGATCGAAGTGACGCACGACAGTAAGAGGGCCGTCGCGCGTGTTGTCGCAGAAGTCGCGCCGGACGTGGCATTCATGCTGTGGCATCACGACCGGCATCCCGACCACGAGGCGGCCGCGGCGCTGAGCAAAATCGCGCTGCGCCAGGCCGGGACGATTTTGAACGACCCGAAGGCACGCGCGCCGCGGCAGATCTACTGCTACGACAACGGCCCCGGCCACACGATCGGATTCGAGCCGGACACGTTTGTGAATGTGACCGACCTGTGGGTGCCCGCGATGGAATGGCTCGGCCAGCTAATGGCGTTCGTGCGCAACAAACCGTTCGACGCAGCGGAACCAGACGCAGCGCAGGCAGCGAAGGCAAACATCTCGCGCTATCGCGGCGCCGCGTGCGGGGTGAAATTTGCGGAGGCGCTCCGGGCGATGAACACGCACGCGGTGGACATCCTGTAGCGCGGCCCCTTTTTCAAAGGCTCCGGCGCATCAAGCCCCGCTTACCTCGCCTTCGCGCCCATGTTTGCATTTCTCCCCTCCCCGCTGTAATGATGCAGCCGATGTCACGCTACGACGCTTTCACCGAACAGCAGCAGCCGCCCTCGCTGACACGCGGGTGGTTCATCACGGCGCTCACCGGGTCGCTTGTCGTCCACGCGGGCCTCGCGGTTTTTTTTAACGCCAAGACGCTGGAAAATTTCGGCCCGCCGGATCTGCCCACGAAGGTGGAATCCACGCTGCACCGTGTGAAAGTCATCGAAGACAAGCCGAAAAAGGACGAGGTGAAAATGGTGCTGCCTGAGAAAAAGGTGGAGCCGAAAAAGGATCTCACACTGCCCACGGAACTGCCGAAGCCGGACGAGATCAGCGTCTCCACCAAGCACAAGGAAATGGACACCTCGAAGCTGCTACCGGACGAAAAGCCGGTGATCGAGATGGCGAAGGTCAATACGACGCCGAAGATCAACCCGGACGATTTGCTGCCGAAGCTCGACGACTCGTTTTTCAACTCGGGCCGCACCGGGCCAAAAGTCTTTGCGCGCCAGCAGACCGATCCCGGCCCCGACGGCGACGGCACCGCGAAGGCGATCCAGGTCGCGGGACAGAATGTCGAAGGCATCCTGAGCGGTCTCGCCAAAGGAAGCGGGCAAAGCCGGCGCCTCTCGCTGCCGGGCAATCTCACCTTCGGATACGACAGCTCGGATGTGAGCAACGACGGACGCATCGAACTCGACAAGATCGCCGAGGCGCTAAGAAAATTTCTCGGCAAGGAAATCGAGACGGCGAATTTCACGATCGAAGGCCACACCGATCCGACCGGGACGCCGGAGTACAACCAGAAGCTCAGCGAGCGCCGCGCCGAGGCCGTGCGGGCGTGGTTCGTCGCAAACATGAACATCCCGCCGCAGAATGTGAAGACCGTCGGCTACGGCTCCACGCGTCCCGCCGAGGGTGTGCCGCTCGACGGCACCATCGAGGAAATGCAGGGGCACCGCCGCACGGAGATCGTGATCCGCCGGGCGAAGAAGTGAGGGGAACGCGAAGCGCAGGCTGCGGAATGGGGAAAGTTGTCCGGATTTTTCACCGTGACATTTTCACCCTTTGAATTGCCGCGTCCCGCCAGCACTCTTCCGGCAATGGCCACCTCTGCAAAGTTCGACCCGATAGAAGACGTCATCCGCGACATCCGCGCGGGGCGCATGGTGATCGTGACGGACGACGCGGACCGTGAGAACGAGGGCGACCTGGTGATGGCCGCGGAAAAAGTGACGCCGGCGACAGTTAATTTCATGGCGACACACGGGCGCGGGCTCATCTGCGCACCGATCACCGAGGAACGCGCGGACGCGCTCGGGCTCGAACGCATGGCCCGCGAAAACCGCGAGTCGTACAAGACGGACTTCACCGTGACCGTGGACGCCGCGAAGGGAATCAGCACGGGCATCAGCGCCGCTGATCGAGCAAGGACGATCGGCGTGCTCGCGGATCCGAAGTCCGCGCCAAACGAACTCGTGCAGCCGGGCCACATCTTTCCGTTGCGTGCGAAGGACGGCGGCGTGCTGCGCCGTGCGGGCCACACGGAGGCGAGCGTGGATCTCGCGCGCCTCGCAGGGCTCCAGCCAGCGGGAGTCATTTGCGAAATCATGAACGCCGACGGCAGCATGGCGCGGCTGCCGGAGCTGCTGGCGTTCAAGAAAAAGCACAAGCTGAAGCTGTGCAGCATCAGCGACCTCATTGCCTACCGGCGGCGGAGCGAGCGGCTCATCGAGCGCGAGCAGGTGGTGAAAATGCCGACGCAATTCGGCGAATTTGATCTGCACCTCTACCGTTCGCTGGTGGATGGCGCGCACCACCTCGCGCTGGTGAAGGGAAAGATTTCCGCGAAGCGCCCCGCGCTCGTGCGCGTCCACAGCGAATGCCTCACCGGCGATGTGCTCGGCTCGTTGCGGTGCGATTGCGGCACGCAGCTTCACCGCGCGATGCAACTCATCGAGAAGGCGGGCAACGGCGTGCTGCTCTACATGCGCCAGCACGAGGGGCGCGGCATCGGGCTGCCCGCGAAAATCCACGCCTACAAGCTGCAGGAGGAGGGACTCGACACGGTGGAGGCGAACATCAAGCTCGGTTTCGCGCCGGAGCTGCGCGACTACGGAGTCGGCGCGCAGATTCTCCACGACCTCGGCGTGCGCAAGATGCGCTTCATGACGAACAATCCGAAAAAAGTCATCGGCCTCGATGGCTACGGATTGAAAATCGTCGAGGTGGTCCCGCTGAAGTCCGTGCCGAACCGGCACAACGCAAAATATCTCGAAACCAAGCGGACCAAGATGGGCCATCTGCTCTAGCGCGCATTAGCAGGAGGAATTTGGAAGCCATGAAGCCAGGAAATGAGGGCGTTGATTTTTTCCTTTCCGGGTTTCATGGCTTCCAAATTCCAAGTGACGTGAGCGCGCCGAAAAGCATCGCCGTGATCGGCGGCGGTCCCGCGGGACTGCGGGCCGCGGAAGTCGCGGTGCAGGCCGGTGCGTTGGTGACGGTGTATGATGCGAAGCGCTCGGTCGGCAGGAAATTTCTCGTCGCGGGAAAGAGCGGGCTGAATCTCACGAACACGGCGGAGCCCGGGAAGTTCGCCAGCATGTATTCAGGAGGGGAGATGCCTGCGAATTTCTGGCGCGATTGCCTTGCGGAGTTCGACAGCGCGGCGTTGCGCAAGTGGGCGTTCGATCTCGGCGTGGAGACATTCGCGTCATCGGGCGGCAAAGTATTTCCGGTGATGAAGAAGGCCGCGCCGCTGCTGCGCCGATGGGTCGCGCGGCTGCGGAGTGCGGGCGTGCAGTTTGCGGTGAATCACCGCTGGAGTGGGCTGCGGCCGGGCACGCCGCTGACGGTGCTTTTTGAAAATGATGCGACCGCTCACGAGCATGACGCAGTGGTGCTGGCGCTCGGCGGCGGCTCGTGGCCGGAGACGGGATCAGATGGCGGCTGGGGCGGCATCCTACAATCGCTTGGAATCAGCGTGTGCGAATTGCGCTCGGCGAATTGCGGCTGGGAAGTTGCGTGGACGCCGGAGACCCGCTCGCGTGTCGAGGGGCAGGGCCTGCACAATCTCCACGTGCGCGCGGGAGACACGCTCGCAATCGGCGAATTGATGCCCGTGCGCTACGGCATCCAGGGCACGCTCATCTACCAACTCGGGCGCACGCTGCGCACGATGCCGTCGCCGGAGATCCGCATTGATTTCAAGCCGACGTTTTCCACCGGGCAGCTTGTGAGGAAGATGGAATCCGTGCGGTGCAATTTCATCGCGGAGGCGCGCATCCGCTGGAAGCTGCCCGATGCCGCGTGCGCGATGCTGGAGCAGTTCCACGGGCCGTTCGATTGCTCGGAAAAGCTCGCGGCGGAAGTAAAGGACTGTCGCATCCCGCTGCTCGCGCCGCGTCCGATTGCCGAGGCGATATCGAGCGCGGGCGGCGTGTGCTGGAGCGAACTCGACGAATCGCTGATGCTCAAAAAGCTCCCCGGCGTTTTCTGCGCAGGCGAGATGATTGATTGGGAGGCGCCGACAGGCGGCTTCCTGCTGCAGGGCTGCTTTGCGACTGGAATGCGCGCGGGCAGGGCGGCGGCCAAGTTGTGATTGGTGACTGGTGAAAAGTGACTGGTGTCCCGTTCAGGATGGCTTCGTGAAAAACCGAAGGTCCAGTCACCATTCACCAATCGCCAGTCACGGCCTCGTGGCGGTGAAGCCGCTCAATGGAGCGCAAGCACACCAAAGCACTACGGACGCTCAATGCTCTTCTTGTCGTCCGGAAAAGTCGCTGGGACTTTCTGCGCCACCTTGCCCGTCGCAGCCCACTCGGTGGCACGCTGGAGCGTGACGGCGAATGCGACGCAGTGCACCGCCTCCGCGCCGTGGCCGAGCGCATCGTGCACGACGCGGCCTTTGCCAAAGGGGATCACCATGATGAGCGGTTCCTCTTCGCCACTGCCGCCCATGTCTTTCGGGGACATCGCGCTTGCGAGCACGGTCACGTCCTTCGCCGGGCCGCGCAGGCTGTTGTACAGCTCGTCCTGCCGGTGCATGAATGCCGCGGGCAGGCCTTTCATGATCGGATGCTCCGGAGCGCGGTTGTTCAGCGCGAACTCATGCTGCTTGCCGTGGCTGCCGCCGCGTCCGGGCGTGGTGTCGAACGTCCACTTGCCGTCGCGCAGGCGGAGATACGGGCCGCTCTTTTCACTGCGCCCACCCCAGCCGCCGAGCCCGATCATCTCGTTGTAGGCGGGCCATTCGGGAAATGAATTGTCGGCCGCGTGGACGGACACGAAACCGCCGCCGCCGCTCACGTATTTCTCAAACGCCTGCTTCGTCGCCGCGGACCACGGCTCGCCATTGTAGTTCGAGACGACGACGGCGTAGTCGGAAAACTTCGGCTGGAACGATTCGATGCCCTTGCCCTTCTCGGGCGAAGTCGCCACGTCCACGCTGAAGATGCCCGGCTCCTCGAGTATCTGCTTCAGCACCGGAGTGGTCATCTTCCACTGGTGGTTGTTCTGTCCGTCCACGATGAGGACTTTGATTTTGTCCGCAGCGGTGGCGGAGATTGCGAGGGAGAGGGAAGCGAGGAGGAATGTTTTCATGCGCGCGGGAAGCTGAAGGTTCCGCGCGAACGTGGCAAGCCGCGGCAGAAAAGCGCGTCCGTCTCATTGCCCGGCGCGTTGTTCCTGTTAGCCTCCGCGCACTATGGCATTTGGTTCCTTCCGCGATTTCGTCAACGCCCTCGACCGTGCAGGCGAATTGAAACGCATCGCCACGCCTGTGGCCACCGAGCTGGAAATCACCGAGCTGGCCGGCCGCGAAATGAAGTCGCCCGGCGGCGGAAAGGCGCTGCTCATCGAGAAGCCGACGATCAACGGCGTCGTGTCGCCATTCCCCGTGGCAATCAACACGATGGGCTCGCACAAGCGCATGGCGATGAGCATGGGCGCAAACTCCGTGGACGAAGTCGCCGCCGAACTCGGTTCGCTGATGAAGGCTAAACCGCCGACCACTTTCCGTCAGACGCTGAAGCTGCTCGGCCAGGCGTTCGAACTCCGCCACGCGCGGCCGAAGATCGTGAGGGACGGCGCATGCAAGGAAGTCATCCACAAGTTCGACGCGCCTGCCTCCGCCACGAGCTGGCCCGCGGCACCGGATTGGAAGAACGGCACGTCGCCGACTCCGCCGACGCTCGCGGATATTCCCATCCTGAAATGCTGGCCGATCGACGGCGGGCGCTTCATCACGCTGCCGTGCGTGGTCACGAAGGATCCCGACACGGGCGAGCGCAACGTCGGCATGTATCGCATCCAGATTTACGACGACCGCTCCACCGGCATGCACTGGCAGCTCCAGAAAGTCGGCGCGCGGCACGGCCGCCGTTACTACGAGACCGGCACGCGCATGCCTGTCGCGATTTTCCTCGGCGGCGATCCTGTGTTCACCTTCGCCGCCACCGCGCCGCTGCCGGACGGGCTGGATGAATTTTTGCTCGCGGGCTACCTGCGGAAAAAATCCGTCGAACTGGTGAAGTGCGAGACGAACGATCTCGAAGTCCCGGCAAACTCCGACTTCGTGATCGAAGGCTACGTGGATCCGACCGAGCCGCTCCGCGACGAGGGGCCGTTCGGCGATCACACGGGCTACTACACGCTGCCGGAGCCGTATCCCGTCTTCCACATCACGGCCATCACGCACCGGAAGGACGCCGTCTATCCCGCTACCATCGTCGGCATCCCGCCGATGGAGGACTTCTACATCGGCGGCGCGTCGGTGAAAATCTTCCTGCCGATTTTCAAAATGAACTTCCCCGAGATCACGGACATCGCGCTGCCGGCGGAGGGCGTGTTTCACAATCTCGTCTTCGTCTCGATCAGGAAGACCTACCCGATGCAGGCTTACAAAATCATGCACGGACTCTGGGGCATGGGGCAGATGATGTTTTCCAAATACATCGTCGTCGTGGACGCCGACGTGGACGTGCACAACACGAGCGACGTCCTCTTCCGCCTCTGCGCAAACACCGACCCGCAGCGCGACAGCATCTTCACGAAGGGCCCGTCGGATGTGCTCGACCATGCAACGAGCGAAATCGCCGTGGGCAGCAAGATGGGCTTCGACGCGACGAAGAAACTTCCCGGCGAGGGATTCAAGCGCGCATGGCCGCCGCTGATCCAAATGGATGATGCGGTGCGGAAGAAAATTGATGCGCTGTTTGCGAAGTGAGAGGCTGCTTTCGGAAAAGCGGCGGGGCCGAGCTGGAAAAATGGGGATCACGTCCAGCCGACGTTGCACTGGAATCCTGCGGCATCCACGAAAAGGAAGCGGGCATTGCGCCAAACTTTCCATCGGTCATCATATCTTCATTCCGGCAACGCGTGTTCCCCCGTTCGCAGTGAAAATGCTGACGCCCAAACGCCACTGTCCGGCAATCCACCCACCACCCAAAGACATGAAATGCCGATGAGCCAGCCGTTGCGAATCTTATTGGTGGAAGATGCAGAAGCCGACGCCTTGCTCATTCTCAACGTGTTACAAGACGGCGGATTCTTGCCCGAACACCAGCGTGTGGACACACCGGAGGCGATGGCTGCGGCGCTGACCAATCAGACGTGGGACATCGTGATCAGCGACTACACGATGCCAAGGTTCAGCGGACTGGATGCTCTCGCGCTGCTCAAGAACAGCGGTCGCGATGTGCCGTTTATCATCGTGACCGGCACCATCGGCGAGGAGGCGGCGGTGCGGTGCCTGCACGCGGGAGCCGTTGATTACCTGCTCAATGATCGCCTCGACCGCCTCCCATCGGCGGTGCAGCGCGCACTGGCGGCGGCTGAGGAGCACCGGCGGCGTCTCCGCGCGGAGCAGCAGCTCGCCGCAAGCGAACGGAGGCTGCGCGCGATCTTTGAAACCGAACCGGAGTGCGTGCATCTGCTCGGCCCCGGTTGCACGCTCCTGTCCATGAACCCCGCGGGACTTCGCATGTTCGGGGCGGACTCCCTCGAACAGGTCGCCGGGCATTGTATGCTCGATTTGGTTCTCCCGGAGTTCCGCTCCGCGTTCACCGATCTGACGGAACGCGTTCTGCGGGGAGAAAGCGGCGCGCTCGAATTCGAGATTTGCGGACTCAAGGGCGCCCACCTCTGGCTCGAAATGCGCGCCGTGCCGATGCGCGACGAGCGGGGCTGCGTGACCGCACTGCTGGGCATCACCCGAGACAACACCGAGCGGAAGCGGAACGCGGAGGCTTTCGATCGAGAGCGCACCCTGCTCCGAACGCTGATCGATCTGCTGCCGGATCACATCTACATGAAGGACACGCAAAGCCGGTTCCTGCTGGCAAATCGCAGCGTGGCGCAGGTGATGGGCGTGGCCGGGCCGGAGGAGCTGATCGGGAAATGTGATGGGGACATCTATCCGCCCGAGGATTCCGCCACGTTCCTGCGCGATGAACAGCTCGTGCTCGGCGGAAGCTCCCTGTTCAACAAGGAGGAGTCGGTGCCCCACCCGGACGGCTTGCAGCGCTTCATCCTGACGACCAAGGTGCCGCTCAAGGACTCCGCCGGAAAAATCATCGGGCTCGTCGGCATCGGACGAGACATCACCAAACGCAAGCAGGCCGAACAGGCCATGCAGACTTCGCAGCGGATGCTGCAACTGGTCCTGGACAACATCCCGCAAGGCGTCTTTTGGAAGGATCGCGAATCGCGCTACCTTGGCTGCAATGCGATCATCGCACGGCATCGCGGGATCGAGAATGCGGAATTGCTCAAGGGAAAATGCGACCGTGACTTTGCCTCGCTGACCCCGGAGCAGGCGGAGGCATTCATCCGGAAGGACCGCGAGGTCATTGCCACGGGCCGGCCACAGCTCGGCATCATCGAGCAGACGACACGCGCCGACGGTTCCCTGCGCTGGCTGGAGACGAACAAGGTTCCCCTGCACGATACGGATGGAAATGTGATCGGCGTGCTGGGCACATGGCACGACATCACCGAAAGGAAGGCGGCCCAGGAGTCCGTGCAAAATTCGCAGCGGATGCTGCAACTGGTCCTGGACAACATCCCGCAGGGCGTCTTTTGGAAAGATCGCGAATCGCGCTACCTCGGCTGCAATGCGGTCGTCGCCAGAAATTTCGGGCTCAGCGACACAGCGGCCATCGTGGGCCTGACGGATTTCGACTTCCCTGCGCTGAGCCGCGAGCAGGGGGAATTTTTTGTGCGGAAAGATCGCGAGGTCATGACCTCGGGCCAGCCGCAACTGGGCATCATTGAACGGGCGACGATGATTGACAGCAGCACGCGCTGGCTGGAGACAAACAAGGTGCCGCTCTTTGACGCGGCGGGAAATGTAATCGGAATCCTGGGCACCTGGCAGGACATCACGTCGCGCAAAGAGACCGAGGAGACGCTGCGGATGATGCGGTTCAGCGTGGATCGCGCAGGCGACAGCGTGGCCTGGATCAACCGTGACGGGAGCATCCTGTACGCAAACGACGCCATGTGCGCGGGGCGTGGCTACACCCGCGACGAACTGCTCCGCATGAAGATTTTCGATCTGGATCCGGACTTCCAGCCGGACGTGTGGGAACCGCACTTCGAGGATCTCAAGCACCGCGGCACCGTCACCTTTGAAACTCGGCACCGGGCAAAGGATGGCCGCATCTTTTCCGTCGAGGTGAATGCCAACTACGTCTTCATCAACGGGAAGGAGTTCAACTTTGCCACGCTGCGCGACATCACCGAGCGCCAGCGGCAGGAGCGCCTGGCCCTGCGCTCACAGCGGATGGAGAGCATCGGCACACTCGCGGGCGGGATCGCCCACGACCTGAACAACGCCATCGCTCCGATCATGATGAGCGGCGAGCTGCTGCGGATGGAGTATCCGGGGGAGTCGCAAATGCTGGACCGGATCGAGGCCAGCGCCAAACGCGCGGCGGACATGGTGCGGCAACTGTTGGCCTTTGCCAAAGGAGCGGAGGGCGCGCGAGCCGCGCTCCAGCCCGGCCGCCTGATCAGGGAGATGGAGAATCTGATGAAGGGCAGTTTCCCGAAGAACATCGAGCTGGCGATCAAGTGCGCCCCGAATCTTCCGACGGTGCTGGGCGATGCCACGCAACTGCACCAGGTGCTCCTGAACCTCTGCGTGAATGCGCGCGACGCCATGCCCCGCGGCGGCATGCTCACGCTCGAAGCCATGCGCGTGGAAATGGACGCGGAGCACGCCAGGGCAATGCCCGATGCGACACCGGGCGACTACGTGGCGATCCTCGTCGGCGACACCGGCACGGGGATTCCGCCGGAAATTCTCGACCGGATTTTTGATCCGTTCTTCACGACCAAGGGCCCGGAAAAAGGCACCGGCCTCGGCCTCTCCACCGTGATGGGAATCGTGAAAGGCCACGGCGGATTCACACAGGTCTCCTCGGAACCGGGACATGGCACGGCATTCACCGTCTATCTGCCGGTGGATCCGGTGGGCGGCGAACCGGAGCCCGCATCGAGCATGCCGAAAGTTTTCCGCGGCCACGGAGAAACCATCCTCTTCGTGGACGACGAAGCCAGGGTGCGGAACGTGGCCCGTGCGGTGCTGACGCATCTGGATTTCAATCCGCTGATCGCCACCGACGGCGCGGACGGTCTCAGGCAGGCGTCGCAACACCGGACCGAGATCCGCGCCATCATCACAGACCTCCACATGCCGCGCATGGACGGCCTGGCATTCGTCCGCGAAGTCCGGTTGCTGCTGCCGGACATCCCCATCATCGTGGCGAGCGGTCGGATGGAAGATGATGAGGCTGAAAAGTTCACGGCGCTGGGAGCGACAGGCCGCCTGGACAAGCCGTTCACCCAAGCCGAACTCGCGAACGCTCTGAAAAATCTCCTCGCGACAAAATGAACGCGCATCGCCGATCAGCGGAGACGAGATGCGCCCCCGCTGCTTGATCGGCGGGCTTCACAGCGTCCGGCGGAAAGCCGTCGCGCTCCGCAGGAAGATCCCGAGCACGAGCACCGTCGCCGCGAGAATTGCGAGACGCACCAGCCACGGTGCCGGAACCGCGGATTTTGCCTTCAGGCCGATCTGCAAATCGGCCCAGTTGTCCACCGCAACGGCGCGGCTGAATGTGAGCATCCGGCCCTGCTCGGGAATGCTCGCCTGAATCACCGCCGGGCTGCTCACCGCGGCGTCCTGCTGCTGGATAAGCCGCTCCGCAAGTTTGGTGAACGCCGCATTCTCATCAGCCGTGTTGCGGTCGAGGATCTGTTTCGCGTCCTGCTGCGTGTAGTTAGCCTCCTTACCACCTCTGCCCGCACGCAGCTTTCCGGTGAGCGCGTCGCCTTCGCCCGCGACGTTCGACTGGCGCACGTTCAAGCCAATGAGCGCCTGCTGGAGCTTCACATTGTGAAGCTGCACACGCGCGTCCTCGTTGAAGGCGTTGTCGTGCTGGCTCAGTCCGTACGCAGACTCGAATGCACGCCGCGCCTCCTGCGGATTGCCCTGCTGCAACGCGCTGTTGCCGAGCGCAAGCATCTGTTCAGCAGCCGCCGTCTTGTCGCGCTGCTGGCTCGCCTCGTTTTGCAAATAGCTCTGCAAATCCACGGCGGTCGAACGGGCGACGATCTCATCCTGCTGGAGCTGCAGCGAGCCGGTCCATTTCGTGATCTTCCATTTTTCATTCAGGAAAATGCGCCAGATGATGTTCTCCAACGGCAGATCAAATTTCGCCGCAAGCAACTGCAGATCGAGCGACCGGGATCCCGGTTCACCAATCTGGCTGCTGTAAAATAGTTCCACCGGCACCGCCTGAGCGCCGCGCGACTGCTGTTCGAGCGGGATCAAAATCTCATCCTTCTCGCGCCACGGCCACACGCCCTTCTGGTTGACGAACGCAAACCAGAACCGCGCGTCCTTCGGCAGCGTGAGGTGCAGCAGCCGCTTGTCGCCCGGCAGGATTTCGAGCCGCACCTGCGTGAGCATCGCGCCGCTGTCGGCGATCACCGAGGTGAATGTGATGTTGTTCACCCGCGCAGGCAGGAGCTTCGTCGCCTCGTGCCGTTCGAGTTTCATCGGGAGCGAAAACGCAGGCTCGACGAGCCGGTATGCGAAGCTCGCAGACGATGCGGCGATGTCCTGCTGAAGCGTGCGCGGGATGCCCTGCCATTCGGTCGGCTGAAGCGCGGCAGGTGCAGTCTCTACGCGAAGCTGGAGACGGCCCGCGGAACGCACGGTGACAAAGCCGCGCTGCAAATTCACATCCGCGACCTGCACGCCGCGCAGCGCGACGTCCGTCGCCAGCGCGGGCACGGGCGTCTGGTAAGCCGCCTGCAATAGATACTGCCCGATCACGCGGCGGTGGAGCTTCACCTCCCACGTCTGCAATCCGTCATTCACCGCCTTCGGCACCGCGAGAAAGTCCGCGACCTGATCGCCCGTGAAGCGCACGTTCTCCGCCTCCACAGGCAGAGCGACGTGAAAAATTTTCAGCCCCGTGTTCTCGATCTGGTATTGCAGGTTTGCCGCGACCTTCACCTGCGCCTCGCCGACCGTCGCGTGCTGCAGGCTCGTTACCTGCACCCACGGGTCCACCTGCTCGACATCGAGCGCGAGATTCCACGGCGTCTGCAAGACACGGAACGCCAGCACGCCCTTTTGCTTGATGCCCGACTTCTGCGGGTCGAGTTGCGTGACGCCTTCGCGCGTCGTGACCTGCAACCGCATCCCCTGCTCCGGCACCACGAGAAAAGTCCCCCGCTGCTTGCCCGCCTCGCGGAAAATCAGCTTCGGGGCCGCCCATGCCTTTGCCGCCTTCATTCCCGCGCCCGTGAGCGAGATTGCAAACTCCTGCCGCCCCTCGGTGCGACCGAGCAGATGCAGCGTGATGATCCGCTCCTCATTGGCTTTCGATTCCGTCCAATGGCTCAGCGCCTTCCCCGTGATGGACTCCACATCCATCCCCGCAGGCAGCGCGAAACTAAGCCGGAAAATCCCGGCGCGCGTGATGTCCACCATAGCATTCACCGCGAGCACCGCGCGGTCTTCACCGAGTGAAAGTGTGTCCTGTGATTCGACGCGCACATCCGGCTCGACTGCGGAAGCCTTCAGCACCGCGCTCGCCTTCACATCCGCGTAGCGAAATGCGCGGCGCGTGGTGAGTCCAGGGATCTGGCCCTGGAGAAACGCCGCGATGTTGCCCGGAAAATCTTCGAGATTGATCGGTGTGAGCGCCGCTGCGTCCACCGTGTCGAGTTGCACTTCATTGCCCGTCGCAATGCCGAGCAGCCCGACTTGTCCCGCCGCATTCTCGACGGAAATCAATCCGACCTTCTGCTCGACGGGCAGCGGTCCCGTCGCGATCTGCGAGCGGATGATCAGTGAAAATGGACGCGACTGCGGCGGCGCGAGATTCACGCGCAGCTTTCCCGTGTCGGGGTCGAAACGCCACTGCGAGACCACGGACGGCGGCACCTTGTCCTTCGCCGCAACCAGCGTCGCCGGATCGATCACATCAGTAATGGTCGCACCCTTCGGCACATCGAAAGAGAGTTCCGCAAGCTCGCCCTGCGCCGGACGGATCGCGGCGTGATGAAGCCCTTCGATGACTCCCGCAGTCGGCGCGTAGAGCTGTGTCAGCTCTGCGTAGAAGACGGCCTTTTCCCGAGCGACATCCCGGCTGCGCGGCTTCCATGCGATCCAGATTTCATTCACCGGTGCGAGGACGAGCGCGGCGGTCGTGTCCTTGCCCGCGCTCTTCCGCTCGATGGAGACCGCCTGCGGCGAGACGACATCCACATCGAGATTTGCGAGCGTGAGCGAGAGGCGGTTCACGAGCCCGAATTGCGCGGGCAGCACGAATCCGCTCTCAGCGTCCTTCTTCACGACAGGCACCTGGTATTGAAGCTCGATGTCGAACGCGCCCGTCTCAAGCGCGAGCAGTTGCTGCGAGCGCGGCGTCCCGGCCTGCACGAGTTTCAGCGACGCTTCCGGAAATTTCGTTTGCGTGAGCACCGCCGGCTCGAACAGCAGCGGCAGCCGCTGCCCCTTCACCGCCTGCCAGCGGATCTTCGCCGTCACGAGCGCGAACTTTTCCTCGACGCGGATCGTCTGCGTGACGCTCTCCGCGACCGGCGCTTCCTTCGGCGGCAAAGGCACGGCATCCGGGGCCTGCGCAGACGCGACATTGCTCCACGCGAGAAGTCCGGTGATCAGCAATGATGCAGTCGCAGCAGCAGCACCGCCGCCTGCGTTCGGCAGGCTCGCCTTCGGCTTTCTCGGCGCGCGCCACAGCTTTCTCAATGCAGGCAGCGCGAGATTCCAGACGAAGAACGCCGCGACGATCGCCAGAAACGCACACGCGCCGTTCGGCCAGCGCAGCGCGGCCCACGCGAGCAGCGTCCAGCCGATGATCGTCCACTTTGGTTTTCCCGAGAGCCGCGCGAACGCCCACGCGAGAAACGCGAGGACCGGAAGCCACGAGTATCCGATCCAATCCAGCGCCGAGGTCCCGTCCTCGACATTGCCCACCTCGACCGCGAGTGCATTGCCCGCCTGCTGCACCGGCGCGAGAAATGTGATCCCGCGCGGGATTTCCGAGGTGTGCTGTCGCGCGACCTCGGCAAGCCCGATGAACGCAATCCCCGCCATGACGAATGCCGCACAGCCGAGCACCAGCCCGGACCAGTGACGCGCGCTGAACTTGAACACGCCATCCTTCGCCGCGCTCCGCCAAACGGCTGCGGCGAGCGCGAGCAATGCGAGCGCCGCAAGCAACTGCACCGTGACCCGGCCCGCATCGTGACCGCTGAACATGCGCGCGAGGCCGGCGAAGCCCGACGCATCCGCCACGCCGCCGACGGGCGTGAGCGAGCCTTCGCGATAGACGAGCTTCTGCGCGGTGTCCGGGATCAGTTTCCATTCCGCCAGCATCACGGGCGCGCCAACCACGGGCGTCGCGAGCTTCACGCGCTCCGGTTCCTTCGAGTGGCCGGCGAGCTTCAGATCAATCTTGAGCACCATGTTCGGATCCGCGTGCTGCGGGAGCGGGATGAGGTTCACGCTGCCATCCTGCACCGGCACGACTGGCGCGTCGTTCACCGTCGCGGACCAGAGCTGCGTGCCCTCCTCGATCGCGATCCGGAAATTCGCCTTGCCGCGATTTTTCACAAAGTAGCGCACGTCCGTGAGCACCTGCCCGGCCTTCGAGATGTGCGTGACGAGTGACGCGCGGTCCACGACCTGGCTCAGTGAATCGCCCTGCGCGAGCGGGCTGAGCGAGAGCTTCAGATTGAACGGCCGCGCGGCGTAGCGATACGCGGCGAGGATCGGCGCGTCGAAAAAGAGACGGTATTCCGGCGGCACCTCGCCGGTCTCCAGCGGCAGCAATCCGGCGGAGACATCCACCGGCTTCACCTGAAATTGATACGCGCTGATCACGAGCGTGTGCCCCTGCTCCGACTGCGCATCAAGAGGCCTCGCGCCGGTGAATGCGAGCGTGTCGCCCTGCGGTTTGAAGGGCCGCTCATACGTCGCGAGCAGCGTGTATGCGCCCGACACCGGCGTGTGCAGTTGCACCACGTAGCCGCCCTCCGCCTTCTGCCAGTTGCGGATGTCCTTCCCGGTGAACTCGACGTTAAAGTATTCGTCCGACAACTCGATTTTGAACGCCGAGACTGGAGCGCCAGAGATCACGAAGTTCATCACGCTGCTGCCGTACGCGACGCCTTCGCCGATGGAAAAAAGATGGAACGCATCCGCCTGGATGGACTGCGGCAGCCGCTCGACGCGCATCGTCGCCTGCCATGCGGGTTCGCTCAGGCGGAACGCCGCCTGGATGCCCGCGACCTTGCGCGGAAAAAATGCAGTCGCGATTTCCGTGAGCGCCTGCGTGCGCCCGGCAGTGAGCCGGATGCCGGCGTCCGCCGACACCGCGACGTGTCCGCGCACGGACTTCGCCTTCGTCACGTCCACATGCGGCAACACCCAGTCCGCAGCACCGAGCGCCGCGTTGCGTTCGAGGCGCACTTGCACGACCTGCCGGCCCGTGATCAGCTGCGCGAATACGAGGCGCAATTCCGCATCATCATCCGCGTCGCGGAGAAAATAATCCGCCAGTCCCGCGACGTTCAGCTTTGCGACCGCATACCCTTTCGGCACGCGCAGCAGCAGTTCGCGCAGCGGCGCCTCGCGGACATCAATCTCGATCTCCGCATCAATGCTCTGCTCATTCTCACCGAGGTGAAATGCGAACACCTGCGAGACCGTCAGCTCGGGCAGGATCTGATCGGCCTGGATGCGCAGCGCGAAATCCGCGCCGGAAAATCGGTAGGCAAAACGCTGTCCGCCGCCCGCACGGAACACGCTCTTCGTCACATCGCTCTCGGGAAACTGCTCAGGCGAAACCTGCGAGAGGCCCTTCGCCTGCGCGACCTCGATCCGCACCGCGCCCTCGTTCACGATGCGGATGTAGCCTGCGAAGCGCGTCGCGCCCTCGGGCCTCAGTTGCATCGCGTCCACCGTCTGCGGGAATGCGCCGATCGGCGTCTGCGTCTGAACGAGAATCGTGAAAAGATTTTTCTGCGGCTGGTTGAATTTCACGACGAGCTTCCGCTCGGCCGCATTCGGACCCGGCTCGACAGCCCACGACAGCACCTGTTCGCCCTGCACGCGAGTCACCTCACCATCGCCGCGCAGCAGCAGCGTCACGCGATCAAGTTCGCCCTGCATCACCTTGCAGTCGAGCAGCGCGACCTGCCGCATGAGCCCCGGCCCGACGCTGAGCTGCGAAAGCATTTCCGCAGCGTAGAAAAGTTTCCCTTCCGCCTCCGGCGCTGCGGTCTTCCACGAAAGTTTCACGGCCCCATCCGGCGGCAGGAAGCTCGCGAAATCCTTGCCCGTTTTTTCCGGGCGCGCGGCACCGACGAAATTGAACTGCGTGTCTGCTGCGAGCCCTTGAAGGATGATCGGCTGCAGCGCACTCGGCGCGACATGAAAGTCCACGGAATTCCATCCGCCGTTCTGCCGCACCGCCGCGTTGAACTTGAACACGATCGGAAATTCGCCCGGCTTGTCGAACGCGAGCGAGAACCGTCCGCCCGCCGACGTGATGCGCCAGTCGGGATGCTCCGCGAGTTCCGTGAGCGCGATGCCGCCGGCGAGCAGCGTGAGCGTGCCGCCTTTCGGATTCATCACGCGCGCAGTGGCGGTGAGAGTGAATGCTGCGTTCTGCTCCGTGATCTGGCCCGTGAGTTTGAATTCGCGCAGCACCACCTGGCGCGTCTCGGGATCGGCGATGGAGATTTTCAACGGCAGCGAATACGCCGCGCCGTGAAACTGAAACGCGAGCGACTCGGGTGCGTCGGCCTTTGGCTTGCCGCGCATCGCCTGCGGCATGTGCTTCGCCTCGACGGGCAGCAGCCCGTGCGGCGTGTCGGCCTGCACCTCGATGTCCGGCGTGGATTCCACGCTTACAAATCCGCCGAACAGCGCGGGCACTGGCGGCGTGAGCGAAAAAATCGAAGCGACATTTTTTCCGGCCTTCATCTCGTGCTCGGCAGTGACGATGACCTTGAGCTGTTTCAGCGGCTCGTCGCCTTTTTCAGGCCGCAGCACGAGCGTGCGCGCGCCGTCCGCATCGCGGCGCACGCTCCAGTCCTGCAATCCTTCGCCAGCCACCTGCTTGATCTCGCCGTCGCCCGAAATTGTCAGCGGCAGCTCCCTCGGCTTGCCCTGCAAAATATCAATCGTCACCGCGAGCCGGTGCATGAGTCTGTCGCGCGAAACCTTGATCGAATGCTCCACGGACGTCGCAAAGATCACCTTGTCCTTGCTGTCGCCGCGCGCGGTAAGATCGCCTTCGATCGTCAGCTTCACCTTGCCATCCGCGACTCCTCCGGTGATGGCCGGGTTTTTGATTTCAGCCTCGTTCTGCGCGAACGACGCGATGGCCGTGAGCAGGGAAATGAACGGGAGGAGTGTAAGCAGGCGGAGTTTCATGATGAGATATTCGGGAGATGCGTGGGGAGAAAAATGGCGGGCAGTTCAGCGGCCGGAGAGGCTCTTCGCCTGGCGGATCATCCATTCGAGTTTCGTCGGACGCGGGTCCGCGCCGCAGATCGCAGGCACGCCGTTCAACAGGCCCAGCAGACGATCGCTCGTCACCTCCGTGGCGAAGGGGCTTCCCGCGAGCATTTCGGAAAACGCCGCGGCGGTCGCGGCGAGTCGGAGTGATGAGCTGGACTGTTCGAGCGGCGCGGCGGCGCGCGTGAATGGCACGGCCCACTCGTGCTCGCGGTAGTCGGAAGTGCCCGGCACCTTGAACCGCACCCGCACAATTCCGAGATCACCTTCGCCGCGCGGATTCACTTCGACGACGTAGAGCGCGTTGCCGGATTCCGCGGCGGCGAGTTCGGCGGCGTCCACCGTGTTGTCGCGGAACTGCTCCTTCGTGAGCTGGTGCTTCGCGTAGCCGACCTGCCGATACGCGGTGACGCGCTTCGGATTCCACTCGACCTGCACCTTCACATCAGCCGCCGCGACGTGCAGCGCGCCCGCGAGCTGCGCAGAAAAATTTGTCGCAGCCTCCTCGGGCGAATTGATGAATCCGTAGCGCCCGTCGCCGTTGCGCGAGAGCTGTTCGAGCATGTCGTCGTTCAGCCCCTCCCAGCCGACTCCGAAGCAATCGAGCGCGATGCCCTGCTTGCGGTGCGTCTCCACCTTTTGCTTCAGCGCCGCGGGATCCACGTCGCCGAGATTTGCCGCACCATCGGTGAGCATCACGACGTGATTGATGCTGCCGGGCTGGTAATGCCGCAGCGCCGTCTTGTAGCCGAGGTCGAGCGCAGCGCCGAGGTTCGTACCGCCCTCCGGCGTGATTTCGCCGACGCGCGCAGTCACTTCGCCCGCCTTGTCGCCCGCGACGCCATCCGCCCACAGCCGCGGCGTTCGCGAGAAAGTGACGATGCTCAGCTTGTCCAGCGGCGTGAGCTGCGCCGAGAGCGAGCGCATCGCTTCGCGCACGATGCGCACACGATCCGCACGTTCCATCGAGCCGGAATTGTCGAGCAGCAACACGACGTTCAGCGGCTTTCCCTGCTGCCGGCCAACGGCTGCGGTCTTCACGGAAAATCGGATCACATCGCGGTTCTGCGCGAAAGGATACCGCGCGCGCTCCGATGCAAACGCCAGCGGCGCACCCGGCGCGGGCTCCGGATCGCGGTAGTCGAATGCGTTGATGAATTCCTCCGTGCGCAGCGTCGAGACATCCGGCATCACTCCGCGCTCCAGGCTCGCCGCCGCGAGCTTGAACGCCACATCGCTGACATTGAGCGAGAACGTGGAGAACGCATTCTCGCCCGTGCGGACTTCCGGCTGCGGCACGAGCGGAGAGGGTGCGGGCTTCGGCGGAGCGGGCTCGGATTCTTTGGCCTCCTGAATTTCCTTTTTCAGCTCCATCACTTTCGATTTCTCAAGGAGGGCTTCGTCAATTTTCTTGTCCAGACTCTCCACCTGTTCCATCTCCTTCAATTTCCCCGAAGCCCGAGGTTCCTTCGGCTCTCCAGCCTGCAAAGCCACATCCTTATCCCGCTCCGCGCCCTTCTGCGTTTGCTCCAAGTTCATCGCTGCTCCGGAAAGTTTCGCTTTCAGATCGGCCAGCTTCGCCGTTTCGACGCGGAGCTGATCGGATTCCTCCCTCTCAGATCCCTCATTCTTCGTTTTTGAATCGTCCTTCCCATTGCGCCCATTGCTGTCGAGTCGGCGCGCAAGCATGGTGGCTTCGGGCGTTGGTTCAGCAATCGGCGAATCCACACCCAGGACCGATGTTCCGTTGGTTACACTCCCGATTCCCGTGTCGAAATTCAGCGTGCCCCCGCCATTCAGGACAAGATTCCCTCCGCTCACACTCGTCGTGCCAGCGTAAGTTTTTGCACCGCTCATCTGCCAAGTGCCCCCACCGGTCTTGCTCAGCGTCGCCGCTCCACTGCCTGCAATGCCGTCACCATTCGTTGCCAACTCGGTGCCACCTTTCGGAAGAACGGCAAACGCATTGAGATCCGTAAAGAGGGCCGGCTGATCTTGCCGCCCGCCCGCCCCGTTCGGCGCAAAACTCTCGCGCTGACCGCCGGGTGTCGTCGGAACAGGATTGGCTTCGGTGCGTTTCAATTCATCCAGTTCCATCTCGGGCTTCGTCGCTTTCGGCGGCTCGGGCGTCGGCGGGCGCGCCGTGATTGCCGGAACAGTTGGGGCCACCTCCCTGGCGGCGATTTCCGCGCGCCCGCGCTTCTCGTTCATCACGCCCAGCGCAGATTCGGAGGAGTCCCGCTTTTTCGATGCCTCCACGGACGCAGCCGCAGTCTGTTCCTTCCACCGATCTGCTCGTCCTTCATCAGCCTTGCCGGCAAACGCGCCGTCGGGGAAATCGCCCAGATCCTTGTCAAAATCGCCATGCGCTGCCTCGCCGCCGCTCCCGGCCTTGCGTGGCGGCAAATCATCCGGACGGGCCGCCGAACTGCCCGACACCAAACCCAGCGAAGTGGTGGCGGGCTTCCCCGGATGCCCTTGAGAAGAGCCCGCAGGACGGCTGCGCTCCGTCTCGATGCCCGCGAGCTTCTTAAGTTCCGTGCCGCTTTCGCGTGTTGCGATCCGCTCCTCGCTCTTCTTGGCAGGTGTGGGAAAAGCGGACTCTCGCGGACGATCGGAAAGATTCAGCTCCGGCAGCCTGTTCGTCGCCGTCGCAAAATGTCGCGCCTTGTCCACGTTCTCTGTCGTGACGCGCTCTTCCTCCTTCACCCCGCGCTCGAAGGCATCGGACGACGGTGCACCAGGCTTCGCATCCGGAGCCGGAGATGCGCTGGTTCCAGCCAGCAACACATCGCCCAAGATCGCGGCATCGGGTGGCGGAGTTTCAACCTTCACTCCCGGCGGCTTCGTGGTTCCGAATTGAACTCGCATCCGGTCATCGGAAATCGCCACGCCTCCCGTCGGAGTGCTTGCAACGCCGAGTGCGGGCGTGCCGTCGGCAGGCATTGCTCCATCAGGGCGCAAATCGCCGGGGCCGGATGTTCTGCCGTCGGTAAAAGCATTGCGTCCGCCTTTGCCTTCGCCCTCCACGCGCTTTCCCAACGCGAGATCACTCGAAGGAGCAGGCGTCGCGACGGGACGCGACGCACCCTTCTCGTCGCGCTCGACGCCCAAACGCCGGGTCGGATTCGACGCAGCCCGCTCCTCCCTGTCCGCCAATTCTCGCGCCATCGGAACTGCTGCACCTTCGATCTGCAGGGGCGACGATGAAGATGCGACTGCAACCGAAGGATCAACCGCCGGATGCCTCTCTTCGCCAGCCGCAAGCTTTCCATTCGCCAAACTGGCGCCAGGCGCTTCAGCAGCAGCAGGAAGATAGACCAAGTTGTTTCCACTCGCCGCCCGCGTGCTCGTGTCGGACAGTTGCCGCCCGTATGCATTCGCCTGCGTCTGGGCGGTGGCCAAGCCGCCCCTGAAAGCAGGGCCGCTCCCGCCTCCGCTCACTCCGCGGTCGAAGTGTGTTTGGACGCGAGGCGTATCCCACGCCGAACCTGCAATAAAAGCCGGATCGGTTTCCGCGGCCTGCTCCGCCGTCCCTTCTTGAAATGCGTACTGTCGGTAAAAGGCGTGCGCGTCGCCCGAACCGCGTTCTCCGTCCTGCGATGGAACGCCTCGGATCGTTTCTGGCAGCGAACCCCACTTGCCACGTCCGCCCTCCTGATCCGTAGCCGCGTAACCATTTCGCTTTTCGCCAGATTTCCCATTCGGTTCGCCCCACGTTCCGAGATTGGCAGATCCGTCCCGATCCGTATCGAAAAAGAGTGCCGCATTTGCCGCTGTGCTCCCCTTCCTCAGCCCAAAGCCATTCACATACATCGCCCCGCCGATCAGCGCCATCAGCGACGCTGCGAGGCCGAGCGGCACCGCCCATTTCCAATCGCGGCGCGTCTTCACGATCACCGGCCCCGGCTTTGCACCCTTGAAATGCGCGAGCAGCCGCGCCCCGCGGTCTTCGGAAAGATGCGCGGGCTCCCGAGCCGCCGGCTGCTGCGGGATCGCGCTCGCCTCACGCAGCAATCCCATCGCGCGCTGGAGCCGCGTGTGGAGCGCAGTCAGTTCCGCGTCGGCAGCGATCTGTACTTGCAGCGCCGCGGCTTCGTCGGGCGACAGCTCACCCATCAGCAGCGCGGTGATGCGGATTTCGAGTTCTTCGCGTGGTGATTGCGGGTTCATTTTGCCACCTCCGTCTTTTCGAGTTCGAGCGCCATCGCCTTCAGCGCGTGATGCAAAATATAGCCGACATTCCCCACCGTGAGCCCCGTGCGTTCCGCGACTTCCTTGTACGAAAGATCCTCCTCAAACCGCAGCCGGATCAATTCGCGGCTGCGCGCATCCAGCGTCTCCAGCACCAGCCGCACGAGGCCGATGCCCTCCCAGCGCGCGATCTGTTCGTCCGGCATCGGCTGCGAATCGGCGATGTCCATCGCGGGCGCATCGTCCGGCGCACGATCGTCCACGAGCACGATCCGGCTCGCGCGGCGCTGATGATCCACCGCGAGATTATGCACCGTGCGGTAGAGCCACGGCTGCGGCGTGCGGACCTGCTGGAATTGCGAGTGAAGTTTCATAAAGGCGTCCTGCACGACGTCCTCCGCCACCGCGAAATCGCCCACCAGCCTGCGGGCATACGCGAGCAGCGGCGACTCCAGGGCGGCGAAGACCTCCTCGATCGTCGCCCATTCCTGCGGGGATGCGCTGGCTTCCTCCGGCGTCTTCATGGCCACGGGGACCACTGCGGGGGTTGTGGCGGAATCATGCACGAATCATCGGTCGGTCTGGGTTGCAATGCGAGTCAGGAGACATCGTCGGCTCATGAGACGGATGGTGCCCGGAGTTTCTTAGAAGGTGTACCGGATGCGGGCAAATCGTTGCATGTCTATCCGGTTTGTTGACAAAGTGGTTATGACAATAGCCCAGCGCTTCAGCGCTGGGTTTGCAGTGTGATGAGGACAAAGTCCCGCAAGGGACGACAGGACCGATTCTTCCGTCCCTGTGGGACTTTGCCCGGTTTGAACGCTCGGTTCCCAGCGCTGAAGCGCTGGGCTATTTTCACCATGATTTCCCGCACCGTTGTCAACAAACCGGATAGGCATGAATCGTTGAACGTTGTCTGCTTGTCGGTGGTGTCCTGTTTTCAACCGCGGCGGACGCTGCGGGCGCGGTGAATCGCCGCAATTCTGTCCGCGCGCGCCGCGACCGCCGCGGTTCAATGCCTTGGAACGGAACCGCGGGCTGCCGCAGCAGCCCGGCCAGAGCGGTGCGCTTTTGGTTTTGGATCGCGATCCGGTCCGTGCCGCCGTTGGCCGCACTTTGGAAAGTCCTTCACGGATTAGGGAAAGTCTTCTGCGGATCATGGCAAGTCCTGCGCAGATTTTTGAAGACGCTCCCGCGATTTGGAAAGATGCTCCCCTTCCTTGGAAGAATGCTCCCCTCGGTTGGCAAGACGCCCGGCAGCATTGGACAAATCCAGCCCTCATTTGGGATGATGCTCGCCAGATCCTGTTCCCGATTTCAGGAAAATAGGCTGGAAATCTGGATTGGGAGCGACGGGCGGCATCAAACCGGGGTTTTGCACCGCTTTTGCCGCCTTCCAGCCCTCCAAATTCAGCCCTGTTTCCTCAGTGCAATTGCAGGCAGCGCCTTTGAAGCTGGCTCTTTCGTTAGTGATAATGCGCCGTGGAATAGCAAAGACGCCTGCCGGAATAGCACTGTCGGCCCACGGATGAGTGCAAACCCAGCCGGGGCTGGCGAAGTTCCTCGCTGCATTAGTGATGTTCCTCCGTTCATTTTGCAAAGCCCTGCACGGATTTTTTAGGGCTCTGCAAAGCGCGAGCGAAGGCCTTTTCTTGCCCGCCGAGACCCTCCGCAGCCGTGCAGTATCCCCGCGCGACACCCCTTTCCCGAGTAAGTTCGTCCGCGGAGCCCCGCTCTCCCAAAAGCGTTCACCCACGAAGCTTGTGGACGGGCGCGCGGAATTTTGACGCTGATTCCCGCCTTATTTCATCGGCCAGCCGCCTGCTGCCTCAATGTCCCTGTCTATCGCCGCCATCAGCCGCCCCGTCTCCGCGAGCGCGGCGATGAGGTGCGGGTAGTGCGACTGCTCCTCGTAGGAAAGGGCGCGGCCCTTGCGGTCCTTCAGCCACTTTTGCGCGGGCAGATAGCCGCCGATGGGGAAGGCCCACGCCTCCGGCGACACGCCGTCGAAGTATTGGTGCGGATTGATGTAAACGCGCCCGTCGCGCGCCTTGCCCTCGGCCTTCACGGGCAGTTCCTCGCCGGGCGCGATGTAGCGGATGTCGTCCACCGTGCAGGGGCCGGGCACGGGGAAGCCCGGTGCATCCGGCCCGTCCTTGCGCAGCAGGTGCAGCGCGGCGATGTCTGCCCCGTGCGCGGCGAGCTTGCGGAAAAGCGGCACGTCCGCCGTGAGCGGCAGCCGCGGGAAATCCATCCGCAAGAATTCCGCATACCGCGCGCGGTAGCCGGGGCTGTGAAAGACGGCGTAGGCGTAGTGAAACACATCCTCCGGCCCGAAGGTCTTCTTCAAATCCCCCGCGCCATCGCCGATGAACCGCAGCCCGAGCTTCTATGCGTCAATCCCGAGGATTAGAACGGGCACGTCAATGTCAGCCCGACCGCGTTGCTGGAGATCCCAAACGAATTGCTCGAAGTAGGAAACACCGGTGGACATCTGTTCCGCGAGCGTTTTGACGGGGACAATTTCAATGCCTGCGGTGATATGGCCGAGGTTGCGGAAAATCGTCATCTTCGCGCAGACGTTGTAAACCATGAAGGCGTATTTCCCGAGCTGCACTTCGATGCCGAGTTTGTCCTTCACGAAGTCCATGTCGCGGTAGGCACCGCGAGTGGCGCGGCCTGTCGTGTAGTCTGGACGATAGAAATCGTGCGTGTAATCGCAAAGGACTTTGAGGTTGCGCCAGCCGCCAGGTTCCAATTCGGCTTTGAATGCCTTGTTCAATCCAACGGGACTGAAAAGCTGGCGGTTACGCATGGTTTTCTCCTTGCTCACTTTGGTGCGGCACTTGGCTCCATCAACACGGGCGATTGCTTTGAGAACTTCGTCGAGATGCTTTGCGTAGTTGCGAGTGATTACTTTCTCGCCGTCAGCGAAGGAAAATTGGGCAGCGAGTTTCATCAGTTGGAGTTCGTCTGGTGATTCCAAGCGAGCGGGATTTGGGAAACTTTCTCCCGTCCCGAGGGCTGATGAATGGGCTTACCGATTGGGCGGGTTCGTAACTCTCCAGAAGCAAGGAGGGCAATTCGTTCGCGAGCGAGCGCGCAATACTCAGGAGCGCGATCAACGCCGATGCCGTGTCGTTGGTTCTTGAGCGCGCCGATAATTGCGGAGCCCGCGCCAGAAAATGGATCGAATACCCAATCGCCTTCGTTTGTCATTGAGAGCACGCATCGCTCAACGAGTTCGATTGGAAACTGGCAAGGATGTTCCATTTTCTCAGGGTGGTTGGCTTTCACGTTTGGAAACTCCCATAAGCCGGTATCCCACTCAGTTTGCACGAGTCGCCAAAAGTCGGATGGATTTTTACCGAGCGGATTCCCGCTAGGTTGGCCTTTCTTCGGGCCTTTGAAGTGCGTCTTGCCGGGATATTTTGACGGCACACGGACAGGGTCGAGATTAAAAAGATAGTCGTCCGTTTTTGTGAACCAAAGAAGAGTTTCGTAACGACCGGAGAAGCGATTGCTCGCGTGCAAACCGTGGTCGAAGTGCCACACGATGCGGTTTCGGAGCTGGAGTCCAAGCGATTTGAAACGGTGGTAGAAGAACATATCCAGCGGGAAAATTTCGCCGTCGTCCACGTGATTGCCCACTTGCCAACAAAGACTCCCGTCCGGTGCGAGAACCCGGACGAGTTCTGTGAGGAGCGGTTGCATTTGGCCGAGGTATTCATCGATCGGAACTTGGCGCTCGTATGCCTTTCCGATGTTGTATGGAGGTGACGAGAGAATCAAACGCGCGAAGCCATCAGGAAGCGTGCTTGTGAACTCTTTGGAGTCAGCACAGGCGACAACTGCATCTGCATTCGGCGAGTATGCCTCCTCGACTTTGAAGGCAGTATTGAAGAGCGACATGGCAGACGTTTGCGCCTGAACCTCGGTTGTGGAAAGATGATTTTGTTTCATCCTCGCTTCGCGGGAGGCGCTGAAAGCCCGCTTGCTCCATCGGTGAAAGCCGCCCTTCCCAGCGTTCGCTGCCCGAAGGAGAGCGCCAGCAATTCCCGCAGCCACGGTTCCACCTCTTCCCACGGCTTGCTGGCGAGTCTCAGTGAAACACATGCGCCGATGCAGATTTCCTCGCGGGACAGGAGGTGCAGGTTGTTCCAGTTCAGTTTCATGTTTCGCTCAGACTACGCAGCGTCTTTGAACAAGACGCAGGTGTCCTTTTTCCCGATGTAGCCGACGACCGGCTCCGGCGTGTAATAGACGCCTCGCAGTTCGCAGAGCTTCGGGTCGTAGGCGGCGAGGAAGGTCTCGTAGAAGTGGACGATGGGATCGCGCCGCTGGCCGAAGTCCTCAAGGATGACCTCCATCGCCGTGTGATCGAGCGTCTGCACGATGTCCTCGACGAAGGGCGCGAACGGCTCGCCGTCCAGCTCCGGCCCGGTGATGAGATAGAAGAAGCGGCGGAGGAATTCATTCGTGGGCGGGATGAGGCGCTGCGCCTTTTCGCGGGTGAACTTGCCCGCGCCCTCGCTCATCACGCGCGCGGAGAAGAGGCCGTAGGCGAGCGTCTGCGCAAACATGTCCGCGAAGTCCACCTCCTTGCCCGGCTCGCCGAGTTCGGGGAGCAGCGTGTCGGCGAAGCCCTTGCGCCATTCGAGGAGCGTCCTGCTGACGTTCCCGCTTTGGAAGGAGCCGATGATCACGTCGCGCACGAGATGCGTGAGCCGTGCGAGGCGCTTCGCGAGATCCTCCGCGCTCGAAAGCTTCACCGCCGGCTGGCCGAGGAAGGAGAGGAAGAACTGCTGCGCACGCTCATAGACATCGGCGTTGCGCCCGAGCTTCCCGCTGGGGAGCGCCTCGGCGAGGCGGATGGTCTGGCGGTGCTTCCCCTCCACATACCAGCGGAAGTCCAGATAGTCCGTGAGCAGGAGATTCGGCAGCGAGCGGAGGTAGCGGGAGAGCTGCTCGGACTTCGCGGCTTCATCCAGCGAGACGCCGATCTCCTTCGCCTCGATGTAGCCGCGCGTGAGGCGGCTGGCCTTTTCCATCACCACGTAATCCGGCGCGCCGCACTCGGAGCGCTTCGGCTCATTCACCGCTACGCATTCGCTGGCAAGGTCGCCGATGAGCTGCGCGAGAAACTGGCGATAGGTGTGCTCCGTCGCGTTCGTGAGAATGCGCGCCTGTTCGATGCCGTCGAGATACTTCTCCAGCGGGGAAGACATGCGCGGGGTGTAGCGGCGGTGCGGAGGATTGGCGAGTGCCATGTGCCCTTCGCCCAGCCGTCCCGCCTCTTTCCAATTGCATCGCGGCGCGCGCCGTCCATCCTTCGCGCCCGAAATGATTCGCCCCATCTGGCCCGCTGCCGCCCCGCGGGAAGGCGCACTCAGTTCCGCGCTGCCGCCTTTTTCAACGCCTCGACAATTGCACGATAGTCGTCGCCGTTGTCGCGGACGAGCTGGAGGAATTGCGGCAGCGTCATCCCGTGCTCGCGGAGGAAGGGCCTGTCGCCTGCGCAGCCGTACATGAGGTCGGGATTCATCTCGCCGCGCAGCTTGATGCGCGCCTTCTCGATCAGCCGCGGCAGCCATGCGATGCCGTCCACCGTCGCGGATTTCGCGGGCAGTTCGCCCATCTCCACGATGCGTCCGCTCGGCTTGCCGTGCATCACGTTCAGGAAATATTCGCGCCGGATCGCCGTCACTTCGAGCACCGTCTCGAAATCAAAATCCCCGTAGCCGAGACAGTCGTCCACGAAATCGAAAAGCTCCTGCACCGAGCAGCCGATGCCCGCGAGGAATGCGGCGTCCTTTGCGTCGAACATCGTCTTCGCCGAATTGCGTCCGGCCTTCCACGCCGCGACTCCGCGATCCCACACGTTGCGAAATTCAGTTTTCCAGTCGTCGTTCATATGCCCGTGAGGATACGTGACGTACGGCCCGGTGCAATCCTCCGCTCTTATTTCGTGCCCGTCAGCTCCTTGATCCGGATGTTGCGGAACTGCACCAGCGAGACGCCCCATTCGCCATCGCGCCGCTCGGGATGAAGCTGCAACGCGAGCGGCCCCTTCGCGGGAACGCCGGGCAGCTCCGCGTGATCGATCACCAGCTTGTCGTTCAGCGTCACCGTGAGGCGGTCGCCTTTCATCACGACGTGGAAGGTGTTCCATTCGCCGACAGGGCGATCGGCCTTCACCTTCGGCGTCGCGCCCGCGTGGACCTCGGCGGAGAATTTCGGATCAGTCCGGTAGCCCCACACCTCGCCGGAGCCGACGGGCCAGCACCAGATGTTCACCTGCGACTTGTGCTGCCCGCGGAGGAAGACGCCGGAATCGGTGTTCGGCGCGGTGACGGTGACGATGTTGCCCGCGTCATCCTTCTTGTAGCTGCCGTCGGGCAAAATGACCCGCGCCTTGCGGTTCACGAACGGCGTCTCCTTGATCCGCCAGTCCACGAACAGCTCGAAGTCACCGTATTCCTTCACGCTCCACAGTTCGCGATCCCCTTTCCCCTCGCCCTTCGGATCACAGTCAATGACGCCGTCCACGACGCTCCAGTCGCCAGTGTTCGGCTGGCGCGTGGTCCATCCGTCGAGGTTCTTTCCGTTGAAGAGTGACACGAAGCCTTCTGCGGGTGCGGGTTCGTCGGCAGTGTGGCCGGAGATCGAGGAGAGCGCCGCAAGGGCGCAGGAAATCACGAATGTGGGAAGAATGCGCATGGGGCTATTTCACGATGAAAAAGATCGTCCGGCGAGACTACTTCGCCGCCGCGCCGATCGCGTAGAGTGCGTCGAAGCCGCGGAGGTAGATGCGGCCATTCGAGATCGCGGGCGATGCGGTGAACTGATCCGGCAGCTTGTTCTTCGCGAGAATCTTCAGCTCCGGCCCGGCCTGCACGACGGTGAATGTGCCGTCCTTCGCGGTGAGGTAGATTTTCCCATCCGCCGCGACGGGCGACGCGCGATACGTCTGCGGATACGCGCGATCCGAGTAGAGCTGCGCGCCGGTCTTGGCATCGAGGCAGGTGAGGATTCCGCTCTCGCGGCAAAGGTACACGCGGCCCTCGTACACGACGGGCGACGGCACATCCGGCGTGCCGCGATCGATCCGCCATGCCTCGCCCGATGCGCCCGCGCCGACGATGCCCGAGGCATCCGGCTTCACGCCCACCACCGCGCCGTTCTTCGCCGTGGGAATCACGATGAGATCGCCGACTGCGACCGGCGAGGCGACGAATCGCAGCGTGCTGTTGTAGCGGCCCTTTGGATTCAGGTCAGCGACGCGCCACACTTCCGCGCCGTCGGCGAGATTGTGCGCGATTGCGTAGTCATTCCCGTGCGTGATGAGCCGCGCCTCCGCGCCTCGCCGCCACAGGCAGGGCGAGGCGTACGAATGCAGGCATTCGCTGTGGCCATCGCTCTTGCGATCCACTTTCCAGATTTCCTTCCCGGTCGCGGCGTCGAGCGCGACGACCAGCGCGGCGCGCGCGTGGATGAGCTGCAAATAGATCCGCCCCTCGTGCAGCAGCGGAGTCGTGTGCATGCCAAATCCGTACGCGAACTTTCCGTAGCGATCCTGCGCGTTGAACCGCCAGACCTCCTTGCCCGCGAAATCAAACGCCGCGAAATCGCCGCTGCCCACGTAGGCAAAGACGAGCTTCCCATCCGTGCTCGGCGAAGGCGTCGCGCCGTTGCCCTCGCCGCCGCGCGCGTGCTTGGCACCGGAACCGACCTTCGCCTTCCACTGCTGCTTCCCATCGGTGCCGATGCAGATCAGCACGAGGTCTTCGCCGTCCTCGCTGGTGACAAAAATCCTGTCGCCCCATACCGCGGGAGTCGCCGCCCCCATGCCGGGCAGCGGCGCCTTCCAGAGCAGGTTCTTTGAATCGCTCCACTCGGTCGGCAGGTTTTTCTCCGTGCTGACGGCGTCGTGGTTCGGCCCGCGCCACGTCGGCCAGTTCTCCGCGCACGCAGTGGCGGCAGTGAGCATGGCGACGACGGCTGCGAGCGGGAGAAAATGGAGGGACGATTTTTGCATGACGGGACGAGTCCCGCGCAGGGACGGTCTTTGGGTGGAATGATCCGCGTGAGCACACCGCTCACGCGTGGAGGAAGGCCGCGGACGCCCCTTACTTCATCAGTTCCGCGAGCTTCGACGAAATCGCGTCGGCCCAGATCTGATAGCCCTTCTCGGAGAGGTGGAGGAAGTCCGGCATGATTTCCGCGCTGATCGGCCCGGGGCCACTCACGAACTTGTCGCCGATGTCGAGGAAGTGGACGGTCTTGCCATCATTCAGTTTCGCAAGGATGGCGTTCACCTGCTTGAGCTTTTCCTGCTGCGGGCCAAATGCGCCGTCGGGCTTCGTGCCGCGCGGGAATACGGCGAGCAGGAGGATCTTCGTCGCGGGCGATTTCGCATGGACGGTCTCGACGATCTTCGTCACGCCCTTCGCGATCCCTTCGGCGGTATCGCCGCCGGAGTTGTTCGTGCCGATCATGATGACGGCGGCCTTCGGCTTGATGCCGTCGAGTTCGCCGTTCTCGATGCGCCACAGGACGTGCTGCGTGCGGTCGCCGCCGATGCCGAAATTGGCAGGCTGGTACGCGCCAAACGCCTTGTCCCAAATCGCCTTCTTTCCGCCCCATCCCGCAGTGATCGAGTCACCGAGGAAAAGGAGGTTCGTCTTCCCCTCCTTCGCGATTTTCACGAAGCTCTCGTGCGCGCGGATGAAATTTGCATCCGGATTTCCATCCCGGCCGACTTTCGGCGCGGCGACATCCGGCGCCTGTGGCGGGAGCGCGACGGCGGGGGCCGCGGGTTTCGTGGGCGCGGGTGCGCCGGGCGCGGCAGCGGGCTTGGTCTCCGCGAAGAGCGACGAGGCGGCGAAGAGTGCGGTGAATGCGAGTGTGAGAGGACGGGGTTTCATGAGGTGTGGGATTGGAATGGAGCGCGGACGCTACGGAGCACGCGCCGCCGTGACAACTTTTTCCGAACGCTTTCCGGCAAGCCCCAAACGACGCTACTTCCCACCGATCACCCGCTCCCGCCACTTCCGCACGCTGGCGAGGTCCAGCCGTTCGCCTGCAAATTCGATCTGCTTCACCGGCTTCGTGCCATTCGCGCTTTCGCGTTGGAGCACGCTCGTGATCTCCATCCAGCGCACGTCGGCGAACTCCTGCTTCGCACTGCCGGTGCCGCGCCCGTCTTCCTCGGCATCCTCGGCGAAAGTGCCGATCACGAGCATCACGGGATACGGCTGATTCGTCCTCCGAGGGCCAAAGGCCCATCCACAAGCCAGCCCAGGGCAAGCGAGGAACGAGCGCCGCCCTGGGTTCACCGGCAAAAAGAAGATCCAAGCCCCAACGGGGCGCGGCAATCCGTCTTTGTGACGCCCCGTTGGGGCTTTGGTCATTCTTGGTTTCCAGACCCAGGGCGGCGCT
>CAIRYQ010000043.1 GCA_903882875.1 uncultured Spartobacteria bacterium | reverse complement strand
TCGATGTGGTCCCGGTCCACCATGCCGTGGTTCCGGTAGAGCCGGAGAAATTTCGCGATCTTGTCATCATCCGTGACAATGATGCCGCCATCGCCCCAGACATTCAGCGGCTTGATCGGGTGCATGCTGAAGGTACCCGTCTTGCCAAAAGTCCCGGCGCAACGGCCGTTGATCTTCGCCCCCACTGCCTGGCAGGCATCCTCGACGACGGGAATCCCGCGACGGTTCGCGATCTCAAGGATTCTGTCCATGTCCGGCGGAGCGCCCGCCCAGTGCACCGGCAGGATGGCCGCGGTGTTGACCGTGATCGCACGCTCGATGGCGCTGACGTCGATCTGGTACCTGTCGTCACAATCGACAAATACCGGGCGCCCGCCCGCCGCGACAATTGCGCCCACCGTGGCGATGAAAGTATTGGCGACGGTGATCACTTCCTTGCCGGGCCCGACTCCGACCGCCTTGAGCGAAAGGATCAACGCACCGGTCCCGGTATTCGTACCGATTGCATGCTTGGCCCCGACGTAGGCGGCGAATTTCTTTTCAAAGGCCTCGACGAACGGCCCCAGGGTAAACTCCCCCGTCGCGACGAGCTTCCGTAGATCTTGAAAGTAGTCTTCGACGTCGGCGAACTGCCGATCGAGATAGTTATAGGGAACCTGCATTTTCGAAAGAGATGATCGCTGCGGCTATTTGTAGAACGATGAAATGAGTTCCACCACGCGATCCTGCTGGACGTGGGTGAGCGTGTGATAGAGCGGAAGCGTCAGGATTTCGCTCACGTACTGCATGGTTTTGGGAAAATCCGACGCGGTATAGCCCAGATCACGGGCCGCGGGTTGGAGGTGAATGGGCGTGGCATAGTGGATCAGCGTCTCCACGCCGTTTTTGCCCAGGTATTGCTTGAGCTCGTCCCGTCGCTTCGCCCTGACGATGTAGGTTTGGAAAACGCACCGCTCGCCCGGTCCCTCGTCGGGAACGCCCACATAGGGGCGCAGCAGCTCGTTGTAGCGAAGGGCGAGAGTCCGGCGGCGATCCGTCCATGCATCGAGATACCGCAACTGCACCCGGAGCATGGCGGCCTGGATCTCGTCCAGGCGCGAATTGAAGCTCCAGAAATCGCACTGCTCGCGGTTGGCCAGGCCGTGATTGCGGGACTGCACGAGTCTGGCCTGCACCTCCGGATCATTGGTCGTGACGATTCCCGCGTCCCCAAAGGCGTGGAGATTCTTGAGCGGATGCAGGCTGAAACACGCCGCGTCGCCCCAGCTTCCGGCCCGGCGGCCGTCGAGGGTGGCCCCGATGGCCTGGGCCGCATCCTCCAGCACAAACAGGCCGTGTCTTCCAGCGATCGCGAGGATCTCCTTCATCTTCGCCAGGCGACCGGTCAAGTGCACGGGCATGATGGCGCGGGTCCGGCTCGAAATCGCCGCCTCCAGCTTTTCCGGGTCCATGTTTCCGTCATCGCCGAGATCGACGAACACCGGCTTGGCCCCGGCGAGCGCGATGGCGGACGCTGAAGCGATGAAGGAATTCGGCGCCGTTATGACCTCGTCGCCTGGGCGCAAGCCGAGTCCACGCAGCACCAGATGCAAGGCATCCGTCCCATTGGCTACCCCGGCCGCGAACCCGACTCCGCAATACCCGGCAAATTCCCGTTCGAACTCCGCGCACTCCGGGCCGAGGATGTAACGCCCGCTATCGAGAACCTTTTCCACCGCGCGCATGAGCTCTGGCTTGACCAAGGCGGCTTCGGCCGAAAGCGCGGTATAGGGTACGGCATCATGAGACATGTTGGCGGGAAGGGAGGGGAAGAGACTTCCGTCACTGTGCTAGCCGCTTTGACCGCAGCGTCCCAGACATTTATTAGGGATTCCCTCCACCGACACGCGATGGTCGTGGTGCCGTTTGCAATAAATCACGGATTGGCTACGCACCGAGTGAAGCGCTTTCAGCCAAAGGCACGAAATTGACATCAAAACGAACCACCATCCAAGTGACGGTAGTCTTGACGATCTTTGGCATCTGATTAACTAAAATCCCATGACAAAGCTCACAGCCATCGTTCATCCAGGTGAACCAGGCGAGGGTGGTTTCTGGGCGACCTGCCTCAAAGTTCCAGGCGCCAACGGACAGGGTGAAACGAAGGAAAAGTGCCTGGCGGATTTGAGCGCCGCCGTGCGTCTTCTGCTCGAAATCGAACGTGAGCAGCAATTCAAAGACGATCCAGCCGCTGAAGAGATCACGATAGCGGTATGAAGCGGCGCGAGCCGCTTGCCCATTTGCACCAGCATGGATGCCGGCTTCTGCGCGCGGGAAGCAGTCATTCAATTTGGATTAATTCTTCGACGGGCCGCAAAGAGGCCGTTCCCCGGCATAGTGAGGTCAAACGCCATCTTGCACGTTCGATCTGCAAGAATTTATCCGTCGAAGTGCCGAAAGGCGCATGAGTCCAAGGCCACAGTCCCTCTC
>CAIRYQ010000042.1 GCA_903882875.1 uncultured Spartobacteria bacterium | reverse complement strand
TTTCATCACCCAGCCGCGCGCGTTCATCTGGCGAGCAATGGTGATGAGGTCATCCACGATGCCGGTGCGGATGAAGAACACGCGCTCCAGTTCGCCCGCAATCTTTGATGCCGAGAAAAGCATCTCCACACCGGACGCCGCAGCCGCATCGCGGATGGACGCAAAGCCTTCGCCGCACTCATTCACCTCAAATTCCAGCAGCCGCTCGACGAGGTCGTAGCCGAGTTGCATTTGCCGAGTCCAATATGCGCGACGGGCCTGTTCGTCGGAAGAGGTGTTCATGAAGGTGTGCTTGTTTGAAATCGTCGGCCAGAAGCCAGTCGAAGTTACAAACAGGACAAGGCGCGTTTGGGTTCAGGGCAATCGCAATTGTGAGTGCAATTCCCCCGTGCGTCCCGCATCCCTCGCGGTTCATGCCATCCGCGCCGACCGACAGCCTGCGCTCCGAATTGCGCTCGCTGCCGCGCGCGTACTGGGTGCTCGTGACGGGCTGGTTCGTGAACCGCTTCGGCACATTTGTCGTCCCGTTTCTCACGCTCTTCCTCACAAGCCGCGGACATCCGCCGACGGCAGTCGCGACGGTGCTCAGTGCGAACGGCCTGGGCCAGTTCAGCGCCTCGCTGCTCGGCGGATATTTTTCCGACCGCTTCGGACGGCGGCACACGATCGTGCTCGGCACGCTGGGAAATGCCGCGGCGATTTTCTCGCTCTACTTCGCGCATGAAATCGGCGCGATCGTCCTCTTCATGTTCCTCGCAGGATTTGCGGGCGGATTCTACATGCCGGCGAGCAATGCGCTCCTCGCCGACCTCGTCCCCGAGCCACTGCGCCTGCGTGCCTACTCGATGCAGCGGCTCGCGATCAACGCGGGCTTTGCGTGTGGCAGCGCGGCGGCGGGATTTTTGATCGGCTGGTCTGTCTTCGCGCTGTTCGCGGGCGATGCGATCACGACGGCGGCATTCGGCATCATCGCGCTCACGATGCTGCCGCACGGACTCCGCGTGGCGAAAAATGAGGCATCATGGCCGCAGGCGTGGGCGGTGCTGCGGCGCGACCGCGCATTCTGGGCGCTGTGCGCTTCGACCATTCTCACGTCGTTCGTGTTCCAGCAGTTCGGCTCCACATTTTCGCTCGAGGTAAAGCAGCGCAACCTCACGCTCGACATCCTCGGCTGGCACCTCGGACCCGAGATGGTCTTCGGCATGATTCTCGCGTGGAACGGCACGCTCGTTGCCACCTGCGAACTGCCGCTCACGCGATGGACTCAGCGGTTCGACTCGCGGAATGTGATCATGCTCGGCTACCTGCTGCTCGGCGGCGGCTTCGCGATCAATGCGCTGCACGGCGGCGCCGGCATGTTCTTCGTCGCGATGACTGTCTTCACCATCGGCGAGATGCTCAGCCAGCCGATGCGCTCGGCCTACGTCGCCGCACTCGCGCCCGAGACGATGCGCGGACGCTACATGGGTGCGCTCGCGATGGCCACGACCAGCGCAAACATCTTCGGCCCGCAGGTGAGCCTCCCCTTTCACGCACACTCGCCGAACGGCCTCTGGCTCACCTGCGGCGCGCTCGGCATCCTCTCCGCGATCGTGCTCGGGTGTTTTGGCAGGCGGGCGTCCGAAAAGTGACGCGGATTCTTGCTTGCCACCGCGCCGGGGTTCTGCCCATTTTTCGCCCCGTCGTAAGACAACCGGGCAGTCCTTGCCAGTCGCCGGAGCAGCACGAGTGTGCGGCGCGGCGTTTTTGCCAAGTGTCAGTTCAGCGTCTCTCTGGAGTCGCATGTCGGTCTGCGGCAAAAACAAAGTAACAGTAATCCATGAACAACAAATTGTTTGTCGGCAACCTCGCCTGGGCCACCACCGAGGGAGCCATTGAAGAAGCCTGTGCCGCATGCGGCACCGTCACCGAATGCAGCCTCATGCTTGACCGCGCAACCGGTCGTTCGCGTGGCTTCGCATTCGTCACGATGTCCTCGGAGGAGGAGGCGAATCGCGTCATCGAAGCCCTGAACGGCAAGGAAGTGGACGGCCGCAAGTGGCAGGTCAACATCGCGCGCCCGAAAGAAGATCGCCCGCAGCGTTCTTTCGACGGCCCTCCTCGCAGTGATCGCGGCGGCTACGGAGACCGTGGCGGCGGCGGACGCCGTCCCTATCGTGGAGGCGGTGGAGGTGGAGGTGGAGGCTACGGCGGCGGTGGTGGTGGCGGCGGTGGCCGTGACCGTTACTAATCCGGCTCACTGCTGGCTCTGGAAATGCGGCGCACCGCGCCGTGCTGTGCATTTCATTTTCCGCGGGATGGAAAAATCCCGCGCATGGTTCCTTGCACCCAATAATCTTGATCCACGCCGGGCCGATGCACAATGCGTCGGCCCGGCGTTTTGCCGCCCGCAAGACGGCGTGTTTCGCGCATATCCCCGCTGGAAAAGTTCGCGATTGCCCATAAGCTTGCCGCGACAACTCGAATAGTTGCCACCGATGAATCACCACAGCACGCCAGCCGAACATCTTTTCCTTTCCCGCCGCGACTTCGTCCGTCGCGCAGGCATGGGCATGGGCATGCTCGCGCTCGGCGGGATCTTCGGCGAACGCGGAATTTTCGGCCCGTCCGGTGCGACTGCGGCGGAGCAAATCTCCAGCACGAACCCGCTCGCCGCGCGCAAGCCGTGGCATTTCGCGCCGAAGGCAAAACGTGTCATCCACATTTTCCTGAATGGCGGCGCGTCGCAGGTGGACACCTTCGACCCGAAGCCCGCGCTCGACCAATGGCACGGCAAGGAAATCCCGAACAAGCTCCCCACGGAGCGCAAGACGACCACCGCGCTTCGCTCACCGTTCACATTCAAAAAATACGGACGCAGCGGTATCGAGGTCAGCGAGCTTTTTGTAAAGACGGCGGAGCATGTGGACGACATGTGCTTCATCCGCTCCATGCACGCCGACGTGCCGAATCACGAGCCCTCGCTCCTTCTGATGAACTGCGGCGACTCGCGCCTGCCCCGCCCAAGCATGGGCTCGTGGATCACCTACGGCCTCGGCACGGAAAATCAAAATCTCCCCGGCTTCGTCTCGCTGTGCCCCGGCTATCCGATTCAGGAATCGCAAAACTGGCAGAGCGGATTTTTGCCCGGCATTTTTCAGGGCACCTACGTGGACACGCGCAAGCAGACCATCGAGGAACTCATCGAGAACATTCACAACAAGCGCGAGACGCTCCCCGAGCAGCGCACGCAGCTCGACCTTCTCCAGCGGCTGAACGCCGAGCACCTCGCCAAGCGCGCGAAGGACGCGCAGCTCGAGGCGCGCATCCAGTCCTTCGAGCTCGCCTACCGAATGCAAATGGACGCGAGCGACGCATTCGACATCACGCGCGAGCCGGAAAAAATCCGCGAACTCTACGGCCCTGGCAGGCAGGCCGAGCAGTTCCTCATCGCACGCAGGCTCCTCGAAAAAGGCGTGCGCTTCGTGCAGGTCTGGCACGGCGACGGACAGCCGTGGGACAGCCATGACGAGATCGAGAAAAACCACCGCAAGCTCGCTGGCGAATGCGATCAGGGAATTGCCGCGCTGCTCACCGACCTCAAGCAGCGCGACATGCTGAAGGACACGCTCATCATTTGCTCCGGCGAATTCGGACGCACGCCCACCATCGAGATTTCCACACCCGGCTCAAACAACGTCGGTGTGAAAAACGGACGCGATCACAACCACCACGGTTTCACGCTCTGGATGGCAGGCGGCGGCGTGAAGGGCGGTCACATCCACGGCGCGACCGACGAGTTTGGATTCAAGGCCGTGGAAAAGCCCGTCCACATCCACGATCTCCACGCGACGATTCTCAAGCTCCTCGGCTTCGATCACGAGAAATTCACCTACCGCTACGCAGGCCGAGACTTCCGCCTCACCGATGTGCATGGCGAAGTGGTGAACGAAATCATCGCTTAGCTCCGCAGGCACGCAAAGGACAGCCGCCAGGACGAGGTCGCGGAAATCAACGCGGGCCTCAAGGTGCTCTCGAAGAAACTGAACATCCCCGGCGGCGGCGGGTGGAGGGCAGAAGTTGCAAGCAGGGCCATCGTGCGGCATGGATGGGAGCGATGATCAGCACCGCGGAAATTTTGAATCCCTCACGGCCCTCCGCCGTGCTGCGGAAATTTGCCGCGCTCATCGGGCCGAAGGGCGACGCGGAGCTGGAGGCGATGGCACGCGAGTCCGCACTGCTCACGCGGCGGAATTTCGGAAAGGCCATCCGCCTCTTCGCCCCGCTTTATCTTTCCAACGAGTGCATCAACAACTGCGCCTATTGCGGCTTCTCGCGCGACAACGCGATCCTGCGCGTGACGCTGGAAATCCAGGGCGTCGTCCGCGAGGCGCGGCACCTCGCCGCCGAGGGATTCCGCAACATCCTGCTCGTCGCGGGCGAGCATCCGAAATTCGTCTCGAACGGCTACCTCGAAGCATGCGTGCGCGCGCTTGCGCCGGAGATTCCCGCGCTCGCGCTCGAAGTCGCGCCGATGGAGACCGCCGACTACATCCCGCTCGTGCGCGCGGGCGCGGAGGGGCTGGTCGTGTATCAGGAAACCTACGACCGCGCGACGTACGCCGAGCTTCACACCGCGGGGCCGAAGCGCGACTTTGACTGGCGGCTCGCGTGCCCCGAGCGCGCGTACGACGCGGGCTTCCGGCGCATCGGCATCGGCGCGCTGTTCGGTTTGTGCGACTGGAAAGGCGAGGCGCTCGCGCTCGCCGCGCACCTTGATCATCTGCTGCGCCGCTGCTGGACGGCGCAGTTCACCGTGAGCCTGCCGCGCCTGCGCCCGTGCGCGGGCGAGTTCATTCCGCAGCACACGCTGCCGGACCGTGAATTCGTCCAGCTCGTCGCCGCACTGCGCATCTGCTTCCCGCAGGTGGGCATCGTGCTCAGCACGCGCGAGCCCGCCGCATTGCGCGACGCGCTCCTGCCGCTCGGCATCACGATGATGAGCGCCGGCAGCCACACCGAGCCCGGCGGCTACACCGGCGAGGGAAAAAAGGATCTCCATCGCACCGTGCGCGGACGCCGCGAGGAACTCGTGCCGCAGCCCGCGAACGCAGACGGCTGCAATCACGATCCGGGCGCGACGCAGCAGTTTGAAATCGCCGACACGCGCAGTGCCGCGGAGATCGCGGGTCTGCTGCACAGCCGCGGTTTCGATGCCGTGTGGAAGGACTGGGATCAGGCCATCGCAGCGCAGTGAAAAAGATCACCGTCAACGGCCAGCCGCGCGAAACAGACGCCGGCGATGTCGCTGCGTTCATCGCCGAGCTGGGCTTTGCAAAGGGCACCGTGCTCGTGGAGCACAACGGCACTGCGCTTCGTCCCGCGGAGTGGGAGGGATGCAAATTGCAGCCCGGTGATTGCATCGAATTGCTGCGCCTCGCCGCAGGCGGCTGATCCGCGCCCTCACGCCCCGATCACAAACTCCGCGCGATACAGTCCGCCCGCATTTTCCTCGCGCCGCTCGACGGAGACGCCGAGCAGCCGACGGAACAGCTCCACCTCCAGCCGCGCGACGACGGGATACGCGCGCAGCACGTCGAGGAACGGGCAGTGGTGTTCGATGATCTTCGTGCGCCCGTCGCTCCCCTGCTCCACCGCGGCCATGTGACCGGCGGAATCGCGCGCACGGGCGAGCGCATCGGCACGCTCTCCTGCATCGGGGCTTTTCATTCTTTCAAACAGCGACTCCGTCTTCTGCTGCCACACGAGCATGAGCAATTTTTCCGCGGATGCGGGGCCGAAAAGTTTCTTCGCGGCGTCGAGCACGTCGAGCGTGAGCGGATTGCTCGCGACGGGGAACAGCTCGTGCGCGCGCCCGGTGAGGCGGTGGATCATGCGCGGGCGTCCGGTGCTGCCGTCGCGCGGCTCACGGCGTGCATCGAGCAGTCCGCGCTTTTCCAAGTCGGTGCAGAGATCCTTGATTCCCATGTACGACATGCCGAGGTGATCCGCGATTTCCTGCACGCTCAGGCCCTGCGTGCGCTTGAGCAGGTTCAGCACGCGGAGGCGCGCGGAACGGGCGACGGCGGCTGATGAGCTTCTGCGACATCAGCGCGCAGCGTCGCGTTTCAAAAGGCGCGCGTCCAACCCGGAAATTCCGGCGCTCGCCTTTCCCCGGACGGCGCGCATCCGATCGAAAATTCAGCCTCCATCGCGGCGGTCACGCATCACCCGCGCGCGAGTTGTTCGAGCAGCGCCTTGTTCAGCCGGATGCCGGCCTCGAAATTCTCGACGGGGAAATTTTCATTTGGTGCGTGTGCGCGGCAGTCGGGCAACGCGAGGCCGAGGAGGAGCGTCTCGACGCCGAGGATTTCGCGGAAGGTGTTCACGATCGGGATGCTGCCGCCTTCGCGGATGAGCGCGAGATCGCGGCCGGGGAATGACGCGGCGAGGGCGCGCTGCGCGGCCTTTCCAAATGCGGAATGCGGGTCGGTGAGATACGGATCGCCGCTGTGTCCGTCCTCGATTTCGAGGCGCACACCGGGCGGGCAATGCGCTTCGAGATGCACGCGCACTTTCGCGAGGATGTCCGCGGGACGCTGTCCGGGAACGAGGCGGAAGGTGAGTTTCACGAAGGCAACGCGCGGGATCACCGTCTTGCTGCCCGTGCCCTGGAAGCCGCCGCCGATGCCGTTCACCTCGGCAGTCGGGCGCGCCCATGCTCGTTCGAGCGAAGTGTAGCCTTCCTCGCCAAATGTCTCCGCGGCGCCCGTCACGGCGAGGATGTCCTTTTCGCCGAAGGGCAGCTTCGCCCACGCGTCGCGTTCCCACTGCTGGAGCGGCGCGACGTCATCGTAAAATCCGGCGATGGCGACGCGACCCTTTGCGTCGTGCAGAGTGGCGACGAGACGTGCGATCGCGGTGGCGGGATTCGCGACGGTGCCGCCGTAGATGCCGCTGTGCAGATCGATCGCGGGACCGTGGACGCGCACCTCCATCGCGGCGATGCCGCGCAGTCCGTACGTGAATGTCGGCGTGCGCGGCGCAATCATGCCGGTGTCGCTGATGGCGATGAGATCGCAGCGGAGCGCGTCGCGGTTTGCAGAGAGAAATTCCGCGAGGTGCTTGCTGCCGACTTCCTCCTCGCCCTCGATGAGAAAGATGAGATTCACAGGCAGCTCGCCCTTTTCGCGCAGCGTCTCGCCGACGCCGAGGACGTGCGCGAGGATCTGCCCCTTGTTGTCCGTGGAGCCGCGCGCGTAGATGATGCCGTCGCGGACGACCGGCTCAAACGGCGGCGAAGTCCACTCGGCAAGCGGCTCGACGGGCTGCACGTCGTAGTGTCCGTAGATCATCACCGTGCGGCGTCCGGGTTTGTGCTCGTTGCGCGCAACCACGATGGGATGCCCGGCGGTCGCGTGAAGCTCTGCCTTCAGCCCGATGCCGGTGAGCTTTTGCACGAGCCAGTCCGCGCACTTCGCGACATCGCCCGCATGGCGAGGTTCGGTGGAAACGCTGGGGAAACGGATGAAGGAAAAAAGATCGTCGAGGTGCGCGCTGTTCATTGCGCGGGCACGCTAACGGAGAGCAGCACGCGTGGGGAAGGCTTCACTGCGAAGCCTGCGCAGGCACGGGCGGCGCGTGGTCACACTTTGAATCGCGCACCGTTCCAAATTTCCCGCCCTTTCCCGCTCGCCGCACGGCACGTCGCACGCTCTAAGGACGCGCTCACATGCTCGAATACCTCGTCCAGATTCTCGAACGCCTCCAGCAGTCCATCCACGGCATGGGGGCCGGCGGCATTTTTGCCTTCGCGGGGATTTTCGTGATCGCGCAGATGCTCATCGTGCCCGTCGCGCCGCTCGGACTGGCGTTCGGGCTTTTCTTCGGATTCACGCAGGGCTGGCTCGGCCTCATGCTTGGCTGCGCGATCGGTGCGAGCATCAATTTTCTCATCTCGCGCCACTTCGCGCGCAAGGCAGTCACACGCTGGCTCGGCTCGAATGAAAAATTCCGCCTGATTGACAGCGCCGTCGCGCGCGAGGGCTGGAAGATCATCGCGCTGCTCCGCTTCGTGCCGGTGCCGTTCGGCCTCGCGAACTACTGCTACGGCCTCACGCCCGTCCGCTTCTGGCCCTATCTCGCGGCGACGTGCGTCGCGATCATCCCGGCGAACAGCCTCTTCGTGTGGATGGGCTCCACGTTTCACGGCAGCCTCTCGTCGCTGGTCGGGAAAGGCAGGCCGCATCACCCGCTCGAATACGTGTTCCTCGGTGTGGGAGTCCTCGCCGCGATCATCGCACTGCGCTACGTCGCGAAGGTTGCGAAGGCCGCGGTCGCATCCGCCGAACCCGATTCGCCGTAGCGGGGAAATCGGCAGTAGATCGGGTTCAGCGGCGGCCTTCTCATTGTCCTGCTCCTGCTCGTGCTCTCGAAATGCCGGGGTGCCGGGAGAAGAAGCGGGAACAGGACAAAGACAAAAGACTTCATCCCGTGGCACCTTACAATTTCGTGCAACGTCCGAGTGAACGCTGTGCCCCATCGAAACGAGCAATGCTGCTTCAATAAGTTCGGATGAAAGCGAGAAAGCTGACATCTGCCATCGCCATCGGATCCCCTTCAGCACGCCTAGCAAACATCAAATTGGACGCTTAAAACTGGGAAACCGGATGCACGTTCGTCTTTCCACATTCATCCTGCTTGCCGCCACTGCGGGTGCAGTTCGTGCCGTCGAGCGCGAGGTGAGTTTTGAAAAGGACGTGCGGCCCATTCTCAAGGCTCATTGCACGATGTGCCACGGCGAGGAGGAGAAGCCGAAAGGCGGCGTGGATCTGCGGCTGCGGAGGTTCATGGACAGGGAACTCGACGGCGGCGCGCATGTTCTCGTGCCGGGAAAGCCGGACAAGAGCGAGATGATCCTCCTCGCCCGCGAAGGCGAGATGCCGAGGAAGGGAAAGCGGCTCACCGACGCGCAGATCGGTGTCCTCGAACGCTGGATCGCGCAGGGCGCAAAGACGACGCGGCCCGAGCCGGCGACGCTGCCGCCGGGCGCGTACATCGCCGAGGATGACCGTGAGTTCTGGGCCTTCAAGCTGATCGCGCGTCCAGTGATGCCTGCGGTGAATGCTCAGTTTCCGAATCCGAACACCGATCCTGGGCATTCTCGCATCCGCAATCCGATTGATGCCTTCGTCCTCGCGAAGCTGCGCGAGCAGAAGCTCGACTTCGCGCCGGAGGCGGACAGGGCCACGCTCATCCGCCGCGTGACACTCGATCTCACCGGGCTTCCGCCGACGCCCGATGAAACGGACGCCTTCTTGAACGACACCGCGCCGGATGCGTATGAAAAAATCGTGGATCGCCTGCTGGCATCCGAAGCGTACGGCGAGCGCTGGGCGCGGCACTGGCTCGATGTCGCGGGCTATGCGGACTCGAACGGCTTCACCGAGGCCGACTCGCTGCGGCTGCACGCGTGGCGTTATCGCGACTATGTCATCCGTGCGCTGAATGCCGACAAGCCGTGGAATGAATTCATCACCGAGCAGCTCGCGGGCGACGAACTCGCGGGCGCGACGCAGGCCGACACGGAGCAGGCGGTGCTCGATCCCGGCAAGCGCGACAAGCTCATCGCGACGGCGTTTCTCCGCATGGCTCCCGACGGCACGGGTGACGCCAATGACGACATGAAGCTCGCGCGTAACCAGGTCATCGCCGAGGAGCTGAAGGTCGTGTCGTCGTCGCTGCTCGGCCTCACCGTCGGCTGCGCGCAGTGCCACGACCACCGTTACGATCCGATCCCGCAGACCGACTATTACCGGATGCGCGCGATTTTCGAGCCGGCGTTCGACTGGGAATCGCGCTGGCGTCCGCCCTTCCAGCGCCTGTATTCGCTCTACACGCCTGAGGATCGCGCGAACGCCGCGGAGATCGAAAAACAGGCGCTGGCGATCGAGGCCGAAGCACAGGCGATGAGCAAAAAGTTCCTCGATGAGATTTTTGAAAAGGAAGTCGTGAAGCTGCCCGAGGAGGAACGCGCGCCCTTCCGCGCCGCGCGCGCGACGGATGAAAAAAAGCGCACGCCGGAGCAGAATTCGCTGATCCGAAAATACCCGAGGGCGCTCGCGCTCTTCTCGCTCGATCTCTACGACAAAGCCCTCCAGAAAAAAGTCGCCGACAAGCAGGCCGAGGCGAAGAAGCTGCGCGGCACGAAGCCCCCCGAGGGCATGGTAATGGCGCTCACCGAGGTGAAAGGGATCGTTCCGCAGACGCACCTTTTCCATCGCGGCGATCACGATCAGCCGAAGCAGCTCGTCACGCCGGGCGAACTCGCCGTGCTGGCGACACCGCAGATCGAACCTTTCAAGCCTGAGAAAGTGGAATCCGGATCGAGCGGACGGCGGCTCGCGTATGCGCGCTGGCTCACGAGCGGAAAGCATCCGCTGGTCGCGCGCGTGCTCGTGAACCGGTTTTGGCTGCATCATTTTGGCCGCGGCATCGTGAATACGCCGGGCGACTTCGGCGCGCTCGGCGAGCGGCCCACGCATCCCGAATTGCTCGACTGGCTCGCGAGTGAATTCATGGACGGCGGCTGGAAGCTCAAGCCGCTGCACCGGCTCATGGTGCTGAGCACCGCATACCGCCAGTCGTCGCGCAACGACGCGGCGCTGCGGATCGATCCCGACGGCAGATTCTATGGCCGCTTCAAGCTCCAGCGCCTCGACGCCGAGGCGCTGCGCGACTCGATGCTCGCCGCCGCCGGCACGCTGAACCGCACGGCGTTTGGAGCACCTGTCGGGATCACGCGCGATCCCGCGGGCCGTGTCGTCGTGGGCAAGGAGCGGCCCGTCGCGATCTACGACGTGGTCAAGGTGGAGAGCTTCGGCAACGACGATTTCCGCCGCTCGATCTACGTGCAGGCCCGCCGCTCCATGCCGCTCACCGTGCTCGATACTTTCGACGAACCGGTGATGTCGCCCAACTGCGACGTGCGGAACTGCTCCACCGTCGCGCCGCAGTCGCTGATGATGCTGAACGACACATTCGTCCACGAAGCCGCACGCACGCTGGCCACGCGGCTGCGCACCGAAGTGCCGGGCGACACACGCGGCCAGATCGTCCGGGCATGGCGCATCCTTTTCGGTACCGCGCCGAAGGAGAAGGATTTGCAAAGTGATCTCGCGCACGTCGCGGAGCAGACGGAAGCCTTCCGGGCGAGCCAGACGAAAATCCCTGCCGCGAAGGACGCGCCACCGCGCGATCCGTCACTCGATGCGCTGGCGAGTCTCTGCCAGGTGCTGCTCGCGTCGAACCGCTTTTTGTATGTCGAATGAAGTGCTCAGTGCTCAGTGCCCAGTGCTCAGTAAGATGCTGCGCACACGCTCCAATCTGAGCACTGACAACTGAGCACTCCCCACTTTTTCCCAATGCACCCGCACCTCTGCTCCCGCCGCCACTTTTTGCACGCGAATGCCTTTGGCATCGGTTCGCTCGCGCTCGCGTGTCTGCTGAAGGACAATGGCCTGCTCGCCGCGCCGGTGAAGCCGCACGCGATGGATCAGCCGCCGCGCTACGATCTCGTGCCGAAGACGCCGCACTTTGAGCCGAAGGCCAAGGCGATGATCTCGCTTTTCCAGATGGGCGGCCCGTCGCACATGGACCTCTTTGATCCGAAGCCGATGCTCACGAAATATCACGGCCAGCGGTTTCCGGGGGAGATCAAATACGACAACCGCGCGGAGGCCTCGGAGAAGGTGTTCGGCTCGCCGTTCCAGTTTTCGCAACACGGCCAGTGCGGCATGGAACTGAGCGAACTGCTGCCGCACCTCGGGGAAATCGCGGACGACATCACGCTCATCCGCTCGATGCACTCCGGCGTGAACAACCACGCGCAGGGACTCTACGCGATCAACAACGGCCGCCCGCTCGCCGGCCGTCCGACCCTCGGCGCATGGCTCACATACGGTCTCGGCTGCGAGACGCAGGAGCTGCCCGCCTACATGGTGCTCGCGCATCCGAAGGGCCTCCCGTTTTTCCACGAGCAGCACTTCACGAACGGCTGGCTGCCTTCGCTCTATCAGGGCACGGTCATCCGACCAGCGGAGCCGCACATCCTGAATCTCGAACCGGCATCCGCACTCGCAGGCGGACCGCAGCGGCGGCAGCTCGATCTGCTCCGCTCAATGAATGAGACGCACCTTTCCGAGCATCCCGGCGAACTCGACCTCCAGGCGCGCATCGCCAGCTACGAACTCGCCGCGAACATGCAGACCGCGGCGAAGGAGGCGCTGGATATTTCCAACGAGCCGGAGCACGTCAAGAGGCACTACGGCGTGGATAAACCCGAGACGCAGGATTACGCCACGCGCTGCATCATCGCGCGGCGGCTGGTCGAGCGCGGCGTCCGTTTTGTGCAGGTGCTGAACACCAGCCAGAGTTGGGATCAGCACAACGGGCTCATCAAGGCGCTGCCGAGCAATTGCATCGCGATGGATCAGCCCGTCGCCGCGCTCGTCACGGACCTGAAGCAGCGCGGACTGCTCGACAGCACGGTGGTCTATTGGGGCGGCGAGATGGGCCGTCTGCCGGTGATGCAGAATGACGTGAGCCGCGAAAAATGGGGGCGCGATCACAACACGCACGGCTTCAGCCAGTGGGTCGCCGGCGGAGGATTCAAACGCGGCCACGTGCATGGCGAAACCGACGAGTGGGGGCACAAGGCCGTGAAGGATATTGTGAACCACTACGACTGGCACGCCACGCTGCTGCACTGCTTCGGCTTCGATCACACGAAGCTGATCTACAAACGCAACGGCGTCGCCGCCACGATGACTGACGGCCAGGGCGCGCGCGTCGTCACGGATCTCCTCGGCTAGCTTCACGGCTTTTCCAGCCAGATGATCACCGGGCGCTCCGACGCCTCGACGGCCATGTAGCCTTCGATTTCCTGTCGCACTTCCACCTGCTCCGCATCGCCTGCGACGAGAGGCATCCGCTCGGCGCGCACGACGCGCAGCGGATCATTGAAGAGCCGCACCACGCGCGGCGCTCCGCTCGGACGCCATACTGCCCATGCGCGTTTCGCCGACTGCGATGCGTGCGTGAATTCGTAGGCGTAACATTCATCCGCATCCTCGCGATCCACGCGGGCGAAACGGTACTCGCCGAGCGAACGCTGCAGCCACGCGAGGGCATGGAATGCGGGCTTCGGCTCGAAGTTCCGCGTGATGCCGCTGCTGCCGTGGACGTGCGGCTCGTCGCTGTCGTTGAAAAAATAAAGGTGCGCGCGATCCACGCCGAGCCGTGCGAGCAGCAGGAACGATCGCACCGACCACATCGCCTGCTGTTGCTCGGTGCTGCCCTGCCATTTTGCAAAATCGCCGGTCGCGGGCGGCGGCTTCGTGGATGCGTCGTAGCCAAACTCAGTCACCCAAACTTCCTTCGTCGGCGCATGTTCGTCGCGCCATTTCAGGACGTGGCCGACGTTTTCGACGAACTTCGTCGCCGGATCCTCCGGGAAGCTGCGCCGCCACGTCGGCCATGGCTCGGTCTCCGCGTAGCAGTGGATGTTCACGATGTCCCACAGCGCATCGAGCCCCGCGACGCAGTCCACGCTTTTCGAATAGCGCCCGCTCGGCCCGAGATTCGCCGCACACGTGGCGATGCGGAGCCTCGGGTCGCCGGCGCGGACTCCGCGCGCCATCGCCTCGAAAAGTTTGCGGTACGTGGCATCGTCGTACTTGCCGGGCTCGTTGCCGATCTCGACGGCTTCGAGCAGCGGCTCCTTCGCGGACGGACCGAATGCCTTTGCAAAAGCGAGGCCGTATGCGCCCGCGTCGCGCTCCACGTTTTTCCACACGCCCGGCGCGATGTCGCCGAATATGAGCGACGCGTGTGTGCGGTATCCCGCCGTCTTCCAGCTCCCGTAGAGCTGCGCCCAGTTCACGCGGTTTGCCGCGAACGGAAATGTCGTCCCCGCGGAGGTGTCGTCGCCGAAGTCCCATTTTATCGGGTGATAATTCCGCAGCACACGGGTGACCGGCGCATAAAGCTCCGGCTTGAATTTCACCGTGTGGACATTGAGCCCGATGAAGTCCTTCATCAGCGGGCGCGGCCTCGCGTCTTCCGCGCGACTCCCCTCGCCCGCAAGCAGGATCAGGAGTGAAACGAAGAATGCAGCGCGCATGAATGCGAACGTGAGTCGTGAATCATGCGACGGCAAGCGCGTGCGAAGCAGTCACGAGCGTCTCCCCGTGAGCCATTCAGACGGGAGGAGCGAAATCGAGCACGGCCCGGCGCAGCCGCGCGGCTACTCGCGGTTGAACCGGTGAACGCGGCCGTAAATGTTGTACTCCGACACGTACACGTTGCCCTTCGCGTCGAACGCCACGCCGTGTGGCGCGGTGACGAAGCCCGTGCGCCACTTGTCCGGCTCGGTCTTGTTCGTGCCCGTTTCGTCCGCGTGATCATTCGCGCCGAACTGCACGGCGATCTTCCCATCCTTGTCGAGAATGGTGATGCGCCCCTTGATTTCGCCGATCAGCGCGAGGTCGCCCTGCACTGCGACCGCTGCGGGATTCAGCAGATCCTTCGCGATCACGCCGAGAAATTCCCCGTCGAGCGACATGTGGACGACACGCTTGTTTTCACGATCACACGCGATGATCCGCGGCGGCGAAAAGCGCGTGTCCACCGCGATCTTGTGCAGCGTGCTGAAATTGTACGGCTCCTTTTTTCCACCGAAGCTCTTGAGGTATTTCCCCGTCTTGTCGAAGCGATGCACGTAGCTGCTCGAGTAACCATCCGTGACGAAGAGATCGCCATTCGGCGCGACATCCATCGCCGTGAGCCGCACGAACGGCTTGCCCTCATTCGGGGCCGGCACCACTTCCCCTGCCGCATTTTTCTTCGTGTTCTTCGGGGTCTTGTTCTTGAACTCATCCGGGATCGCGCTCGCAGGGATGTTCAGCACTTCCTTGCCGTCGAGCGTGAGCTTCACGATGTTCTGTCCGCCGAGCCGCGGCCCGTAGATGAACTCGCCGTCTGCATCCTTGTGAATGACGAAGCCGTGGAAATCTGCCGGCGCACCCTCGACGTTGCGGATGAATTTCCCGTCCGCCGAATACACCTGCAACGCGGCCTTCGGATCCATCACGCTCACATACACGTCGCCATTCGATGCCACCGCGATGTCGCCGTGCATGTTCCCCATCATCGGGCGTCCCTCCTGCAAGTGGTACCAGTTTGGCACGGCCTTGTATTCGGCGGCGTGGCCGGGCATCGCTGCGACGAGTGCGGTGAAAAGGAGGGGCAGGAGGATTTTGCGCATGTGGTGTGTGGGAGTTGGGATGAAAAAGCGCACCGCCTTTGCGAGCCGAGTCAATCGCGACCCGCGCGGGGCAATGCACTCCCTCTTAATCCGACTCCGGTTCGTATTCTTAACCGAAATCCCGGCGACGACGTGCTGCACTGAAAGCCGCGACCGGGAAACGATCTTCCAGCGCAAGAACTTTCTGGCGCGCGCCACCGTGCGTCGGCGATAAGCGCCGCTCCATCCCAACATTTTCGACCGTGAAAAAAGCATTCTCCAACGTCATCTGGCTCATCGTCGCACTGCTCGGCGCCGGCGCGTATGCGGGCATCGCATTCAAGCGCGGCGAGCCGTTGAACTCCGGCTACCTGCTCGTCGCCGCGCTCTGCACTTACGCGATCGGCTACCGCTTTTACTCAAAGTGGATCGCCGCAAAAGTGCTCATGCTCGACGACCTCCGCGCGACGCCGTGCGAAATTCACGAGGACGGGCGCGACTTTGTGAAGACGAACAAGTGGATCGTCTTCGGCCATCACTTCGCCGCCATCAGCGGGCCGGGGCCGCTCGTCGGGCCGGTGCTCGCCGCGCAGTTCGGCTACCTGCCGGGCACGTTGTGGATTTTGATCGGCGTCGTGCTCGGCGGCGCGGTGCAGGATTTCATCATCCTCGCCGCCTCGATGCGCCGCGATGGCCGCTCGCTCGCGCAGATGCTCAAGGACGAGCTGACGACGACCATCGGGCGCATCGGACTCGCGGCGATTCTCGCAATCATGATCGTCCTGCTCGCCGTGCTGGCACTCGTCGTCGTGAAGGCGATGGCCGAAAGCCCGTGGAGCATCTTCACCGTCGGCGCGACGATCCCCATCGCACTGTTCATGGGCGGCTACCTGCGTTTTTTCCGAGTGGGAAAAGTGATGGAGGTCTCCATCATCGGCGTCGTGCTGCTGCTGCTCGCGGTGTGGGGCGGCAAGTTCGTCCACGAATCGCCCGTGTGGTCGCAACGGCTGCACTTCACCGAGATGGGCGTGGCCATTGGCATCATCGTTTACGGCTTCCTCGCGAGCGTGCTGCCCGTGTGGCTGCTGCTCGCGCCGCGCGATTACCTGAGCACGTTCATGAAGCTCGGCACGATCATCGGCCTCGCCGTGGCCACGCTGCTTACGCTGCCCGTGCTGCACATGCCCGCGCTCAGCAAATTCACGGATGGCACGGGCTTCGTCGTGCCGGGAAAATTGTTCCCGTTCTGCTTCATCACGATCGCATGCGGAGCCATCAGCGGATTTCACACGCTCATCTCCAGCGGCATCACGCCGAAGATCATTGCGCGAGAAAACCACGCGCGTTCCGTCGGCTACGGCGCGATGTGCCTGGAGTCGCTCGTCGCGCTCATGGCGATCATCGCCGCCTGCACACTGCCTCCAGGCGAATACCTCGCCATCAACAGCCCCGGCGCACCCGAGGCGACCATCGCACGCGTGAACGGCAGCGGCTTCACCGCGCTCGCCGCGGCCGACGGAAGCGTCATCACAAAGAAGACCTACTTTACCCCACAAGGAACGCGCGTGGAGCGCACGGAGAACATTGTTTGGAAGGAAGCGCCGGTCTCCGTGACCAAGGAGCAGATGGACGCACTCGCAAAACAGATGGGCGAGAAGTCGCTCTTCGGCCGCACCGGCGGCGCGCCGACATTCGCAGTCGGAATGGCGAGCCTCTTCGCGCGCTTCACCGGCGGTGCAGGCAGCGATCTCTGGTACCACTTTGCGCTCATGTTCGAAGCGCTCTTCATCCTCACCACGCTCGACGCGGGCACGCGCGTGGGCCGCTACCTTTTGCAGGACGCACTCGGAGCCATTTCACCGAAGCTCGGCGACACAAAAAACCTCGCTGCGGGCGTCGCCGCGAGCGCGCTCATCGTCGCAGGCTGGGGATTCTTCCTCATCGCAGGGGTGCGTGATCCCGATGGTGGCGTGAAGGCGCTATGGCCCATCTTCGGAATTGCAAACCAGCTTCTCGCGAGCATCGCGCTGTGCCTCGGCACGACGATCCTTTTGAAAATGGGCATCCAGCGCGGACGCACGCGCATCGCCCTCGTCACCCTCGTGCCGCTCGCATGGCTGCTCATCGTCACGATGACCGCGGGCCTGCAAAAAATCTTCCATCACGAGAACGATCCAAAGCGCCCCGTGCTCGGCTTCATGCAAGGCGCAGAGCAGGCGGCGGAAAAAATGCCCGTGCTCGAAAAGGCGCTCGCAGATGCGAAGGACGACGCTTCCCGTACAGCCGCCACGGGTGTGCTGGCGAAAAATCAAACCGCGCTTTTCAACAACCGCATGGACGCAGGCGTCACCGCCGTCTTCCTCGCATTCGTCGCCGCCATCGTCGGCCTCAGCGTGCGCGAGTGGCTGAAACTCCTCAACGGCTTGCGTGAGCCGAAGCTCTCCGAGACCGCGCCCGTGCTGCTCCCTCCCGATCTGGTGGGCCGCCCACCGGGGCACGCGCTCGGAGCGATCGCCATCGGCGCGCTGCTGATCAAGGAAGTGAGCGGCGAAGCGGCCATCGAGCGCGAGCGCACGGCGCAGGCGTGCGAGTGCGCAAAGGATCCGGCAAAGGCGCGGCGCAACGTCTTCCTCAGCGCGACCGAGCGACAGTTCCGCTCGCCGAACCGCTGCTGCTGATCCGTCCTTGATGAAGTCGCGGCACTCACGCGGCTCGCACGAGCCGCAATGAATTTGCCTGCCAGCACGCGAAATGACTTAGTTCGCCCGTGTCCACTTCGCCGATTGAATTTGCCCGCAGTTACGAGCCCCGCGCCATCCGCCATGTGCTGATGGATTGGGACGGCACGACTTCGCTCACACGCGGCGGCTGGGCGGACATCATGGCCGAACTGTACGCGGAGCATCTGCCGCGGCTCGCGATTGAAAGTGACGCGCAGCGGCGCACATTCGCACGCGAAGAGCTGATGACGCTGAACGGCAAGCCGAGCATCCACCAGATGGCGCATCTCGCGGAACTCGTCGCGCGGCGCGGCGGCGTGGTGCAGACTGCGGAGGAATATCACGACGAATTCCAGCGCCGGCTCGGCGAAGAAGTCCGTGCGCGGCTCGATCGCGTGCGCCGCGAACCTCCCGGCACGGACTCGCTGCTCGTGCGCGGGGTGCGCGGACTTTTTGAGACGCTGCGCTCACGCGGAATCGCGATCACGCTCGCGACGGGATCGGTGCTGCACGAGGTGCGCCTCGAGACGGAACTGCTCGACGTGGCGCGCTATTTCGACACGATGCACGGGCCGGACACCCTGGAGGATCGGACTTTTTCAAAGCGCGCAATCATCGAACGACTCATCGCGGAGCGCGGAGTGGACGGCGCATCGCTGCTGGCATTTGGCGACGGCCCGGTGGAAATCCGCGAGACGAAGGCCGTCGGCGGAATCGCCATCGCGGTGGCGAGCGACGAGGATAATCCCGGCTCGGGCCGCGTGGACGCGGCGAAGCGCGAGACGCTGCTCGCCGCGGGCGCGGATGCCGTGGTTGCGGATTTTCACTCGGCACGGCAAATCGTCGCCGCGCTCATCGCACCATGAACCGATACGACCCTTCCGAACTTCGCGCGCATCCGCTGTCCGAACGGCGCAGCCTTTTGTCCGCGGATGAAATCATCGTGGACCCGGACTCCGCGCCCGCGCCGACGGACACGACGGCAACGATCGCCGAGGCTGCAAAAAACATCCGGGCGGCACGCGAACGCGGTGCGGCGGTGATCCTCATGTACGGCGCGCATCTGCTGCGCAACGGCGCAGCGCACATCATCACAGAGCTGATGGAGCGCGGCTGGATCACGCACATCGCGACGAATGGCGCGGGGACGATTCACGACTGGGAATTCGCATGGCTCGGGCGCTCGTGCGAGAGCGTGGAGGAAAATGTGGCGACCGGGACATTCGGCGCGTGGGAGGAAACGGGCCGCAACATCCACCTCGCGCTGCTCGCGGGCGGCCTGCGTGGCGAAGGCTATGGCGCGGCGCTCGGGCGGTTCATCCACGAGGACGGCTGCACGCTGCCGTCGCCCGGAGAATTGCGCGAGGCGCTCACGCACGCGGATGTAGCCGCGCCCGCGCAGGCGGAAGTGCTCACGGCGATGCAGCGCCACGCGCTTGCGGCAGGCCGTCACGAGGTGTTCCACAAATGGAAGCACGCCTCGATTCTCGCGCAGGCGTTCCGGCTCGGTGTGCCGGCGACGGTGCATCCGGGCATCGGCTACGACATCGTGTCATGCCATCCCCTTTTCAACGGCGCTGCAATCGGCCGTGCGGCGGCAACGGATTTTCATTCGATCTGCGCGAGCGTGGACCGGCTCGATGGCGGCGTGCTGCTCGCGGTCGGCTCGGCAATCATGGCGCCGCAGGTTTTTGAAAAGAGCCTCAGTTGCGTTCACAACGTGCGTTTTCAAAATGATCGGCCAGCCGTGAGCGGCCATCACATTTACGTCGTGGATCTGCAGGACGGCGGGAGCTGGGACTGGACACAAGGCGAACCGCCGAAGACCTCCGCCGCGTACTATCTGCGGTTCTGCAAAAGCTTTTCGCGCATGGGCGGCGCGATGCAATACGCGCAGTGCGACAACCTCGCCTTCGTCCACAATCTCCTGCACGCGCTGCGGAGCTAGTTCGCACGCGGCATGGTTCGACACCGGAGCCGTCGGCTGGCTTCTATTTTTCCCGTCGGGACAATCGCACGCGCGGCCTTACGGCTTCTGCTTCTTCTCCCGCACCGGCACTTCGCGGAATGCCTTCTTCTCCTTGAAGAGCGCGAGGCGATCCTTCATCCCCTTCACATCATCGGGGTGCGTCTTCTCCGCGAGCGTGAGCGCCTCCTGCTGCCATTTCAGCGCCTCGTCCCAATCGCCCGCCTCGGCGTACGCCGCGGCGAGCGTGTCCACCGTCGGCGCGTGCTTGTAGTCCGTCTCGTGGCATGCCTTCTTCGCGTATTCCACGGCCTTGTGCCCGTTGCGCACGGAGTCCTTCGGATTCGTCGCAAGCGTCCACGCATAGTCGTTTGCCGCTCCGGGGAAATCCGGCGCGCGGCGCATCACTTCCTCGAGATCGGCGAGCGCGGACTCGGGATCGGCTTCCACGAGGAAAAGGTGCGCGCGGTAGAGATACGTCGCCGCGTTGTTCGGATCGATCTCGATGGCCCCCTTGAAATCGCCGAGCGCCTTGTCCTTTTCGCCTTTCTCCGAATACGCAGAACCGCGCAGTTGCAGACCGTGGACGTTTTTCGGATCGGCCTTCACGGCGGCGTCGAAATCATTCAGCGCCCCGTCGTCGTCGCCCTTCTGCGCGCGGCAGACTCCGCGCGTCGCGAGCAGCTCGGCATTCTTCGGATCCTTCTTCAGCGCGAAATCAATGTCCTTGATTGCCTTGTCGTATTCCTTGCGGAACTGGTGCACCGCCGCGCGCAGCAGCCGCGGGCGCTCGTCGTCCGGCGCGAGTTCGGCGGCCTTCGTGTAGTCGGCGATCGCGTCGTCGAACTTCTCGCGCGACGCATTTGCGAGCCCGCGCAGCACGTAGGCGGGCGTGAGCTTCGGGTTCGCCTCGATCGCCTCGGTGAGCAGCGTCGCCGCGCGATCGAAGTCGCGCTTTTCAAACGCCTCCTGGCTCTCGCGCAGCACGTCCATCGCGTCGCGTTTGATGACTGCGTGGGAGACTCCGAGAAGGGCGACGGCCAGGAGGAGGGACAGTGCGAGGCGTTTCATGGTGCGGGAGAATGGGGCAGATTTCGGAAATGCTCAAGCAATGCCGCATGAGGATTCCGCAACGTGCGTGGCGAACGGAATTGGTGTGACCCGCACCGTCGCCGTCGAGAGAACGATACGGCCAATTTTTCCACGCGGCAAAAATGACCATTCCGCATCTTTCCGTCGGCGGCTACGCCGTGCGATGCGTTATGAATTCAACGCCGACGCTCCTCGTGAACAAACCTCCGGGGCCGCTACGCCTTGTCCTTTTCCAGCCGCTTCACGAGTTCCCGCGCATCCTTGGTGTCCGTGTGCTTTTCGCCGCGCGACTTTCGCAGGCCATCCAGTGCACGGCGCGCGAACGGAAGCGCCTCGGCTTTCTTTCCCTGCTTCGCGAGATCGTCGGCCAGATGATAGCAGGACTTGAAGATGTCCGGGTGCGCGGGGTCGAGGGTACGCTCACGGATGGCGAGCACGGCACGCTCTTCGGCCTCGGCTTCATCGGTGCGTCCCTGCTCGCCGATGACACGCCCGAGATTGCTGCGACTTTGCAAGGTGTCGGGATGCTCGGGTCCTTGGGTGCGCTCATGGATTTTCACCAACGTGCGAAGCTCGCGTTCGGCCTCCGCATGCCTGCCGGCATCATTGAGGGCGCCGGCCCATAACTCCCAGCTTTGAAGCGTATCAGGGTGCTCATGTCCGAGTACCCGTTCCTTCGCTTCGAGAACGATGCGGCTTTCCTTCTCCTCCTCCGCATTTTTGCCAAGGTAGTAAAGGGTGATGGCGAGACTGCTGTGGGTGCGCAAGGTATCAGGATGATCGGGGCCGAAGATTCGCGATTGGATGGCCAGCAACGCCCGTCCCTCCTTTTCGCATTCGGCGAACCGCTCCTGAGTGCTCATTGTCTTTATGATATTCCACCGGCTTGTGAGCGTATCGGGATGCTCGGGCCCGAGCACGCGTTCCTGAATGGCGAACACGGCGCGGAACTCGCGTTCGGCCTCGCGGTCCTTGCCCTGCTGGTGCAGCAGGGCGGTGAGATTGTTCCGTGTCATGAGCGTATCGGCATGTTCCGGACCAAGAACGCGCTGGCGAATCCCCAACACGGCGCGGAATTCCTTTTCTGCTTCGGGATACTTGGCTTGGGCGAGAAGGAAGGCTGCCAGATTGCCACGGTCACTCAGCGTGCCGGGATGCTCCGGGCCGAGCACGCGCGCCTCCACCGCAAGCACGGCGCGGGCTTCTTTCTCCGCTTCGACGTATTTGGCCTGATGGCCGAGTTCGGCGGCGAGATTCCCTCGGGTCTTGAGCGTCTCCTCGTGCTCCGGGCCGAGGATGCGCTCGCGCAACGCCAGCACCGCACGGGTCTCCTTTTCCGCCTCGGCGTATTTTCCCTCCATGTCGAGGACATTCGCCACGTAGTGCCGGCTGCGGACAGCATCGGGATGTTCGGAACCAAGTTTGCGCTGGCGGATTTCCAGCACGGCGCGGAACTCCTTCTCGGCCTCCGCGTATTTTCCGCCCTTGGCGAGGGCGATGGCCTTTTCATCGCGCTCCTTCAGCGCCGCGGCATCCTCCGCACCGCACGCGCGATGGCTCCCGGTGAGCACGAGGCTGGCGATGAACACGATGACGCGGATCACTGGGAGGAGCTTCGCTTTCATGGCAACGGCGCGATGCTGCCGGATCCGATCCCGATTGCGAGCGGCAAACACAAGGAACACGCCGTAGCCTCCGAGGGAACGAGGCGGGCGTTTTGCCGCACAGCCAGAAACGATCCCCCTCATCCTCCGACGGCGGCTACGCGGCGCGGCTTTCCGCTGCGCCATCCGCCAAGTTTTCCGGGCCGCCGCGCAGGATGCCTTCCAGACAGGTGACCATCGCGTCGAGCCGCATGGTCTTCGGCAGGAACCGCAGGCCGCCGATGTGTCTGCCATGCCGGACGATCTCGGGCTCCGTGACCGTGCCCGTGAGGAAAACGATCGGCGTCTCGGAAAGCGCAGGCTCAGCCTGGAACCGGACGGCGAGATCCGCGCCGTCGAGGCCCGGCATCTTGATGTCCATGATGATGAGATCGGGCGCGAACTCCTTTGCCGCGGCGAGCGCGAGCCCCGGATCGTTCTCCGTCCGGATGCGGAAGTCGGCCAGCGTCTCCAGCGCGATCTTCAGCACGTCGGTAAGCTCCGGTTCGTTGTCCACGATGAAAATGCGTTTTCCAGAAGTGTTCATGGGCGTCTTTCCGGCATCACTATAAGCAAGCCCGATACCAGCGGACACGGAACCGATCCCCGAACCACAGCGGCTACACTTTAACTAAAGATGATCTAGCTCAATGCTCAAAGACAGCTCCAATCGAAAAGCTCCAAGGCAGCGATTGGTGTGAAGGCCTCGGGTGGCGTTTGAAACTTGGGGCTTTGAACTGCGCCGAACTTCCCGTGCCTACGCGCGCGCCAGCTTCTGAAGGCGCTTGAGCTTGCCTGCGAGGCTGGTACGGACGGCGGAGTTCATGCGGTCAATGAACAGGATGCCGTTCAGGTGATCCACCTCGTGCTGCACGGCGCGGGAAAGAAGGCCGCGGGCCTCGAATTCGAGCAGCGAGCCGTCGAGCTTCCTGGCCTTCACTTTCACCGATGCGGCGCGGATGATCTCGCCGTTCAGCTCCGGGAAACTGAGGCAGCCTTCGAGTCCTTCCTCGATTTCCTTTCCAAGCTCGATGATCGGGTTCACGAGGATCATCGGCATGAATGCGGCGATGTCCAGGTTCTTGCCTCCCACCAGCAGTTCGCTTGGGCGGTCCTCGACGCCGCTCACGTCAATCACCGCAAGCTGGATCGGCACGCCGACCTGCTGCGCGGCGAGCCCGACGCCGTTGGCGGCGCGCATCGTCTCGAGCATGTCGTCGGCAAGCTTGCGCGCGCGCTCGTCTCCATCGCTGATCTCCAGGCCTTTTGCGCGGAGCACCGGGTTGCCGTATTTGACGATTTCGAGGACCATTTGTGGCGAGCGTTAAATCCGATCCGGGAATCGGAATGCCAGCGGATAATTTGGCGGTATCTGGAATTTCATCGGCATCCCCTCATGGCGGACCGCAAATCCGTCCGATTCGGGTTCGTTCCACAACGTGAAAATCGGCCCGCCTCACGGAACGTGCAGGGCCGACGCGTCACAACTTGCGAAGTCGGAGGAGGCCGCCTGGGGCCAGAGCGGCGAGGAGGCGTTTTCGCTCGTCCGTCCGTGCCATGAGCGGAGCCCGCGCGCGTTCGTACTTGCCAAGGAGGCGGCGCGCAGCGGGATTATCCCGCCATGCTTTCCCGACTGATCGTTCTTCCCGCCACCATCGCCCTCGCATCCCTCGCACCGCTCCGTGCTGCGGTGGAGGATTCCGTGAAGACGCTGGCCGCCACGGGACGCGAAGGCTCGGGCAACGAGGCGGCATCCGCCGCGTGGAAAGCAGTCGTGGGCGAAGGCCCGCACGCGCTGCTCGCGCTGCTCGCCGCGACGGGAAAAAGCGGGCCGGTCACGGACAACTGGCTGCGCCTCGCCGCCGACGCAATCGCCGATGCGGCGCTCCACGCAAAGCAGCCGCTGCCGCTCGCGGAACTGGAGGCATTCCTGAAGGACACGAAAAATGCGGATGCGGCGCGGCAGCTCGCCTTTGATCTCATCGCAAAGGCGGACGCCGCGCTCGCCGAGAAAATCGAGCCGGGGCTGGTCAATGATCCCGTGCAGGAACTCCGCCGCGGCGCCGTCGCGCGGCTGATCGCCGCGGCGAAGGCGAGGACCGGAGACGACGCGAAAGGCGCATACCTTCATGCGCTCGACGCGGTGCGCGACGAGGACCAGACGAACGAAATCGCGGGCGCGCTGAAGAAGCTCGGCATGACGGTGGATCTGGCGAAGCACTTTGGATTTCTGATGAAGTGGGACGTGATCGCGCCGTTCGACAACACGAACCAGAAGGGCTTCGACACCGTGTTCCCGCCGGAACGCGAGGTGAAGACCGACGCGGAATACGACGGCAAGGCGGGCAAGGTGAAATGGAAGACGGTCGAGAGCAAAGACGAGCGCGGGAAATTCGATTTTAACAAGCCGTTCGGCTCCCTCAAGGGCGTGACCGGCTATGCGGTGACGACATTCGACTCCGCGACGGAACGCGAGGCGGAACTGCGGCTCGGCTGCAAGAACGGATGGAAAGTGTGGTTGAACGGCGAGCTGCTGTTCAGCCGCGACGAGTACCACCGCGGCTCGCAGATGGACCAATACAAGATGAAGTGCCATCTCAAGAAGGGCGCGAACACGATCCTCGTGAAATGCTGCCAGGACGAGCAGACCGAGCAGTGGACGGTCGAGTGGGAATTCCAGCTCCGCGTGTGCGACAGCACGGGCGCGGCGATCCTCGCGGCGAAGTAATTCAATTCGCCTTTTTCCAACGCATGAAACGCCTCCTCGCATTCTCCCTCGCCGCACTCCCCTTTCCTCTCGCCGCCGCCGACTGGCCGCAGTTCCGCGGGCCCGACAGCGCGGGCACGGTCGCCGATGCCACGATTCCCGCGAAACCGAAGATTGACTGGACCGCACCGCTGCCGGGCCGAGGACTCGCGAGCCCGATCATCATCGGGAAGAAGGTCTTCGTGACATGCTCCAGCGGGCCGAAGCAGGAGCGGCTGCATGTGTTCTGCTTCGACTCCGACGACGGCAAAAAGTTCTGGGAGCGACAGCTCAAGGCGACCGGCCGCACGATGTCGCATCCGAAAACCTCCATCGCCGCCTGCACGCCGTGCAGCGACGGCAAGCGCGTCTTCGCACTTTTCAGCAGCAACGATCTCGCGGCATTCGACCTCGATGGAAACCTGCTGTGGCTGCGCGGGCTCACGGTGGATTATCCGAACGTGAGCAACAGCCTCGGCATGGCGTCGTCGCCGCTCGTCGTCGGCGAGACGCTCGTGACCGTGATCGAGAACGACAGCGAGAGCTACACCGTGGGCATTGACGTGAAGACAGGGCGCAACCTGTGGAAGCTCGAACGCCCGAAGGCCGCAAACTGGTCGAGCCCCGTGACGTGGCGCGCGGATGCGAAGTCCGCGCCGGTCGTCGTGCTCCAGTCGTCGAAAGGTCTCACCGGCGTGGATCCTGTCACCGGAAGCGTGCTGTGGAATTACAACGAAGGCGCGTCCACATCGAGTTCGAGCGTCGTCGCGCAGGGCGTGATTTACGCGCCCTCGAACGGCATCACCGCGCTTTCGCCGAAGGCCGACGGCAGCGCGCCCGAGCGGGTCTGGCGCTCGAATCAGGTCAACCCCAAGACGATCAGCCCGGTGATTCTTGATGGGAAGATTTTCGCCTTCAACAGCGCCGGCGTCCTCGCGAGTGCGGAGATCAAGAGCGGCGATGCGAAGTGGAAGCTGCGGCTCACCGGGCCGTTCAGCGGCTCGCCCGTCGGCGCGAATGGCCGGCTGATCTGCGTGAATGAAAAGGGCCTCGTGCAAATCGTGGATGTCACCGCACCCGAAGGTGCGCTCGCGGGACAGCTCCAGCTCCCGCTGAAAGAAGGCTCGAAGGAAATGGTACTCAGCACTCCGGCGCTCAGCGGGAAGAACGTCTTCATCCGCACGGACAGCGCACTCTGGCGGCTCGGCGAATAGCCGCGCACGATGTCCGCCACGCTCGCAAAATACTCGAAGGTCTTCGCCGTCGGCGCGCAGAACACTTTCGTGTACCGATGGAACTTCGTGCTGCGATCCGTCTTCGGCATCGTGCCGCTCATCGGGACGATTTTCCTGTGGCGCGCGATGTACGGCAGCACGGGTGGCACGACTCTCAGCGGCTACACGTACAGCAGTCTCATCCTCTATTTTGCGATGACTGTCTTCGTGGAAAACCTCGTGACGCCGACCGAGGACGAATGGCAAATCGCGGGCGAAATCCGCGATGGGAAGATCAGTTTCCTGCTGCTGAAGCCGCTGAACTACATCGCCTACCGCTTCACTCTCTACGCGAGCTACCGGCTGCTCTACACGGCGGTGCTGCTGCCGGGCGTCGCGCTGATTTTTTTCCTCCTGCGCGATCACATCACGCTGCCGGCGCACGCTGCGACATGGCTGTGGTTCGCGGTGAGCACGGGGCTCGCGGCGGTGATCCAGTTTTTCATCGCATACTCGATCGCGATGCTCGCGTTTTGGATCCTCGAAATCTCGACGATCGTCTTCATCGTCTTTTCGATCGAATACTTCCTCAGCGGCCACGCGTTCCCGCTCGACATGCTGCCGCCGTGGATCGCGGGCATCGTGAAATGGAGCCCGTTTCCGTACGAGCTGTATTTTCCCGTGAAGGTCTTCATGGAGCGCGTCACCGGAGCGGCGCTCGCGCAGGGACTCGCTATCCAGGCATGCTGGGCCGTGCTCATGTGGCTGCTCGGAGTCGGCCTGTGGCGGCGCGGCATCCGCCGTTATCAGGCGGTCGGAGGCTGAATACGCGCGCTTCACCCTGTCTTTTCCGGAGAAGCCGGCGTATCGGATGCGGCGGATGAAAAAGCTTATTCTCTTCACCCTTGTCGTCGTCGCGGCGATCGCCGCGTTCCGCTGGGAAGAATGGCGCGACTGGTTCGACAAAGGCAGCGCACCGCACCTCACGCGTGAATTCAGCAGCAGCCTCGTCTTCATCGAGGGCAAGGCGGGCGCGGGCAGCGGCTTCGTGTGCAGCATCGGCGGGAAAAAATTTGTGGTGACGAACCAGCATGTCGTCGCGGGAAATCCGGGCACCAAATTCACACTGCTCGACCGCTCGCCGATCCAGACCGGCCAGGCCGCGGCGGCGGTGGGACACGACATCATGACCTTCGCCCTGCTCTCCGACACGAAGGCGATGGAGATGATGACGGATGTGGAAAAAAATGCGGCCATCGGCGACGACGTGTCCGTGCTCGGAAACTCAAACGGCGACCGTGTCATCGCGCCCATCGCCGGAAAGCTCGTCGGCATCGGACCGGATCGCGTGGAGGTGTCCGCGGAATTTGTGCATGGCAACAGCGGCAGCCCGATCGTCCACCTCAAGAGCGGCAAGGTCATCGGCATCGCCACGTATGCGACAGTGCGGAGGATTGATTCAATCACCGGCCGACCAAAGGAACCGCCGGAGGTGAAGCGTTTCGGATTCCGCCTCGACAGCGTGAAAAAATGGGAGCCCGTCGCGTGGCCCGCATACAGCGCGGAATTTAAGACGTTGGAAAACGTAGAGGCGCGCACGAATGACTTCCTGAAATTTCTGCTCACCCGCCGCCTGGAAGTCGCGGCCTACGGCGATTCCGCGATCCGCGGAGCGATGGAACGATACGCAAATGCCGGAAAAGGCACCGCCCTCGTCAAAGCCGCCCCGCTTTCTGCCGCGAAGGATCTCCTGAACAGCTTGCGGAGTGCGTGCGACAGCGACATCGCCCAGGCCCTCTCACTCGTGCGATACGATTTTTTCCGCCGCCGTCTCGGCGAACAGCAGAAGCTCCGCGCGGAATTTCATAAGGCGCTGGATTTGGCGATGAAAACGGCCGGGAAATGACGTGATGCCATCAAGCTGAACATCGCTTTGAAACAGCCGGGCGGGTTCTAGCGGATTGCGGAATAAAACGGAACCGCTCCGTCAGAAGCCCGCTCACGAACAGAATGATCTCATGCCGTGCAAGACGCGGAACGCCACAAGCCGTTCACCTTCCTCACGGCAAAAGATGAGATGGGCGCAAAATGCGCAAAGACCCGCGCTGCCCCGCGATTGCCTTCCGCATGAGAATCCCCACCCTCCTCTTTTCCCTCGTCGCACTTTCACCGCTTGCCATCGCCGCGCCCGAGGCGTTCGAGGTCGGGCCGGATCAAAAATCCGCGCTGCCGGGCGGGCGCGAGGCGGATGGGATCATTGGCGATTTCATTTTGCGGAACGACAAGATCGAGACGGTGATCTCGGGCAATCTCCCGCTGCGTCGCGCGAACATGAGCACGTTTTACGGCGACACGGGCATCACGCCCGGCTGCATCTACGACCTCACGCTGCGCGGCGAAAACAACGACCAGCTCACCTACTTCGGCCCGGCGCAGCAGCAGGGCAGCGTGTCGTGGGTGCGCGTGCTGAAGGACGGCAAGGACGGCGAAGCGGTCGTCGAATGCGTGGCGACTTCGCCAAGCCGCGACGGCATCGCGCGCCGCCACGAATACCGGCTGCGCGACGGATGGGCGGGCGTGTCCGTCACCACCACGATCACGAATGAAGGCGCGCAGCCGCGCAACATTTTGCTCGGCGACAGATGGACGAACTTCGTCCGCACCGGCAGCGCAACATTCGCACACGGCCCGATCCAGTGGGCGGAATCCGTGAACCCGGCGGATCGCTGCGGCTACGCGTTCGGCTTCACCGGGGACAGCGCGAAGGCCGAGGTGCCCGCGATGCGCGAACTCGCGCCCGGTGCGTCGGTGACGTTCATGCGTTTCCTCGCAGTCGGACGCTCACCCGCGGAGGCCGTGGGAGTCGTCGCGGAGCAGCAAGGCGACGCGGGGAAAGTCGCGGGCACCGTGAAGGACGCGGGCGGCGATCCGGTCGCGGGCGCGCAACTCATCGTGCGACCGAAAAATCCTCCGCGGAACAGCGTGACTCCGGCGGCATCCGCGCCGACCGCATTCGCGCGCGCAGCACTGCGCGCGGCGGCGATTGGCTACACGGATGCGCAGGGCCGCTTCGCGTTTGCCTTTCCGCCGGGAGAATACCGCGTCGCTTTCACCGATCTCGGACGCGCGAATGTGGAGAAGGAAGTCACCATTGCGGCGAACGCCGAGGCGAAGCTCGACGCCACGATGGCGAGCGCGAGCGCGGTGCAGTTCGACATCCGCGACGAGAATGGCGCGACGCTGCCTTGCAAGGCGCAGTTCCTCGCGCTCGAAGGCACCGACCCGGTGAATCTCGGCCCCGACCAGCGCGCGCACGGATGCCGCGACCAATATTTTTGCGAGCGCGGGCAGTTCCGCGTGCAGCTTCCGCCCGGCGGCTACCGCATCGTCGTCACGCGCGGCATCGAGTATTCGCATCTTTCACGCGAGGTGACGCTGAAGCCCGGCGAGACGTTCGCATTTTCCGGAACGCTGAAGCATCTCGTGGACACGCGCGGCTGGGTGAGCGCCGACTACCACAACCATTCGACGCAGAGCGGCGACAACATTTGCGGCACCGATGATCGTATCATCAATCTCGCCGCCGAGGGCGTGGAATTCGCGCCGACCACCGAGCATAACCGGCTCTACGACTGGCGTCCGCACATTGACCGGCTCGGCCTCGCGAACTTCGTGCAGACCGTGCCCGGCATGGAACTCACCGGCGCCGCGGCGCACTTCAATTCGTTTCCGTTCAAGCCCGTGCCGTTCACGCAGGACAACGGCGCGCCGGTCTGGAACAAGGACCCGCGCATCACCGCGATCACGCTGCGCGACTGGCAGGGCGCGGAGCCGGACCGCTGGGTGCAAATCAACCATCCCGACATGGTGACGAATTTCATTGATGCCGATGGCGACGGCCGTGCGGACGGCGGTTTCAGCGGACTCGCAACGCTCATTGATGGCGTCGAGACGCAGAACTATTCCGCGAGCGAACTGCTCGACGGACGCCCGTTCCGCATCGGTCGCGATGCGAAGACCGGCAAGGAAAGCGTGAGCTACATCCGCGAATTCATCTGGCTGCAACTGCTGAACCAAGGCCACCGTTACGCCGCGATGGCCGTGTGCGATGCGCACACCGTGTGGGGCAACGGCGTCGGCGGCTGGCGCATGTACATGCCTAGCGCGAGCGACGAGCCGGCGAAGATTGACTGGCGGGAAAATTCGCGCGCCGCAAAAGCGGGCCGCAGCTACCTCACCACCGGGCCGTTCCTGCAAGTCACGACCGACGACGGACGCGGCCCCGGCGACACGACGCGCGCCATCAACGGCGGCGTGACGCTCCACGTCCGTGTGCAATGCACCGACTGGATTGACATCGATCGCGTGCAGGTGCTCGTGAACGGACGCCCGCGGCCTGAGCTGAATTTCACGCGCGCAAAGACACCCGCGAAGTTCAAGGACGGCGTGGTGAAATTCGACGAGAGCATCGCCGTGCCGCTAAGTGAGGATTCGCACATCATCGTTGTCGCGTGTTCCGAACACGGCGATCTGCACATCGGCTACGGCACGAGCGATCAGTCGAAAGTGAAACCTTTTGCGTACCACAACCCAATCTTCGTGGATGTGGACGGGCACGGCTTCAAGCCGAACGGCGACACGCTCGACTGGCCGCTGCCGGTGAAGAAGATCACCGTCGAGGCCGCGAAGAAAATGCTGAAGGAACACGGCCTCGATGCGAAAGCGCCCGAGGTGCAAACGGGGCTTTAGTCCAACGGCAGTCCGCTCGCGCGGAGAATGGTCTCATGCACGGCGAGATCGTGCGCGGGTGTGAAGGCGAGCGCCTTCTCGCCGCGGATCACTTTCGCGAGATCCTCGAAGTCGCCGTCGTAGCGTCCCCTGCCCTTCGGAAAGGTCAGCGTCTGCTTGCCCGCCTTGTATTCGCCGTGCGCGGTGCTGAGCGTGAGGCGCGCTTCGGGATGCTCGATGGGGCGGATGTCCATCGTGCCCTTCGTCCCGCACACGACGAACTGCCGCCGCGCGCCGCCGTCCCATTCCACGAGCACGCTGCGCACGGTGACGATGGCCGACGGATATTCGAGCACGGCCGTCTGGTTGTCCGGGAAGCCGTCCTTCAGCGGCGACGAACTGCGCGTGCGCGGCGTGACCTTATCCGGTTGGCCGAGGATCGAGACGACGGAATCAATGACGTGGCAGCCGAGTTCAAACATCGCGCCACCGCGATACGGCGCGAGCGCGCGGTGTTCCGCGTCGCCCTGCAGCTTGCCCATCGCGGCTTCAATGGAGAAAATTTCGCCGAGCGCGCCCTCGCGGATTAGTTTCCGGCACAGCTCGAATGCAGGATTATAGCGCAGCATGTAGCCCATCTGCACGGTGAGCTTGCGCGCGACCGCATCGTCGAGCAGCCGGCGGAGTGCTGGGAGCGATTCGCCCGCAGGCTTGTCGAGGTGAATGTGTTTCCCAGCAGCGATGCAGCGCGTGGCGGTGGGCACGAGATCCTTCACCTCGGTCTCTACAGCGACAGCCTGCAAACCCGGCGCGTTGAGCAGTTCGTCCTCGGTCATCACCGGGACTCCCGCATACGTTTTACTCCCCGCAAGCGCAGCACGACGGTGTTCGTCCGGCTCGACTATCCCGATCACCTCGAAGTCCGCCGAAGCACGCATCGTGTCCATTTTTCCACCCGCGTGCGCGTGAGCCGTGCCGATCTGCCCGATGCGGATGCGCGGCTTGGCTGCCTGCGCAGTCACGGCAAATGACGTGGCGGAGAGCGACGCAAAGGCGAGTCCGGATGTCTGGAGAAAATCACGGCGGGTGCTCGGAGAATTATTCATGGCTCACGATATGCAACCCGATGCCGAGGCTGAAAACAAATCTCACGCACAACGGGCGGGAACTCGCAGGCCCACTGGCAGGATGCCTGTGCCACGTTCCGCCTTGCGCGACCGATCCCTCTCTGGCACGAATGCGTCCATGCCCGCGATGAACGAAGCCATCATCGAACAAGCCACGTTGGAAGATCTGCCGCACATGGTGGATCTTCTCTACGAGCTGTTTGGGCAGGAGGGTGATTTCGTCCCCGACCGCTCGAAACAGGAGCGCGGGCTGCGCCTCATTCTCGAACAGCCGAGCCGCGGGCGCATCTTCGTCTATCGCTGGAACAACCAAATCGTCGGCATGGTGAATTTGCTTTTCACGATCAGCACGGCGGAGGGCGGCTTCGTCGTGCTGCTCGAGGATGTGATCGTGCGCGTGGACTACCGCGGGCGCGGCGTCGGGCGGCAGTTGCTCTCGCACGCGATCGAGTACGCGAAGAAAAAAGAATTCCTGCGCGTGACGCTGCTCACGGATCGCATCAACGCGGAAGGCCAGACGTTTTTCCAGAAGATGGGTTTCTTCAAGAGCCAGATGATCCCGCTGCGCCTGCCGCTCACGAAGGACGCGGCGACGCTCCCGAAATCGTGATGCCGGACAGCGGCTTCACCGATCTCGGCTTTGCGCGCGTGGACACGGACCGTCGGCGGCGCTGCGGATTTCCCGAGGTAATCTTCGGCCCCGGAAAAACGCCGATGCAGGTCGCGGAAATCGCGCGCGCGATTTTGGAAAAGGATCCCGTGCTGCTCGTGAGCCGCGCGACGGAGGAGCAGTGGGGCGCAGTCGCCGCGCATTTTGCCGACGCGCGCTGGCACGCGAGTGCGCGCTGCATCACCGTCGAGCGCACGCCGCTCACGAAGCTCGACGGCCACATCGCGGTCGTCTGCGCGGGCACGAGCGACATGCCGGTGGCCGACGAAGCGGCGGTGACGCTCGAAATTTTCGGCAACCGCGTCGAGCGCTTCACGGATGTCGGCGTCGCGGGAATCCACCGACTGCTCGCCGTGCGCGATCGCATCGAGGCCGCGAATGCCATCATCGTCGTCGCCGGAATGGAAGGCGCGCTGCCGAGTGCGGTCGCTGGACTCGTGAGCAAGCCGATCATCGCCGTGCCCACGAGCGTCGGCTACGGCGCGAGCTTCGGCGGCGTGGCGGCGCTGCTCGGGATGCTGAACTCCTGCGGCAGCGGCGTGACGGTCGTGAACATAGACAACGGCTTCGGAGCCGCGTACGCCGCCGCGCAGATCAACCGCCTCGCTCAGCCGCGCGGCTGAACGGCGGGCGCAATTTTTCCCCGTGCGCAATCCGTGCGCACACGCTAAACCGTGCGCATGAAAGTCCCCGGCATTCGCAGCCCACACGACAAAGTCGGCGGCCTCGTCTATTTCGGACGCATGCTCGACAATATCCGCCTGCACGCACGCGGCGAACTCCATCCCGAACTCCACGCAAATCTCGGCGAGGGCTTTGACAAGACATGCGTGCAATTCCTCGGCTTGCCGTACGCGGATATCGTCGCGCATGTGAAAGGCGGCGCATCCGACGACGAGACGCTCGCATGGTGCCGCGCGCGCGGTCGGCAATTCGACGAGCAGGACGCCTACGTGTGGAATGAATTCATGCGCAAACGCGGCTGGAACGATGCGGCGAGCGAGCGACTCGTGCAGCGCAAGGCCGAGAGCGGGCTCTCCGCACGCGAGGACATCCAGACGATGTTCGACTACATTGATGCCGACGAAGAACGCCCACCGCACGCGCAGGCCTGAAGCTGCAGCCCGCGGAGAAAAGCCACGCGCGATTGCTTTGCGGATGCCGTGAAGTCGGCGCCGTTTTCAACGGCTGATCAAAACCCGAGTCCCGGCGGCATGCCCATGCCACCGGTGATCTTGCCCATCTCCGCCTGCATGAGCGCGCGGCCCTCCTCGATCGCCTTTTGCACGCCGGTGAGCACGAGGTCTTCGAGCATCTCCACGTCGTTCGGATCCACCACGTCCTTGCTGATCTTGATCGAGAGAATGTCCCCCGCCCCGTTGGCCGTGACCGTGATTTTCCCTCCGCCCGCGGTGGCCTCGACAGTGCGCTGCCCGAGTTCCTCCTGGGTGCGCTGCATCTCTGCCTGCATCTTCTGCGCCTGCTTCATCATCTTCTGAATGTTCATGGTCGGTGGTGTTTTTTGAGTGTGCCGCAATGAATCAGCCCGGCACGCGCGATGTCCAGCGCGACGTGCTCCCCGGCGATTTGCGCATTGCCTTCGCCTTCCGGCGGGAATGGACTCGCCAGCATGAAACGCACGTCTCTCCTCAAGCGGTTTGCCCAAGTCACCCTCGCCCTCGCATCGCTGACTTTCACGCAGTGCAAGCCCGCTGCCGACTCCCCGGCCGGCACGACGGCAAATGCTGCGGCGCCGAAATCCGCGGCGTCGGAAAATTCCGTCGCGCTCATCGGCGAAGGCTCATCCGCATCGTTCCGCACGGTCGCTTCGCACTTGGAACTCGGCGCTCGCTCCTTCGAGTATTCCGAGGCCGGCGGCGCAAAGATGCTCGCAAATTTTCTCGATGAAATCATCAAGGCGCTTCCCGAACGCGGGCGGAAGGACTTCCCGCCGGGCTTCACGTTTGAAAAGCTGTTCCAGCTTCTCGGGCTCGATTCCATCGCGGCCACCGGGGCGAGCACGCGCGCACGCGGCGACGGTACGTTTCACTCGCGCGCATTCGCCCACACGCCACAGGGGCGAAAGGGCCTGCTCACACTGGGCGGCGGCCCGGCCGCGAAACTGATACTCCTTGATGTCGCGCCAAAGGACACCGATCTCGCGCTGGAATTTCCGATCCACCTCAACGACTTCACGAGAGAGACGCTACCCGGCATCCTCGCGATGATCCCGCAGGCGGAGCGTGCAGAGATTGATCAGAAAATGTCAGAGCCTGTCCCGCCGCTCGGGCTCAGCGGCAAGCAGATCCTCGAGAAGCTCGACGCACGCATCGGAATTTTCCTCCGCCTCGATCCTTCGCAGAAATTCCAACCTTCTCCGAATGCGCCTGAATTTCCCGGCGCGGACGGCGTGATCGTGATCGATCGGCTCGGCTGGCTCGTCGAGGTGCTGAAGCCGCAGTTCATGCCGCTGCTCTCGCAACCCGATGCGCCAGTCACTGTCACTGACGAGGGCGGCGTGCTGACGGTCCGCATGAAAACTCCTGCCGGCCCGCCGCCGATCGATTACCAGCCCGTCGTGCGTTTCGATTCAAAGGCTGACCGCATCCTCATCGCATCGCGCACCGCGCTCTTCGATTCCATCGTCGCGGGCAAGGAAAAGATCACGCAAGGCGCGGACTTCACGCAAGCGTGGCGCGACCTGCCGACTGAGGGGAATTCGAGCATCTACACCTCCTCGCGCCTGCTCCAGACCTTGAGCGATCTCATCGCGAAAGCCGTGGAGAAGGAAGGCGACTCCGCGACGGACAAGGCAATCGCCGCAAAAATTCTCGGCTGGGTGAAGCCGCACCTCAGCCACGGCCAGGCGCTCGTCCTCGCAAACCAGCCCGACGGAATCCTCACCGCCGCAAACACCACGATTCCCGTCAGTTCCTCGACCGTGGCCGCCGTCTCCACTGCCGCCGTATTATTCGGGTGGAGCGTACCCGTTTATAAGACTGCGCGAACGCAGGCCGTCTCAGCGAGCGACATGAACAACCTGAGGCAAGTCGGCGTGGCGCTGAAAATGTACGAAGCCGACAACGGAAAATATCCCGCCGCGCTTTCCGAACTCGCGCCGAAATACGTCTCCAGTTCCAATCTCCTTGAGTTCACCGACCGCCGTACAAACTCACACACGCCCTGGCTCTACCGCAACCCCATGGCTGCCACATCGGACGCCAACGAGATCGTCATAGCCGCACCGACGGCAGGACCCGACGGGAAGCGCACGGCGGGCTTTGCGGACGGCAGCGTGCGGACGATCTCCGAGGAGGAGTTTCAGAAGCTTTGGAGCAAAAAGTAGAATCGCTCGCGACGGCTCCACGCACGGCGCGTGCATTCCGCGCCAATCCGGCGTAAGCACTCTCCCATGCCGTCATTCCTCAAAACCCTCTTCGTCAATCCGCCGTCGTGGCAGGGCTTCGATGGCGGCGCGGGATCGCGGTATCAGGCAAAGCGAGAGATCCGTTCGTTCTGGTATCCCACCTGGCTCGCGCAGCCCGCGGCGCTCGTGCCGGGATCGCGGCTCGTGGATGCGCCCCCGCACGATCTCACGAAGGACGACATCCTGCGCATTGCACGCGACTACGAACTCGTGGTCATCCATACGAGCGCGCCGACTTTGCGCGGCGATGCGGCGCTCGCGGAGTCGTTGAAATCGCAGCAGCCAGGACTTTCCATCGGACTTGTCGGCGCGCACGCGGCGGTGCTGCCGGAGGACACGCTGCGCGCGAGCGAGGCGATTGACTGGGTGGGGCGCAAGGAATTCGACTTCACCTGCCGCGACGTGGCCGAAGGATTGCCGCTGGAAAAAATTGCGGGCCTCTCGTTTCGCCGCGATGGGAAAATCATCCACAACGACGAGCGCCAGCTCATCACCGCGATGGATGAACTGCCGAGCGTGATGGACGTTTACAAGCGCGACCTCGACATCGAGCGCTACGACATCGGCTACCTGAAGCATCCTTACGTCTCGCACTACACGGGCCGCGGCTGCCCCGCGCAATGCACGTTCTGCCTCTGGCCGCAGACGGTCGGCGGACACAAATATCGCGCGCGTTCGCCCGAGGCTGTCGCGCGAGAGATGGCGCACGCGAAGCAGCTTTTCCCGCAAGTGCGCGAGTTTTTTTTCGACGACGACACATTCACCGCCTATCAGCCGCGCGCCCGCGAAATCGCGCAGCATCTCGGCAGGCTCGGCATCACATGGAGCTGCAACGCGCGTGCGAATGTGAACTACGAGACTTTGAAAACGATGCGCGACAACGGCCTCCGGCTGCTGCTCGTCGGCTATGAGAGCGGCGACCAGCGCATCCTCGACAACATCAAAAAGGGCATCCGCATTGAGGAAGCAAAGGAGTTCACGCGCAACTGCCGCAAGCTCGGCATCACCATTCACGGCACGTTCATCCTCGGCCTGCCGGGCGAGACGCCGGAGACGATCAAGTGCACGGTGGAATTTGCGAAGGAACTCGATGTCTTCAGCATCCAAGTGAGCCTCGCCGCGCCGTATCCGGGCACGGAGCTTTACCGGCAGGCAGTCGAAAATGGATGGTTCGGCCGCGACGCCACGCTCGTGAGCGAGAGCGGCACGCAGACCGCCGCGCTCGAATACGACGGGCTGCCGCGCGAGGAGATTTTCGCGGCGGTGGAAAAATTCTACCGCGCGTACTACTTTCGCCCGCGCCCCATCGCGCGCATCGTGAAGACGATGCTCACCGACTGGCAGGTGATGAAGCGGCGGCTTCGCGAGGGTGTGGAATTTTTCCGCTTCCTGCGGATGCGCAGCGCGGCGTGAATGTGATGCCGGCAAACTGTCGGCACAGGTCGTCACGGAAATGGCGCAACCGCAAATGCACGCATGAGTTTGCTCCGGACGCAGACGGCATTTCGGACAATCATGCCGGCAAATTTTCCGCGCCACATTTCGGCAGGCACGCTCACTGCTTTGTCATCCGGCACCATGAGCCAGGACGTGTTTTCCAGTTTAATGAACCACTACGGCAACAAAGCCGCCGAACAAACAGCGCGCGAACTTCGCGAACGGCAGCGTCAGTTGCTCTGGCAGAAAGTCCGGCGCAAGGGGATCCTCGTGGGCCTGCTCGTCACGGCGGTCTGCGCGTTTGTATTCCGCGAGGACATCGGCGATCTCGTTCCGCACCATCGCTCGGTAAAAAGGAGCACGCACGAAGATCGGACGAAGGAAAACATCAAAGCCATCAAGGCCGAATCCAAGGAGCGGCAGGACGCCCTGGAGAATATTTTCAAGTAGGCGGGCCCGGCGACATTCGCGGCGCAAGGATCATCTAGCCAATGCGTGCGTGCGCGGTTATTTCCCGCGCACCCATGACTCCGACCAAGTTCCTCCTCGCCGCAACGCTGCTCACTTTCCCCCTCCACGCGGAGGACAACTGGCCGCAGTTCCGCGGGCCCAACGGTGACGGGCGCTCGGACGCAAAATCGCTGCCCGTCGAAATCGGCGAGGGCGTGCATGTGAAGTGGAAGGCAGCGACGCACGGCAAGGCGTGGTCTTCGCCAGTCATCTGGGGCAACGAGGTGTGGGTCACGACGGCGACCGAGGACGGCACGGAACTCGGCGTGATGGCCTTCGACAAGACGACGGGAAAGGTGCTGCACGACAAGGCGCTCTTCCGCGTCGAGAAGCCGCAGTTCTGCCACAAGTTCAACAGCTATGCGTCGCCGACGCCGGTGATTGAGGATGGCAAACTTTACGCAAGCTGGGGCGCGCCGGCCATCGCGTGCATTGACACGAAAACGTGCGCGATCCTCTGGGAGCGGCGCGACTTTGTGTGCAATCACTTCCGCGGCGCGGGCAGCTCGCCGATCGTTTGGAACGGGCTGCTATATTACCCATTCGACGGCAGCGACCACCAGTTCATCGTCGCGCTCGACAAAAAGACCGGCAAGACCGTGTGGGAGGACAAGCGCTCGGTGGACTACAAGGACATCCAGCCCGATGGAAAAGTGGAGGCCGATGGCGACTGGCGGAAGGCGTTCGGCACGCCGCACGTCATCGAATGGAATGGCAAGCCACTGCTGCTCTCCAGCGGAGCGAAGGCGCACTACGCGTATGAGCCCGCGACCGGCAAGGAAGTGTGGCGCTTCGGTCAGGAAGGCGTGCATAGCGCGTCGTCGCGCCCGGTCGTCGCCCACGGCATGTGGTTCCTCACGCCGGGTTTTGGAAAAAAGAACCAACTGACCGCGTTGAAGCTCGGCGGCAGCGGGGAGCTGAACGAATCGTCTGTCGCGTGGCGCGCGGTGAAAGCCTCGCCGACGAAGCCGTCGCTGCTGCTCGACGGCGACTACATTTACGCCGTGGACGACAAGGGCATCGCCTGGTGCATCGAGCAAAAGACCGGCGAGGTGAAATGGAGCGAGCGCATCGGCGGCGACTATTCCGCGTCGCCGCTGCTCGCGGATGGGAAGCTCTACTTTTTCAGTGAGAACGGAACAGTGACGGTGGCCGCCGCCGCGCCGGAGTTCAAAAAACTCGGCACCGGAAAATTTGACGACGGCTTCATGGCCGCACCGGCGGTGAGCGGCAAGGCGATGTTCCTGCGCACGCGCACGGCGCTCTACCGCGTGGAGGAATAGTGCGCGTGCCGTCGCTCATCGAAAGTCTTGCACTGCTCGCCGACGCCACGCGGCTCCGCATTTTGCTGCTGCTCGGCGAGGAGGAACTGTCGGTCGCCGAGCTGCAGGAAATCCTCGGCATGGGGCAGTCGCGAATTTCAAATCACCTCGCGCAACTCCGGCAGGCAGGCCTCGTGCGCGACCGACGCTCGGGGAAAAATATTTACTACACGCTCGTCGAGCGCGAGGCGCTCCCGGACCTCGATCCGATCTTGAAAGCCGCACGCCGCGAAATCGCGGAGACCGGGCGCGACCGCACGGCGCTGAAGGTCGCAGTGCAGAAGCGCAACGACCGCACGCGCGAATACTTCAACAGGCTCGCGGGGAAATTTGGCCGCACGCACTGTCCCGGCAGGACGTGGGAAGCCGTGGCGCATTTTCTTTTTCTCCTCGTGCCGACGACGACGATCGCCGCGGATCTCGGCGCAGGCGAAGGTACGCTCGCGCAGTTGCTCGCGAAGCGCGTGCAGAAAGTAATCGCCGTGGACAACAGCGAGAAGATGGTCGAGTTCGGCGTGAAACTCGCGAAGGAGCACGGCCTGCAAAATCTGGAATACCGCCTCGGCGACATCGAGAATCCGCCCATCGAACCGGAGAGCGTGGACCTCGTGCTGCTCAGCCAGGCGCTCCATCACGCCGAACATCCGCAGACTGCGATCACCGCCGCGCACAAACTGTTGCGCATGGGAGGGCGCGTCGTCGTGCTCGATCTGCTGCAGCATCAGTTCGAGGAGGCGCGCGAACTTTACGCCGACCGCTGGCTCGGCTTCGGCGAAGCCGATCTGCACGGCTGGCTGGAGAAGGCGGGCTTCACCGGCATCGAGGTGATGACTGTCGCGCGGGAACCCCAGCCGCCCCACTTGCAGACTCTGCTCGCGACGGGAGTGAAATACACAAATGACAAATGACGAAGGGGCCTCATGCGACTCCGTCATTCCGCCTTGATCTCGATCACGGTGCCGACCTGCACCTTTTCGTAGATGAACCGCGCGACATCGTCCGGCACGCGGATAGAGCCTTGTGACGCGGGATAGCCCGGCAGCGTTCCTCCGTGAATGCCGAGGCCTGCCTCCGTGAAGCGGCAGAAAAACGGCATCGGCGTGGCGACGTAATGCGTGCCTGCCGGCGCGGCATCGAGCTTCATGCTCACGCCAGAACGCACGCTTCGCCCAAGCTTGTCCACAAAGCTGCCGTAGGTCGTGGACTCGTGCTTTTTGATTTTTTCCAGCACGGTGAAAGTCCCCGGCTGCGTCGCGGCGCCGCGTTTTCCCGAGGAGATTGGCGAATCAATGCACATCGCTCCGCCGACGAGCATCACGATGCGCTGGGTCGCGAGGTTCACGACGAGGCGCGTGTTCTCCGGCTTAGATTTCAGGTAAATTTCCGGGACGGTACGCAGCGGCTCCTGTTTTTTGATCAAATCCTTCGCGCCCCTCTCGGCGGGTTTCGCATCAGGCTGCTCCGCGTCCTTCCCTCCAGCACGCACACCTGCGTGCCCGAGCAGGGTCATCGCGAAAATTGCGGCTTGGCGGGAACGGAGCATTGCAGCGCACTTGTATGGAAGTGCGCGCAAGAGCCGCAATGACGGAAATCAGCAAGCCGCATTGCAAGCCGCGCGGCGCGGTGTTTATAACCGGTCACACCGCCCCGTGCTCATCAAGACGCTCATCGCCGCGACGCTCGCTGCCTCCCTGCTCTCATCCGTCTGGGCGCAGGGCCGCCGCGATTCGCGGGGTTCCGCAGTGCCGCCGCCGGTCGTGTCGCAGACCATCGCCGCACAGCGCGGCGAAAAAATCGCCGTGCCGCTCGGCATCCACGGCACCCGCGGCGAGCTGCTGGAATTCATCATCCGCACACCGCCCGAGCACGGAAAGCTCTCGGCGTTGAAGAACGGCGCGCTGAACACGGCGACGGTGATCTACACGCCATCCGCACGCAGCCATGCGCCCGAGGATCACTTTTCCTACGCGGTACGCAGCTCCGAGGGCGTCTCCGCTCCGGGGGTGATCGTGCTCCGGTTTTCCGATCCCATAGTCCCGCAGCCAAAACTCACCGCAGCAAACGAACTGGAATTTCCGCCGGTGTTCCCCGGCCAGCGGAGCACGGCGGAACTGGAAATCACCAATGAAGGCGGCGGATTTCTCGAAGGCGAAGTGTCCGTGGAGGAGCCGTGGAGCATCGAGGGACTAAAGGTTTTCAAAATCGCCGCGAACCGGACTGCGCTGATCAAACTCGTTTTCTCGCCGACACAGCCGGGCGTGCGCACGGGCGAGGCGATCATCGGCGGCACGCAGCGGAAGGTCATCGGGCTGCGCGCGAGCGCGGAGCCGCGCCTCGGGGTTGCGCCGGCGCTCGTGAAGCTCACCGCGCAACCCGGAAACCAGACTCGCATGGGCGTGCTGAAAATCACGAACCGCTCCGACGAGGATGCAAACGTCGGCATGGAAGCCGGGGAGAAACTTCTGACCGATCACACCGTCCGCATCCCGGCGCGCAGCACGTCGGACATTCCCGTCTTCGCCGATGCCGCCGTGGGCGCGGCGTTTGACGATGTGGTGAAGCTGACCAGCAAGGAATGGAGCGCGAGCGTAAATGTCCACGCGGTCGCAGTTGGCGCGATTCTAAAATTCACGTCCCCGGAAGTGAGTATCAAGGGCGACGCCGGCGAACAGGCCGCGAGCGGCACGGCGATTTTGGAAAACAGCGGCGGCGAGCCGGTGACCGTACTGCTTGATGTCGCCCCCCCGTTCGATCTCGGGACGAAGGTCGTCACCGCGCCCGCGCGCGGTCGCGTGGAAATCCGCATCCTCGCGCGCAGCGTGAACGCGGGCACGTTTCAGTCCGAACTGAAAGCCAGCGGCGAGGGCGGTTCGGCGATCGTGCAAGTGAAGGCGGAGATTACGGAGCCCCCACAAATTCGGACGCAGGCACGCACCTCACCGTCCGCGCCGGAAAAAAAACCGGACACCGCGGAAGACACCAACGCGCCGAAGGAAGACCAGCAATCACTCATCCCCGCCGAGGCGCGCGACGTCCCGAACATGCTCGGAAAATTCGCGCGCGGCACTGGCACGGACACCGCGCTGATCGAGTGGCCCGCAAGCCTGGGCCCGACGGACAACCTGCGCATCGAGGCCCGCGAGCTTTCCCTCTCCGACGGAGGCGAACTGCAAATCGGATGGTCATCGCTGGCCAGCGTGACCATCACGCCGACAGGCGAGCAGATGACTGCGGCACTGCGCGGGCTCAAGCCGGGGACGCTCTACACCGTGCGCGTCGTGGCGGGCGGGGAAACGGAACCAACAGTGCTCTTCACCGCAGACTTCGCGACTGCGCGGAAGAAACCCATTTTCACGTTCTCCACGATGCGCATGCCGCTCCTTGGCGTCGCGCTCGGCGTGCTCCTTTTCGTCGTGTGGCGCGCGCGGAATCCAAAGCCGAGATAGTCTTGGATACGAGGAGCGAATTGGGTAAGCCACCCGCTTTGCGCGAATCCCGATGATGTCACCTGAACGCTCGGCGACGGTCCGAATCACACGCCGATCCGCGCATTGATCGCTCCCGCGATCCGGTCGGCGTGCGATTCGATGAGCGCGCTGTCGCGGCCCTCGATGAGCAGGCGGATCTTCGGCTCGGTGCCGCTGTAGCGCAGAAGCACGCGGCCCGCACCATTGAGGATTTTTTCAGCCTCGCTCACGAGCGCGGTCACGTCGGGCATCTGCTCAAGCGGGATTTTCTCGCGCACCTTCAGGTTGCGCTGTGCCTGCGGATATTTGTGGAGGCACTGCTTGAGTTCGCTGAGCGGCTTCCCGCTCTCGGCCATGATGCGCAGGATTTGCAGCGCGCTCACGATGCCGTCGCCGGTCGTCGAGTAGTCGCGGAAAATCATGTGGCCGCTCTGCTCGCCTCCGACGTTCAGATCGTCGCGCAGCATCGCCTCGATGACGTGGCGGTCGCCGACCTTCGTGCGCAGCACGCGGCCCTTGTGGGCGTGCAGTGTTTCATCGAGACCGAAGTTGCTCATCACGGTCGCGACGAGCGTGTCCTTTGCGAGTTCGCCGCGGCGCAGGTGATCCACGGCGGCGATTGCGAGGATGTCGTCGCCGTCCACGACTTCGCCCTTTTCATCGCAAAGCTGAACGCGATCGGCGTCGCCGTCGTGGCTGATGCCGATGTGCGCGCCGGTCTCCTTCACGAGCCGGACGATTTCATTCGGATACGTGCTGCCACAGTTTGCGTTGATGTTCCGCCCGTCCGGCTTGTCGTGGAAAATGGAGCACGTCGCGCCGAGTTCGCGCAGGATCCACGGCGTGCTCTTGTAGGCCGCCCCGTTGCCGGCATCCACGGCGATGCGGATGCCTTCGAGCGTGAGCCCCTTTGGAAAACTCGCCTTCGCATGTTCGACATACCGTCCGAGCGCGTCGTCAATCCGTCGCGCCTGGCCGATTTTCCCCGCGGTGGGCCGGATGGCCTCGATTTCGCCGCTGAACACGAGCTGCTCGATCCTCTTCTCGATCGCGTCGTCGAGCTTGTAGCCGTCGTGGCGGAAAAATTTGATGCCGTTGTCCTCGTACGGATTGTGCGACGCGCTGAGCACGATGCCGCCATCCGCGCGCAGCGAACGCGTAATGTAGGCGACGCCGGGAGTCGGCAGCGGGCCGAGGAGGAAGACATCCACGCCGAGCGACATCAGGCCCGCGGCCATCGCATTTTCGAGCATGTAGCCGGAAAGTCGCGTGTCCTTGCCGATGACGATCACCGGCCGGCGATCCGTGCGGTGCGTGAGCCGGCCGGCCTCGGTGAAGACGTGCGCCGCCGCACGTCCGAGCTTCAGCGCGGTCTCGGCGGTGACGGGTTCGAGGTTTGCGACTCCGCGAACGCCGTCCGTGCCGAAAAGTTTTCTGTTGCTGTCGAGCGATTCTGCCACGCCGCTACTTTTTTTCCCCATACGCTGTCGCTCCAAACTCGATGCTGCGCGCGCTTTTAGGCTGCGATGTTGTCGTGTCGTTCAACTGGCTTTTCCGGATGACCACCCACAGGAGGATCGCCAGCGCCAGCGAGACTGTCTTCGCCAGCAGGTTGTTCATGAGCAGTGCTTTCATCGGGGGCCATCATCAGTAGTTCGGAAAGCCGCGCGCGCAAGCTCGCGGGAGTGAATTCGCGTTCAAGCTTCCCTCGGTAGCAGAGCGAGACGCCGCCGGTCTCCTCGCTCACGATGAGCACGATCGCGTCGCTCTCCTCGGTGAGACCGATGGCCGCGCGATGCCGCAGGCCGAGATTGCGGTCAATGTCCTGCCGCTGGCTCACGGGAAAAATGCAGCCCGCGCTCACGATGCGGTCACCGCGCACAATGAGCCCGCCGTCGTGCAGCGGAGTCTTCGGATGAAAGATGGTGACGATGAGTTCCGGCGAGAGCTTGCTGTCAATCATCACGCCGCTCTCGATGTGCGACTGGATGTCCGTCCCGCGCTCGATGGCGATCAGCGCGCCGAGCTGGCGGCTGGAAAGATCGAATGCCGTCTGCGCGAGTTCCTCGACGATCTCCTTGTTCTCCGGCGCGATGCCGAAAATGTGGTGGCTGCCGACCTGCGCAAGCATCCGGCGGAGTTCCGGCTGGAAAATCACGACCAGCGCCAGGATGACGACCGCGGAAATCCGCTGGAGCAGCCAACTGATCACCACGAGTCCGAAAAGGTGTGACAGCAGCACAAGCGCCAACACGAGCGACCCGAGACCGGTGAGGACACGCAGACCGCGCGTGCCACGCAGTCCGACATACGCGTAGTAAATCCCCACCGCGAGAATGAGAATCTCCAGCGCGTCCTTCCAATACGCCAGCGCCATCTCCTGCATCGTCGCGATGATCATCCGCCGAGAATCGCTTCCGTCATCCGGAGCGCCTCCACATTGGGTTTCACATCATGCACGCGGAAGATGCGCGCCCCGTTCGCGCGCGCGTGGCATGTGAGCGCGACCGTCGGCCAGTCACGATCTTCCACTGCGGCGGAGCCCGTCACTTTTCCGATGAAGCTTTTGCGCGAAACGCCGACTGCAAACGCGCGCCCCGGCAGCGCGATCTCCCCGACGTGCCGCAGCAGGGCAAGATTGTGCGCAGTCGTTTTTCCGAATCCGATTCCGGGGTCAAAGGCTGTCGCTGCGGCAGGCACGCTGGAGGCTATGCAATTCCGCAGGGCCGCGCAAAAGAATTCCCGCACGGCGATGCACACATCGTCGTAGCGCGGATCGTCCTGCATGGTTCTGGGTTCGCCCTGCATGTGCATGACCACCACGCCGGCGCCGGTGTCTTTGGCCGCCGCGAGCATCGCACCGTCGCGGAAGCCTCCGACGTCGTTGATCACCGACGCGCCTGCGTCCATCGCGGCGCGAGCGACTGCGGCCTTCATCGTGTCAATGCTCACAACGAACCTCCCGCCGTGTCCGTCCAGTTTCACGAGCCGCTCAATAATCGGCAGCACCCGCCGCATCTCCTCGCGCTCGTCCACCGGCTCCGCGCCGGGCCGCGTGCTCTCGCCACCGACATCAATGATCTCCGCGCCGTGCGCGATCATTTCCTCAGCGTGCGCAAGCGCCGAATCCGTGTTCTGAAACCGCCCGCCGTCGCTGAACGAATCGGGCGTCACATTCAAAATGCCCATGACGATCCCGCGGCTCGTGAGATCAAACTCGCGAGTGCGTGTTCGCCAAATGATTTGTGGTTTGTCGGAATTTTCGTGCATCGTTACTGCCCCTCTGGACGTAAACCGACTCATCACGACAAACCCAAGCGCAATCACCATGAGCACCACGATCACGTCAGCGACATCACGGACGCCCGCCAATTTCACCGATCGACAGTTCCCTCCGTTCAGCCTGCCGCGCCTGCTGCGCACCGTTTTTGCACCGGAGGCGGGGCAGCGCGTGTGCATCCTGATTGACCTCGAAGACCCGCGCGACATCACGGATTTCCGATTCCTGAAAAATCCCGACCTCAGCATCCAGCGCAACGCGTACGAGGTGTTCTATCTCGGCCTGCGCGAGGGAGTGCTCGCGGAACTCGGCCTCACCGGCGGGGAAATGTTCGCGTATGAAGTCACTGGCGGCAGCAATCTGGATCTGCCGGAGAACGCATTCACACCCACCGGCACCGAGGTGAAAATGGCCGACGCGATTTACACGAAATACGACATCGTGCTCTGCATCTCGACGTATTCCGCGACCGCGCCGCTCACTGCATTTGCAAAAAAATTCGGCTTCCGCGGCGCGACAATGCACGGGATGAACGCTACGATTTTGCGCAGCGGGCTCGCCGTGGACTACGACGACGTGAGCCGCGAGGCGGAAAAATTGCGCCTCGGCATGACGCGCGCGGACTGGGTGGAGATTGACTACCTTTTCGACAGCCAGCGCCACACGCTGCACATCGAACTCGGCGGACAGGAGGCGCAGAAAAGCCACGGCCTCTGCCGCGGCGGCCCGGATGTCGCAAACCTGCCTGCGGGCGAAATCTACTACGTGCCGGCCGACGCACACGGCGAATTCCCGATGCGCTACGAAGACGGCACGATCGGCCTTCAGCACGTCGAGAGCGGACGCATCAAGCGCGCGACATTGCTCCGCGGAAATGCGAAGACCATCGAGGGGCACAACGCAAAGCTCACGAGCGATCCCGTGACGGGCGAACTCGGCGAGCTCGGCTTCGGCACGCAGCGCCTGCCGGTGAGCGGGCGCGATATTCAGGATGAAAAAATCCTCGGCACGATGCACGTCGCCACCGGACGCAGCGATCATCTCGGCGGCAAGCTCACGCCGGATCGCTTCGCCAACCGCAAAAACGCGACCCACGATGACATTCTTTTTTCGCCGACGAAGACCCCCGACATCCAAGTGCCGCAAGTCCGCATGTCGCGCAACGGCGAGACCGTCGTGCTCATCGAAGGCTATGAGCCCGCCGCCTACATGCGCGCATTGATCGAGGCGTGATGCAGCTTCGTCTCAATCCTGCCTCTCATTTTTTTCTTCATCCCCCGGCGACCAATGCGGCAGGCGTGGACGCGGATTAAGATTGCGATTAAGAACAGGAGCAAGACGCCGCGCTTTTCGAAATGAATCCCTACGAGACTGACAAGCTCGTCTCCGAGTATCTGCTCTTCCACTACGGCGAGCCGCACGAAGTGCTGCCGTGGGATTTCGGTCCCGCGTCCGCGCTGGATTACGCCGTGCGTTGCGTGAGCGAATGTGTGGACACCACAGCGCTTCCGAAAAATGCGCGCGCGCTGGATCTCGGCTGCGCCGTCGGTCGCTCGGCATTCGAACTCACGCGGCATTGCGCGGAAGTCATCGGCGTTGATTATTCGCACCGTTTTGTCGGGGCGGCTGAGACGCTCGCACGCGACGGCAGCCTTGCATACGAGCGAACGGACGAAGGCTCGCTCACAACCGCCCTCACGGCGCGAGTGCCTGCGGATCTCGCACGCGGCCGTGTGAGCTTCGAGCACGGTGATGCGCAGAAGCTGCGTTCCTCGCTCGGCAGCTTCGATGTCGTGCTCGCCGCAAACCTCATTGACCGCCTGACCGAGCCTGCGCACTTCCTTGCACGCCTGCCCGAACTTGTGAAATGCGGCGGTCAGCTTGTCATCACGTCGCCTTACACCTGGCTCGAAGAATTCACGCCCCGTAAAAACTGGCTCGGCGGTTTCGTTGCCGGTGAAGTGCGCCGCACGACGCTCGACGGACTCCGTACGGCGCTGTCCGGGCACTTCGATCTCGTCCTTACAAAAGATCTGCCGTTCCTCATCCGCGAGCACGCGCGGAAATTCCAGTGGAGCGTCGCGCAGGCCAGCATCTGGAGGCGCAAATGATCCCGGCTCTCTTCCGCGCGTGGGCGAAGTGCGTGCACATTGGCGGCACAGCATCATCAGGAGACATCACCACATGAATGCAGACTGGGAGCAAAAATACACCGAGGGCGACACACCGTGGGAAAAAGGCGCGGCGCATCCGGCGCTGATCGCATTTCTAAAGTCACACCCCGTGCATGGTCGCGTGCTTGTCCCCGGCTGCGGCACCGGCCACGACGTGCGGGCACTGGCGGCGACGGCCGATGAAGTCGTCGGCCTCGACATCGCGCCCTCGGCGATCACGCGCGCGAAGGCGCAGCCGGCGGTCGGCGGTGAACGCTATCAACTCGGCGACCTTTTCGCCCTGCCGCCGTCGCTGCGCGAAAAATTCGACGTGGTCTTCGAGCACACCTGCTTCTGCGCGATCGTTCCGTCGCGCCGCACAGACTACGTTGCATCCGTCGCCGGCGCACTGAAACCCGGCGGTCATCTGCTCGCGATTTTTTACCTCGACCCAGGGCTCGATCCCGGCGAGTCCGGCCCGCCGTTTGGCGTGACGCGCGAAGGTCTCGACACTTTTTTCTCCCCGCGCTTCTCGCTGCTCCGCGAGTGGCAGCCGCTCGCGACGTATTCCGGACGTGAAGGCCGCGAGACATTCCGATTGCTGCAACTCACCGGCGCGGCGGACGGAGAAACCTGACCAGAACGTCAAAGAACAATTCCGACGGAGATCGCGCTTGCCACGTCGGACGACGCACCTAATCTCCCCCGCCCAATCTTCGCACCACGCAACGCATGACATTAGGCAATCTCCTTTCGGCAGAAACGATCCTCCCGGAGATGCAGACGACAGATCGCTACGCCGCGATCGCCGAACTCGTGGATTTGCTTGTCGCACACGGACAGATCGCCGGGCCGGATCGCGACGCAGTGCTCGCCGCGCTGCGCGCCCGCGAAGAGACGATGAGCACGGGCATCGGCTTTGGCATCGCGATTCCGCACGCATCGAGTGACCGCGTGACGAAAGTGATCGCGGCTTTCGGGCGCTCGACAAAAGGCATCGAGTTCGAGTCGCTCGATAACGCGCTTGTAAAGTTTGTCGTCCTCTTTGTGGTGCCGAAGGATCAGTTCCAGACGCACCTGCGCACGCTCGCGGCGATTGCGAAATTTCTGAATGACCGCAACGTCCGCGAGCGCCTCGGCACTGCGCCGACGGCGGCGGAAATCCTCGCGGTCTTCGAGAAAAGCCAGCCCGCGTAGCAACCGGCTTCGCCGCGCCGAATCTGGAGCAGCCGACACGCGCCGCGTATTCCTCCGCGTCTCATTTTCCATGGAAACCATCCAAAGCATCCTCGCATCGCGGCTCGCCGCAGCAGCCGGAGACACCGGCGGCATCGCCGTGACCGTGCAGAGCGCGCAGGACACGCGCTTCGGTGACTACCAGTCGAACATCGCGATGCAGCTCGCCAAGCCGCGCCGCGCAAACCCACGCCAGCTCGCGATGGAAATCATCGCGAAGCTGCAAGTGGATGACCTGTGCGAGACGCCGGAGATCGCAGGCGCAGGGTTCATCAATTTCCGCCTGAAGCCCGCCGCCGTCATCGCGCACTTCACCGCGCTCGCAGCCGATGATCACCTCGGCGTTCCCTCCGTGCCGCAGCGGCGCATCGTGATTGATTTCTCCTCGCCGAACGTCGCAAAGCCGATGCACGTCGGCCACATCCGCAGCACTGTTCTCGGTGACGCGCTTGCGCGCATCGCGCGCTTCCTCGGACACGACGTTATCACCGACAACCACATCGGCGACTGGGGCACGCAATTCGGAATGCTGCTGGTCGCGTGGAAGACGATCCTCAACAAGGATGCGCTCGATCGCGATCCCATCGGCGAGCTCGAACGCATCTACAAGGCGCAAAACGAACTCTGCAAAACCGACCCCAGACAGCTCGACGCCGCGCGCGGAGAGCTCGTGAAACTTCAAGACGGTAACGAGGAAAACGATGCCATCTGGAAAGAAATGAGGCGCCTTTCGCAGGTGCAGTTTGACGAAATCTACTCGCGTCTAGGCATCCACTTTGACCGTACGTATGGGGAGAGTTTCTACAGATATATGTTGAGGGACGTCGTAAACGAGCTCTACCACAGCGGCACCGCTCGAGAAAGCGACGGTGCGCTTTGCGTCTTCAGCGACGACTCGCTGCCGGAGAGGGACGATCCGTTTTTGATCAAGGACGAGAACGGCTGGAAGCCTGCGCCCGCAATCGTGCGGAAAGCAGACGGCGCGTCGAACTACACCACGACCGACCTCGCCACACTCAAATTGCGTGTGGGCTTTTTACCCCGCACGACCGACAAGCCATGTACGACCGACGAATTCTTTAGGCCCGACGAAATCATCTACGTCACCGACGGTCGGCAGCAGCTCCACTTCCGCCAGCTCTTCGCGATCTGGCGGCGCTGGCAGCCGGAGTCCACGGCGAAGCTGTCGCATGTGTGGTTCGGCAGCATCATGGGCGAGGACGGCAAGCCCTTCAAAACGCGCAGTGGCGACACGGTGAAGCTCGGCGAACTGCTTGATGAGGCCGAGGAGCGCGCATTCACGACCGTCACGGAAAAAAGTCCCGAGATGCCCGAGGCCGAGCGCCGCGAAGTCGCGCGCATCGTCGGCATCGGCGCGGTGAAATACGCCGACCTGCTACCGAATCGGCAGAGCGATTACGTTTTTTCGTGGGACAAAATGCTGAGCTTCCAGGGCAACACCGCGCCGTACCTGCAATACAGCTACGTACGCATCCGCTCGATTTTCCGGAAAGGCGGGATCGATCCGGCCTCGGTGCGTCCGGCGGCCGGTGCGGAACATTCAACAGCCAACAATGCGGCGACACTCGCGGAGCCCGGCGAACTCTCGCTCGCAAAAAAGCTCGCGCAGTTTGGCGAAGTCGTCCCGATGATTCTCGACGATCACCGCCCGAACCTCCTCTGCAATTACCTTTACGAACTCGCCGGAGCGTTCCACTCGTTCTTCGAGAGCTGCCCCGTGCTGAAGGCCGTGGAATCCGCACGCAGCACGCGCCTGCTGCTGTGCGACACGACCGCGCGCGTGCTCGCGAAGGGTCTCGATCTCCTCGGCATCGGCGTGCCGGAACGGATGTAGCTTGTCCGGCTGGTTGGCAGATCGGGCGATCCAGCAGTGTGTGCGGCGCGAGCATCGGGGAGCACGGGCGACCCCGCCTGTGGTTTGTGGCCACCCGCCGCAAACATTCGGACCCCGAGGTGATCCGTTCACAAGCTGACGCTCGATGTGCCGCGCGAGCCGCGCGACACGACAGGCGGGCCTCCTGTGCTCCCCGATGCTCGCGGCCGCTCACCGCTCGTCGTCAGAAGAAGATCATCAGCTTTTCAAGTAACCGGACAGGGCGCGAGAATTTTCCCTCAGTCGGGGATTCCCTCGCGGTCATTCTATGCGAGACTTCGCAAACCATTTTTCCCTCACCATGGATCCGATCTTTGAATCCCAGCTCCTTCAGACGCGCCGCCAGTTCTTCGGTGACGCCGGTCTCCGCCTCGGCGGGCTCGCGCTTGCGTGCATGATGGGCGACCGCGCGAGCGCCGCCGCGAGCGCGCGCGTGCATCCGCCGCTGCCGGGCTTTCCGAATTTCGCGCCGAAGGCGAAATCCATCATCTACCTCCACATGAATGGCGCGCCTTCGCAGCTCGATCTGTGGGACTACAAGCCGGGGCTGAAGGAGCAGTTCGACAAGGATCTCCCCGATTCGATCCGCAATGGCCAGCGCATCACCACGATGACCAGCGGCCAGGCGCGGCTGCCCGTCGCGCCGAGCATGTTCAATTTTTCCCAACACGGAAAATGCGGACGCTGGGTCAGCGAACTCCTCCCGCACACGGCGAAAGTCGTGGACGACATTGCGCTCATCAAGACCGTCCACACGAACGCCATCAACCACGACCCCGCCTGCACTTTCGTGATGACGGGCAGCGAAGTCCCCGGCAAGGCCAGCCTCGGCTCGTGGCTCGCGTACGGCCTCGGCAGCGAGAACAACGACCTGCCCGCATTCGTCGTCCTCACGCCCACGTGGTCGGCAAAGGCGAACGCGCAGGCGCTCTTCACGCGCATGTGGAATTCCGGATTCCTGCCCGGACGCTATACCGGCGTCGCGCTGCGCAGCACGGGCGATCCCGTTTTGTACATTCAAAATCCCGACGGCGTCTCCAGCGGCGCGCGCCGCACGATGCTCGACGCGCTCGCAAAGCTGAACCAGCGCGGCTTCGAGCGCATGGGCGACCCGGATATCCAGACGCGCATCGCGCAATACGAAATGGCGTTCCGAATGCAGACGAGCGTGCCCGAACTCGTGGACACCGCGCGCGAGCCGCAGAGCGTCCTCGATATGTATGGCCCCGAGGTGAAAAAGTCCGGCACGTTTGCATCCAGCGCACTGCTCGCGCGCAGGCTCGTCGAGCGCGGCGTCCGCGTCGTGCAGATTCTCCACCGCGGATGGGACCAGCACGGCAACCTCCCCTCCGAAATCCGCGCGCAGTGCAGCGACACCGACCAGCCCGTCTCCGCGCTCATCCAGGATTTGAAACAGCGCGGCCTGCTCGATTCCACGCTCGTCGTCTGGGGCGGCGAATTTGGCCGCACCGTCTATTCGCAGGGCAAGCTCACCGCCGACAACTACGGTCGCGACCACCACCCGAAATGCTTCTCCATGTTCATGGCCGGCGGCGGCGTGAAGGGCGGCACCATCTACGGCGAGACCGACGACTTCAGCTACAACATCGTCGAAAACCCCGTCCACCTGAACGACCTCAACGCGACGATCCTCCACTGCATGGGCATCGCCCACGACCGCTTCACTTTCAAATATCAGGGCCTCGATCAGCGCCTCACCGGAGTCGAGCCGTCGAAGGTGGTGAAGGACATCATTGCGTGAAATTTGCCCGAGTGCGTGGGGCGGCCTCCGCAGATCGCAGTGCGCCGCCCCGAACAAACGCATCTTTTTCGCGCCTGCACCGTTCAAAATCCGCCGCGCGAATTGCACGGTCTGCAAAGTGATGTATCTTGGACAAAACGATGGACGAGCACCTTTCTCCGACGCCCGAGGACGGGAATTCGTCGTCACACGAAAATCGCGAGCCGCGCGGATTGGTGGAACGCATCGAGCATCTGATTGCGCAGCTCCCACCGGGAGACGCCACGCGCACCAGGCTCCTCGAAATCCGCGCGGAGGTCGCGGAGCGCGAGGAGATCATGTTCGAGGCGCAGGACACGATCGAAAAGCTGGAGGCCGCGCTGCAAAAGGTGACGCAGCCCGCGAACCGCATCGGCACGTTCGTTACGGCGTATCCGAAATTTGACGAGGGGCGCCCGGCGATGCTCGCGCAGATCGTCGTCGGCGGATCGGAATTTTACTGCAACGTGGATCCACGGCTGGACCTTCGCGCGTTCCGACGCGGCACGCGCGTGTTGGTGAACGAGGCGTATGTGGTCGTCGGCGATCTCGGTTACGATCGCGCGGGGCCGGTGGTGAAAGTCGCGGAGCTGCTCGGCAACGATCGCATCCGTGTGGGCGGCGAGGCGGGGCAGCAATGCACGATTCTTTTCCGCAGCGAACTGCTCGCCAAGGAAAAGCTGAAGCCGGGCGACGACGTGCGTGCGGATGCAAATTTCCGCGTCGCGCTCGAAGTCCTCGCTCGCACGAAGAGCAACGAATACTACCTCGACACGGTGCCGGAGCTGCCGTGGGACAAAGTCGGCGGACAGCACGAGGCGATCACCGCGATTCGCGAGGCCATCGAAGGGCCGCTGCTGCACCCGGAGCTCTACGAAAAATTCCATCACGCGACGCCAAAGGGCTTCCTGCTCTACGGCCCGCCCGGTTGCGGCAAGACGCTCATCGGAAAGGCAACCGCGTGGAATCTCACGCAGCAGCTCCGCGCGAAGACCGGGCAGGAGATGCGCGAGTTTTTCATGCACATCAAGGGGCCGGAAATCCTCAACATGTGGGTCGGCGAAAGCGAACGCATCGTGCGCGAAATCTTCGCCACCGCGCGCGAGAAACGCCGCGAGGGCTATCTGCCGTTTGTGTTCATAGACGAAGCCGAAAGCATCCTCGGCACGCGCCGTGCCGGACGATTCAACAGCATCCTCAGCACGCTGGTGCCGATGTTTTGCACGGAAATGGACGGCCTCGAAAGCCTGCACGACGCGGTGATCATCATCGCGAGCAACCGCGCGGACCTGATCGATCCCGCCATTCTCCGTCCGGGCCGCATTGACCGGAAAATCAAAGTCAATCGCCCGACCCGCGAGGGTGCCGAGGAGATTTACCGCATCTACCTCACGCCTCACCTGCCCTACGACCCCGCGCTGCTCGTGGAGAAAGGCAGCGTCGAGCAAGTCATCCATCATCTCTCGGAACGCGTGATCGAAGCGCAGTTCGCGCACCGCGACGAGAACCGCTTCCTCAGCATCACGCTCCGCAGCGGACGCCGCGAGACGCTCTACCGCGGTGACCTCGTGAGCGGCGCGATCATCGCGAGCATTGTGGAGCGCGCAAAATCCCTCGCCATCAAGCGCGCCCTCGCGAGCGGGAAGGATGAAGGCATCAGCGAGAACGACCTGCTCATTTCGCTGGAGGCCGAATACCACGAGAACGACATCTTCCCGCCGACTGACATCACCGAGGACTGGCTACACCTGATCGATCACGACGCGGAGAACGTGGTGAAAGTCTCGCCGTTCCGCGCCGTGGCAGAGGCGATGAAGGCACCGTCGCCGATCGTATAGCCGGCTAGGATGAAGGAGCATTAACGCCGGGCTGAGGTTGTCTCGGTTTGGTGGACACCGAGGGCACGGAGCGCTGCAATACCTGCGCAGCGACAACGGCAGCAAATCGAGCCGAGCGAGATGCCACAAGGCGCGAGCCTTTTGTCCGAGGGGCAACACCGCAGGGTGCTGGCGATTCATCGCCAAAGTCGTGCAGCAATGGCTGGCCCAAATCAACCAACAAACCACTCGGACTTAACTCTCCCAGTGGGTCGAAAATGTGATGCCGGTCAGGTGCCATGAAACGTCAGTAATGCAGGTCCAGCATCCTGTCGGCGAATGCGGATGCCTTGTCATAGGCGCTTCCGATAGGCCAGGTGTGCGACTCCTGCTCCGCCGTCTCCACGGCGACGCCATGTTCCCCGGCTTTCGCCACAGCGTCCCGTGTGTGCTGCCGGGTGTCCGCACGGTGGTCCGCATAGATGAAGAAGGGGGACATGTTTGTCTCCGGGTGATTATTCCAAGGCTGCGCCTTTTCGTTGTGCATTTCCTGGTTCCCGACGCCCGCGCCGAAGATTGCACAAGTGATGTCGGTGGACAGATCGGAAAACGGCGACGGGATGGTCTTGTCCTTTTCCGTCAGGTTCAACTTCTTGAAGTCCGCCTTTGCATGGAAGAAAGGCGGGGTGCCTCTCAGCCTGTTGACCAACATGCCTGGCACCTCGCTGCCTTTGCTGTGTCCGAAAGCGCAAATCTTTTGTGGAGCGATGTGATAACGGGCCGAGTTCCCTTTCACATGCCGGATAAAGGACACCGCAAACTGATCGCCGTAATAACCGTATCCCTTGGGGTATCCGCCGACCGGGTCGTTGAAATACTGCTGGTGGATCACGGCGAGGTTCTTGAAAGCAAAGGCCATGACCAGATAAGTCTTCTCCGTGGGGTAGTAATCCTCCCGCCCTTTTTCATCTGAACAATAGTTCGTCAGGACACCCACCGAAGGCCCATAGGTAGGATAGATGATGTCGTATGTATTCGCCTTGGCACCATCGGCTTCATTGAATGGTTTGCCGAGCTGCCCGGCGATCTCTTTCCGAAAGGGCTCAGGGATGTCGGAGTAATGAAACCAGGCCACGTCCCTCTGCACCGTGAAACCCGGCATGAGGGTGAAGTAATCATTCGCATAGGTCTCGGTCTTACTCACGGCCGCCTCATCCCTCGTGGTCAGCGGAGGACGAATCACGCCGCTGGGAAGCAGGATGCCGTCCGCAGCCGCCCTCGCGTCTTCGGTAAGACGGACCACGTATTTCTCCAGCTCGATGCCAGGCAGTTTCTTGTCCCGGAAATCCGCCACGATGACGGTGAACTTCCTCCGAATCAGGTCTTCGAGGATGGCCTTGTGTTTCTCGGAAGTCAGGACGAGTTGCTTGCGCCCCGTATTGATTGCGTAAATCGCTGCATTGCTCTTACGGCCACCATCGAAGAACACATCGAATTTCACCCCATTCCTCGTGGTCGAAATATGCCCCTCGCAGGAGATGGAGAGCGGCGGTATCTCTCCCAGCGTGAATTCCAACCCGCCGCCCGGCTCCCCGGCTTGCAAACTTTTTGTGACTGGTATCTCCGCAGGCTGGCCTGCTGTCTGCGCATCAAGAGGCAACCCGGACCAAGCCAGTGTCAGAGCCAGTGCCAATACAAGGTAGCGGCCTTTCATTGATTTGACTGCAAGGCAGGTCGCCGTGCTGTGGATGGATGGGACGCGGGCGATAAGCAGAGTCGGATCAAGTCTATGTCCGGTGTTCAAGGATTCGGAGGTTGGAAGTCGGATGCGCGTGGCTTTCGCAGCTTTATTCGCTTCGGAGCACAAACTGAATTCCCCTGCCCTTGCGATCAAACTAAATTCCCCTGCCCTCGCGTTATTCCTGTTCCATGATGCGATTAAGTTCCGGCAGACTCATGATGTGCGTGTTCGGGCCGTCCCATTCAACGGCTTTGCCCTCGCCAGCGCGCTGGGCGAGCAAGTTTCCCGTGTTCCCAAAGACTTGGTGTCTCGGAACCGAGGCGGAGTTCTTTGCCGCGACCGTCCTTTGCGCCGGGTGCGTTCAGCTTTCCTCGCGGGCGGATTCCTTCATGAGGGCGAGGAGGGCGCAGCCGACGGCGAAGCGGGCGTCGAGCTTTCCGCCGCCGGGCGAGAGGTCAAGGTCGAGCTCCTTTACGAAGAAGCGGAAAGGCTGCCGGAGTGTGGCGAAGAGCTGGCCGTTGAGTTCGATTTTGTGCCGGCCGGGGAGGAACTTGAGGAAGCGGCGCAGCATGGCGGCTCCCACCTCCTCCATGAGGCCGACGACCTGATCGTTTGCATCGAGGATGTCCCAGGTGTCGCGGATGATGGACTTCATGCCGCGGGAGCGGATGCTGCCGGTCTTTTCGCCGGTGGCGGAGTCGAAGACATCGTGCGCCATGTTCATCGCGATCACGTTGCGCGCCTTGATGGTGAGGAGCGGCGCGGTCTCGGTGTCGTCGGTGTAGATGGTGAACTCCTGACGGAGTTTCATGAGCGGGTGCTTGAGGAACATGACGACGGATCCGTCCGGCGCATGGACGTAATACTTGCGCCCGAAGAAGGACCAGAAGGGCCGCTTAATGGTGTATTGAAGATGGGAGAAACGGTCCTGCGAGGTGACTGCGGATTCGTCTGGCATAGGGAGCGTGTATGGGAGTGGAACCGGGGCGTCAATGCGCGCAGCGGCGGGAAAGAGAACTTGGGGACTTGGAAAAGAGGTGAGAAGGATCAACTTATCTCCAAGCCTCAGCGCGGAGGAATAGGGGGAATCTGCTTTGCAAGCGGGCGCTGGTGTGAAGACTGCGCGGCCACGCATTTTTTCACAATGAAAACGAGACTCCACGCATTCTTCGCCTCGGTCGTCATGATGTTTGGCTTCACTGCGCCGGGGTTGTGCGCGGAGGCTACGCCGCAGGGGCTGGTGTCGGAACTCTACCATTCGGAGAAGAATGGGAAATCGCCTTTCGATGCGAAGGTGCCCCGCACGCGGATCGCGCATTTTTTCAGCAAGGAACTCACTGCGCTGATCGTGAAGGACGGGGAGCTGTCGAAGAAGAACAACGAGCCGGGAGTGCTGGACTTTGCGCCGCTCTATGGCGCGCAGGATCTCGACATCAAGAATCTGACGGTGAACAAGCCCGCCACCACGAAGGGCGGGACGACCGTGGCGGTGAGCTTCACGAACTATGGCAAGAAGCAGACGGCGAGATTCGACCTCGTGCAGGAGGACGGCGCGTGGAAGATCAGCGACATCCATTACGCCGACGGCTCGGCACTGCTGAAGCTGTTCCGGGATACGGGCGTGAAGCGCTGAGGGGCGAGGTGGGGACGAGGATTCGATTCAGACCGACACGGTGAGAACTCCGCGTCATCCAAATTGAACCACTGGCGGCTATTTCAGTGACGCGAGGTACTCGAGCAGATCTGCGGCTTCCTGCGCGGTGAGGCTTTGCAGGAGGCCCTCGGGCATGAGCGAGATCCGTGCGATGGTTGTCCGGGTGATTTTTGCGACCGGGATTTTTTCCACGATTCCTCCGGCCATCTTCAGCGTGATTTCGCTATCCGTCTTTTCGGCGACGAAGCCGATCCGGCTGCCGCCGCCCTTGAGTTCGATCGTCGCGGGCTGCCACTGCGGGTCTATGATCTTGGACGGAACGAGAATCTGTTCCATCAGGTCCGCCCGTTTCCACTTTGTGCCGATGTGTGTGAGGTCCGGGCCGAAGTCGAGGCCCGCACCTTCCGCGCGGTGGCAGGCGACGCAGACTCCGCCGAATACGGTCTTGCCGCGCGCGGCGTCGCCTTTCTGCGCGAGCAGCGTCTCGGGCTTGAATCCCGCACCGAGCACTTTTCGCCGCTGCGATTCCGGGAGGAACCGCTCGAACAAATCGCGGCGCAACGGATCGGGCAGTGCGCTGCCTTTCGTGATTGCCTGCGTACGGATTTCCGCGGGCAGCGAGCCGTCCACGCTGGCGAGCAGCACGCTCAATGCGCCGCTGGCGGTGGAGAGCAAACTGTCGAGCTGCGTGGCGTCGCCGGACTTCAGTTTCACGAGCGCGCTTTCCTCCGCGTCGCGCTGTGTGCTTGCGGAGGCATTGATGTCCCAGCCTTTGTTCAAGCTCGCGATCCAGTCGCGGACGACGAGCAGGCCGCGCTCGTCCACGAGCTTGCCGCCGAGGTAGGGCATGTGTCCGCGGCCCGCGGTGGCCATGCGGTAGAGCAGCACGCTGCGGCCGGGATCACCGGGCGCGATGACACGTCCATCGGGGAGGCCGAGGTCGCCCATCACGGGCCTGGCATTGATGAGGTTCGCATCTTTCAACGCCGTCTCGATGTGCATGTAGGTCGGAACCGCACCGCCGCTGTTGTATCGGTGGCACACTCCGCAATTCACATGCAGGTACGAGCGCGCGCGCAGTTCGAGACTGCCTTCCGTGCCGTGTGGATCGGTGAGGCGCAGTTCCGCGGGTACGAGGCCGAGGCGCGCAAAAAGATCGAGCTGCCGGCCCGGTGCGGCGGGCGTGGGGCGATCGAGTTGCAGCGACGTGAAGCCCTGCGCAAAATCATTCATCAGCGTGTGGCAGCGCGCGCATTCGGAGCGGCTGAAGAAGCGCCATGGCTGCTTCGTTTCGCCGCCCGGCGCGGACTTGTCCTGCACGGTGAATGTCGTGTCCTCGCCGCGCGACTGGACGAGTTCCGCGTCGGTCTGCTCATCGTTCCAGCGGTACGTGTAGGTGTGCCACAGGCTGCCATCGTAGTGCAGGAGCTGCGTCTCGATGCGGCGGCGGCTCGCAGGATTTCCGCGCTCCATCTCGAGCGAATATGCTTTTATAAGCACAGCGCCCGCAGGGAATCCCCAACGCCCCCGCAGCACGACGCCCTTCGATTCGGTCGCGACCGCGACACCCGATTGTTCAGGAAATGCGACCCATCGCTCGGCGGTCGCGTGATCGGCCCAGCGCGGGGCGTTGACATCAAACGGCACCACGCCCGGCGCAGGCGACTGGGTGCGTGCGTCTGTGAAAAGCCCGGTCTCGCTCAACTTGCGCGGAAAGTCGGAGTTCTTTCCGGCCCGCGGATTCGGCGCGAGACGGAACAGCCCGCCGCCGCTGTGATCGGCGATGATCAGTTCACCGTCGCGTGCGATGCCGAATCCCGCGGGCATGAGCGAGCTACGCGCGATCTCGCGGTGCTCGGTGACTTTGTCTCCATCCGTGCGCAACGACCAGAATGTCCCCATCTGCCAGTCGCCGTAAATGTATGCGCCCTTCAGCGCGGGCAGCCGCGTGCCGTGGTAAAATTCGCCGCCGGTGATGCTCGCGGCCTCCTCGTGCGAGTGTGCGACCAGCGGCGGCAGGATCGGCGTCGGCCCGCGCAGGCGGTCGGGCCGCACGTCCTGCTGGCTGCCTTCGGTGATGCTCCAGCCGTAATTGCCGCCGCGCTTGATGCGGTAGATCATCTCCCACAATTCCCATCCGACATCGCCCGCAAAAAGATCGCCGGACTTCGGATCAAAACTGATCCGCCAAGGATTGCGCAGGCCGTACGCCCACACCTCGCCGCGCGCGTTCGGCTCGTTCAGAAACGGATTGTCCTTCGGAATCGAGTAGCCGCGGCCTGCGTCGGGATGATCCACATCAATGCGCAGCACGCTCGACAGCAGATCGCCGATGTCCTGCCCGGTCACTTTGCCATCCGGCGGATCGGGGCGCGTGCCGTCGCCCGTGGAAATGTAAAGCATGCCGTCGGGACCGAAGCGGATGTTGCCGCCGTTGTGCCCGCCGGCGGGCCACGCGATGATCTCCTTCGCGCTCGCAAAATCGATCTTCGGCGGGTTCTCGTCCGTCACGCGGAAGCGGATGATGTGCGTCCCATTTTCGCGCGACTCCTTACCGTGCAAATCCTGCACGCCCCATGTGAAGACGAAACGGTTTTCGGCGAAGCGCGGATGAAATGTCACGCCATACGAGCGGACGATCTCGGGATCAAAGTCGTGGAGATAACCGAAATCATCCGCCTTCTCCGCACCGGGCACGAATGACAGCAGCCTCCCAAATTCCTCGACAACGACGAGCCGGTCCGTGCCGGGAATCTGCCGGATGTCGAGCGGCCTGTCGAATGTGAGGCCCGGAAAAATGCGCTCGACGACAAACGGCGGCGGCGGCTCCGGCGTGCCGTGAATGCGTGAAGTCGTCCACGGCACACGCTGTTCGGCGGATGCCGTGCAGACGGAAAATGCGAGCGAAAGGATTGCGACAGCGCGGAGAGGGACGGGGGAATTTCCTGGCATACGCGGACAATGCTGCTGGAGGTTTTTTGCTAGAGCGCGTCGCGCGCTTTTCCAGCAAGCCCGCTCCGTTTTTTTGTTCTCACGATATGGCGCAAGCGAGCTACAGCGCCCACACCGTCTTGCCGCCGACGATCGTCCGCACGGCGCGGCCCTTCACCTCACGTCCGTGGAAAGGATTGTTGCGGCTGCGCGAGAAGCTCTCGTCCTTGTCCACGGTCCATTCGAGATCGGGATTGATGAGCGTGACATCTGCGACCGTTCCGACGCCAAGTGTGCCGCGATCCAGACCGAGGAGTTTCGCGGGATTCGCTGTGTAAAGTTCGATGAGCCGTGTTAGCGAAATGGCCTTTCGCCGGTGCACGAGGATGTCGAGGAAAAGGCCGAGTTCCGTTTCGAGTCCGAGGATGCCGAAAGGCGCGAGATCAAATTCGACTTCCTTTTCAAAGCCGCAATGCGGCGCGTGGTCGCTGCCGAGGATCGTGATGGTGCCATCGGCGATGCCTTCGATGAGCGCTTCGACGTGCTCCTGCGAGCGCAGCGGCGGGTTCATTTTGAAATTCGTGTCGAAGCCGCGGATGGATTCGTCGGTGAGCGCGATGTGGTGCGGGCAGACTTCGCCGGTGAGCGGCACGCCACGCGCGCGCATGCGGCGGAGGATGCCGACGCTGCCGGCGGCGCTGAGGTGCTGGCAGTGGATGGGCGTGCCGGTGAGATCCGCGAGCAATGCGTTGCGCGCGACGATGATTTCCTCGCCGATGGCGGGCCAGCCGGGCAGGCCGAGTTCGGCGCTCACGCGGCCTTCGTGCATCACGCCTTTGCCGACGAGATTGTAGTCCTGACAGTGATCCATGATCACGAGGCCGAACATGCGCGCGTATTCGCACGCGCGGCGCATGACCTCGTGGCTCTGCACGCAATGCCCGTCGTCCGTGAGCGCGACGACGCCGGCCTTGAACAGCGAGCCGATGGGCGCGAGTTCCTCGCCGGCGAGCCCTTTCGTGATCGCGCCGGTGGGGAGGATGTTCACGCACGCCTCGGCCTTCGCCTTTTCCAAAATCCACGCGACCACGCTCGGGCTGTCCACGCGCGGCTCCGTGTTCGGCATGCAGACGACGGTGGTGAAGCCGCCGGCCGCCGCACACTTCGCACCCGTGGCGATCGTTTCCTTTGCCGACTGTCCGGGTTCGCGGAAGTGGACGTGGATGTCAATGAGGCCGGGGCAGACGACGAGGCCGCTCGCGTCAATCACGTCAAGATCGTGCGGATGTTTCCGCAGCGTGGCATCAAGGTCCACTTTCGCGATTTTCCCGCCGGTGATGTAAACGTCGCCGACGCGGTCAATGCCGTTGGCCGGGTCTATGATGTGGCCGTTGGTGATGAGGGTGGATTTCATTCAGGAGGCGCGCGCTCCGGCGCAGAGGAAGAGGACGGCCATGCGGGTGGCGAGGCCGTTGGTGACTTGTTCGAGGATGACGCTGCGGCTGCTGTCGGCGATGTCGCTGTCAATCTCCACGCCGCGGTTGATCGGGCCGGGGTGCATGATGAGGCAGTCGGGCTTGAGGCGCTCGGCGCGCGCCTTCGTGAGGCCGAAGAACGCAGTGTATTCGCCGAGGCTCGGGAAGTATTCCTTGCGCTGCCGCTCGTGCTGGATGCGGAGAAGATTCACCACGTCCACCTCGGGCAGCAGCGCGTCGAGGTCGTGCGTGATTTCCACGCCGAGGGCTTCGAGCGAGCGGGGGACGAGTGTGGGTGGGCCGCACAACGTCACGCGCGCGCCGAGCTTCAGGAGCGCGTGGATGTTCGAGCGCGCGACGCGGCTGAAGAGGATGTCGCCGAGGATCGCGACGTGCAGCCCGGCGACCTTGCCCTTCTTTTCGCGCACGGTGAACGTGTCGAGCAGCGCTTGCGTAGGATGTTCGTGCGCGCCATCGCCGCCGTTGATCACGCTGGCATTCAGCCGCTCGGCGAGGAACTGCGCCGCGCCCGCGCTGCTGTGGCGGAGCACGATGATGTCGGCGAGCAGCGCTTCGAGATTCTTCGCAGTGTCCTTGAGCGTCTCGCCTTTGGTGAGGCTCGATGTGCTTGCGGAAATGTTGATCACATCCGCGCTGAGGCGGAATGCGGCGAGCTCAAACGACGCGCGCGTGCGCGTGCTCGGCTCGACGAAGAAATTCACGAGTGTCTTCCCTCGCAGCGCGGGGACTTTTTTCACCTCGCGTGTGCCGACGTCCTTGAATGCGGCGGCGGTGTCGAGGATTTGCGTGAGTTCCGCGGTGCTGAGTTCGGCGATGGAGACGAGATCCTTGCGACGCCACGCGGGTTGATTTTGTGTGAGTGCTGCTGTCATTCGGGGATGTTCGAGCCGGGGGTGGAGTCGAGCCACACGGCGTCGTCGGGCGTGCCGTCCGTCGCGGTGAAGCGGACATAGACGCGCTCGACGAGCGAGGTGGGGACATTTTTGCCGACGTAATCGGCGCGGATGGGCACTTCGCGGTGGCCGCGATCAATGAGCACCGCGTACTGGATTTTCGCGGGCCGCCCAAAATCCGCGAGCGCGTCCATCGCCGCGCGGCACGTGCGTCCGGTGAAAGCAACATCGTCGGCGAGGATGATGGTGCGGTTTTCGAGATCGTACGGCAGCCGCGTCGGCACGACCGCGGGCACGGGCCGGCGCGCGAGGTCGTCGCGATGCATCGAGATGTCCACGACGCCGGTCTCCACGCCGCTGCCGCCGAATTGCTGCACAAAGGCAGCGAGCCGTTCCGCGACCACGACGCCGCGCGAGGGAACTCCGATGATGGCGAGCCGATCCGGCTCGGGATTGCGCTCGATGATTTCGTGCGCGATGCGCTTCAGTGCGCGTTCTATGGCCGCTGCGTCGAGCAGCAGGCGGGCGGTGCGGCTTGGCGGGTTTTGTTTGCTCATCTTGTGGCTCCTTGTGACCTCGCAGGGTCTGGCTTAAAGGCGCCGGCGACTTTGTCTCATGCAGTCGCCGATACTTGTTCTTCCTTGCGCTTCCGCCGCCATTCCGCGCGGTGCTTCACGAGCCAGTCGAGCAGCGCCTTTTCAAATCCCACATCGTATCCGGCCTTCTCGCTCTCAAAATACTTGTGTCGCATGATCTCTTCCCGCTCGGCAAGAAACTCCAGATAGAGGCGGGAACCCTTGAGAAGTTTCGAATCGGAATCGCTCATGGTTCGCAAATGTGCGACGCGTTTGTGGCAACGTCAAGACACCGCGCAAAAATATCCCTGCGGTGCCTGTGGGTGACTGCAATCCAGTCACCGCAGCGAGCGTTCGGAATGTGGATGAGGCGAATCGCTCGATGGGCTGAATAGAATCCGCGAGGCCAGTCTTTTGTCAGCGTCACGGCGAAACTTTTCCGCAGTCGCCTCGCAACGCCGCAGAAACTCGCTCCAGCCCTTTTGATCCGTGGGCGCCACCGCAGAAGTGACGAATGTCTGCACCCAGACAAATCCTAGGAAGCTCAACCGGCCATCCCAATCTTTTCCCAATTGCCTGTCGAGCCATGCTGTAGCGGCAGGATAACGGCGGCGGAGATCAATCGGATGCGGGCTGCGAAAATCGAGTTCCTTTGTCTCCTCCGAAGCCGAAGACGCGAAGAGGGTGGATGATTGCAGTGCCCGATTCCATCCCGGATCCTGATGGAGGGCCGCTGCAAAGCACGCATCCACGATCACAATCCTCCCGCTGTGTTTCGGAATATCCGACTCGGCGGCAATCATGGGGATGGACTGCAACTTTTTCTGCACGAAATCCCATTCCCCCTCGGGTGACTGGTGACTGGCGAGATAGACGATGCTCAAATCGCAGTCCGCTTGTTTTGGCAGAGAGTAGAGAAATCGCCGGAGCGATTCCGGGGTTCCGTTTTCGGCGACGGTGTGCGTCGGGCGTCGCGGATACCATTGTTCGATGGTTTTTTGGATCGCTGTCGCCGTGGCCTGCCAGCCTTTCAGCTTCTTGCGGTAGCGGAAATCCCAGTTCACAAAGGCGTGGAAATCCGCCTTCTGGCTCGCGTGGGATTCTGCCGCACCGATCGTGCCGGTGTTCAGCCCGAGGCAAACCAAGCCCGCAACCAACGTCCTGTGAATCACTGATGAAAATTGCGCCGGTCAATACAAAGCGCCCGGCATGATGTTGTCATGCCGGGCGCATCGTGTGTTGGAAATGCCGTATCCCCGTTAGAACGAGTACCTCAGGCCGGCGGTAATCGTGTTGGTCTTGAGAACGGTATTGAATGCATCGTAGGTATAGCCTGCGTAAACCTCAAGCGGCTTGCTCACGAGATAGGATACCCTGGCTCCAAATGTCGCCCAGTGCCTGCTTTCGGGCATGCCTGGCGTCGCATTCAATCCGGAGATGACCTGGTTGTATTTCGCCAATACCTGAAGCTGCACGCGTTCGCTTGCAGCGTAGATTGCGCGCAGCGCGAGACTGTACTTGTGCGTGTCATCGTTCACTGTGGTCTGTCGCGCGACTTGATGATCGTTTTCATACTGGTACATCGCCGTGAACGATGTGGTGAGCCGACCCTTCCGGTAGGAAAGGGCGACGAATGGCGAAACACTCCAGGTGTCCATATACGATGACACGATCCCAATTGGGCCATTGGCGTTGAAATCCGTGTGACCGTAGCCGCCTGCGACGCCGGTTTGTCGGCATGTTTTGGCTCCGCGACAAACGATCCAAACAAGAGAAACAGTGTTTTCTATTCTGGAACACAGGCTCAGATTGACGCGGCGTCGGATAACTACCGTTCCAGCACGAATTCGGCGACAAACGCGGCGGCTTCCGCCGCCGCGATGCAAACGTCTAAATCCGCCCCTGCTTCGCCGAGTTCGTCCGCCGCAGCCGAGGCGAACACTACATGCACCACGCCGATGGCCACCGGCGGAGGCTCGGCCATGTGTTTTGTGGCGGGCACGCAGGTGCAGACGCCTTCGGGGGCACGGAACATCGAGGACATCCGGCGCGGGGACAGCGTGCTCTCGTTCAATGAACGCACAGGCAGAGTCGAGCCAGCGCGTGTGAGCAGGGAGATTATCGGACACCGTGCGGATTTGGTGACGGTGGCTTCGCCTCACGGTTCCGTCACCTGCTCGCAGAACCACCGCTTCCTCACAGCAGACGATCACTGGACGACGGCGGCAGCACTCTCCGCATCCGACAGCGTGATGGCGCTCGGGGCGAATTTGAGCGGCGTGGTTCCCATCCACTTTAAGGTGAAGCGCGCGGATTTGCGTTCACCAGCGAAGGTTTACAACATCGAGGTGGAGGGGAATCACGACTACTTCGTCGGCCCGGATGCCATTCTTTGCCATAACCATAAGTAGCTGGAAAGACTCAGATAATTCAAACGCATACCCAATGAAAATCCTTCTGAAACCGATCCAAAACGTGACGCTGTGCATAGCTCTCGCCCTCATGTCCGTGTTATCCGGCTGTGCGAATAAAGACGACGCAGCTTGGCAGAAGAAACGGGCGGCGCAATACATGGGAAAAGTCAATCCAAAGACCGGCCAACTCTACACGCAGGATGAGGCGGATAGACAAGCGGCGCACGATGAGGGGAATGAGGTAATTTACCCTGCAATGGGGCCTCTGGGCACTGCCATGCAAGCGGGGAATGCGGTGGATGCCCGGGAGGATGCGGCGCGTGACAGAATGTACAACTGGAACCTTCCCCGCTACACACCCCCGGCCGCCGCTCCACCCAGCGTCACGCCACCAGTTTGCATAACGCCGATGAGGTGAAAATACCGACCCAAACCACATGAGCATCAAAAAAGCCCTCTGCATCCTCTATGTATTCCCCATTCTGTCGCTGCCCTTGGAAGCCGCAAAGCCAAGGAGCGGGGCAACGGGCGAGGATCATCCTGAACTCCGGGCGGCCCTCGCTGCGTTGGAAAAGGCGAAGCAAACCCTCGAACAAGGTGCGGGAAAACAACGGAAGGATGATGGCCGGCGGAAGGCTTTGGTAGCATGTGAACGTGCGATTCAGCAGCTCAAATCGGCGCTGGAAAAAGGCCACCAATGAACAGCCGCGCGTTCGCACGGACATCATGCCCATGCCGCGCTGTGCATGGCGGCAACTAACGTGTCCACCTGCGATTGAATTTCAGAATCCGAATAACCGCCACCAAAGAAACAGAAAGCCACATCGTATGAAGCCATCCAATAAGTCCCATCGCCTGTCGTTTTCGCTGACAGCGGCTGTTGTCGCCTTCCTGTTTTGCTCCTGCTCGAGCGACGTTGACCCGGGCCTCAAAGCGAAGAAGGCGCAACTGGAGAATAGAATAGCGAAAGACACGGCATATCTGGAAAAAACGGCAATTGAGATCGCGGAAATAACCGCCAGAATGTATATGCACAACCCCGGTGGAGATGACGTGTCAAATCTTGCTTTCGACACGCGCAACGTAGTCCATACAACTCAAGATCTACAAGCCGCAAACCAGGAACTTACGGGCGTCAATCAGGAGATCAACCGGCAGGAAATGATCGCCCCGAATCTGTTGGTTGACACCATGAACGTCAAAAAATTCGACACATCAGATCCGAATGTCTTTTCCCATAACTTGCGTGCGGGATTACCGGCACCGCAGCCTGCTGCTCCGCCTGTCTGCCCTAACCCGATGCCGGGCAACTGCTTCGTTGCTGGGACGCCGGTGCGGACACCCACGGGCGTCCGCGCCATCGAGGACATCCATGTCGGTGATCGCGTGCTCTCCTTCAATGGGCGCACGGGGAACATCGAGCCGGCGCGGGTGACCAAACTGATCGTGGGCCACCGAGCCGACCTGATGGTGCTCGGCACGCGGCACGGTGCGATCACCTGCACGCAGGATCACCGTTTCTTCACAGCGCGCGGCCAGCGCACGGAGGCGAGGGTGCTCTCCTCGTCCAACCGGCTGCTCGCCCTCGGCACGGATTCTACCGAATTGCTTCCCGTGAAGTGTACGGCCAGGCACAAGGATCTCAATGCGCCGGTGGCTGTGTACAACCTTGAGGTCGAGGGGAACCACGACTATTTCGTCGGCCCGGATGCCATCCTCTGCAGCAGCGACAGATAAGGAACTGCGTCGCAGCCTGCGCCTCATTTGAAACTCAGAAGCCAACCAAATGAAATCGGGATTTATGGGTTTGACGCAACTGTAGAAGAGCAACGCGGCTGTCCTACGGGCAAACCCTGCGTCAAATGGATAAGGCAGAACTAGGCAGCCCTCGCCCTCATAGGTCTGACTCATCGGGTGCTTCCATCGTTTGATAGACGACTCACGGCGCGTCTGGATAGACTCACTCAAACTCGCGCATTCCCATGAACAGAAAAATCACATCCATAGCCATCGCCACGCTGCTCACTTGTTTTCCGGCATTCGCTGGGAACAAGCCTTTGCCCGCGGGTGATGAGCGGCTGACCGTTCTTCGCGCGCTGAAAATCGAAACCGCGACGAACGTGACGGTGGAGCGTGATGCGTCCGGAACGCGGACGGTCGTGAAGCTGGCGCTGCATCCCGCGAAGGGCTCGAACATCAATGTGGAAGTCTGGCTGCCCGATGCCGAAAAATGGAACGGACGCTTTCTCGGCCTCGGCAATGGCGGCGCGGCGGGGCATATCAATCCCGGCGGCCTCGCGAGCCAGAGTGCGGCGGGTTATTCGGTGGCGACGACGGACATGGGCACCGCGCCGAATGCCGACTCCGGCGTCGGCAATCCGGAAGTGTGGAAGGATTTCGGATTCCGCGCGACGCATCTCATGACGGTCGCGGGGAAGCAAATCACGCGCGCCCATTACGGCAAGGACGCGGAGCTTTCCTATTTCAGCGGCGGCTCGACGGGCGGCCAGCAGGCGCTGCAGGAAGCGCAGCGTTATCCCGAGGACTACGACGGCATCGCCGCCGCCGTCGCTGCGCACTGCCGTACGCCGCTGCACGCGTACTTCCTGTGGAATGATCAGATTCTGCAAAAGCGCCCCTTCACGAAATCGCAGGACGCGAGCGTTATCGCCGCCGCGAATGAATACATGGCGTCGCGCGAGATTCCGGCGGCGGAGGGGAAGTTCGTCTCCGACCCGCGCTGCACGGCGCAGGACATCGAGGCCGTCATCGCGCTGGCGCGGAAAAAGGACGCGACGCTCACCAACGAGCACGCCGCGGCGCTGCGCAAACTTTTCGACGGCCCGCGCCACGCCGTGACCGGCGAGCGCATTTTCAACGGCATCCCGCTTGGCAGTTCCATCGAGGCCTCGCACGGGCACCCGTATCTTTTCAAATGGGTCTTCGGCGCGGACAAGAAAATGGAGGACGTCAATTTCGGTGCCGACATCGAAACCTACACCGCGAAACTCGCGCCCTATCTCAACGCAGAGAACCCCGACCTCAGCGCCTTCGCCAAGCGCGGCGGCAAGTTCGTCATGACGCTCGGCACCGCCGATTCCGTCGTGCCCTACCACGCATCGGTGGACTACTATGAGCGCGTGGTCGCGCACTTCGGCGGACTCGAAAAGGTGCAGTCGTTTTTCCGCTTCTACGTCGTGCCCGGCCTCGCACACGGCGGAGGCCCCGGCATCAATCAAGCACCGAATCTCCTCGATGCCGTGCGCGCCTGGCGCGAGACCGGCACCGCGCCGTTCGCACTGCAAGGTCGGCACGCGGTGAATGGAAAGAGCGAATGGGAGATGCCTCTTTATCCCTATCCGACCCGCACCGGATGGAACGCCACCACCTCCAGCTTCGAGCCGAAGGATGGCCCGCGCGGCGGCGTGGAACGGATCGCCGAACGCTTCCGTCCGCCCGCCGCCGAGTAAGCCAGATCCGCTCCAACTTGTGTATGCCGCGCCGTCAGACCCTTAGCGATCCACGGAACGCGCGGCCTGCATAGTAGGACTCCGCGCCATTGCACCCGATGAAGACGCGCCCGTAGCTGCGTCCGCCCCACAGCGCGCCGCCCTGCTTGCGAAAATCTGCGGGCGTCGCAATCCAGCTCGACCGCTTTGCATCAAAGTCGCCCAGCTTCTGCAGCGCGAAATATTCGTCCTCCGTGAGAAGCTCGATGCCCATTGCCGCCGCCATGCCCACGGCGCTGCCCTTCGGCTTGTGCTCCTTGCGCGATGCGAGCGCCTCGTCGTCGTAGCACAGGCTCACGCGCCCGGCAGGCGTCTGCTCGGAGCAATCGAAGAATGTCACCTCACCGGTCTTGCCGTCGAGCGCCACCACGTCGGGTTCACCGCCGGTCCTCTCCATTTCATTCAGCGACCACAGCTTCGCCGGGCTCGCCTCCAGCCGCGCCTGCACCTTGGCCCAATCCACTCCCTTGTGGCGGTTCATGTTCTTTTCAAAGCGGGCCTTCAGCGTCTTGAGCAGTTCTTCGCGTTGCTTGCGGGCGAGTTCCTTTTTCATGTCCGCATCCTTTGCAAAACGGGACGGATTTGCACCCGAATTTGTCAGTGACGAAATGCTTCGCGCATCACCGCACCCGCATGGCTGACGCATCAAAATTGGCACTGACGTGCGACAGCGACTCCCGGGTGGAGCACGCGACCCGGAAGCTCACGCACAATCCCCTCTATTTTCATCCGTGAGCGCGTCACCGCATCGGCTTGCGCCGAGACTCACAGCTCGTCAGAACTCCTTTCCTCGCTTTCGTCATCACCCCACAAGAAACCCATTCCATGATCGCCGGCACCCTCGCCCAATCCAGCCGCTACGCTTCGCTCTCACCGCGGTTCGGCGCGGCCTTTGAATTCCTCCGCAACCTGCCCGCCGACCTGCCGCCCGGACGCCACGACATCGCGGGTGACGACTGTTTCGCGCTCGTGCAGGCCTACACGACGAAGCCGCTCGCCGAGGGGAAATTCGAGGCGCACCGGAACTACATTGATATCCAGTTCGTCCAATCGGGCCGGGAAACGCTGCTCTGGTCGCCGCTCACCGGCCTCGCCGAGACGAAGCCCTACGACAGCGAAAAAGACTACGCCCTCTTCGCCGCGCCCGCCAACCCGACGCCGCTAAGGCTGCGAGCCGGGGAGTTCACCATCTTCTATCCCGAAGACGCCCACGCGCCCTGCCTCGAACTCGACGGCCCCTGCGCAGTGCGGAAGGTCGTCATCAAAGTGCGGGTCTGACGCCATGCTTGGCCACCGGGGCCGCAGGTGATTCGCCTTCACCCCACACGGATCACGGCGAACCCGTAATCCAGCACGCCATCCGCGCGCCGCACCGAGGCCGGGATGGAATACATCCAGAAGCGCCGATCCTCCCCGAGGCTCATCTCCACCACACCGGCCTCCAGCAGTACCTTCAGGTGCTTGCTCACCCCGTCGAAGTTGCGCCCCAAGGCCTCCGCCACATCGCTCGCGGAAACCGCCTTCCCGCCCGCCATCATCTTCACCATCTCCCAGCGCAGCGGATTGCCGAGCGCGGCAAAAAAGTCCGCAGGGTTCGGGGCCGGCTTTGCGGGTGCAGCCATGGGGTTGGCCGGTGCGGATGCCGGGTTCGTCGGTGGAGTCGGGTCGCTCATGGGTTCAGGGATTGGGTGCAAGGATACGGTGCGTCGGACCATCGCTGCGCGGGCGGACTCGATGCGTTCCATTCCCACCCCAAACAATCCAGCTCAGGACTGCGATATTATAGTAAAAAGGCGGATACTTGCAGCCCGGAGCTCCGAGGCCACAGCCTTTTGCTCGGCACTCGGAGTTCCGGGCTGCGAAATCATAGCTTTTTGGCGGATACCGCCCCCTCCGAAGCGAGTTGGACCGTCTTGGAGGTGCAGAAAGTGACCTCCAAGCTCCAGTTATCCGCCTTTTTGCTATAAGAATCGACCTCCGAGCTGCATTCATCCGCCAAAAAGGTATTACATCGCAGCCTTTTCCTGTATTCCGCGAGAGGCTTTAGAGGGGAAATGAAAAAAAGCCGCCATCGCCCGATGTTTTAATCGGATAATTCCGACACCCATCCGCAGCCAAGCCCCCTACTCACTTCCCAAGCGTCGGCAGCACCTTTTGCAGCCACTTCAGCGTGTCGTCCGGCCAGGCGCGGGCGTCGCCTTTGCAATGCAGGCCGTAGCCGTGGCCGCCGGTGGGGTAGAGTTTGAACTCATGCGCCACCTTCGCCTCGTCGAGCGCGGCGTGATAGACCTTGCTGCCGACCACGTGGGTCTTGTCGTCTTCGCTGTGGACGATGAGCGTCGGCGGGATCTTCGCCTTGAGATTCAGGTCCGGCGCGACGTGGCCGGCCCCGACCTTGTCGCGTGGGGCGTCGAGGTAAGCCGGGTAAACGAGCACGGCAAAGTCCGGCCGGCAGCTTTGCCGATCGATCGCATCAATGGCGGGGTAGCTCCGCTCCTCCAGCGGCGCGCTCGCCTTCGCCGCAAGATTGCCGCCGGCGGAAAAGCCGATGATGCCGAGCCGCTGCGGATCGACGTTCCATTCCGCGGCGCGCTCGCGGGCGAGGCTCAGGGCGCGCTGGGCATCCTGCAGCGCCCCGGCGCGGTTGTTCGGCGTGCGATACTTCAGCACCAGCGCGCTGATCCCGGCGGAGTTCAGCCAAGCCGCGATCTCGGTGCCCTCCTTGTCGATGACCGTGTAGCCATACCCGCCGCCGGGACAGACGATCATCGCCGGCGCCGCCGCCGCGCCCGCTTTCCGCTGCGCCGGAAACAGCGTCAACGTGGGCCGGCTGACATTGGTAATGCGGTGAAAGCCGTCATTCCGCGGCACCTCCGCCTCGGGTGCATTCGCGCCCTTCCCCGGCATCTTCCCTTCCGGCCACACCTCCACCGTCGGAGCCGCCGCCTGCGCAAAGGTGGTTCCGACAAAGAGGAAGATGGCGAAAAAATGGGAGATCATCGTGAAGGAGAAAGTGAGTCGGTGGGAAATCGGTGCGCGGGGAAGTAAAGCGGACCCGCGCAAGGATTGTGGAGTGTATTCGCACTCTCAGCCGGCAAATAGTCCCAACGGGATTCCATCATTCAGCCCATGGCTGGCGCGCCGCACGAGCGTCTACCACGGGCCTGCGCACAAAGAATCATCAACCCCACCGGGGTTGCATCACAGAATGCGCATAAGGCGAAAACTAGCAGCGTGCGTTTCAGTAAAAATCAACGAGCACTGAAGCCAACGACTATTTTTGCCATAGCGTCAGAAATCTCCTTGTTCACAGACAAAGAGATTTGGTGCTTCTTCGTAAAATGATTTAACCAACGAAAATGGCGTATAATAAAGGCCTTCCGCTCCTTTTTTGAAAAATAGAGCATTTGCCTTGTTCCGTCATCGGAAGTCTCCCGTCGAGTTATCCTACAAGTGCAGGCGTAAAATGCCCGAAAAGTGGAATACGGAGAATCTAAGTCTAAGTAGTAACTCCATCCAAGCACCGATTTTTCCGCTTTGGCAAACCAAGCCCTGACTTTTGGGATTTCGTATATTTCCCTAGGATCATCATCCCAGCCATGAACAGCCAATAAAAACTTACCCCGAATATGAGGTAAAATATCAGGCGCGGATTCAAACATCCGAAAAAAATCACGAAGTCGCGAGACATCGCCACTATTTACCTCTTCCTTGGTAACCAAGAACAGGACACCGCCAGATTGGCAAGCTGCTTGCCTAATCATGCTAAGCCTTTCGAGTAATGGAATGTAGTCGTCAGTAGATCCAGCTAACTCAGCCAAAATCTTACTACTCGAAGAATCGAAGCGATTATTTATTGGAATCAGAATTGACCAACCTTTTTCGGTCATCCGGACCGCGTGAGGTGTCACATGAACCCACCACGCCCTGTTTTCCGCCTCATCGACCCAAACAAGCGCGACAGGAACAGGCGAATTAACAAAATAGTTAAGGTGCTTCAGTTCACCGTAGAGTAAGAATCCCTGTTCCGAAGTCTTCGCGACATGGCTTTTCCCAGTTTTAATTTGCAGCGCAAAGCTTCGCCCCAACACGGCGCCGTCCTCGCGAACAATTTCAACGTAGCCATCAATGCCAAAGTCATTCTCTTGGTGGTTAGGTTTAAATATCCACTTCAACTCGGTTTCGACGAGCTTCGTCACCACAGTAAGGCCTACGGCACCTGTGCGCTGCGAGGAGGAGAATTTAGGGAAACCTTTTTCGTCTGACATACTAATTCTTACCTACCGTCTACTTTGTTCGTGCCTCACGCCTTCGCGTAAACCTCCGCGCCCTTTTCCACGAACTCCTTCGACTTTTCCTCCATGCCTTTCTTCAAGGCCTCTTCCTCGGAGATCGCCTGTTCGGCGGCGTATTTGCGGACGTCTTCGGTGATCTTCATCGAGCAGAAGTGCGGGCCGCACATGCTGCAAAAGTGCGCGGTCTTGGCGCCTTCCTGCGGGAGGGTTTCGTCGTGGAACTCGCGGGCGCGCTCGGGGTCGAGGCCGAGGTTGAACTGATCTTCCCAGCGGAATTCGAAGCGGGCTTTGCTCAGGGCGTTGTCGCGGTATTGGGCACCGGGATGGCCTTTGGCGAGGTCGGCGGCGTGGGCGGCGAGTTTGTAGGTGATGACGCCTTCCTTCACGTCCTGCTTGTTGGGCAGGCCGAGGTGTTCCTTGGGCGTGACGTAGCAGAGCATCGCGCAGCCATACCAACCGATCATCGCCGCGCCGATGCCGCTGGTGATGTGGTCGTAACCGGGCGCGATGTCGGTGGTGAGCGGCCCGAGGGTGTAGAAGGGCGCTTCGCCGCACCATTCGAGCTGTTTGGCCATGTTTTCCTCGATGAGGTGCATGGGGACGTGGCCGGGACCTTCGTTCATGACTTGCACGCCTTTGGCCCAGGCGCGGCGAGTGAGTTCGCCCTGCGTTTCGAGCTCGCCGAATTGGGCGCGGTCATTGGCGTCGGCGATGGAGCCGGGGCGCAGTCCGTCGCCGATGGAGAAGCTGACGTCGTAGGCGGCCATGATGTCGCAGATGTCGTCCCAGTGGGTGTAGAGGAAATTTTCCTGATGATGCGCGAGGCACCATTTCGCCATGATGCTGCCGCCGCGCGAGACGATGCCGGTCATGCGCGAAGCGGTGAGCGGGACGTAACGCAGGAGCACGCCGGCGTGGATGGTGAAGTAATCGACGCCCTGCTCGGCCTGCTCGATGAGCGTGTCGCGGAAGAGCTCCCACGTGAGGTCCTCGGCTTTGCCGTTCACCTTCTCCAGCGCCTGGTAGATGGGCACGGTGCCGATGGGCACGGGCGAATTGCGCAGGATCCACTCGCGGGTGGAGTGGGTGTTTTTGCCGGTGCTGAGATCCATCACGGTGTCGGCGCCCCACTTGGTGGCCCAGCGCATCTTTTCCACCTCCTCCTCGATCGACGACGCGACGGCGCTGTTGCCGATATTGGCGTTGATCTTCACGAGGAAATTGCGGCCGATGATCATCGGCTCGAGCTCGGGGTGATTGATGTTCGCGGGGATGATGGCGCGCCCGGCGGCGACTTCCTCGCGGACGAATTCGGGCGTGATCTGCGCGGGGATGCGCTGCGGGAAGCGGCGGAAGATGGAGGGCGAGTAATCAGTAATCAGTGGGTCAGTATTCAGTGAGAGCTGCGCTGAACCGGCGTGCTGCTTGTCGAGATCGTCGCGGCGAATGTCCTGCGACATCTCGGCGATCTTCGCGCGCCCCATGTTTTCGCGGATGGCGATGAACTCCATCTCCGGTGTGATGATGCCCTGCCGCGCATACCAAAGCTGCGTGACCGGATGCCCGGCATTCGCGCGGAGCGGACGGCGGCGCTGGCCGCGCAGTCCGGGGAATTCCACGAGCCGGTTCTTCTCCGCCTTGCTCGCATACTCGGCGTGCTTGCCGGAGAGGTAGCCGTTGTCCTGCGGCTTCACCTCGCGGCCGTCGTATTCCGCCACGTCCTTGCGATCCGCGATCCATTTCGCGCGCAATGCAGGCAGGCCCTCGTCGGACGTGCCGGTGAACGCCGGATCGCCCCACGGCCCGGAGCAGTCATAGACGCGCACGGGCTCATTCGCCTCCAATTCGCCGCTGAATATCTTCGTCGGCGAGAGCGCGATCTCGCGCACCGGCACGCGGAGATCGGGATGAATGCGACCGTGCAGATACACGCGGGTGCTGGCGGGAAGCTGGGTGCTGCTGTGCGGCTCGATGGAGTCTTTCGTGGCAATCATGGAAAGGTTGAGAGTTGAGGGTTGAAAGGCGCGCTGAGGAAGATTGAGGGCTTCGGATTTTTCGCGGCGTGATTTTGAAAATGAAAAAGCCATGCGCGGAAAAGGCGGCATGGCTCTGGACTTTGCTCCCTTCGGCGGAATTACCCGCATCAGGTTCAAAGGGTTCGCGCTCGCGCGCGTCTCAGCCAGCCGGCTCCCCTGCGTTTGGATTGGCCGCGAACATAGGGCGCGGCGGAGGCGAGTCAAGAAGCCCGACTTCGCACTGCGGCGCACAATGCCAGCACTCACAAAAAATGCGGACTTTCCTGATTGTGCAGAATCGGGAAACCGCTATCGAGACTGAATGAACATCCTGCGTTCCCTCGTCGTCGCCACCACCGCGTGGACTCTCACCGCTTCCACATTCGCCGCCGGAGACCTGTGGGTCAGCGACTTTGAACAGGCCAAGGCAACCGCCGCAAAGGAGGGCAAGGATCTGCTCATTGATTTCACCGGATCGGACTGGTGCGGCTGGTGCATCAAGCTGCGCAAGGAAGTGTTCGACCTCGACGCGTTCAAGACGGTGGGGCCGAAAAATTTCGTCCTCGTGGAAATAGATTTCCCGCAGAACAAATCGAAGCTCTCCAAGGAGACGCAGGAGCAAAATACGAAGCTCCAGACGCAGTTCGGCATCCAGGGTTTCCCGAGCATCGTGCTCGCTGACGCGCAGGGACGCCCCTACGCGCAGACCGGCTACCAGCCCGGCGGTCCGGAAAAATATCTCCCGCATCTCGACGAACTCCGCGCCGTGAAGGCCAAGCGCGATGAGGCTTGGAAAAAGGCCGAAGGCGCGCAGGGCGTGGAGAAGGCGAAGTTCCTCGCCGCAGGACTGAAGGTGCTGAACGAGGATCTCGTAGCGCAGCATTACTCGAAAGTGATCTCCGAAATTACGGCACTCGATCCGAAGGACGAAACGGGCATCGGTTCAGCGATGGGCTTCAAGGCGGACATCGCAACCTTGCAGGGTGAAATCGGAACCGTCGCAGGCAAGGACGGATCCGGAGCGGCACGCAAGAAGGCGGATGAATTTATTGCTGCACACCCGAAGCTCACCGCGAACCAAAAGCAGATCGCACTTCTCTCCCTGCTTCACGTTTATCGCCCGCCGCAGGACAACGAGACCGTGCTCAAGCTCATGGGCGAAGTGAAGACGCTCGACGCCTCCACCGAGGAAGGCAAGCAGGCCGCGCAGATCGAGGAACGCGTGAAGGAAATGCTCTCAAAGGGACCGGCCGTTAAGCCGGCCAAGTAGCCCGCGCATACTCGCGAGATTGAAGCGAACTCCGCGCTTGCCACGCGGAAAGTCGCCGCTATTTTTCGCGGCCCAAAACGCAACGCCAGGGTAGCTCAGTGGTAGAGCGGGGGACTCATAAGCCCTAGGTCGGGAGTTCAATCCTCCCCCCTGGCACCACTCCTCGCCTCTTTGGTTGGAGGTTTGACGTTCATGCCCGCTCACCGGACTCATGGGGCAAAATTTCGCATGTTGGCGTCACACGCCTGCGACGGGCCAAACGTCCATCGTCCAGCGCTCAACTTTCTACGTCCGATTTGCACCGGGCGCGCATGATCACCAGCGAACACGCCGCCCGCCATTCGCCATCGGCTATTTTCCCAAGCCGGAGAGATAGCGGAACAGATCGCGCAGGTCCTCGCGGCTCAGGCGATCCACGAGTCCGCTCGGCATCAGCGAGCCGATGAGTTTGCGCCCGGTGATCTCCTCTCGCGCGAGGCGCGTCTGCCCGCCGGTCGCGATGTCGCGCAGCACGAGCGTGCCGCCGTCGTCGCTCACCCGGTAGCCGGTGATGATGCGCCCGTCCTTCGTCGTCACCTCCATCGCCTCGTAGCCCTCCTTGATTTCCTTCTGCGGCTGCAGCACCGCGCCGATGATGAAATCCACCGGCTGCCCCGAGCCAATCGCATCGAGCGCCGGGCCGATGGTGCCGCCTTCGTCGCCGATGCGATGGCAGCCCGTGCAGGCGAGTTCCGCGCGGCGGAAAATTTCGCGCCCGTGCTTTGCGTCGCCCTTCTGCTGCACCTCGGCGACAAGCGCGGCGACGAATGCGGGATCGTTCGCAGGCAGCGACGTGGCGAAGCCCGCGAGTTCGCGCAGCACCTCCACGACTTTCGGGCGCGACTGGCCGGCGTTGTTCAGCACGTCGAGCACACGCCGCGCGGCTGGCGCAGGCAGCTTCGTTGTCTTGAGCGCCGCAGCGAGTGCGTCAGCACCGCCGTTGCGGTCGAAAACTGCGACACAAAGTGCGCGGATGCGCGGCTCGTCGGTTTCATTCGCGAGGCTCGCGGCGACGACTTGCGCGGCTCGTTGCAAAGCGGATCGGCTCAACCCGCGCACGGCAGCCTCACGAACGCTGAACGGTTCACCAGTCTCGGCGAGCCTCGCGAGCAACGCAGGCGCGTCCTTTCCACCGAGCCCGGCGAGACCGAGCACGGCAAACGCACGCAACTCCGGCGCGCCTTTCTCCGCCGTCTCGGAGAGCGGATTGCGCAGTGCCTCGATCTTCAGCGCGCCAGCGAGCAACGCCGCGCCCGCGCGCGCGCCCGCCTGATCGGAATTCCAAAGCGCGCGCACAGCGGCTTCGACATCGCCGCTCGGGCGCAGCTTGCGCGCGGCGCAGTTCTCCGCGACGGCGGCCAGCGCGTCTCGAAGCGCAGAGTCTCGCGCCTCAGCGGATGCATTCGCATCGGAAAAGCGGAAAGGCGAGAGAAGGCCCGCGAGATCGTCGGGCGTGCCGACGGATGCAAGCACCGCGAGCAGCGACTGCGATGTGAGCGGAATTTCCGCAGCGAGATGAAACGGCGGCTGCGACTGGCCCTTGAACAGCAAACCGCGCAGCGCACCGAGCGAATCCTCGGTCGCATCGGCCTTCGCGAGAAACGCGACGAGCGCGGGCTTGTCCTCGATGCCGAGCCTGCCAGCCTTCAGCGCGGGGAGCCAGTGCGGCTTCAGCGCGAAGACCGCCTGCCGCAGCGCAAGCTCCGTGAAGCTGTCCGCGCCGCGATCAATCACACGCAGCGCGAGCGAAAGCGATTCCGCGCGCGGAATGTTTGCGAGCGCGACGACTGCGGCGAGACGCACGCGCGGGTTTTCATCCGACACAAGCGGCGCGAGCAGCGCGAGTGCATCCGGCCCCGTGGACAAACGATCCGCCCAACGCGCTGCGACGCCGGCGGCATACGCACGCACGTCGGGTTTCGCGGCACCGAGCAGGCGTGCGAGCAGCGCGGGCTCGGGTGACTCGTGCCATTCGAAAACACCGAGCGCCTCGTAAAGCGCGCGCTCCGTCGCGAGGTCGCGGCCCTGCAGTGGCGCGATCCATTTTTCCAGCGCGGCGATCACCTCCGCCGTGGGCCGCGCGCCGAGTTCGCGCTTCGTCTGGTAAAGCGTCCAAGTGTCGTCGCTCTTCAAATTTTCCAGCAGCTCCGCAACGCTCGCACCTGCGATTTTCGGCGGCTGATTGAGCGGACGGCCCTTGTAGGTGATGCGCCAGATTCGCCCGTGCGCCTTGTCACGATCGGGATGGCGGAAGCTCGCCTGGTAGTGGCCGATGATCGGGTTATACCAGTCGCAAAGATAGAGCGCGCCATCGGGGCCGAGCTTCGCGTCCACCGGGCGGAAGCTGCCGTGCGTGCTCGTGATGAACGGCGGCAGATCCGTGATGCGGAAGCCCGCACCGTCGTCTTCGATCTTCAGCGCCCACACCGCGTTGTTGATGTAGCCGCCGGAAAGCATCACGCCCTGCCACTCCGGCGGAAAATGCGCCGAGCGGATGATCTCCGGCCCGCTCGATTTCCGCGAACGCGCATTCACCCAGATGTTCTGCCGCGTGCCGATTTTGCGACCGCGCACCATCTCGGGCAGCGGGAATGAAATGCCGCCGTTGTTGCCCGCGACGACGAGTGGCATCCCCCACTCCGTCCATGCAAAGCCCCACGGATTCTGCGGGTCGCCGCTGCCGCCGTAGAATGGATCGAGCCGCAGCTCGCGCGGACGCAAGCGCCACAGTCCCGCCTCATCATTGCCGACGATTCCATACGGCGTCTCCACGCGCGCGAAGCCGTGCAAGCCCTGCGAAAAAAACAGCTCACCGCCGGGGCTCCAGCGAAACGAATTGATATTCTGATGATTGTCGCCGGTGCCAAAGCCGCGCAGCACCACGCGCCTTTCATCCGCGCGATCGTCGCCGTCCGTGTCTTTCAAAAACAGCAGCTTTGTCCCCTCGCCCACGTACGCGCCGCCGTCGCCAAGTTCAAGCCCGGTCGGGATGAGCAGCCCGTCGGCGAAGACCGTTGTCTTGTCCGCGCGGCCCGTGTGCTTCGTGTCCTCAAGGATGATGATCTTGTCGTTCGGCTCCTCGCCGGGCTTGAGCTGCGGATACGTCGTCGAGCCGAGCACCCACAGCCGCCCGCGCGAATCCCAGCGCATCTGGATCGGCTTCACCACGCCGTCCTTTTCGCTCGCGAAGAGATTCGCCTCGAAACCCTCGGGCAGCTTGAAGCTCGCGAGTTCGGCGGCGGGATCATTTTGATCCACCTCCGCGCGCACACACGCTACAGCAAACACGAGTGCGGCGAATGCGATTTTGAAAAGCGGACGCGGGATGCGCGGGAGGATCACGTTCATGCTGCGAGCAAAAGCGAACATCGGCGCGCGGTGCAATGCCGCATCTGCGCACAGCACGCACGCTTCGGTGGATTTTTCCGTAACAGAACGCGACTTCCGAACTGCAACCCGTGCCCCGGTTCCGTGCCTGCCATGCCGTGAGCGGACCAGGCTCCGGCCATCACGGCAACTCCAACTCCGAGTTTACGATGGACATCAGTTCCCAGTCCCACGGCTTCTTGCTGCGCTGCCGCCACTCCGTCACGAATGGCTCGCGCAGCCCGTTCACCGTGTCGCGCGCGGCCATCGCGAGCGGGCCGCCGATTCCGCCAAGTGTGATTTTTCCGAAAGGAACCATGTGCCTGAAACGGAGCGGAGGTCCCGCGGCTCGCGCGTGATCTTCAGCGTGACAAACTGGCCGAGAACCTGGCGGCTTTGTTCGAGCACCGCCGTCTTGTCGTGCTGCCAGCGGTCGCGGTACGAGGAACTGATCATCGCGGCCATTGCATCGAAATCGCGCCGCTCGACCACCGACAGAAGCCTTGCTTGCGCGCGCGGAATCTGGCGTTCTGGCTGCAACCACCAGCGCAGCCAGAGTGCGGCGACGAGTGTGATCCCTGCGAACAAGAGCGCGATTTTTCTGAAGTTCATGAGCAAGTCCGAACCGACCTACCAGCCGAACGTCGCAGGCATCCTGCGCAACCGCGACGGAAAAATCCTGATCTGCGAGCGCGCGACGATCCCCGGCGCATGGCAGTTTCCGCAGGGCGGAATTGACGACGGCGAGACGCCCGAGGAGGCGCTCGTGCGCGAGCTGTGGGAGGAAATTTCGCTTGATGCGGCCGACTTCCGGATCGTGAGCAGGCGCGGCGGCTACCGCTACCTTTTCAACGGCGGAAAGAAGCGCGGCCACGACGGGAAGGACCAGACGTATTTCCTGTGCGACTTCCTCGCGGACGACTCGAAGATTGACGTGGACACGAAGCACCCGGAGTTCCGTGCGTGGAAATGGATCGTGCCGGAGGATTTCCGGTGCGAGTGGCTGCCGGAGATGAAACGCGAAGTGTATGCCGAAGTCTTTCGGGACTTTTTCGGGATTCGGATCTGAGCCGCGCTTTTTTCCGCCACGAACATTTTCATTGGGCATCCAGAACCAAAGCTGCTTTAGCTTGAAAGACTCGGCGCGGTTTCGTGCCCGGTTTCTCGGCGTCATGCCGCAGAGTCGGGCCAAGACCGAGCGGGGAACCTGAAAAAAATCCCGATGGCTTCCGACTCCGAAAATGCATGGCTCCAGACGGCCGCGAATGACCTGAACAATCTTCTCCAGGTCATCTCCGAGTCGTCCAGCGTCCTTGAGCCGATGTGCGAATCGAGCCCCGAAGGGATGCGCTATTTTGCATTCCTGCGGACGAGCCTCGAAAGGGCCAAGAATGTCACCGGGCAGATGGCGGCCCGGCTCGGCGGCCACCAGCTCCAGTCGTCGCCGCCCGCGGGCGACGCGGCTCCGGCTACCGCCGCATCGCAGACGCCGCGACATTCCACGGTGGCGATTGACAACCCGGCCGGGACGAAGGAGCTGATCCTCATCATTGACGACGATGTGCTGATCGTGACGATCGCCAAGCGGATGCTCACCGATGCTGGATACCGCGTGGTGACTTCCACGGAGCCGTTTCAGGCGCTGGAGATTTTTAAGCAGCTCAAGAACGAGGTGGATATCGTGATCCTCGACTTCACGCTGCCGATCATGGACGGCTCGGAGGTGTTCGACGCGCTGCGCGAGATCAATCCGAAGGTGGCCGTGATGCTCAGCAGCGGATTTGCGGAGCAGGAAAAAGTGCGTGCAATGCTGAGCCAGGGACTGCGCGGATTCCTGCCCAAGCCCTACACGCAGGAGAAACTGCTCTCCCAAGTCCGCTCCACGCTGGATGCGATCCGCGGCGTGACCAGCATGACACGACGCGCTCCGTAGCCCGCCGCGGCACCCGCTATTTCGAGGCGGCGGTGGTCTTTTCCGAGGAGGCTGTCGCAGGCGGCGTGCGGCTGAGTTCGATCAGGTCGTTGAGGATGTTGATGCTCTCGCTGCGAATCGGATCCAGCTTCGAGGCGGCGTCATCGGCTGCGAATTCGGCGTCCTCATCCTCGCCGTCGGCAGGCTTGGTGTCGCCGTCCTTTTTCTCGCCGGTTTCCTTCACGATCTTTTTCTCCTTCTTGAGCTGGAGCTCCGGTTCGGCCGCATTGTCGAGGGTCACGCTGTACACTTTTTCCTCCGAATGCTTGAGCTTCGCACGTTCAGCGGTGCGCTTTTCCTTGCGAGCCTTGTCCTCGTCGAGTTCGGCTCGGCGGGATTTTTCATTCAGCGAGACTTTGTTCTCTGCCACGCGACTTTTCATGCGCGCCATGTCTTCCAGAATCCACTGGAACTCCTCGTCCGCGGCGATGCGCGCGGCGGAGCGCTGCTTGAGTTCGGGCTTGAACAGCGGGCGATCCCACTTGTCGTACGCGACGGGATCGATCGTGTCGTAGGGCATCGGGCCTTTCAGCGCGACTTCGCCGATGTCCGACTGGTCCCAGAGCGACGGCAGCTTCACATCCGCCGCCACGCCCTGAAGCTGCGTGGAGCCGCCCGAGATGCGGTAAAATTTCTGGATGGTGAGCTTCAGTGCGCCGGCCTCATTCCCGGTGGCCTTTCCGCTGAGCGAAAGCGGGATGATGTTTCCAAGCTCGACCATCGTCTGCACGGTGCCCTTGCCGAACGTCGTCGAGTCACCCACGACCACCGCGCGGTTGTAGTCCTGCAGCGCGGCGGCGAAAATCTCGCTGGCGGATGCGCTCAGTTTGTTCGTCACCACGAGCATCGGGCCATCATAGTGAATCGCCTTGTCCTTGTCGCGGAGCACCGAGTTGCGGTTGTTGCTGTCACGCGCCATCACGACAGGGCCGCTTTTAATGAAGAGGCCCGTCAAATTCACGGCTTCCTCAAGGGAGCCGCCGCCATTGCGCCGGAGATCCATCACGAGGCCCTGGATGTTCTCCTTCTTCAGCCTTTCGAGGAGCACCAGAACGTCCTTCGTCGTACTCTTGCCGCCGGACTTCTGCATGTCTGCGTAGAAGGAAGGCAGGATGATCCAGCCTATGCGTGCCGTCTTGCCATCGGCCAGGGTGCGCTCGACGATTTCCGCCTTCGCCGCCTGTTCCTTGAGCTGCACTTTTTTGCGCGTGATCTCCACGACCTTGCGCGCCGAAGGATCAGTCGCATTCGCCGGAATCGTCCGCAGCCGCACGACGGTGTCCTCCTTGCCGCGGATCATCTCCACGACCTTGTCGAGCTTCATGTCCACGGTTTCGACAAAGTCCCCCGGCCCCTGCGCAACGGCGCTGATGCGGTCGCCGACCTTGATGCGCCCGCTCAGATCCGCCGGGCCGCCGGGGACGAGTTCGCGGATTTTTGCGTAGCCTTCCTCGCTCACGAGGACCGCGCCGATGCCGACGAGCTGGAGACTGATGTTGATGTTGAAATTATCCATCTGCGAGCGGCTCATGTACTCGGAGTGCGGGTCGTAGGTCTCGCACAGCACGCTCAGGAATCCCGCCATCACGTCCTCGTTCGTCTGCTCGTGCAGGCCGCGGAGGAGCTGGTCGTAGCGGCGCCCGACCACCTTCACCGGCGTCTCGACCTTGTCGTTCATCAGCGTGCGATCCAGCAGTTCGCCCTCGATGCGGTCGCGCCAGATCTGGTCGGCCTCGGCCTCGTCCTTCGGCCACGGCGATTTCTGCCGGTTGATCTCCACGCTCCGGGTGCCGTTGAAGTCGAACTTCTCACCGAGCAGCGCCTTCACCTTCACCACGCGATCCTCCACGCGTTTGCGGTACACGTCGTAAATTTTCACCGACGGGTCGAGGTCGCCGGCCATGATGCTGTCGTCGAGCGTCGTCGCGTATTTCGCAGAAAAGCCGTCCATATCCTTCTGCGTGAAAAAGAGATGGTTGTAGTCGAGCCGCTCGAGGTAATTTTTCAGGAACTGCCTCGACACCGTGTCGTCCAGCCGGCGGCGGCTGTAGTGCGCCTTTTCCAGCAGTTCGCCGACGGTCTGCGCGACCTTCGGTGCGATTTTTTTGAAGTCCGCCTCGCTGCCGGCCCGGACGGTCGGCGTGAATGCGATGAGACTTGCGACCGACAGGGTGAGACAGCGGATGACGTTCATGGGATAGTGATACCGGGTTGCGAGATTGGCAGAGTTCACCCGGATCGCAAGGAGATCACAGCGTAATTCTCGCGCTCGACACGCCCCGCCCACGTCGCGAGTGTCGCGCCCATTCATGAAAATCGAAATCCACACCGGCGGCATTTTCGACACGAACTGCTTCTTCCTGTCCGCGCACGGCATCCTCATTGACGCGCCGCAGACCGCCCTCGCGTGGCTGAAAAAACGCGGCTTCCGCGTGGGCACGCTGCTGCTCACGCACGCGCACATTGACCATGTGTGGGACGCCGCCGCCATCCGCCGCGAGCACGGCTGCCGTGTCGGCTATCACGCGGACGGCGCGGAAATGCTCACCGAGCCCGGCTACTTCAAACGCTTCGGCATGAATTGGGAAATCGAGCCGGTCGCCGCGGATTTTCTTATCGAGGAAACGTCGAAGCTCACCGTCGAAGGCCTCGACTTCCGCGTGCTGCTCGTGCCCGGCCACTGCCCCGGCAGCCTGTGTTTTTTCGAGGAAAAGGAACGCTTCCTTTTTGGCGGCGACGTGCTCTTTGCCGGAAGCATCGGCCGCACGGATTTGCCCGGCGGCGATCACCAGCTCCTGCTCGACGGCATCCGCGCAAAACTCTGGCCGCTCGGCGACGACGTGAAAGTGCTCCCCGGCCACGGCCCCGCGACGACCCTCGGCATCGAATGGCGGACGAATCCGTTCCTCGGCGAAGGTCGCTGATCCGGCCCGGAGCGGACGTGTCGCGCGGCAAAGTTTTCCCCCGTCCGCACGCACAACGTGCCGACGGTCGCCATCCCGCGGACGCTCCATTCCGTTGTTGATTTTCCGCCGGAACAACGGCACAAGTCCCGCGCGTTTCATGTCGAAAGAAGACTGCATCCGAACCGAAGCAATCGTGAAGGACGTGCTCCCCGGCACCATGTTCCGGGTCGAACTCGCCAACGGTCACGTCCTCCTCGCACATATCTCTGGCAAGATGCGCAAGAACTTCATACGCATCGTCCCCGGCGACAAAGTCGAACTGGAGATGTCGCCCTACGATCTCACCAAAGCCCGAATCATCTTCCGCGAACAATGAGCGACCAAACTGCCGACAACGGAAACCAGGATCATTTTGAAGCGTCCAAGGCGCACGCGCGTGCTGCCGCGGCGGAAATGCGCGACGCGGCGGCGGAGGCTGCGCGGGAATTCCGCGAGCGCGCGGGCGGCATCGCGGGCGAGTGGAAGGAAAAGGCGCAGGGCGTGCAGAAGGAAATCGAAAATTACGTCCGCGAACATCCGACGAAGAGCGTCCTCGCGGCGCTCGGCGTGGGCTTTGTGATCGGGCTGATCTTCCGTCGCTAGCGACTCATGGCCGGGACTGAACCATCGCCCGACAGCGGGACTTCGGGCGTGGTCGGGAGGGCGCGGATTTTCCTCGCGGCGTGTGCTCAATACGCATCGGCACGGCTGCGGCTCGCATCGCTCGAAGGCCGCGAGGCGGCGGCGCACAGCTTCAAGCTGCTCATCATCGCGGGCGCGGCGGTGGTGCTCGGCGCGTTCGGCTGGCTCTTCGCATGTCTCGCGATCGTGTTCCTGCTTGCGAAGGCATTCGGCGGGGCGAACGGCTGGGTGTGGGCTTCGCTCGTGATGGCCGCGCTGCACTTTCTCGGCGTGCTCGTCCTCGTGCTCGCGCTCAAATCAAAACTCGGCACAACGCTCTTTCCCATCACCACCGCCGAGCTTAAGAAGGATCAGGAATGGCTGGACCAGCAGAACAGGACAAACTCGCAATCGTAGCCGAACTCACGGCTGCGCGCGCACGGCTGTCCGCGACCGGTGAGGCGCTCCGCCGCAGTCTCGACGTGACGGCGCGCGCAAAGGAGAGCTTCAAGCGCCACAAGCCCGCGTGGCTCAGCGGCGCGGCGATCTTCGGCTTCATCCTCTCAAAGCTGCCGTCGCGGAAGAAGACGGTCTTCGTCGAAAGAACGACCGGCAAGGTGCTCGGCGCGGCCGGAAAAATCGGCGCGATTTTTTCCGCCGCAAAATTTGCGGTCAATTTCGCCCGCCCGTTTTTTTCCGACATCGTAGGCGGCGGCCTCGCGGAAATTCTGCGGCGTTTCCAGCGCCGGGAAAAACCGGAGCCGCACGACGAGCCGCCGAAACCGTGAGCAAAGCTTGATTTGATTTCGTTCCGAAGCTCTCTAGCTGTCTCGCCGCTTTTCCGAAATAATGGATCCGAACCACCCTCAGGCACACGAGCCCCACGACTCTTCCGTCGCGGTCATCTCCGAAGCATCGGCACCGATGCTCAACCATGTGGACGACTACCTCCGCAAAGGGCAGGAATCCGGTGCGTCGGACATCCACCTCCCCGTCAACTGCCTGCCGACGTGGCGGCGCAACGGAATCCTGGAACCGATCTCGCTCCACTCGCCGATGCTCACCGCGGCGGACACCGAGCGGCTCGCGATGGGATTCCTCGACGATTCCCAAAAGAAGCTCCTGCACGATCGCGGCGATGTGGACTTTGCCTACGCCACCCATTTTGGGCGCTTCCGTGCGTCCGTCGTGCGCCACAGGCTCGGGATCGACATTGTCTTCCGCATCATCAACACGAAGATCCGCACGATGGACGAACTCGGGCTGCCGCAGAGCCTGAAAATGCTCACGCAATATCAGAACGGCCTCATCCTCGTCACCGGCTCCGTGGGCTGCGGAAAAAGCACGACTCTCAGCGCCTTGGTGGACTACGTGAATGAGACGCGGCACGACCACATCATCACGCTGGAGGATCCGATCGAATACGTGATCCCGTCGAAGAACTGCCACGTCACGCAGCGCGAGGTCCACACGCACACGAAAGGATTTTCGCACGCCCTCCGCGGCGCGCTGCGTGAGGATCCGGACGTGATCATGGTCGGCGAAATGCGCGACCTTGAGACGATCCAACTCGCCATCACCGCATCCGAGACGGGCCATCTCGTGCTCGCGACGCTCCACACCGGCAGCGCCGCGCGCACACTGGATCGCGTGCTGGATGTTTTCCCCGTGGATCAGCGTGACCAGATCCGCGTGATGGTTGCTGAATCGCTCCGCGGAATCATCTCGCAGCAGCTCGTCCCGCGCGCCGACGGCAAGGGCCGCGTGCTCGCACTCGAAGTCCTCATGCGCACCGAGGCCGTCGCCGCGTGCATCCGCGACGGCAAGACCTTCATGCTCCCAGGCGTGATGCAGACCGGCGGAAAAATGGGCATGAAGCTCATGGACGATTCGCTCCTGGAACTTTACCAGCAGGGCCTGATCTCCAAGGAAGAATGCTACCAGCGCTGCGAGCAAAAGGCCGTCATGCGGCAGCATCTTCTGCAGAGTTGAGAGGCACGGTTTCTTTCTCTCAACACTCAACTTTCACCTCTCAACTTCTCCCAATGGCCTACATTGACCAATTCTTCGAAGTCCTCGTGCAGGCGGGCGCGTCCGATCTCCACCTCGGCGAAGGATCGCCGCCGAAGATCCGGCATCACGGCGAGATGAAGCCCATCCGCGAGGAACTGCTCACGCGCGAGGAGATGGCCTACATGATGAGCGAAATCAGCGGCCCCGAGCGATGGAAGCGATTCATCGAAAGCGGCGACCTCGACTTCGCCTACGAGATGAACGCGGACTCGCGTTTCCGCTGCAATTTCCTCAAGCAGAGCAACGGCCTCGGCTGCGTCTTCCGTCTCATCCCGACGAAGATCATGACGCTCGAACAGCTCGGCATCCCGGAGGTCGTGAAGAACTTCGGCCACTTGCGGGGCGGCATGGTGCTCGTGACCGGCCCGACCGGCTCGGGAAAATCCACGACGCTCGCGGCGCTCATTGACTACATCAATTCGAACCAGACGCGGCACATCATCACCGTCGAGGAGCCGATCGAATTCGTGCATGTGAACAAGAAAAGCATCATCACGCAGCGCGAAGTGCCCGAGCACACGCCGACATTTTCGCAGGGCCTGAAGGCATCGCTGCGCGAGGATTCGGACATCGTGCTCGTCGGCGAAATGCGCGACCTTGAGACGATCCAACTCGCGCTCACCGCCGCCGAGACCGGCCTGCTCGTCTTCGGCACGCTGCACACGAACAACGCGCGCAAAACCGTGGACCGTCTCGTGGACGTCTTCCCCTCCGACCAGCAGTCGCAGGTCCGCACCATGCTCGCGAACTCCCTGCGCGGCGTCGTCGCGCAACTCCTGCTGAAACGTTGCGACACCGGCGGTCGGCTCGCCGTGAATGAAATCCTCGTCGTGAACACCGCCGCCGCATCCATCATCCGCGAGGGCGCGACGCAGAAACTTCAGGATGTGCTCGTCGGCGGAAAAGGTGAGGGCATGCAGTTCATGGACGACGCGATCTGGAGCGTGATGCAGCAAGGCAAGGTCAGCCCCGTCGAGGCCTACATGAAGGCGATTGATAAGAACCGCTTCCGCATGTTTCTCGGCGACGACGCGAACAAGGTGCTGTAAGGCCCGGCAAGGTTCCTCTCTGCACCGTCACCACGCAACGAGTGGCGGTTCACACGGGCGGCCACTTTGCAGTGCGATTCCTGCCGGATGGGTTTGCAGAAGTTTGGGCTTGAAACCGCATTCACCCGCCGCGACCGGTAAGCCATGCCTGAATTCCTCCGGCATCTGTTCAGCACGGACGGCTTTCCCCCGCGATGGCAGTGCGGGGATTGGTCCGATGTTCACGGCTGGGTGCATGTGTGCTCGGATGTGGCCATCTTCGGAGCGTACGCCGCGATTCCCGTGGTCCTCGTTTACTTCATCCTCAAGCGGAAGAACCTGCCGTTCCCGCCGATCTTCTGGCTCTTCGGCGCATTCATTTTTTCGTGCGGCATCGGGCATCTCATCGAGGCGACGATCTTCTGGCATCCGTGGTACCGCCTTTCCGGCGCGATGAAAGTGGTGACGGCGATTGTCTCGTGGGCGACGGTGTTTGCGCTGATCCGCGCAATGCCAAAAGCGCTCCACCTGCCCGGACTGGCCGAGGTGAACGCGGAACTGCTCCGCGAAATCGAGGAAAAGAAAACGGCCGAGGCTGCACTGCGGCGACTTGAGGCGTTTGAGTCCGCGGTGCTCGGCGCGTCACTCGATGCGATCATCACCATGGATCAGAGCGGCAAGGTGGTCGAATGGAACAAGGCGGCGGAACGCATCTTCGGCTACTCCGCTGATGCCGCGGTCGGCAGGGAAATGGCCGGACTGATCATCCCCGAGCGGCTGGGTGCGGCGCACCGGGCCGGTCTTGTGCGGCATCTCGCCACGGGCCATGACGCGGTGATGCGCCGGCTGATCGAGTTGCCCGCAAGGCGTGCCGACGGGACTGAAATCCTGACCGAAGTCTTCATCACGCGAATTGATTCGGACGGCACGCCTCTGTTCACGGGATTCCTCCGTGACATCACCGAGCGCAAAAAGATCGAAACCGAACGCGAAGCGGCGCTGGAGCATGTGCGCCTGGTCGTCGAGGCGGCGCCCAATGCGATGCTCATGGCGGACAGCCACGGGCGGATCACACTGGTCAACTCGCAGGTCGAACGGCTCTTCGGCTACGCGCGCGAAGACCTGCTGAATCAGCCCGTGGAAATGCTCGTGCCGGAACGCTACCGCGCCGCGCATCCCGGCCATCGCGGCGATTTTTTCCATACGCCCTCGGCGCGGCCGATGGGAGCCGGGCGCGATCTGTTCGGGCGCAGGAAGGATGGAACGGAAGTGCCGATTGAGATCGGCCTGAATCCCGTCCGCACCGGGGAAGGCGCGTTTGTGCTCGCATCCATCATCGACATCACCGAGCGCAAACGCTTCGAGGCGCAGCAGCAGGCCGCGCTGGAGCAGTCCGAGATGCTGCTCAGGGAGATCCATCACCGCGTGAAGAACAACATGCAGGTGATTTCCAGCCTGCTCAGCCTGCACTCTGAAAAGCTGCATGATCCGGTGCAGAAGGGTGTCTTTGCGGAATGCCGGAACCGCATCCGCGCGATGGCGCTCATCCATGAACGGCTGTATGGCACGGGCCAGTTTGCGCGGCTCGAATTCGGCGACTATCTTGCCGAGATGACGCGGATGATCCTCGGATCGAGTGCCGAAATCGGAACCCGCGTTCGGCTCGACCTCCAGCGCGACCGGCTCGAACTCGTTCCCGATACCGCAATCCCACTCGGCCTCATCGCCAGCGAACTGATGATCAACGCTATGAAGCACGGCTTTGCCGGCGGCCGCTCCGGCGTGCTCACCGTCCGGCTGCGCGCGGGCGAGGAGATGCACGAACTGACCGTGCAGGACGACGGCCCCGGCATGCCGCCGGATTTTTCGCCCGAACAATCCGCGGGGATCGGCATTGATCTGGTGGAAAGTCTCACTCGACAAATCGGCGGACAGCGGGAAATTCAAACTGGGCCCGCTGGAACCAGCGTCACCATCCGCTGGCCCGCCGGGCACCGCCCCCCGGAGCAAACCGGCTCCACTCCAAATCCCTGAGCAGAATCCAAAACTCCATCCTGCCATGAGCACCCGAATCCTGATCGTGGAAGACGAAGCCATCACCGCGCTCGATCTGAAAAGGGAATTGCTTTCCCTGGGTCACGAAGTCGTGGGCATCGCGGACAACGCGGCCGACGCCGTGAAGATCGCCGAGGAACTGAAGCCCGGCCTTGTCCTCATGGACATCCTCCTGCGCGGCGACATGGACGGAATCACCGCCGCCAGCGCCATCCGCGGCGACGACGACATTCCCGTCGTCTTCCTCACCGCGCATTCCGACGAGGCCACGCTCGAACGCGCCCTCAACGCCGCGCCCTTCGGCTACATCCTGAAACCTTTCCAAGCCCGCGAGCTCAAGGTCACCATCGAGGTCGCGCTCTACAAGCACGCCAAGGAGTCTGAAGTCCGTCGCCTCGTCATCGAACTGGAGGCCGCGCTCGCGAAGGTGAAGCTTCTCAGCGGCCTCCTTCCCATCTGCGCCTCGTGCAACAAAATTCGGGATGAGGAAGGCGAATGGCACATCATCGAGAAATACATCGCCGCGCACAGCGAAGCGGAATTCACACACGGCATCTGCCCGCGGTGCGTGGAGAAGCTTTATCCTGAACTCGCCGGCGTGGACGGTTCTGCTGAAGTGCACAAAGATTAACGTCCAACGCCGGGCACTCGCACTCACACGATCTGATTTATTGCGGCGATCGGATCAACACCCGTCACGGGCTTTCGTGTTCGTCGTCGTCCTCGATTTCATCCTCGATCCCCTCCTTGATCTTCCGCGAGAGAAACGGGCGCAGGAAGCCGTAGAGCAGATACGTGATGAAGATCACCGCCGGCATCCACTGGTAATACATCACCGTGAGGCTGATCACGGAGACGATGCCGATGAACTTCGGGATGGTGCGCGTCGTGCGCCAGTTGATCGCCTTGAAGCTAGGATACTTGAAACCGCTGAACATCATCCACGAGAGGAACAGCAACAGCGGCGGCAGCACCCATTTCGTGAGGCTCTGCTCGAGGCGGTCGTTGTTCAGCCACAGCATGAAAAGCGTGATGCTCGCGACGAGGCCGGCCGCGGCGGGAATCGGGAAGCCCTTGAAATCCTTGCCCGCACCCGGCACGCCGGAAGCGGCGATGCAGTTGAAGCGCGCGAGACGCATCGCGCCGCAGACGAGATAGACCGAAGCGACGAGCCAGCCGAGCCGGTCGAATTCGCGCAGCACCACGCGGCTCACGAGCAGCGCGGGCGCGACGCCGAAGCTCACGATGTCCGCCAGCGAATCGAACTCACGGCCGAACGGGCTGTCCGTCCCGCCGAGCCGCGCGAGCCGTCCGTCGAGCAGATCGAAAATGCACGCCGCGAGGATGCACCAGATCGCCATCTTGAAGTCGTGGTTCCCCGCGTCGAGCGCGCGGGCCATCTCTGCGGCCTGCGCAGCGGCGTTGGCCTTGATCTGCGCGGTGCTGACCGCGAGCGTGCCGTGAAGAATTTTCAGCGTCGCGAGAAATCCGCAGAAGAGATTCCCCGCGGTCATCAGATTCGGGAGGAGGTAGATTTTCGGCGAGCCGTCATCGTGCTCCTTCTTCGCCGCGCTGGGTGGTTGGTTCTCGGTCATTGCGGGGGCGTTAGATCAAAATCGCGGGCATCCCCGCATTCGCAACGTAGCACGGATCCGGCGCGGCGAGGCGCGCGATGATGCTCGAACAACCCTCCACGCGGTCGCCGATCTTCACGAGGATCTCGGCGTCGAGCGGAAAGAAAATGTCCGTCCGCGAGCCGAAGCGGATCATGCCGAAGCGGTGCCCCTTCTCGACGGTCGCACCGAGCTTGCTCCACGGCACGATGCGCCGCGCGATCGCGCCGGTGATCTGCCGCACCACGAGCGTCGAGCGCTCGCCGGCAAAGGCCCATGTGAGCGCCTCGTTTTTCTGGTGGCAGTACGGATCGCGCGCATCGAGATACGTGCCGGGATGGTGTTGCGTGTAGATGATGCGTCCGGCGATGGGCGCGCGGTTCACATGCACGTCGAAGACATTCAGAAAAATGCTCACGCGCCTGCACGGGCGCCCGAGCACTTCCTTTTCCTCGACGACTTCGATCGCGTCCACGACCCCATCCGCTGCGGCAACAACGATGTCTGTGCCGCCCGGCACGGCACGATCCGGGTCGCGGAAAAAATTCGCGCAGAACACAAACACGAGCGCCGCGGGAACCGTGACCCACAGCCAGCCGAGCCAGTCCGCCGAGAGCCAGGCGCCGAAAATTGTCACCACGAGCGCGGGCAGGAGAAAGTGCCGCCCTTCATAAAATGTCTGAAATCGCATGTCCGCGCATCGTCGCCACAGTCGCGGGAGCGTCAAGAGCTTTGGCCACGCGCGCCTGTTCGCGTGCCGGAAATCGCGGCGATCGGCGTTGACGCGCCACGCACGTCTTCGGCCCTTCAAGACGCGCGAATGAAATCCAATGCTTGCAGCCGGGGCATGGGCGGACTCATTTTCACCGCCCGCAAAATCCTATGCTGGCCGAATTCATCCTCTCCACCGCGCTCGTCGCAACAGTCGGGTGGAGCATCAAGGCCGGGCGGCTTCACCGGCGGCAAGTCACGGAGCTGATGCGCGAGAAGGTGAAGATCCAGACGGAGGAAAGGCGTGTGTTCGATTTCCTCCACGCGATCGGCGAGGCGCTGAAGGACGATTCGCACGCGGGCGATCTCGACGGGCGCATCGTCGAGGGTGCGCTGCGAATCCTCGAGGCGGACGGCGGCACGCTCTACCTCACGAACGTGAAGGGCACCGTGCTGCAGCCGACATACGTCTCGAAAGGATCGCCGCCCTTTGTCGAGCTGCCGAAAATCGTCGGCTCCGCGATGACTTCCGTCCACGCGCAAATCCGGCTCCAGGCGGTGAAAGTCGGCGAGGGCCTCATCGGCCTCGCGCTCGCGGAAAAAAATGTGATCTCGCTGCTGCCCACGGACGCACGGCTGGAGCGACTGCTCGCCTACGGGGTGAATTCGGCATTCATCGCACCGCTCGTGTACGCGGGGCAGAATCTCGGCGTGCTCGCGCTCGCGCGCTCGGGCAAGAGCCAGCCGTTCGGGCCGGAGCATTTCAACACGTTCAAGGCGCTCGCGGAGCAGACGGCGTTTTCGCTGTTCGACGCATTTCTCCACCACGAGGCCGCCGAGAAACAGCAGATCGAAAAGGATCTGAACATCGCCAACGAGGTGCAGCGCATCCTGCTGCCGAGCGAGCCGCCCGTGATCGAGGGCTTCAATGTGGCGGGCACGAACATGCCGGCGCGCTACCTGAGCGGCGATTATTTCGACTACATCCCGCTCGATGAAGATCGCACCGGCGTGGTGGTCGCGGACGTGTCGGGCAAGGGCATCCCCGCGGCGCTGCTGATGGCGATGACCCGCACCGCCCTGCGCCTTCTCGCGCGCGGCGAAGGCACCGCGGCGGAGGTGATCCGCAAGCTGAACGCGCAGCTTTACCCGGACATCCGCGAGGACATGTTCATCTCGCTCGCATACGTCGTGATGGATCGGCGTGGCAATGAAATCCGCCTCGTGCGTGCGGGCCACGACGCGCCACTCGTGTACCGCGCCGCGGACAAGAGCGTCACAAAGGTGAACCCGCCGGGCATGGCTGTGGGCATTGACAGCGGTGGCGCGTTCAATAGGGTCACAAACGAATTTTCCCTGTTCCTCGAACCCGGTGACTGTCTGATCCTCTACACCGACGGCGTCACCGAGGCGCAAGACCGGAACGGGGACGAGTTCGGGTTGGAAGCGATGATTCGCTCTGTCCAGGCGAGCGCATCCGAAGGCGCAGCCGGCATTGTGCAGCGCGTCACCAGTGACGTGAAAGCCTTCATCGGCGACCAGCCGCCGCACGACGACATCACACTGATCACCATCTTGAAAAAATGAGCACACCAAACGTGGACACTACGGGAAAACCCGAAACAGCCGAACCCAACGCCGCCAATGCGGAGACCGAGGCGCTCGATCCGTTCGACGCCGCGGAGGCCGAGGCCGCAAAGTGGAAAGACGCCGCGATGCGCGCGACCGCCGATCTCGACAACTACCGCAAGCGCGTCGCCCGCGAACGCGACGAGGATTTCAAGCGCGCGCAGGCCGTGCTGCTCGAGCGGCTGCTGCCGGTGCTGGATAATTTCGACCTCGGCATGATGGAGGTGCGCAAGGGCGATCCGAAATCGCCGATCGTCGTGGGAATGGAAATGATCGAGCGGCAGCTCAAGGAATTCATGAGCAGCAGCGGCGTCGAAGTGATCGAGACCGTCGGCACGAAATTCGATCCGAACCTTCACGAAGCCGTGAGCCAGGAGGAGGACGCAAAGGCACCCGAGGGACAAATCATCCGGCAGCTCCGCCGCGGCTTCCGCCTGCGCGACCGTCTGCTTCGCGCGGCGATGGTGGTCGTGAGCAAGGGCGCACCCGCAGCCTAGCGCCCAAACTCGAATGTCCAAACACAAACGCGACTACTACGAAATTCTCGGCGTTGCCAAAGGCGCGGCGGCGGATGAAATCAAGAAGGCCTACCGCAAGCTCGCGGTGAAGCTGCACCCGGACAAAAATCCGGGCGACAAGACGGCCGAGGACAACTTCAAGGAACTCGGCGAGGCGTACGAGGCGCTCTCCGATCCCGACAAGCGCGCGGCCTACGACCGCTACGGCCACGCAGCGTTCGCGCAGGGCGGCGGTGCCCGTGGTGGCGGCGCAGGATTCCACGATCCGATGGACATCTTCCGCGATGTGTTCGGTGGCGGTGGTGGCGGAGTCGGGAATATCTTCGAGCAGTTCTTCGGCGGCGGTGGAGGCGGCAAAAACGAGCGAGAGAGCCGGCAGCGCGGAAGCGACCTGCGCTACGACATGCAGATCACGCTCGAGGAAGCGGCATTCGGCGCGGAAAAGGAAATCGAAGTCTCCAAGCCAAGCGCCTGCACCGCGTGCCACGGCACCGGCGCGGAAAAGGGCTCGCGCGTGGTGACGTGCAGCACCTGTGGAGGCCGCGGCCAGGTCGTGACATCACGCGGATTTTTTCAGGTCGCGCAGACGTGCCCCCGCTGCCGAGGCACCGGGCAGACCGTCGAGAAGCCTTGCGGCGAATGCCGCGGCGAAGGCCGCTCGGAACAGAGCACGCGCATCAAATTGAAAATCCCGCCGGGCATCGAGGACGGCTCGCGCCTGCGCAGCACGGGCAACGGCGAGGCCGGCGTCCGCGGCGGTCAGGCGGGCGACCTCTACGTCGTGATCCATGTGAAGGAGCACGAGATTTTCGAGCGCGAGGACTCGAATCTCTACTGCGATCTGCCGATCAGCTTCGCGATGGCGGCGCTCGGCGGCGAGATCAAGGTCAACACTCTGCACGGCGACGCGACATTGAAAATTCCAGCCGGCACGCAGAGCGGCACGACCTTCAAGCTGCGCGGAAAAGGGATGCCCGAACTCGGCAGCGGCGACATGGGCGACCTGCACGTGCGCACCGTCATCGCCGTGCCAAAAAAGCTGACCGCCGAGCAGAAGCACAAGCTTCAGGAATTCGCCGAGCTGCTCGGCGACGAGGTGCCGCCAGCACACAAGAGCTTCTTCGAGCGCGCACGCGAGTTTTTCCAATAGCGATGCCGCGCTTTCACATTCCCAGCATCGCCTGGAACCCCGGGCGTCTCGCGCTCGATGCGTCCGAGTCGCACCACGCCTTCGACGTGCTGCGGATGAAGCCCGGCGAGCGTGCGACGGTGTTCGACGGCGAGGGACACGAGGCGGAGGTCGAGCTGGGAAATCACGGCAAGTCCGGGACGGAACTGCGGAAAATTTCGCTCACAAAAACAATTCCCCTGCCCTGCCGCATCACGCTCGCACAGGCGGTGCCGAAGGGGAAAAACATGGAGCTGATCATCGAGAAGGCGACGGAACTCGGCGTCGGCGCAATCGCACCGCTCATGAGCGAGCGCACCGTCGTGCGCGGCGCGGAGGAGGATCACATCCGCAAGCAGGCAAAGTGGCAGCGCACCGCGATCGAGGCATGCAAACAGTGCGGGCAGAATTTCCTCCCGCACGTCGCCAAGCCCTGCACGCCGCGCGAACTTTTTGAACGCAATGAGAAATTTGATCTGATGCTCATCGGCTCGCTGCAAGGCGACGCGCGTCCGCTCAAGCAGGTGCTCGCGGAGACCGGCGCAAAGCGTCCGCGCAGCGTGCTGATCCTCATCGGCCCCGAGGGCGATTTCACCCCTGCGGAAGTTGCGCTGGCGAAGAGCCACGGCTGTCGGCCCGTCACGCTCGGCCCGATCATTCTGCGCACGGAGACCGCCGCGATCTACTGCGTGAGCGTGCTGAACCACGAGCTGCAATCCGCGCAGTGACCCAGGCCGCGCCCATAAAGACCGTGCTCGAAGTCATCACCGCGACGACGGCGTTTTTTCAAAAGAGCGGCGTCGAAAGTCCGCGGCTCAACATCGAGCACCTGCTCGCGCATGTGCTCAAAAAAAAGCGCATGGATCTCTACATCGAGTTTGAACGCCCGCTCACCGAAGGCGAACTCGCGCCTCTTCGCGAACTCGTCCGCCGCCGTGCGCAGCGCGAGCCGCTGCAACACCTCCTCGGCACCGTGGAATTCCTCGGCCTCACGCTGAAGTCCGACGCGCGCGCGCTCATTCCGCGGCCCGAGACGGAGCAGCTTTGCGAATTGCTCGCCGCGCAGTCGAAGGAGGACGCATGCCCGTGGAGAAACGGACGCATCGCCGATGTCGGCACAGGCAGCGGCTGCATCGCACTCGCGCTCACGCTCGCATTGCCCGGCGCAAAAGTGACCGGACTCGACGCCTCCGACGACGCACTCGCGCTCGCAAACGAAAACGCCACGCGCACCGGCCTCGCCGAACGCGTGATTTTTTCAAAAAGCGACCTGCTCTCCGCCGCGGAAGGCCCGTTCGATCTCATCGTCGCGAACCTGCCCTATATTCCCACGGGGGAGCTTGCATCGCTCCAACCCGAGGTGCAGCGCGACCCGCGCGCAGCACTCGACGGCGGTGCGGACGGCCTCGATCTCATCCGCCGACTGCTCCCGCAGGCCGCGGAAAAACTGCGCAACGGCGGCACGCTTGCACTCGAACTTGGCCTCGATCAGCCCGCAATTCTCGCAGCGGAACTCCCGGCACACGGATTTCGCGATGCGAAAATCCTGAAAGATTTGCAGGGGCGCGACCGTTACCTCATCACCACTCATGGATAAGATTCTCGTTCACGGCGGCCACAAGCTCAGCGGCAACGTCCGCATCTCCGGCAGCAAAAACAGCGCGCTGCCCATCCTCGCCGCCACGCTGCTCACGAAGGAGCCGTGCGTGATTTCAAACGTGCCCGATCTCTCGGACATTCATTTCATGCTGCAAATCCTCTCGCACCTCGGCGCGAGTGTCGAGCGCGCGAGCGGCACCGTGCGAGTCGAGGCCGTGAAAATTAAATCCGAGGCACCCTACGACATCGTGCGAAAAATGCGCGCGTCCGTTTGCGTCCTCGGGCCGCTGCTCGGGCGGAAAAAGAAGGCAATCGTCTCGCTTCCCGGCGGCTGTGTCATCGGCGATCGTCCGATCGATCTCCACATCCGCGGCTTCGAGGCGCTCGGCGCGACGAGCGTGATCGAGCACGGCAATGTGAAACTTTCCGCCCGCACGCTGCGCGGCTCGGAGATGAATCTCCGCGGAAAAAACGGCCCGACCGTGCTCGGTACGGACAATGTGATGATGGCCGCCACGCTCGCAAAAGGCGTGACCGTGATCGAGGGCGCAGCCGCCGAGCCCGAGGTCGTGGACCTCGCGAATTTTCTGAACAAGATGGGCGCGAAAATCGAGGGTGCAGGCACGCGGCGCATCACCATTGAGGGCGTGAAGGAGTTGCACGGCGCGGAGCACAGCGTGATCCCCGACCGCATCGAGGCCGGCACATATCTCGTCGCCGGCGCGATGATGGGCACCGAGGTGAAATTGCAGCGCGTGAAGCCGGAGCACCTCGCGAGCGTCATCACCCATGTCCGCGAGAGCGGCTACGAGGTCGAGACCGCCGCGAGTTCCGTCACCGTGCGCGGCAACGGCAACCCGAAGCCGCTGCGCCTCACCACCGAGCCCTATCCCGGTTTCCCGACCGACATGCAGGCGCAGATGTGCGCGCTGCTCTGCCGCACGATCGGTATCAGCGTGATCAGCGAGACGATTTTTCCGCAGCGATACATGCACGTCAGCGAGCTGAAGCGCATGGGCGCGGACATCTCGCTCGACGGCCACACGGCGATCATCAAGGGCGTAAAAAAGCTCAGCGGCGCGCCCGTGATGGCGAGCGATCTCCGCGCGAGCGCCGCGCTCGTCCTCGCCGGTCTCCAGGCCGACGGCGTTACCGAAGTGAACCGCGTCTATCACATTGACCGCGGTTACGAGTCCATAGACGAGAAGCTCAACGCCCTCGGCGCGCGGATCGAACGGGTGAAGGTGTGAGGGGCATCTGCAAAACGGGAGCGCGTCTGCTTGCGGTGGAGTGCCCGCGTCCGTAAAAGGCCCGCCCACATGTCCGAACCCACCAAGCACGCCGCCGAACTCCCGCCGATCAAAGTCCGCGCGAAGTTTTTTTTTGAGGGCGACCAGCAGTGGTTCCTGCGGGGCGTGACGTACGGGCCGTTCCGGCTGAATGCGGACGGTGATTTCATGAGCACGCCGGAACAGGCGCGGCGTGATTTTGCGCAGATGCGCGAGATGGGGATCAACCTCATCCGCGTGTATCATGTGCCCGCGCGCTGGCTGCTGGATCTCGCGGCGGAACTCGGCTTGCGCGTGCTGGTGAGCATTCCGTGGACGCAGCACGTCGAATTCCTGAACTCGCGATCACTGATGAAGCAGATCATCCGCGTCGTGCGCGAGATCGTCGGGAGAAATGTCGGGCATCCCGCGATCTTCGCATACCTCGTGGGCAACGAGGTGCCGACGACGATCATCCGCTGGCTCGGCGCGGATCGCGTGCAACGTTTTTTGGAGAAGCTGATTGATGTCGCGCGCGCGACGGATCCGCGCCCGCTCTACAGCTACGCGAGCTTCCCGCCGACCGAGTATCTGCGTCCCGCCAACGTGGATTTTCTCTCGCTGAACGTGTACCTTGAGCGGCGCGCGGACTTCGAGCGCTACCTCGCGCGGCTGCAAAATATCGCGGAGGAAAAGCCGCTGATCCTCGGGGAATTCGGCATGGACACGCTGCGCAACGGCGAGGAGAAGCAGGCCGAGGTGCTCGACTGGCATCTTGATGTCGTCGTGAAAGGCGGCGCGGCGGGCACCATTTTTTTCTCGTGGACGGACGAGTGGTTCACGGGCGGGCACGAGGTGACGGACTGGAAATTCGGCCTCGTCACCGAGGATCGGAAACCGAAGAAGGCTTTCCACACTCTGAAGGCAAAGCTCGGCGGCGGTGCTCCGATCACCACGGTCGTGCCGCTCGCGCGTTATCCGAAAGTGAGCGTGATCGTGTGCAGCTACAACGGCGGCAAGACGCTCGGCGACTGCCTGCGTGCGCTCGACGAGGTGCGCTATCCCGATTTTGAAATCGTGCTCGTGGACGACGGCTCGAAGGACGACACGCAGAAAATTGTGAAGCAGTGGGAGGCACACCGCGCGCAGTTCGAGCGGAAGCTCCCGCACTTCGTCAGCATCGTGCAGAAAAACATGGGCCTCAGCTATGCGCGCAATGTTGGCGCATACGCATCGTCCGGCGAAGTGATCGCTTACACGGACAGCGACTGCATGCCCGACGCGGACTGGCTCTACTACCTCATCGCCGTGCTCACGAGCGGCAACTACGCGGGTGTCGGCGGGCCGAACATTTCGCCGCCCGCGGTGAACTGGGTGCAGGCCGCGGTCGCCGCAAGCCCCGGCGGGCCGAGCCACGTGCTGCTCACGGACACCGTTGCGGAGCATGTGCCGGGCTGCAACATGGCGTTCTGGCGCTGGGCATTCGATCTCGTGGGCGGATTCGACACGGAATATCGCAAGGCGGGCGACGACGTGGACTTCTGCTGGCGCCTGCAGACGAGCGGCGGCGAGGTCGCATTTTCGCCGAGCGCAATCGTGTGGCACTACCGGCGTTTCACCCTCACGGCATTCCGCAAACAGCAGGAAGGCTACGGCGAGGCGGAGGCGCTGCTGCGGTTCAAGCATCTCATCTTTTTCGGCCCGACGGGCACCGCGAAGTGGAAGGGACAGATCTACGGCGCACCGAGGCTCACATTGCTGTTCAGCCGTCCGCTGATCTACCACGGTGTTTTTGGCCAGGGACTTTTCCAGTCGCTCTACCCCGCGCAGCAGTCGCAGATCGCGGCATATCTCAGCAGCATCGAATGGATCGCGCTCACGCTTTTCATCGGCGTGCTCGGCATCCCGCTCGAGTGGCTGCGCGTCGTGCCGGTGATCATGCTGCTCGGCACGATCAGCGTCGCGTTGAGCTGGATGGTGAACATCCGCATCGAGCCGAAATACGACACGCTCGCCGCGCGGCTGCTCGTCGCGTTCCTCGCGTTCATGCAGCCGCTGGGCCGCGGCTGGGCGCGCTACTTCACCTGGCTCAAGTTCAAGCGCACGCCAGCGGCGGTCATCTCGAAGCCCGAGCCGGGCATCGGCCGTGAGGCGCATTCGGGCAGCACGCGGCAGCTCGATTTTTGGAATGAGACCGGCCAGGGCCGCGAAGCACTGATCGCAGAGACCGTGAAACTCCTCGAAGACGAAGGCTGGCGCTACTCGACGGACACGGGCTGGAAACCGTGGGACGTTCTCGTGTACGGCAACGTGTGGTGGAGCGTGAAGGTCGCAACCGTCACCGAATATCACGGCGGACCGAAGTGCCTCACACGCGCACGCCTCGGCCTGATGATGGTGCCGACGACTTTCCTCGTGAGCGTGATCCTTCTGAGCACGCTGCTCTACCGGCAGATTTTTTCGCACGCGCAGGATCGCTGGCTGTGGCTCCTCTCCGCTGCATTCGTGACGGGCCTGCTATTCCGCGGATTCCGACTGAAACGCCGCGTCGCCGATCTCGTCATCCACGCTGCAAAGACCTGTGCGATGAAACGCGTTTCCGGCGAGCAGGCCAAACCCCGCGCCGCCAAGTGAGTGAGACGCGCTTTGAATTTGTCTCCGAGGCTGCCGACGCAGGCTCGCGGCTGGATCATTTCCTCGCAGCACGCATCGGCGAACTGTCGCGTTCGCGAATCCAGTCGCTCATGGGAGAGGGCCGCGTGTTCGCAAACGGCGAACCAAGACTGCGCTCGTGCAAGCTGCGCGGTGGCGAAACAATCGTCCTCACCGTGCCGGCAGCGGTCGCCTCGGAAAATCTGCCGGAGGACATCGCACTCGAGATTCTGTTTGAGGACGAAGACCTGATCGTGATCAACAAACCCGCCGGGCTCGTCGTGCATCCCGCGCCCGGCCACGCGGGCGGCACACTAGTGAACGCGCTGCTGCACCACTGCAAATCTCTCAGCGGCATCGGCGGCGTCGAGCGACCCGGCATCGTTCACCGTCTCGACAAGGAAACCAGCGGCTGCCTCGTTGCCGCGAAAAACGACACAGCGCACCAGTCGCTCACCGAACAGTTCGCCGGACGTGAAGTGCGCAAGATCTACCTCGCGATCTGCACGGGCATTTTCAAAAAAAAGAAAGGTACCGTCAACGTCCCGCTCGGGCGGCATCCCGTGCACCGGCAAAAAATGGGCATACGCGAACGTGACGGTCGCGAGGCGGTGACCGACTGGCTCGCGCTCGCCGCACTGCCCTGCGGCACGCTCGTGCGATGCACGCTGCACACCGGACGCACACACCAAATCCGCGTCCACATGAAGCACCTCGGGCATCCTGTGGTCGGCGATGAAGTGTACGGCAAACGCGCGGGCTTCACGCGGCAGATGCTGCACGCATGGAAGCTCGGCTTCACGCATCCGCGCACCGGAATTCCGCTCGACTGCACCGCGCCGATCCCGTCCGATTTCATCGCCGCCGGAGTGCCGGCGGATCTCAAATGAGTGGTCAGCCGACAGACATCGTCCTCAGCGCACTGCAGCAGATGCAGGCGAATGGCGTCCGCCTGCGGGCATCGCTGCACACCTGCGAACGGTTGCGTGCGACCTCATCGGCGGCTGCGACGCCGACTCGAACAGCAGCCCGCACCACACAGCCTGTTCCCACTAGTGCAGCACCGGCAGATCCCCGCGGACGGTCCGCGAGTGCGCCGAAGATTGAATTTCCAACGCTGTCAGAAACAAAAACGGGGGCACCTGCGGCACCGGTTCCCGCGCCCTCTTCGTCAGGAAAAGCCGCGGTACTCGAAGCGCTCCGCGGCCCCGTGCTCGCATGCACGAAATGCCCTCACCTCGTCCAGTCGCGCACGCAGGTCGTCTTCGGCGTCGGCAATCCCGATGCGGAGGTGATGTTCGTCGGCGAAGCACCAGGCGCGGACGAGGATCTCGTCGGCGAGCCATTCGTCGGCAAGGCCGGGCAGACACTCACGAAAATGATCGAGGCTATGAATTTCCGCCGCGCGGACGTTTACATTGCGAACATCCTCAAGTGCCGTCCGAACATGCCGCCCGGCGAACCCGGAAACCGTAAGCCGACGCCCGCGGAGATGAATGTCTGCAAGCCGTACCTGATTCAGCAAATCGAGATCATCCAGCCAAAGGTGATCGTCGCGCTCGGCGGGACTGCCGTCGAGGGACTGCTCGGCATTGACAATGCGGGCATCACGCGGATGCGCGGGACGTGGAAGGAATTCCGCGGCATCCCGATGATGCCGACATTTCATCCCGCCTACCTGCTGCACAACCAGTCGAACACGGAGAAACGCAAGGTGTGGGAAGACATGCTAGCCGTGCTCGAACGCCTCGGCCACGAGATCACCGCGAAGCAGCGCGGCTATTTTCTCACGAAATAACGGCGCAGCTACTTCGCGAGCAGCGTCTCCATTTCCTGGCTCTTCGGCACGCCGAATTCGAGGGCCTTTTCGTAGGCTTTGCGGGCCTCGTCCTTGTCCGGCGGCGTCTTGCTCGCGAGGGCGATGGCGAGATTGTACCACGCATCGCCGTATTTCGGATCGAGCTGCACGGCGCTTTCGAGTTCCTTTTGCGCAGCCTCCAGCCAGCCCTTGTGCGCGGCGGTGATGCCGAGATAATTGTGCGCCGTGGGATTCCGCGGATTGATCGCGAGAGACTTCGTGAGCGCATTCACCGCGTCGTCAAATTTCTCCTCCTGATAATAGACGATGCCGATCGTGGACCAGCAGAAGGCATCCTCCGGGGCAATGGCGAGCGCCTTCTTGAAAGTCGCCTCGGCCTGCTTGTATTTGCCTTGGCGGTATTGCGTCACCGCTCCGTTTGAGAGGAGAAAAACATTGTTCGGCGCCAGTTGGAGCGTCTTCTCGTACAGTCGCTCGGCCTCGGCGAACTTCTCGCTGTCGAATGCCTTCTTGGCCTGATCTGCGATCACACGGACTTCCGAGGGAAGCTTCACTCCGCCGCCTGACACGGGCGGCGTGCTTCCGGGATCCGACGATTTTGTGTCGTTCGACTTTGGCTCCGTCGGCTTCGTGCCCTGGGGTTTCGGATCAGCCGGCTTTGTGTCCGCGGGCTCCTTCACCGGCAGATCATCGTTGGATTTCGTCTTCGCGGTGGAAGGCGGAACATCGGCCTTCGCAGGTTCAGTTTTTGCGGGTTCGGTCTTCGCAGGCTCCGGCGTCGGCTTCACGTTCTCCGGCGGCGTGGTGCCGCCGGGCTCCGGCTGCTTCGCGGCAGGAGCAGGCTCCGTCGTTTCCGGCGCAGCCTTCGGCGGTTCGGTTGTGTTCGAGAGCGACGTCCCATCACCGGCAGGCGGCGCGGAATCGGTCTTCACGGCGACGAGCGTGTTCACATCCTGCACCTCGATGACCGGCTTTTTGAACAGCTTCCTTTCCTTCGTGCTCAACTGCACCACGGGCTGCGAAAGATAGCTGATCTGCCTCAGCAGCGCATCCGACTGGATGTGCAGCTTGCTGACTTCGCTCTGGATCATCTTTTTCCGCTGGCTGCGGTTCGCGTCCTCCTGGAGCACGCGCATCACGATTCCCTGGAGCAGCTTGTTCTCGTCCTCCATCTTCTTGCGCTCCTCGGCGCTCGCCTTCTTGTCGGCTTTGAACTCCGCGATCTGTTTTGAATACTCGGACACCTTTTTTTGGAGATCGCCGATTTCCAACTGCATCGCGGAATTCTTCTGATCGGAAGTGACAAGCGCCTTCTGCGTGTCCGTGATCTGCTTCCTCAGCATCGCGAGTTCCGAGTCCCGGTTGTCACCTGCTTTGTAGGTGACGATCTGCTTCTCCAGTTCGCCGAGTTTTTTCAGCAGGCCCGCATTATCCGCCATGAGCTTGTCCGTACTCTTGTTCAGCTCGCGCAGGCGGACGAGTTCCTCGTGCTGGTCGTTCTTCTCCTTCGTGAGCGAGGCGATCTGACCCTTCAAATCCTCCTCGCGCTTCTTGGCCTTCTGCGCCTCGCCCGCGCTCGTCTTCAATTCGGCGTCAAGCTTCGCCTGGAGCGATTTCATCTCCGCGACGGCCCCTGCGGATTCCGCCTTGTCCTTTGCGAGCGCGGCGATCTGCGTCTTCAGCTCCTCCTCGCGCTTCTTCGCCTGCTCCGCCTGCTGCGCGGTAGCCTTCTGCTCCGCTTCGAGCTTGGCCTTCAGCGTGTCCACCTGCTTCGGCAGCGTGGCGGCCGTGGCGGCGACTTCGGTCATCTTCTTCGAGCGCGAGAGCAACTGGCTGACACGTTCCTCCGCGGCCTCCAGTTCCGCCTTCGTCTCCGCCGATGAGCGGTTCGCCGCAGTGAGCTTCGCCTCGAGTTCCTTCGCGCGCGCACCGTTCTCCTCGCCCACGGTTTTCAATTCGTGCATGCTCGCCTGGAGGACTTCCGCGAGCTGCTGCGCCTTCTTCTGCGCAGCCTCGGCCTTCTTCTGCGAGTCGAACGCCTCGGCGATGTCCGCGGCGAGCTTCGTGTTCTTTTCCCTCTCCTGCTGGAGCTTCTCATTCGCCTCATTCAGCCGAGCCTCGAGATCGGCCATGCGCTGCTTCAAAGGCGCGAGCACATCGTCAGTACCGCCCCCAGGCTCCGCAACCGGCGGCTTGCGTGACGTCACCTTGGGCAGCGGCGGGATCACCGTTCCCGGATCAAAAAGATCAGTCCCCGTGTTGCCGCCCGGCTTCATCGTCGCGACTCCGGCTGGCGCACCATCGAGACGATCGATCGCCTCCGCCGTGCGTTTGATTCGGAAATCGAGCAGGTCCGCCTGCCACTTCGGATTCTCCGCCTTGATCCGCATGAGCGTGCCGAGCGCCGTCTTGTAAGTCGCCAGCGCAGCCTTCGCATCGCCCGCCTTTTCCTGCTCCTCGCCCTTCCTCACACCGAGGAACGCCTCGACGAACTGCTGCTGCGCGGCGTCATTTCCCTGCGCGCGCGCATGGAACGGCGCGAGGGAAATTCCGAGAATAAAACAAAGGATGGCAAATGTTCGGCGCATAGGAATGTGGGTGAAAGGGGAAGAAAGCCTAGCGGATTCCACCTTCCAAGCAAATGCCTTCTCACGGCTTCTTAGGCATCAAAATTCAGCGCCGCTCCCGCCCGAAACGCGTCCATGCCGCGGCCAGCCCATCCCACAGTTCGCGGAATTCCGGGTGCTCCGCAAGCTGCGCATCGCGCCATGCGGGCCAGTCCGGCGCGTCCACCTTCGCAGGGAAAAGATGCACGCGAACCGGGCGCACACGGCTGTCGAGGGCCGCGAGATAGATCTCCTCGATTCCATCATCACCGAGCGCGACGCAGCCGATGCTCGCAGCTCCGCCGTGGATGAAAATATCCGATCCCGGCGCAACAGGATCGGCGTGGGCGCGATCATACGCATTCGGATAATTCAGCCCGAGCGAGAGGTGAAAACTGCTGAGCGGATTGAAACGAACTACCTCGTAAAAACCCTCCGGAACCTGCAAGTCGCCCTCTCGCCGCTTCGGCCCCGGCCCGCCGGATGCCGCGAGCACCGGCAGCGTTTCCACGAGGACGAACGACTCCCCTCTTTCGTTCCGCGCCCACAGTTCGAGCTGCCGCTCGCGCTTCATCACGCGCAGGAAAATCTCATCCGCAGGCCAGCGCACGCCGACCTTTTCAAAAGCATCCCGCAGGCGCACTCCGCAGCGCAAGCGTGCAGCCGCGACGCGTTCGGGCTCGACGGGCGGCGTGGGTCTTGGCGGCGGCGTGTGCTTCATCAGAAAAAATGCGGCGCACCCGAAGACCGCGGTGGCAGCGAGCCACGCGAGAAGTTTCCACGCCCTCGCACCACGGCCTCTCCGGTTCATTCGCTGCTCAGCGTCTCGTCGAGGTTCAGCACGACGCTCGCGACGCCCGTCCACGCGGCGAGTTCCCCCGGAGCGAGCGATGCGTCCGCCTTGCTCTCGCCGACAGTGCGGAGCGTCTGCGCGGCGTCTGCATCCAGCGCGTAGCTCCTCCGCAATAACTGCACGCGCGCGTTCAGCACGCGCGTTTCATCTTCACCCGGCACCCGCGCCGTGCAGCGGCGGAACATCGCCGCAATGCGCGCCGCATCGTCGCCCGGTGCGAGAAGCGTGCGTTGCGCGAGTGCGCGCGCGGCCTCGGCAAATGTGATGTCGTTCATCGTGACCAGCGCGTGCAACGGCGTGTTTGTGCGCGTGACTTTCACGGTACAGTTCTGCCGGTTTGCCACGTCGAAGAACACCGTGGGTGCGACGATGCGCCGCCAGAAAATGTAGAGGCTGCGGCGGTAGAGCGCCTCGCCGTGATCCTGCGCGAACGTGATTTTTCCGAACGTCGCATCCTCCCAGATGCCCGGCGGCTGATACGTCTTCACCGGCGGCCCGCCGACCTTTTCCACGAGCAATCCCGAAACCGCGAGCGCCTGATCGCGCAGCATCCAGCTCGGCAACCGATGGCGCGGGCCGCGCGTCAGCAGCCGGTTTTCCGGATCGCGCTCCGCCATTCCCGGTGCGACGCGCGATGACTGGCGGTAGGTCGCGCTCGTCACGATGAGCTTCACGAGCTTCTTCACGTCCCATCCGCTCTCGCGGAATTCCACGGCGAGCCAATCGAGCAATTCGGGATGCGACGGCGCATCACTCTGCAATCCGAAATTGTCCGCCGTCTTCACGATCCCCGTCCCAAAAAATTGCTGCCACAGCCGGTTCACCGTCACGCGTGCGGTGAGCGGATTTTCCGGCGCGACGAGCCAGCGCGCGAGCGCCAGACGGTTCTTCGGCGCGTCGGCGGGCAGCGGCGCGAGCTTCGCCGGCACGCCGTGCTCGACCTTGTCTGCGAACTGATTGTAGGCGCCCTTCACGAGGATGAACGTCTCGCGCGGCTGCTCGCGGTCATGCATGATCATCGTGCGCGGCAGCGACTTTTCAAAATCCGCCTTGGCCTTCTTCGCCGCCTCCGCGGCCTTGGTCGCCGCGGCAAGTTCGGTGCTGGTCCCCGATTGAAATGCCGTGAGTTCTTCCTTCTCCTTTTTCGAGCGCGACGCCGCAGGCTTCGCGACGATGCCGCGGATCGCATCCGGCACTTCGCGCAGCAGCGCAGAATTGTCCGTCGTCGCGGAAATGCGGAAGCGCCCGAGCGTGTGCTCGCGTCCGAATCCAAACGACAGCCGGAAGCCGAGCGCGCGCGTGCCTCCGCTCGGCAGCGGCTTGTCCGCCGCAAAGACCAGCGTGTGCGCCTTTCCAAACTGCGGCATGATCGCCCAGCCCTTCTTGCTCCCGTCGAACACCGCCTGCGCGGAAAATCCGCCCTGCGCAAAATCCGCGTTCACCGCATGCAGCGCGACCGGCGCGCCGCCGTCCTGCAGCGACACTTCGGTCAGCACAAAGTTGCCGTTGTCCGAGCGCCCCGGCCCCTTGTTCACGAACGAATCATCCGGCAGCGCCTCGATCTGGAACGCCGTGATTCCGCCGAGCGTCGTGTGGATCGTCACGTTGTAATCGTCCGACTTCGGGCTCGTGCCACTCGCGCGGACGGAACCGTCGTCGAGCACCGTGAGCGTTGCGCCGTTTGCGCTGTAGATTTCGTTCGGCGTGAGCGGCTGCCACTTTGCGTCGGGCAATTTCCCATCCTTCCCGAGCAGCAGCTTTTCGAGCGCCGACTGATCCGCGCCGATGCGCTTCTCGACTTCCGCTCGCGCCTTGTTTGCGTCCTTCTCCTTTTGCTCCAGCGCGGCGAGCTGCTGTTTCTGCGCGTCGGACGCAAAGCTGATCACCGGCTTCGCAAGCCCGCCCGCGTCGTTCGCGCCGCTCTCCTCGATGGAATTGAAATACGCCAAGAGCTGGTAGTATTCGCGCTGAGTGAACGGATCGTATTTGTGGTCGTGGCAGCGGCAGCAGTTGAACGTGAGCCCGAGCCACACCGTCCCCGTCGTCTCCACGCGATCCTGCACGTACTCCACGCGCGACTCCTCGGCGATGCGCCCGCCCTCGCCATTGATCATGTGGTTGCGATGAAAGCCCGTCGCGACGAGCTGCTCGTGCGTCGGCTGCGGCAGCAGATCGCCTGCGATCTGTTCGACGGTGAACTGATCAAACGGCATGTTGCGGTTGAACGCATCCACCGCCCAATCGCGCCAGTACCACATCGAACGCGTCGGGTCGCCCTGGTAGCCGTTCGTGTCCGCATAGCGCGCCGCCTCCAGCCACTCCCACACCATGCGCTCACCGTAACGCGGGGAAGCGAGCAGCTTGTCCACGAGCGACTCGACTGCGGATTGCGGATTGTGGATTGCGGATTGGAGAAACGCATCAAGTTCCTCCGGCGTCGGCGGCAGGCCGGTGAGGTCGAGGTAAAGCCGGCGGCAAAGCTTTTCCGGCGATGCTTCCGGCGAAGGTGCGAGACCTTCCGCGAACAGCCGATCCAAAACGAAACGATCCACCGGATTCTTCGCCCATTTTTCGAGCGCCGCCTGCTGCCCGCGTAGCTTCGCACCGAGCGCAGGCTCGCGCTTTTCCCACTCCGCAATCCGCACTCCGAACTCCACACTCCCCGGCTCCTTCGCCCGCTTCGGCACGACAAACGCCCAGTGATCGCCCCACTTCGCGCCCTCGTCCACCCAGCGGCGCAGCAGCTCCTTCTGTGCGGCGGTGAGCGTGCGGTTCGATTTCACCGGCGGCATCACGTCGTCCTCGTCCGTCGTGCAAATGCGCGAGATGAGTTCGCTCGCCTTGCTGTCGCCGGGCTTCACCACGGTCACCCCGTCCTTTGTGCGGAACACCCCCTCGCGCGTGTCCAGCCGCATCTCCGCCTTGCGCCCCTTCGCATCCGGCCCGTGGCAATGGTAGCAGTTCTCCGAGAGCAGCGGCTGGATGTCCCGGCTGAAATCAACCGCCCCCGCAAGCGCAACACCCGACGCGGCGTACCATAACAGTGCGGGGAAAAACAACGGGGGTCGTGTGGGCATGTGGTTCCCGGAAAAATATGCACAAGAATGTCCCTGAGCAACGGTGTTCAACAGGAAGGGATAAAAGCGGGGTCTGAAGGGCGGTGTTGACAGTGGCGAGAAGTTTTCTGGCGGAGGCGATGAGGGCGATCTCGGAGGGATTTCCGGCAGTGCGGAGGCGTTGGCAAATGAAGGCGGATACCGGCAGGCTTGTTTTGTGGGTTGTGGGTGCTGGCCGCCCTGGGGCGTCTCCGGTCGAGCGCGGAGTTGTCTGCGGTCTGCCGCACACCGTGGGCTTGCGAACCTTGATACCGCCCGATTTCAAGCCGGAGAGTCGGCGGAAGCCCTTGAAAGTGTGACCGCACATTGCACTCGGAGACTATGCAACAAGTCGGATTTGGAAGCCAGGAAGCCAGGAAAAGAAGGCGAGTCCATTTCTCCCATCCTGGCTTCTTGGCTTCCAAATTCATCCCGCTGCTCCATCCACGCCACGCATCGGCTGGCTTTTTTCACAGGCTCTCCTCCGCCCGGCTTCGGGGTCGCCCGCCTGTTTTGTAACTGAATCTTCACTGGAACACTGAACTTAAGCCAGATAGGCAGACTCCCTACTAGTGCGCCTACTCCGTTTCATGGGTTCGGTCTTTACTTTTGTTGCCTGCGTGGTTTTCGCAATCCTTGCCGTCGTGGAAGAGTTGCTGCGCAAGGCATTGCACGCGTGCGTCCGTTTTTTCAAGTCGCACCGCAACTAGTTTCCCCGCGAGATGCACCTGTCACACATCATTGCCCTTGGCTTCTGCGCGGTGACTCTCGGCGGTGCCGCCATCGCCCTTTACCTCTCCAGAAGGCCGATGACGGATGCGGATCTCTGGCGTGCGAAGAAGACCATCCTCATCCACACCGTCACCGAAGCGGATCGGTTGGCAAAGGCGCTGCGCTCGAAGCTGTCGGATCCGCGCTTCACGGAAACCGAAGAGATGCCCGGTGGGCGCGAATTTCACGTCCGCTTCCGCCGCAACCAGTGGACCCTCGGCGTAAAGGTCCATCTGAAGGTGAACCCCTCACCCGCAGGCAGCACGCTCTCCATCCAATGCTTCCCGGAATGGTTCTCCAAGCTGGATATGGTCGAGAGCTACCGCACCGACCTGCAGGCATTCGCCGACAGCGTGTGCGCCGTGAAAATCCCGGACACCGCCTGAAATCCGCAATGGCGCGATGCCCCGGACGCGCGCACAGGCTCCCCCGCCCACGCCCGGCCCGGCGATGATGCGAGCGGCCGCTGGATAAGCGTGAGCGCAGGCATGAAGGCCGCGCACCCTTGCAATTTGGCCACCCCGCCGCGAGCAGAGCCAGCGCCCGGTTTCGGAGCGTGCCCGCGCGGTTCCGTGGGAGACACCGGGGAATCCGGCCCGCATTCGCAGGATTGCAGGCGCGGACCGCCCGTCGGCGGGGCTGACGGTGAAAGGTGCGCCTCCATGCCAACCGCGCAAAGCACAGGCCGCCCCGTGCCCGGTATGCAGCCGACCGCATTCCCGGCACGGACTCCGGGATGTGCCCCGCCGACGCATTTCCGGCGCTTGGAGACAGTCGTCTCCGGCGCAAAGACGGTCGTCTTCGTCAGAGAGACGGTCGTCTTCGTCAGAGAGTCGGTCGTCTTTGTCAGAGAGTCGGTCGTCTTCGTCAGGAAGTCGGTCGTCTTCGTCAGGAAGTCGGTCGTCTTTGTCAGAGAGTCGGTCGTCTTCGTCCCAGACCCGCCGGAATTGAGCCGCATCCTACCGTCTCCATCGCAAAGACGGTCGTCTTTGTCAGGAAGACGACCGACTCTGTCACAGAGACGACCGTCTTTGCGCCACTTCCAACCGTCTCTGAGGCACCCAAAAGGGCATCCATTGCGAAAAACGGCTGTTTTTCGTGAGAAAAAGCCGTTTTCCATCCACTGACAGCCTTCCGCCCAAAGGATGCGAGCGTCATTCAATCGGAACCGCCCGTTTTCCCGGCACGACCGGCCTCGCCTCCGCACCCTGGTGCCGGCAACCTGGCGGAAACGGGGAACCCCATGAAAATAGCCCAGTGCTTCAGCACTGGGACCCGCAGGGCTCCCGGACAACAAAGTCCCACAGGGACGGAAGAACCGGGCGGCGCGGGAAAGCCCGCCGAAGGCAGCCCGGAAGGCAGACGCGGCGGAGCGTGGCAGCCATTCTGCCGTCCCTGACGGGACTTTGCTCGGTTTCCCATTCTTTCCCCCAGCACTGAAGTGCTGGGCTATTGCCGGGATCCAGCCGAGCCCTACAGCGATGCCGCTCCTTCAGCGGAAAAATAGTCGGACAAATTGCCCTTGCCAGTTTCATTTTCTCCTGAAAGCGTCGCAGCGTCGCGCGCATGGGTCCCCTTCACCGCGACTCCATCTAACCCAGAAACCCCATCAAAACAATGAGCACAAAACTTTTGCTTTGCACCATCCTAGCAATCCTTGCCTTCGGCAATGTGTCCATGGCGGACAAGCTTCCCGATCAGAAAACGCTTTCCAGACTCATCGTCGGCAAGTGGTATGGAGACAAGAGCTGCGTATTGACATTTTCTTCGGATGGCTCATACGCGATTGATTCTACCGATGACACTATGCACATAGAACATGCAAAGGGGCGCTGGCATATCAAAGACGGCCAATTATTGATTGATTGGAACGATGGCAGCCATTCGGCTAACAGGATCGAATATATGCGGGCCAATCAGTTTGCGACTGAAGGCAGACACCATCACAATGTCTTTGACCGAGTCAAAAATTAACGACCAAAAGAGCGGCATAACCAAGCGCTGCAGCGATGCCTCCGGCTGTCGCTTGGGGTTGTTCGAGCTTCCAAAGCCCACCTGCCAAGCAAACCTCCACCCCGCTGAACTCCGATTTCGTGAACGACGGGGGTGACGATGATGATATTGATGATGCCACCTACTTTAGAAGGCACGGCCATCATCGCCCTCATTCGCGGAATAATGTGGCCCAGAGACAATCCAGAGGTGCCAGCCGACAGCCTAATCAACAGGGGAATGCCGCTCATGTTAAGTCACAAAGCGCCAATCGTTCCGTTGCTGCTCCCAGCGGCAAAACCAAACCCGCAACATCTTCTGCTAAAACTTCTGACAAGACAAAGAAACCGTAATTTGGGTTCCACGATTGGGGTAATGGAGGTGGATTCCACGCCCTGAGTTCCCACGATACGCGCGCATTGGGCTTCCACCGGCGGGGAATGTGTGCGAGGGAATGAGGGCAGTCTCACCTTTCACCCCACACCCCCACGCCATGAAAAAGGGATCGTTCAGCACGAAGCAAATCGCCGCGTATCACCGCGACGGATACCTCATTGCCCGCAAGTTTTTTGACCGCGAGGAGGTGGGGCTGCTCAGCCGGGCGGCGCATGAGGACCGGGAACTGGACCGGCATTCGTTCAGCCGGGACGACGGGACGGGGGCGAAGGTGCGGCTGTCGCTTTGGAATCATCCCGGCGAGGGCATCTACGGGATGTTCGCGCGGTGCAGGAAGATGGTGGATGCGGTGGAGCAGTTGCTCGGCGATGAGGCGTATCACTACCACTCGAAGATGATCATGAAGGATGCGCGGGTGGGCGGGGCGTGGGCGTGGCATCAGGACTACGGCTACTGGTATGAGAACGGGGTGCTGACGCCGAACCTGTGCAGCGTGTCCATCGCGGTGGATGCGGCGACGGTGGAGAACGGATGCATGCAGGTGCTGAAGGGTTCGCACCACATGGGGCGCGTGGAGCATGTGCTCACGGGCGACCAGGCGGGGGCGGACATGGAGCGGGTGCGCGAGGCGATGAAGCGCTACGAAATGGTGCATTGCGTGATGAAGCCGGGCGATGCGCTGTTCTTTCACTCGAACCTGCTGCACGCCTCGGCGAAGAACGATTCCGACAAGCCGCGGTGGTCCATGATCTGTTGCTACAACGCGCGGAGCAACGATCCGTACAAGGAGGCGCATCACCCGCGCTACACGCCGCTGAAGAAGGTGGCGGATGCGATGATCAAGAAGGTGGGCGTGCGGCATTTCGCGGATGACGGATCGAATGTCGCGTGGCTGGAGGCGAAGAAGGACACCAGCGCGCGGCTGTTGAAGAAGACTTCCATCGCGCGATGAATGCGCGTATTTGATCCCTCAGAAAAACCAACGCCATGAAACGCAGACATCCCCTCACCCATTTTCTCCTCGCGCTCGCGTGCTCGGTTCCGGGCGCATTTGCGGACGACGCACCCGCTCCGGCTCCGGCAGCCCCGCAGCAGCCCGCACCTCTGGTTCCGCTTGCACCGCACATGCTCCAGCGTCCGCCGGGCGCGCCATTCGGCCCGCTGCATCCCGGTGCGGCAGGAAATGTGCGCATTCAAATCCAGGGCGCAGGCGGCGGTGGTGCGGTGCAGCTTCAGAATGGCAATGGCGCGCCCGTGCCGTTGCAAGGTGCCGCTGCTGGCGCTGGCGCGCCGCCGAATGCCGCTGCGCCGGGGCTGATTCAGGGCGGCGCACGCATCCAGATGCAAGGCGGTGCGAATGTCCCAGGCGGAGCCAACGTGCGGCCACAGGGCGGAGTGCAACTCAACATCCAAGGCAACGGCGTGCAAATTCAGGGCGGTGCGCGCATTCAGATTCAGGGCGGCGGCAACATTCAGTTCCAAGCGGGCAACGTGATCGTGAATGGCGCGGCGACGGCTGTGCAGCCAAATGCCGCGCCCGATCCGAAGACGCAGCCGCCCGCGATTTTCCTCCCCGGCTTCCCGACCGTGCCGATCCTGAATCCCCTCGCACGGAAGGATCCGCGTCCGGGCTATCTCGGCTTCACGCTCGATACGGCGGTCGCTGCCGACGCCGAGGCGAAGGACAAGAAGGACGAGGGCGTGGGAATCCTGAACGTGATCGGCGACTCACCCGCGGACAAGGCGGGCCTGAAGGAAGGCGACCGCGTGCTGACCTTCGATGGGAAAAAGGCGAAGGACCATGCGCAGCTCCGCGAGATGATCCGCGCTTCGCAGCCGGAGCAGAATGTGAAGCTCACGGTGCGCCGCGACGGCAAGGACATCGAGATCAAGGCGAAGCTCGCCGCCGCGCCCGACGCGGCAGTGGCCGGGCAGATCGTCGGCGGCATCCAGGGCTTTGCGCAGAATGTGCCCCAGGCCGTGCCGGGCACGGTGAATTTCCGAAACAGCTACACCCCAAAACCTGCTGCGAGCACTGGCGGCGCAAAGAATCCCGCGGATGAAAAGGACACCGTCACGCTGCGCGACGGGAACGTATTCGGCGGAAAGATCCTCGGCATCACCGCGGAGAAGGGCGTGCAGCTCCAGCGCGAGGGCCAGGGCGAGCTGGAATTGATCGAGCAGGAAATCACGTCGCTCACTTTTGCGGAGCGCAAGTCCGCCACGGACGCGAATGCGCCGAAGGCCGGCACGCAACTGCCGAAGGTGCTCCTCCAGATGCGCGACGGCAGCGTCTTTTACGGCGACGCGCTCACGATGGAACACGGCACGGTGCTGCTGACATTGCCCCCCGCTCCGGGCGAGGCCGAGGGAAAGCGCATCGAGATTCCGCGCGAGCACGTTCAATTCGCCACGATCTCGGACGGCGACGCGCCGCGGATTTACGACGGGCCGACGGGGCTCACGGGCTGGAGTTCCGGGCGCTTCAACAACGGGCAGTGGGAATACAAGGACGGCTTCCTTCGCTGCATCACGAACGGTGCGATCGGCCGCAATCTCGGACGCATGCCCGACCCGGTTGATATGTCGTTCGATGTGAACTACCCGGCGCAGATGCAGCACTTCAGCTTCCAGCTTTTCTGCACCGACGTGAATCAGTCGGGCGTCGGCGCGCTGAACGTGCAGTTCAGCCCGCAGCAGATCTTCGGGAGCCATTTCGACGGCCAGCGCACAAACCAGTACAGCACGAACCAGCAGCAGAACGGGCAGTTCAATGCGATGTTCAATGCCGGCGACAAGCCGGAGACGATTCGCTACCGCGTGCTCGTGGACCGGGTGAACGGGCGCGCGCTCATCTACGTGAACGGCGAGAAGCGCGCCGACTGGAAGCTCTCGAAAGTGAAGCCCGAGGATCTCGCGAAATGCGGCGCGGCATTCACGATCTCACCGCATGTCTCGATGTCCGGCGTCGCGTTCCAGCTCGGCCGCGTGCGCATCCTGCCATGGGACGGCCAGGAGCCGAAAAAGGATGCCGGCCCCGCCGAGGCGAAGGGCGACCAGCTTCTCGCGAGCGACGGAAAGCTGACCGACGGCACGATTGATCGGATCACGGATGGCGAGGTCATTTTTGCAAATCCCGAGGCAAAGGCGAAGCGCGAGAAGACGCTCTTCATCCGCTTTTCAACGCCCGCCGCGGTGAAGGATCTCCCGCCCGCCATCGTGACGGCGCGGATGAGGAATGGCAGCGAAGTGAGCGCCGCGCAGGCGCGCAGCAACGGCGACACGCTCACGCTCACGACGCGCTGCGGCCCGGAGGTCACGGTGCCGTTCGCAGCACTCCGCGAGTTGAATTATTTCCCGCGCGCGGGGCAGGCCGATGTGACCTCAAAGAACCTCGACGTGCTCACGCTCACCGACGGCACGCAGTTCACCGGCAAGGCGCTGCTCCCCTTTGCGGACACGGGCGTGAACTGGAAGATCGCAGCCTCGAAGACGCCGCTCGAATTTCCCTCCGCAAAAATCGCGGGCGTCGTTTTCCACAGCACCGAAGGCGGACGGAAATCCGCGCCGCTGAAGGGCGACAACGCGCTGAAGCTCGCCAATGGCGACTGGCTTCAGGGAGAAGTCGTCTCGCTCGACGGAAAGCAGCTCGTGATGAAAACCGATCTCGCGCCGGAGCTGAAATTCCCGATGTCCGAGCTGCGCGCCGTGTACCTGAACCCCCTCACCGTCGCCACGCTCGCCGACGGCGCGAGCGGCCCGGACTCGTGGACCGACGGCTGGAATCCAAACCGCGCATCGGGCATGATGTTCGGCACGGGCATTTCCTCCGGTGGCAGCGTGGCGAAATCAGGACGCACCTGGACGTATCACGACGGCAGCTACAAGCCCGTGGGCGCACGCAACGGCCAGCAGCTCCTCTCGAAAAAATGGCCCGCGTATGAAGGCGCGTATGCAATCAATTTCGAGGTCAACTCGCCGGGGCAGTCGCGTTCATTCAATGCGCAGTTGTTCAATTCCAAGGAGGAGCGCACCTTTTCGATCTCGTCAAACGGCACCCATCTCTACGTGTATTACAATCCCGGCTTCCAGCGCGCAAACCGCGTGGGCGCGCCGAAGAATTTCCAAGTTGAAAACAAGGGCGGCTCCGACGGAGGAAAGGTGCGCGTCTCGCTCGTGATTGACCGCCCTGCGAAAACTTTCCGTGTGCTTATGGATGGGAAGGAAGTCGGGAAAATCGCGTTCAAGGGCGACGAGGCAAAAGAAGCTCTCGACGCATGCGGATTTTCCCTCTCGGCCCCGACCTCATACAGCGGCACTGCGGCCGGGATGGTGCAGGGCCGTGTCGCCAGCATGTGGCTCGCACCGTGGAGCGGCACGATCTCCCCTGCGCTCGCGGCGGCGGAGAAGGACAAGCCGGCATCTTCCGACACGGAGCCGAAAAAGGAACCGGAGGCCGGTGCGGAGAAAAAGGACGCCGTGGAATCCGCGCCGAATGTTTTCCTCGCAAACGGCGACGATTTCGCCGGCACCGTGGAGAAGATCACATCCGATCTCGTCACCGTGAATTCCGAGGCCGGCCCGCTCGAACTCCCCGGCAAACGCGTCGCGTGGATCCGCTTCCCCGGCCCCGAACGTCCGTCCGCCGCCCACTTTCCGCGCCTGCGCTTCCACGATCGCGGGCTCCTTTCCGTGAACGATCTCCACATCACCGACAACCGCGTGAAGTGCAGGACGCTCGACGGCCAGGCGCTCGACTTCCCGATCAACGTCGTAAAGGAAGTCGTGTGGCGTCCCCTCGGCGGGAAGTAGCCATCGCATCGCCGGGCGGGAAGAACACGCAAGGCCGGACTTTTCACTCGCAAGCCCGGGCGCGTGCCGCGAAGATCGCAGAATGAGCGAGCCGCAGCCGCAGCATTCCGACGGGCACTACGTCACGGCGATGTCGCACTTCTACCGCGGCGAAGTCGGGCGCATCATGGCGTGGCGCGCGCGGCTGGACACCACGACAAACTGGGCCATCACCACGACCTCCACGATTTTCACCGTCGCATTTTCCATCGAGCGCGTCCCGCACATCATCTTCCTGTTCAACCTCGCGGTCGTCGTGATCATGCTCTGGATCGAATCCCGGCGCTACCGATTCTACGATGCGTTCCGCGCGCGCGTGCGGATGATCGAGGCGCACTTCCTCGTGCCGGTGGTCATGCAGCACGCGCCGATGCTCGAGGGCGACTGGCGCAAAATGCTCGCCGAGGATCTGCTGATGCCGGGCTTCAAGATTTCGCGCTTCGAGGCGCTCGGGCGCAGGCTGAAGCGCAACTACGTCTTCATCTTCATCATCATCATCGTCGCGTGGGTCACAAAAATCTTCCTCCACGCGCAGCCGCGGATCACGGACTGGCACTCGTTTTACAATGCGCTCAGCGTGAGCAATGCGATCCCCGGCTGGATCGTGGCGTTCTTCCTTTTTTCCACGCTCGGCGCCGTGCTCGGCATCTCATACTGGGCCGCGATGCACTTGCACGGCGAGTTCACGGACTTCGGCCCGCGGCGCGACTGGAAGATTTAGCGTGGCGGATTCCGCGTGCCCTCCTACATACAACGCGCGCGATGACCGACGCACCACTCCCGAAGACCGCAGCCGATGCGCTCGACCCGCGCTTTTCCCCGCTCGATCAACTGCTGAGAATCATGGCCCGCCTGCGCGCGCCCGACGGCTGCCCGTGGGATCGCGAGCAGTCGCACGCGACGCTGCGTGCGAGCGTGATTGAGGAAGGCTACGAGGTCGCCGCCGCGATCTCCGCGGGCGATGACGCGAATCTCCGCGAGGAACTCGGCGACCTGCTGCTCCAAGTCGTCTTCCACGCGCAGATGTCGCGCGAGCGCGGCGGCTGGGATTTCGACGCCGTCGCCACGGGCATCGTGGAAAAGCTCGTGCGCCGGCATCCGCATGTCTTCGGCTCCGAGTACGCCGCGGATTCCACCGAGGTGCGTACGCGCTGGGAGCAGATCAAGCGCGAGGAGAAGGGCGCAAAGCAAGAGTCGCTGCTGGACGGAATCAGCGAAGGACTGCCAGGGCTTTTGCGCGCGGAAAAGCTCCAGAAGCGCGCCGCGAAGGTCGGTTTCGACTGGAACGAGCTGCCGCCTGTGATTGCAAAAATCCGCGAGGAACTCGCCGAGGTCGAGGCCGTGCTCGCCGACCCGCAAAAGGTGGAGGATGAAATCGGCGACCTGCTGTTTTCCGTCGTGAATCTTGCACGCAAACTGAAAGTGGACGGCGAAGTCGCGTTGCAAAAGGCGACGGACAAATTCTCCTCGCGCTTCCGAAAAGTAGAAGCCATCGCGCGCGACAGGAATCTCTCGCTCGAAAAGATGTCCCTTACGGAACTCGACGAGATATGGGATGAGGTGAAGCGGATGACGAATGACGGATGACGAACGGATGCGCACGCGGCTTCGGCATTCGGCATTCGCCTCGCACACACACCGCTTGGCATCCGCCGCGCGCGCGGCATTATCGCGCGTATGAAGACACTCCCCATTGCTCTCCTACTCACTGCCACCATGTCCATTGCCGCGCCGCCGGTGCCGAAGTTCACCGCGCAGGATCTCGATACGAAGATCGAAATTGGCTACGGACTCGCAATCGCGGATGTGGATGGCGATGGGAAGCCGGACATCCTGCTCGCGGACAAAAAGCAGTTCGTGTGGTATCGCAATCCGGGCAAACGCGGCGTGGCGTGGGAGAAGTTCGTCCTCGCGGAAAATCTCACCGAGCACGACAACGTGTGCATCGCGGCGCGGGACATTGACGGCTCGGGCAAGTGCTCCATCGCCGTCGGCGCGGAGTGGAATCCCGGCGATACGGTGAACAGCGGCGCGGTCTTTTACCTCATCCCGCCAGCGGACCGGACGCAGAAGTGGGAGGCGGTGAAATTCCCGAGCGTCGAGCCGACGACGCATCGCATGAAGTGGGTGCGACGCGGCAACAACGAGCACGCCAAGCCGCGCTACGATCTCGTCGTCGTCCCGCTGCATGGGCGCGGCAACAAGAACGGCGAAGGCGAGGGCGTGAAAGTGATCGCTTATCAGAAGCCGGCGAATCCGCGCGACGAGTGGAAGTCGGAAGTCCTGAGCGACGACATGCACGCGACGCACAATCTCCACGTGATGCCGGATCCGAAGAAGCAGCCGTTCGAGGCGATCCTGATTGGCGGCAAGGAAGGGCTGACTGTCGGCGAGGCGAAGGCGGAACTCGGCGGCTTCCGCCACGAGATCGATCACCGGAAATATTCCCCGCCGCTCAAGGGCATGGGCGAACTGCGCGCGGGTTGGCTGTCCGCGGACAAACTTTTCCTCGCGACCATCGAGCCGATGCACGGGAACGAACTCGCGATTTACCCGCAGACTCCCCTGCAGCCCGGAACGCCGGGACCGGAACGCACCGTGCTCGATTCCACGCTCGAAGACGGCCACGCGCTCGCGTGCGGCGACGTGCTCGGCCTTGGCCGCGATCAAATCGTCGTCGGCTGGCGCGCGATGCAGAAAAAGGGCGCGAAGGTCGGCATCAAGATGTTCGTGCCGGACGAGCAGGGCGAAAAGTGGACGCAGCACCTCATTGATGACAACACGATGGCCTGCGAAGACCTCCTGCTCGCGGACCTCGACGGCGACGGGAAGCTCGACATCATCGCGGCCGGGCGCGCGACGAAGAACGTGAAGATTTATTGGAACGAGCGGTAGGTGAATGCAAGGCACGCGCCTCCGCAAATCCATTTCCAAATCTGTTCAACGGAAAAAGCTGATGCCGATCCTGCCCGGAATTTTAGCCGAGACCTCGCGCTAGATTCAAACTCGCAATTTCCCATTCACCCTTCACTCCAAACTGACAACACAAAACAACAAGCACCCGCGGAAAACTTCACCAGCCTGCTCGGTTCCATTCAGGGTATCATGCCACTCCAAATCGCGGCTTGGGTTAAATTTGCTATCGCGGTGAGGATCCCCCAGATTATGGCGGCAATAGCGATACCGCGCCCGGTTCTCCTCACCTTGGCGACGTTTGCCCCATGAACGCCGAGGAATAGGGCCGCGAGTCCCAACAAGCCCTTGAACCACTCAACCCAAATGTGCGACCCAGCAGGCGGGAAGTGGGTGAATGCCCCAAATGATCCTCTCGGCCCCGCCAGCCCCTCCGGCTCAATGAATACAGGGGCAAGTGCACAGAGCAGACCTATGATGGCAAAATAATTGATCACCTTTTTGGGGGCCTCCTGCGACTGGTGAGGCGGCTCATTAGAACTATGGTCTGGTGTCATATACTGCTATGTTGGAATTTCCAATTTGGATTCCTGTCCAAAGCGGAAAGTTTTTTTGATTCTCTTTTCCGTTCACAAGTCCGCAATCCAATTTTCTGCTTTGCGCCGACTTGGAAGTCGGCGCCACTTCCACGCAAAATTGCAACCATCACACAGGCGCGATTGACCCGCGCGCGCGCGCCCTAGACGGCACGGCGATGTCTCTGAACAAAAAATTTCCGCGTCTGCTCCCAACGTCGATCGGCAAAGGCTGGACGGTCACCGATCTCGTGGACGATTCCTTCAAGGCCTACAACGGCGGGCGGCTCGCCGAGGCGTGCCGGCTTTTCACGCAGAAGATGGTCGCGGGCAACGGCACCGTGGGCATGTCGCTCACGGGCGCGCTCACGCCTGCCGGATTGGGAAAAGCGGCGATCATCCCGCTGATGAAGGCGGGCTTTGTGGACTGGATCATCTCGACGGGCGCGAACCTCTATCACGACATGCACTACGGGCTCGGCATGGAGATGTATGCGGGCTCGCCGTTCCTCGATGACGTGACGCTGCGCAAGGAGGGCATCATCCGGATTTACGACGTGCTGTTCGACTACGACGTGCTGCTGGATACGGATGCGTTTGTGCGCGAGGTGATCCAGGGCGCGGAGTTTCAGCGGACGATTGCGACGGATGAATTCCACTGGCTGCTCGGGAAATACGTCTCGGCGCGGGAGAAAAAACTCGGCATCAAGGAGACGAGCGTGCTGAGCGCGGCGTATCACTATGGCGTGCCGATTTTCACGAGCAGCCCCGGCGACAGCAGCATCGGCATGAATGTCGCCGCGATGGCGCTGCGCGACTCGAAGCTGCTCATGGACGTGAACCGCGACGTGAACCAGACGGCGGCGATCGTGTATGCGGCGAAGTCCTCGGGTGAGAAGTCGTCGGTCTTCATCCTCGGCGGCGGATCGCCGAAAAATTTCATCCTGCAGACCGAGCCGCAGATCCAGGAAGTCATGGGCATCGAGGAGCGCGGGCACGATTACTTCCTGCAATGCACCGATGCGCGCCCCGACACCGGCGGCCTGAGCGGCGCGACGCCCGCCGAGGCGGTGAGCTGGGGCAAGATCGATCCGGACAATCTCCCCGATTGCGTGGTGTGCTACGCGGATTCGACGATCACCCTGCCCATCATCACCGCCTACGCGCTCACGAAGGTGAAGCCACGCAAGCTCAAGCGCCTCTACGACCGCCGCGACGCGATGCTGGAAAAAGTGCGCGAGATGTATTTCAAGCACGGTCGCGTCGCGAAAATCGAGCACCGCACTGACCTCGACAAAAAGAAGAAGCCGAAGAAGGCCGTGAAGGGTCGCAGCGGGCGCAGCGTGACGGGGACGAAGCGCGATGCCTGATCACGCGCCGCGCCAGCAGCGTTCGGTCGAGGATTGGGTCTGCCACATTTTCGCGACCGGCAAGCCGCTCTACGCGCACGTCGTCGGCACACTGACGAAGGTGGAGATGGAAGCCTCGGCAGTGCCGGATCGCGCGGATCACGTGCTGCTCACGCTCGACGTGCCGCCATGCGGTGCGGTGACACTCTCGGTGAACACGCTCTCGCGGGCGAACCGCAACGCGAACTTCGACGCGCACGTACGCGTGGCGATCGTGAAGACGAGCTACGCGGGAATGCCTGAGCCGTTCATCGAGGAGGCAATGGGGCTCGACTACGCAACCGTCGAGGCACAGTTCCATCCGCGCTGGGAATCCTGTGAGCGCGACCCGCTCGCCGAACTGCTCATGGCAAGGGCGCGCGCCGCGCTGCGCATCGAGGCGTGGGGTGAAATCTACCGCGCACAACATCTGGGCCTGCACCAGATCCACAGCCGCCGCGCGAGCTGCGCGGTGAAGACGGACATCACCGGCCACGACGGCGCGCTCCGTTTCTACCTGCGCGACGGACACGCCGAGATGTTCCTCTTCAAATTCTGCGGGCAACCCTGAGCCACATTCACCGGCGGCCGGACGCCGATGACGAAACGCAGTCTCGCTCCGCACTCGCGTGCCCCTCCGAATGCGATGAAGATGCGCCCCTTGATCAACGTCAACCACCAGCGCGGACTGCATCTGCCGTCGCACGACCTGTGGCTCGATCCGCAACGCGGGAAGCCGCTCGCATTCGTGTCGCACGCACACAGCGATCACATCGCGCGGCACCGCGAAGTGCTGATGACGGCGGCGACTGCACGCTTCATGCGCGAGCGGCTCGGAGGAAAACGCACGGAACATGTCGCGGCATTCGGCGAGAGGCGCGATTACGCCGGGGGACGCGCGACGCTGCTGCCAGCGGGCCACATCCTCGGTTCGGCGCAGCTCTATTTTGAGACGGACGCGGGCTCGTTGCTCTACACAGGCGATTTCAAGCTCGCGCCGGGCCTCGCCGCCGAGCGATGCGAATCGCGATGCGCTGATACGCTCGTGATGGAGACGACCTTCGGCCTGCCACGCTACGTCATGCCTCCGCGCGCAGAGGTCGCCGCACGCATCGTAAATTTCTGCCGCGAGAGTCTGGACGCGGACACCGTGCCCGTGCTGCTCGGTTACTCGCTCGGCAAAGCGCAGGAGATCATCCGCATCGTGCTCGACGCAGGCCTCACGCCGATGCTGCACGAATCCGTTTGGAAAATGACGGCGATCCATCGCGAGCTGTGCGCGGACTTTCCCGATGGCGGTGTGCGCTTCCGTGCGCCATCGGCAAAAGGGCATGTGCTCGTCTTTCCGCCAAACGCGGCGACATCCGCAGATCTCGAAAAGATCGGCGCGCGTCGTACGGCGATCCTCACCGGCTGGGCGCTCGACCCCGGCGCGAAATATCGCGCGCGCTGCGACGAGGCATTCCCACTCAGCGACCATGCGGACTACGCCGAGTTGCTGCATTACGTCGAACTCGTGCAGCCAAAACGCGTGCTGACCGTGCACGGCTTCGCCGCGGAATTTGCCGCAAACCTGCGCCGCCGCGGGATCGAGGCATGGGCGCTCGCACAGGAGAATCAGCTCGAGTTCAGGCTCGCCTGACGACCGTTGCCTGCGAACGCGGGCGGCCTGCGAAAACACGCGCGCGTTCGCCGGGACCGAGTTCGCGCCACTGTCCGGGAGCGAGGCCGCTGAGTTCGAGTTCGCCGATCTGCACGCGCATGAGCCGCAGCGTCGGGTGGCCGATGGCGGCGGTCATGCGGCGAACCTGATGGTTTTTTCCCTCTACAAGCGAGAGCCCGATCCAGCAATCGGGGACATTTTTACGGAAGCGAATCGGGGGATCGCGCGGCACCACAAACGGCTGCGGCGAGAGCATCCACGCGCGGCATGACAGCGTGCGGCGACCGCCGATGACAACACCCCGCTGGAGTTCGTCGAGCGATTCGCGAGCGGGGATGCGCTCGACCTGCGCCCAGTACGTGCGGCTGTGCGCGTTCTCGGGCGCGAGGAGTTTCTTGTTCAGGAACGGCTCGTCGCTGAGGAGCAGCAGGCCCTCGCTTTCTGCATCGAGACGGCCGATCGGATAGGCGTGTTTTGGAAACTCAAACTCCGCGAGCGTACGGTGCTTTGATCCGTCGTCGGTGAACTGGCTGAGAACGCCGAATGGTTTGTTGAAGGCGATGAGCATTTCCGAAGCTGCGAATCAGGTATCGAATTTCGCACGCTGCTCAAGCGATTGCGTCCAGAGCGAAATCGGCAGCGTGATCACGAGGTAGCCGAGAGCCAGAGGCAGGTAGCTCTCGAACGGCTTGAGCGTGTATGAATTTACGTCGGTCGCGGCTTTGGTGAGTTCGATGACAGCGATCACGGAAAGGAGCGATGAGTCTTTCACGAGGGAAACGAACTGTCCGGCAAGCGCAGGAAGAATCTGCCGGATGGCCTGCGGAAAAATGACGTGACGGTACGTCTGCCGGGTGGTGAGGCCGATGGCCCGCGCGGTTTCGAGCTGCGATTTTCCGACTCCCTCAATTCCCGCACGGACGATTTCGCTGATATACGCGCCGCTGAACGCGGCCAGAATGAACACGCCGACGATATAGCGGCTCTGCACATGCAACACATTCGCGAAGCCGTAGAAGTAGAGGAATATCTGCACGAGCAGCGGCGCACCGCGTGTGACTTCAACGTAGCCGCGAGAGAAATAGCGCAGCGGCAGGAATGCGGAACGGCGTGCGAGCGCAAGCACGAGCCCAATCACGCAACTGAGCGGCAACGCGACACCCGCAATGCCGAGCGTTCCCAACCAGCCGGCAAGAAAAAGGCGCCGGTATTCCCATGCGGGCTTCCAATTCCACTGGTATGGCAACGCGAGCAGCGCCGCGACGATGATGCCGATCACGAGCGCCAGCGCGGACGCGAAGCTGATCGCGCGGGTGAGCAGGCGGCTGTCGTTTGGCATGCAGGGGAGCTACACCAAGCCAGCATATTTGGCGAGAGCCGCCGCCTGCCCTTGGCGGGCTACTTCGGCTCGGCGGGCAAAGTCACCGCGTGCGAAAAATACCGCACCTCATTTTTTTCAAACGCATCGCGGTGATTCGCGAAGCCGCGCTTGAGCGTTCCCGAGTTCATGTTCGTGCCGCCGGCCTGTGTGACCTGCGGGCCTTCGGCCTTGATCTCGGCATCGCTCTTTGCACTCGGGCGGATGATTGCGATGTGTCCGGATTTTTTGGGATCGCCATTTTTGTAGACGGCGACGACGATTACCCCCTTGTTCGCGAGTGTCTGCGCGGCGAAGCCGTCCTTCACCGGCGACCAGCCCTTCGCCTTTCCTTCTGCGGATGGCAGCCAGTCGTATTGCGCATTCGCGAGCAGCACGCTGCCGTGCTCCGGTGGGCGCAGGATGTAGATGCCGAGCCTCTCGCACGCGGCGGCGGCGAACTGGCTGCAATGCGTGTGCTTCCCGGTGTCCTTGATCGGTTTGCCAGTCGGCTCACCAGTTTTCCACTCGACGATGGCTCCGGCGATCCAGTGCTCCTCAACGTGCATGGAATCGAGGAAGCGCACGAATCTTTCACCTTCGGCCGAGATCGATCCGGCGGCGGCAAGGCGTGCAAGAATCAGCAGCGCCGCGAAGAACGAGACGAGCGACTTCATGAAATGGGATCGCTTGGTGCGAAACTACTTCTTCGGCGTGTAGCCGCGGACGAATTCGATGCACTGCTTCGCCTCGGCGAGGTTGTCCTCCTGCTTGTATTCGTACTCGATGGAAATCGGGCCGGTGAAGCCCTGCGCGGCGTACTCGTCGAGGATGCCTTTCACGTCGCTCACGCCGGTGCCATACACCACGTCGTGGCCGTTCGGCGCGACATCGAGATCCTTCAGGTGGCTGCTCATGATGCGGCCTTTCAAAATGCGGATCGCGTCCACAGGCTTCAGGCCGCTGCGGACCCAGTGGCCGGTGTCGGCGCACGAACCGATGCGAGGGTCGCGATCTTTCACGATCGAGAGGATGTAGTTCGGATCCCACATGCGGTATTCGGGATTCTTTTCGCGCTTCGGATGATCGTGGAAGCCGACCTTGATGTCGTATTCCTTCACGAGCTTCTCGAAAGTATCAATCGCGTCCACGGACTCAGTGTTGATGACGCGGATGCCGAAGTATTTTGCGAATTCAAAAACTTTGCGCGAGACCGCCTCGTCCTTCGACAGCCCGACAACGCCGTATGCGACGGGCGTGATGCCGTGCTCCTTGAGCTTCGCCTTCACTTTCTCCCACACCTCGGGCGTGGCATCGTGACTGAACTTCACGTCCTTCTGCTCGGGCGAGAGCTTTTGTCCGGGGAAAAATTCGATTGTCTTCGCACCGGTGGCAGCGGTCTTCTCGATGGCCTCGAAGAGGGAGAAACGGTTGAACGTCCACGCTTGGCAGCCGATGACGAAGCTGCCCTGCCTGAGATTATCCGGCAGCGGATCGGCGGCGTTGAGCGGGAGCGATGCTGCGCAAAATGCGAGGGTGAGGAGGAGTTTCATAAGGGCGCGGATTGGCGCGGAGGCGCGGAGGGAAGTCAAGCGTGCGGGACGACGGGCCTTTCGCCTTGTCCGCCTGCCGCCGCCGCAACACGCTGCGCACCCGTGAACGCATCTCCCCTCCTCCACTCCGCCGGCATGCCCGCCGTGGCGTTCTCCGTGCCATTTTCCGATCGCTGCACAGAATCGGCGGGCGCGCACGGCAGGAAAATGAACGGGGATTTTGAACCGCGGATGAACATGGACGGACACAGATTTTTTTGCGGCCCGTCGAAACGGATCGGCCCCGCACTGATGCTTATGCTGGCTGCGTTTTTCGTTTTCGGAGAGACCTCAATGGCTGCAGAGCCGGTGGACATTTCCGCGGAACTCGAGGTGGTGCGCGCAAAAAACAAGCTGCCGGCTTGCGCTGCGGCGGTGATCGAGGGCGGGCGCATCACGGCCATCGGTGCGACGGGACTCCGGCGCGTGGATCGCGATGTGCGCGTGACGCGCGACGATCTCTGGCACATCGGCTCATGCACGAAGACCATGACGGCCATCCTCGTCGGCATGCTCGTGGACGCGGGGAAACTGCGCTGGGACATGACCGTGCCCGAAGCGCTGCCCGGCGTGCCATGCGACCCCGCTTGGAAAAAGGTGACCATCGAGCATCTCGTCACGCACCGCAGCGGCGTCCCGCAGATGTCGCGCGCGGAGTGGCGCACGCTCGACGTGGGCAAAGGCACGCAGCGCGAGCAGCGCGCGGCCTTTGCGAAAAGACTGCTCGCGAATCCGACCACGGAAGCGCCGGGAAATTTTTCATACAGCAACTCGGGCTACGGGCTGCTCGGCGCAATCATCGAGCGCGCGGCAGACTCGGACTACGAGGAGCTGATGCGTGTTAAAATTTTCGCACCTCTCGGGCTGAAGACCGCGGGATTCGGCGCACCGGCGACACCAGGAAAGATTGACCAGCCCTGGGGCCACTACCGCGACGGCGACCAGCTCACGCCCGCGTCGCCTGTGCCGGAAAACCAGTTCCCGCCCGCGCTTGCGCCCGCGGCGAGCGTCCGTCTTTCGCTCACGGATTTCGCGCACTTCGCCGCGTGGGTTTCGTCCGGCGAGCCGAAGCTCGTCACGGCAGAAACGTTCAGCCATTTGCAGACTCCGCCGGACGGCAGCTCATACGCGGGCGGCGTGTGGAAGACCGAACTGCCGGGAATCGGAGGCAAGGCGCTGTGCCACTGCGGGCATCTCGGCGGGCTGTTCGGTGTCTTTCACGCGGGCCCGGAGATCGCGTGCGTCGCTGTTTTCAACACCGCTGGCAACGGCTGGGAATGGATCGGCGACGAGATCTCGGCAGTCGCACTGAAAGCGGCGACCGGGAAAAAATGACGCGGCGTTCCCCTTCGATATCCGCCAAGCATCTCATCGAGCTGAACACGAAAATGGGGTGGATATTAGCCTGCCCACTATTCCGTGCTGTCGTAATAATAGGATGCTGGCTGCCATGCGCCGTTGACCGATGTCCAGAGCGTGACAAAGAGCCTCCTCCAGTCCACTGGAACCGGCACTGTATCGGACAGACCGTTCTTCTCCGCCGTGGCACCAATGTCAGAGGCGCCAGGGCGCTACGCTTCCCGCCGCACTCCAAGGTGACAGACGCGTTCCGAATGGTCTCCGAAATTTTGAAAGTTGCTCCCAGCGTACTGCTGCGGCGGATGGAACCGTACCTGAGCGGCTGGACGACGATCGGAGGAAGAATTGAATCAGGAAGGCAGGAAGACAGGAAAAGAGAGTCATCCGCCCTCATTTCCTGATTTCCTGCCTTTCTCATTTGCCCTTTTGTCAGGCAAGCTGGCAGGCATGGACGGAAACATCCGTCCCATCCAAAAAACGAAAAAGGGGCGGACTTTCATCCGCCCCTTTTGTAAATGGATTCGGTGGAGGTTACGCGAGGTTAAGCCTCGACATCCACGCCCATCTGGCGCGCGGTGCCGGCGATGATCTTCGCGGCAGCGGCGGGGGTGCGGGCGTTGAGGTCGGGCATTTTCTTTTTCGCGATTTCCTCGACCTGCTTCTTGGTGAGCTTGCCGACCTTGATCTTGTTCGGCTCCTTCGAGCCGCTGGCGAGATTGAGCGCCTTCTTGATAAGCGAACTCGCGGGGGGCTGTTTGGTGATGAAGGTGAAACTCTTGTCCTTATAGACGGTGATGACGACGGGGAGGATGTCGCCCGACTGCTTGGCGGTGCGTGCGTTGAACTCCTTGCAGAAGGCCATGATGTTCACGCCCTGCTGGCCGAGCGCGGGGCCGACGGGCGGCGCGGGGTTGGCCGCGCCTGCGGGGATTTGGAGTTTGATGGAACCGACGATTTCTTTTGCCATGATGAGTGTTTGGTTTGGTGGGCGTGAGAGGAGGCTTCAGCGCCCGGAGTTTGTGTTTAGTGCGTAAAAATTATGCGTTGCGTTCGACCTGCCAGTATTCGAGGTCCACGGGGGTCTCGCGTCCGAAGATGCTGACGCTGACGCGCAGCTTGCCGCGTTCGGGGTCTATTTCCTCGACGACGCCGGTCTGGTTTTGGAACGGGCCGTCCGCGACCTTCACGATCTCGCCGACGGTGAACTCGACTTTCGGGCGGGCCTTTTCCTCGCTGGCGCGAACCTGTGCGAGCATGGCGTCCACTTCTTTTTGCATCATCGGGATCGGGCGGTCCTTCGTGCCGGCGAAGCCGAGCACGCCCGTGGTGTCCTTGATGAAGTACCACGTCTTGTCCACGAGCTGCTTGTTTTCATCAATGAGCCACATGTTGATGAGGATGTAGCCGGGGAAGAATTTGCGCGTGGTCTCGGTCTTCTTGCCGCGCTTCACCTCGGAGACGCGCTCCGTGGGGAGCAGGACCTCATACACGTAGTCCGCCATCTCCTCGGTCTTCACGCGTTTCGAGAGGTTGTCGTGGATCTTTTTTTCCTGTCCGGAAAGGACGTGGACGACGAACCACTGCTTGCGTTTTTGTTCTTCGGTCATGAGTAAAATTTAGAAAAGCAGCCGGCTGACCTGCATGAGTGCGAAGTCGAAAATGGTGACGAATGCGGCGAGCAGAAGCATCGCGATGATGACCACGATGGTGGAATCAATGAGCTCCTTGTACTTGGCACCGAAGGCTTTTTCCTTCGGATCCCAAGGCCACGTCGCCTTTTGGAGCTCGGTCTTTACCTCGCGGATGAAATTTGCGGTTTTTGCGAACATGGGCTTTGGCTGTGGCGGATCTGCGGGTGGCACGGGAGGAGGGACTCGAACCCCCAACAGGCGGTTTTGGAGACCGCTACTCTACCAGTTGAGTTACTCCCGTATTTTTCAGCCGAAAGCGCGGAGTGGAGGGAAATCTCCACCCCGCGCGTGAATCGGCAAATGGTTTGTTTAGGCGACGATGTCGGTGACGCGGCCTGCGCCGACGGTCTTGCCGCCTTCGCGGATGGCGAAGCGCATCGTCTTTTCCATCGCCACGGGGCAGATGAGTTCGACTTCGATGCTCACGTTGTCGCCGGGCATCACCATTTCGACGCCGGCGGGGAGCGAGACCGAGCCGGTCACGTCCGTCGTGCGGAAATAGAATTGCGGGCGGTAGTTCGAGAAGAACGGCGTGTGACGGCCACCCTCGTCTTTGCTCAGGACATAGATTTCGGCCTTGAACTTCTTGTGCGGCTTCACGCTGCCCGGCTTCGCGAGGACCTGGCCGCGCTCGACGTCGGTCTTCTTGATGCCGCGGAGCAGGACGCCCACGTTGTCGCCAGCGCGCGCCTCGTCGAGGAGCTTGCGGAACATTTCGATGTCCGTGACGGTCGTCTTTTGCGTGTCACGGATGCCGATGATTTCGATTTCCTCCATCTTCTTGAGGATGCCGCGCTCGACACGGCCGGTGACGACGGTGCCACGGCCTTCAATGTTGAACACGTCTTCGACCGGCATGAGGAACGGCTGGTCCACCGGGCGCTCGGGGAGCGGGATGAACGTGTCCACTTGGTGGAGCAGTTCGCCGACCCATGCGGCGTCCGGGTGCTTGGCGTCGCCGCAGGCGAGGGCTTTCGAGGCCGAGCCCTTGACGATCGGCGTCGTGTCGCCGGGGAATTCGTATTTCGTGAGCAGGTCGCGGATTTCCATCTCGACGAGTTCGAGAAGGTCTTTGTCCTCGACGAGGTCCACCTTGTTCAGGAAGACGACGATCGCAGGCACGCCGACTTGGCGGGCGAGGAGAATGTGCTCACGGGTCTGCGGCATCGGGCCGTCCGCAGCGGAGACGACGAGGATTGCTCCGTCCATCTGCGCGGCGCCGGTGATCATGTTCTTCACGTAGTCGGCGTGGCCGGGGCAGTCCACGTGCGCGTAGTGGCGCGCATCGCTGCTGTACTCGACGTGCGAGACGGCGATGGTGACGGTCTTGGTGTCGTCACGGACGGTGCCGCCCTTGGTGATGTCGGCGTAACTGATCGGCGTCGCGAGGCCCTTGAGCGACTGGACGTGGACAATCGCGGCGGTCGTCGTGGACTTGCCGTGGTCAACGTGGCCGATTGTGCCGACGTTCATGTGTGGTTTCTCGCGTTTGAATGCTTCCTTGGCCATGGTGGTTAGGTGTGGTTGGTTGGTTTGTTGTTGTGAGTTTTTGGAATGGGTGCCTGCGGGCATGGAGCCTCAGATCGGGATTGAACCGATGACCTCGTCCTTACCAAGGACGTGCTCTACCAACTGAGCTACTGAGGCGAATGCAAAGAACAGGTTCCGGCTTTTGGCCAGTCCCGCACTCGGAAAAAAAAGCGAAAACCCCCGCCCCGTTCCGGCGTTCATCGCCGGGCCGAGTTGGGAATTTCCGCTGCTTCTTTCCAAAAAAGCGGGCGCGCAACCTAGCAACCTGCCCCTGTCTGTCAAAACCAAATTCAGCGAATTTTGCACGCGACGTTTGGCACATCCGTTCCGGGCAAAAAACGCGCACCGCACGCCGCCGCCTTGGGATTTCACTGCGAAGGGCACGAAGGGCACAAAGCAGAGACATGCGGATGCCCATGGATTCCATGCACCTTCTTTCCGCCCTTCGTAGTGAAATTCCCCGCCTCAAAAATAAATCTTGATCCTCCGCCCGAGCCACATTGCAATTTCCTCATGGCCGAGCCGGAACCCCTCAGATTCGACATGACCCTGCCCGACGGACAACCGCTCCGCTGGGACATGGGCCCTGAGTTCACCTGGGATGGCAAAGTGCCCGCGCGCTCCTACCAAAACCAACACACTCCCATGCAACAGAACGACCTCTCCATCGTCATCACCTCCCAGCAGGAAGCCGACATCATCGCCGCCGCCGACGCGCTCATCGCGAAAATCGCCGCCTTTGCCATGACCATCACCGACGACCAGCGCGCGGGCTACTTCAAGCTCAGCGACCAGCGCCTCCCCTTCCACGAAAAATGCCGCGACTACATGCACCAGCAGGCCGCCACCGTCCCCGGCACCATAGACCTCACCGAATACGACAAGGAGCAGGCCGCATGGGACGCCCTCGGCCGCATCATCGCCAAGGTCAACACCATCCTCCAGCCCCTCGTGGACACCCAGACCGTCGCCGGCGCCGACATGCTCAACGCCGACCTCTTCTACTACAACTACCTCCCCCTCGCCGCCAAAGCCGGCACCGCGGGAGCCGAAGACATCCACAGCGACCTCAAGGCCAGCTACCCCGGCCGCGGCCCCACCACCCCCAAGCCCGCCACCAAGAAGCCCTGAGCCGGGGCAAAAAGCGCCCAAATTGATGCCACAGGGCATCAACGTTGATGCCGGATGGCATCAATGATGATTCAAAACGCATCATCAAAGATACGGCTGCGCATCAACGATGAACCAAAACGCATCACCATTGATACGGATGGGCATCAACGGTGATTCCCATCGGAACAACGCTGATTCCAAACGCATCATGGTTGATACCGAGCGGCATCAACCATGATGCCTCCGCACATCCCGGAACCGCTCGACATCCCCGCCTTTCCAGCTATACGACTGGCGATTCTCCGTCCACTCCGATAAATCAACCTATGAACAACTCCGCAAGCGACGCCGTTACCAGCAAAGATTTCAAGAATGCTCTTTTAGCGAGTCGCGCAGACATCAGCAAGCAGCAGCGCGACATGCTTGAGGCTCACTTCCAGGCATCCAACCACACGCTCACAGCCACGCAACTCGCGCAAGCCGCTGGCTACTCGGACTACGGTACCGCCAATCTACAATACGGACAACTTGGCAAGACGCTCGGCGCGCGATTGAGCCTCCAGCCCGAGAAGCGCAAGGACGGCTCTAAGATTTGGACTACGATTCTAGCCACCAGCAACCCAGACCAGCCGGAGGATGCACATTTTCAGTGGGTCATGCGTCCTCAGCTAGTCGAGGCTCTTAATGCCTAACCTTGGTTCAAGAAACCGTGAACAAAGCCGAATCGCCTAACTGTTGTACCTCATCACGTTGTCCGCAGTTTTCGGGAGTCTTGGGCAAGGCGTAGCGTGGTGGGGCGCGCGATGCCCGGTATTGCCTTCCCGTTCGCGACCGCGTATCGCTCGCGGCCCATGAAACGCCGCACCTTCCTCCAATCCTCCGTCGCGCAGGCCGTCGCCGGTTCCGCCGCACTCGCCGCACTTTCCAACGCCGCATCCGCCGCCGATGGCAAGGCGCGCGAATACTACAAGCTGAGCACCTATACGCTGAACGCCGCGAAGAAGCCGGTGCTCGACACGTATCTCGGCAAGGCGTTCATCCCGGCGCTGCGGCGCGCGGGCATCGGGCCGGTCGGCGTGTTCAGCGAGACGCTGCCGGATGGCAAGCTGGCGGTGTACGTCCTCATCGTCCTCAAGTCCCCCGACGAAGCCGCCACGCTCTCCTCGCACCTCGCCGCGGATGCGGATTACAAAAACGCCGCCGCCGATTACCTCGCCGCGCCGGCGAGCGACCCGGTGTACGACCGCATCGAGAGTTCCTTCCTCGGCGCCATCGAGGGATTCCCGCATCTTGCGAAGCCCGACACGACGAAGGCGCGGCTGCTGAACCTGCGCATCTACGAGAGCCACAATGAGCGCGCGGCTTTGAAGAAGATCGAAATGTTCAACGAACATGAGCTGGCGATCTTCAAGCGCGTGGGCCTCACGCCCGTGCTCTTCGGCGAAGCCCTCGGCGGCGCGAAGATGCCGAACCTCACCTACCTGCTCGTGTTCCCCGACGACGACGCGCGCAAGGCGGCGTGGAAAAGTTTCGGCGGCGACGATGCGTGGAAACAACTGAAAGCAGTGCCGGAATACGCCGACAAGGAAATCGTCTCACACATCACGAACAAGCTGCTGACGCCTGAGCCGTATTCGGAGATCTAGTCCCGCCGCGAGTTCAGCTTTGCGAGGAGGCGGAGGATTTCGATGTAGAGCCACACGAGCGTGACCAGCAGGCTGAAGCCGGAATACCATTCGAGATATTTCGGAGCGCCGAGCTTCGCGCCCTGCTCAATGAGGTCGAAGTCGAGCACGAGATTCAGCGCGGCCACCACGACGACCACGACGCTGATGCCGATGCTGAGCATGCCGTTGCCGTAGAGGAACGACATGTTCATGTGGAAAAGGCTGAGGATCCACCCGACGAGATACATGAGACAGATGCCGCCGGTCGCGGCGACGACGCCGAGCTTGAATTTCTCCGTCACACGGATGAACCCGCTGCGGTACGCGGCGAGCATCGCGAAGAGAGTGCCGAAAGTGAGCATCCCGGCCTGCATCACGATGCCGGGCCACTTCGCATTGAACAGCGCGGAAATGCCGCCGATGAAGAGGCCCTCGCACGCCGCGTAAATCGGCGCGGTCACGGCGGACCATTCCTTTTTGAAGCAGGTGATGAGGGCCATGATGAGTCCGCCGACGGAACCGCCAATCACCAGCGGCATGACCTGCTGGCCATCCGCACCGAAGCGGTTCCATGTGAAGACGGCCGCGATGGAGCAGATGGCGAGGAGGATGCCGGTCTTGTTCACCGCGCCCTGAATCGTCATGCGCTGCTCGCCGACGGAGACGGGCTGCTGGAATGTTTGCGGAGACAGTGTGGGATTGGATGTGCGGATCATGCGACGGAAGATAGCGGGGCCGCCGAAAGATGCAATACACGGCTGCACGGCAGTGAATCGCTTTGGAGGGAATCACGAATGGAAACGAAGGCACACGAATGGGATTCAAGGCGGCACAGAGCATCTCAAGGAGGCGTCTTTGCTTCATTTGTGTCTGTTCGTGGTTCAAATTGACGCTACCCCGCACGGCGCTTGAGCGCGCGGCTTCCGCAGGCTACCGGTGTGCATATGCTCCGCCTGCGTCCCGCAATCTTCGCCGCCATCTGCCTGCTGCTCCCGTGCCGCGCGGCGTTCGCGGACACGTCCGCATTTGCCACGGATGGCGTGCCTTTTCTCCAGAAGCACTGCGTCTCGTGCCACGGGAAGGACAAGCAGAAAGGCGACTTCGCGCTGCATGAATTCCGCGACGACATCTCCGTGCTGCGTGCGCGCAAGCGCTGGCGTGATGTCGTCGAGATGGTGCGTTCCGGCGAGATGCCGCCGGATGACAAGCCGCAGCCTTCCGCGGAGGAAAAGCGGCGCTTTCTCGCGTCGGTCGCGGGCGTCTTCGCAAAGGCGGACAGCGGCAAGCCCGACCCAGGCCGCCTCACCGTGCGCCGTCTGAACCGCAACGAATACAACAACACGATCCGCGATCTGCTGCACATCGAGTTCCGGCCTGCGGATGATTTTCCGAGCGACGACGTGGGCCACGGCTTCGACAACATCGCGGATGTGCTCACTGTCTCGCCGGTGCTCATGGAGCGATACCTCGATGCCGCGGACAAGATCGCTGCACAGGCGATCCCGCTCAGCGCCACGACGCCGCCGAAACGCACCATGGCCGCGAAATTCTGCGAGCCCGCGTCGGCCAATGTGCCGCAGTCGAAATTTCGCCCCTTCACCGCAAGCGAGAAGGACGCTGTGAAATCCGGCCCCATCAACACTCCCGCGCGCATCGCCGCCGACGGCGAATACATCGTGCGCGCGCGGCTTTATGCGAAGTCCGCCGATGGCAAACCGGTGCGCGTGGCGCTGATGCTGAGCGGCAACGCGCTCGAACGGCCCACGCCGCGTCAGGACATCGCAAAGCTCGACGGTGTGTGGCTCGAGAATTTGCACGGCGCGCAAATCCTCACGACTGCCGCCATCGGCGCAAAGTCCGAGCAGGAGGCGCAGCTCATCGAGACGAAAGTGCGGCACATCGCGGGCGTCGAGCGGATCATGCTTGCCGCGTTCAAGCCGCAGGACGGCCAGCCTGCGCCGACGATTTTCGTCGAGTTCCTCGAATACGAGGGGCCGATGGACACACGCACTGCCGCGACAAAAACGCTGCTCACCGTCACGCCCGGCAAATCGCAGGCCGAACAGACGCGCGAAGTCCTCGCGCGCTTTGCCGTGCGCGCGTGGCGGCGGCCCGTCACAGCCGAGGAACTCGACCGGCTGGCAAAGCTCGTCGCCTACGCGATGGGGCACAACGACACCTGGGAGGAGGCGATGCGCCGCGCGGTGAGCGCGATCCTCGCATCGCCGAAATTTGTCTTCCGCATCGAGCCCGACGATCAGCCGCAGAATCCGGAGCCGCATCCCGTGGACGAATTCCAGCTTGCCACACGGCTCTCGTATTTCCTGTGGAGTTCATGCCCCGACGACGAACTGCTGCGCCTCGCAGCGGAAAAAAAGCTGACGGCAAATCTCGATGCACAGATCAAACGCATGATCGCCGACGCACGGGCCGACGCGCTCACCGAAAATTTCGCACTGCAATGGCTCCAGCTCGGACGCCTCGCCACGCACAGCACCGACCCGAAGACATTTCCAAACTGGAAGCCCGAACTCGGCAGGGCGATGGTCGAGGAGACGCGCAGATTCTTCGGCGAGATCGTGCGGACGGATCGCAGCATCCTCGACCTGCTCGACGGCGATTTCACATGGGTGAACCAGCGACTCGCGGAACTCTACGGAATCAAGAGCGCAGGCAGTTTTCAAAAGGACGAATGGAAACGCGTGCCGCTCGCGGGCACACAGCGCGGCGGGCTGCTCACGCAGGCGAGCGTCCTCACCGTGACCTCGAACCCCACACGCACCTCGCCCGTGAAACGCGGCAAATGGATCCTCGAACAAATCCTCGGCACGCCGCCGCCCGCGCCGCCGCCGAACGTCCCCTCGCTCGACGACAGCAAGCGCAAGGAACTCACCGGCACATTCCGCCAGAAGCTCGAACAGCACCGAGCCGATCCGAAATGCGCGAACTGCCACGCGAAGATGGACGCGTTCGGATTTGCCCTCGAAAATTTCACCGGCATCGGGCAGTGGCGCGATCGCGACGAGACCGGCGCGGCCATCGATCCCTCGGGCAAGCTCGGCACGGGCCGCATCATCAACGGGCTCGCCGACATGAAGGTGCTCCTGCGCAGCCGCAAGCAGGACTTCGCTCGCTGCCTCACGGAAAAAACACTCATCTACGCACTCGGACGAGGGCTCGACTGGTACGATGAGCCGACGATCTCGCGTATCCTCTTCAGTCTTGAAAAGAACGACTACCGTTTCACCTCGCTCATCGGAGGCATCGTGAAGAGCCCGGCATTCCTCATGCGACGCGGCGCGGCGCAGGCAGAGGCGCAGTAAGCCGACGACGAAAGATTATCCTGCCAGCAAGGTCTTCGCGTGCGCGAGCGCGGATGAGCCTTTGCCGCCGAGCATTCGTGCGATCTCCTCCGCGCGCGCTGCGCCCTCCACGGCGGTGAGGCTGGAAACGGTGCGCCCGCCGGTGAATTCCTTTGTGACGACAAACTGCGAGCGCGCGGCGGCGGCGACCTGCGGGAGATGCGTGATCGCGAGCACCTGCCGCTCGGCGGCGACGGCCTTCATCTTCGCGCCGACGGCGTGCGCAATCTCGCCGCCGACGTTGGCGTCAATCTCGTCAAACACGAGCAGCGCGATAGTGTCCTGCGTGGCGAGCGCGGATTTCACGGCGAGCATCACGCGCGAGATTTCACCGCTACTCGCGATGGCCTTGAGCGGCTTCGCGGGCTCGCCGGGATTGGGCGCAAAGACAAATTCCACGGACTCCATGCCGTGCGGCCCAGGCTCCTGCACGGATGCGAGCGCGACGGAAAAATCTGATTTCTTGAAACCGAGATCGCGCAGGTGTGCGGTCACTGCCGCAGCGAGCTTCGGCGCGGTGGTGCCGCGCTTCGCCGAAAGTTTGCGCGCAGTGTCGAGCATCGCTTTGCGCTGCGCGGCGATCTCGGACTCGAGGCGATTCAATTCCTCACCGCGCGATTCGATTTTCCGCAGACGCTCCGCCGCGGCTTCGCCAAATGTGATCACCTCCGCGAGGGTGCCGCCGTATTTTCGCTTCAGCGTCTCGAAGAGCGACACGCGCTCTTCGAGTTCCGCAAGCGCAGCAGGTTCGAGGTCGAGATCCTCGGCATAACGCGAGAGACCCGATACGAGGTCTTCGATCTCCGCGAGGCCGCGGAGAAGGGTGTCGGAAAATCGCTTTGCAGCAGGATCCACGCGTTCGAGATCACGCAGCACTTTGCCGACTTCATTCAGGCGCACCATTGCGGAGTCGTCCGACTCGGAGAGCCGCCCAAGCGCGCCGCTGCAAAGTTCGAGCAGGCGCTTGCCGTTCGACGCGGTGTGGTAGCGCGCGACGGTTTCTTCCTCTTCGTCAGCGATCAGATGTGCGGCTTCGATTTCGTTCACCTGGTGCCGCAGCAGATCCACCTCGCGTTCGAGCGCAGCTTCGCTGCCCGCGAGTTCGGCGTGCTCCGCGATGGTGCGGTTGAGCGCACGGTACTGCTCCGCGTATTTTTCGCGAAGCGCCTCCGCGCCCGCGAAGGAATCCAGCAGATCAAGCTGGCGCTCGATCGAGAGCAACGACTGGTGATCGTGCGGGCCGTGCAGATCCACGAGGCCGTCGCCTAGTTCCTTGAGCACGTTCAGCGTCGTCGCGCTTCCGTTGATGAACTGGCGGTTCGTCCCCGCGCTTGCAAAGGCGCGCTTCACGATGAGCTGCCCGTCCTCGCACGGTTCGATCCCCTGCTCTTCCAGCCATGCGTTCAGCTTTTTCACCTCGGGCGGATGGAACACGGCCTCGACCGTGCAGCTTTCAGCGCCGCTGCGGATGAGCGATTTGTCGGCGCGTTCGCCGAGCACGAGCTTCAGCGCGCCGACGATGATGCTCTTTCCAGAGCCCGTCTCGCCAGTGATCGCGACGAAGCCGGGGCCGGGCTGCCATTCGAGTTCCTCGACGAGCGCGAGATTGCGGATGCGCAGGGAGACGAGCATGGCGCGCGAAAATCGGACGCTAGCTTACAGCCACTTTTTCCACGGCTTCAGCAGCGCGCGCCATTCGCTCACCTCGGCGGGAGCGAGATCGTTCAGCGGCGGGCGGACGAAGCCACCGACCTGCCCGGTGAGGTCCATCATCGTTTTCATCACGCTGACTTCGTAGCCCTTTTTCCGCCCACGGAACGCGTAGAGCGGGACGACGAGTTCGCGCATGATTCCGGCGAGTTCCGCATCGGCTTCAGCGGTGCGCGCAGAGGCGAGTTCATGCAGCCGATGCGAGAGGCGCGGGGCGACATTTGCAATGCTGCTCGTGTAAGTGCGCACGCCGAGGCTGTAGTACGCAGGGACACAGTCGTCGCCCGCACCGCCGATCCAGTGGAGCCGGTCGCCGACACGCGTGATGATCTGCTGGAAGCGGCGGATGTCGCCCTGGCCGTCCTTGTAGGCGATGAAGTTCGGAATGGTCGCGAGGCGCACGACGGCGGCGGGGGAAAAATTCGCGTGGTCGCGGCTGTAGATCAGCACGCCGCGTTTCGTCGCGGCGGCGACGTTGCGGTAGTAGTTGAAGAAGCCTTCGTCATTCGCATCGCCTGGGTAATACGGCGGAAAAATGAGGATGCCATCCACGCCCGCGGCGGTGCAGGAGCGCGCCATGTCCACGGCGGTCTGCGGGCTGAAGCCGACGCCCGCGAGCACGGGATGGCGGCCCTTCACCTCCTCGATCGTGGCCTTCACGACGGCGAGATGCTCTTCCGTGGAAAGTGAATGAAGTTCGCCCGTGCCCGCACCGGCGACGATGGCGCAGACCTGCTGGCCGGCGAGCTTGCGGATGTTCGCGCGCAGGCCTGCGAGATCGAGCGCGAGATTTTTTTTGAACGGCGTGACGGGAAATGCGATGACGCCGCCGAGGCGGGCGCGGAGTTGTGCGGGTGTGAGTGGCATGGTTTGGAAAGTGGTGCGTGTTCAGTTTTCAGTGCTCGGTGCGAGGCATTGCAAGCACGTCCGCGAACTCAGATTGGCGAGCGAGAAGAGCGAGAACTGAGTAGTGAGCACTTTTTGCGGATACGTCCAAGACAGATTGCACGGCTCACAGCGCGGGCATCTCAAGCCAGAGCGCGCGGTTGCGGAAGTCGAATGTCGTGCGCCAGCGTTCGAGCAGTTCGGAGCCGATCCGCACTTTCCACGGGCCGCCGCTGCTGTCCACGAGGACGTTCGGCACGGGCATCCCGCCAAGATAGATCACGCCGAGGCGAAATGTGCGGCCCCGGATCATTCCGCCAAGTCCCGCGGCCTTGAAGGTTCCGCCTGCGCTTGCGTTTGCTTCGAGGCCGAGTTCGCGGACGATCTGATCATTGACGAAAAGCTGGTCGCGCGCACCGGTATCCACGAGCGCGGAGTACGTGCGGCCGTTGATCTGCACAGGGACGTAGGGCAGCGAATCGCGCATCTCCATCGGCACTCGCACGGCCCCGCGCGACGGAACGAATGGCGTGGAGGCGGAGAACATCATCCGCTTCCCGCGGTAGTCGAACGTGACAAACGAAAACGCGGAGAGCACCGGCGCGCCGAGCAGGTTCACCTCGAAACCGCCGACACTCACGCCGCCCCAACGCATCGCCGATGTTTCGCGGCGGACGATGGTGACGAGATCGCTGAACTCGATCTCGCCGAGCTTTGCGCTGGAAAAACGCGCGAGCCACGCGGGTTCCTCCCCGCCGATTCCCTGGACGCGCAACGTGCCATCGGACGGCACATACACATCGGCCTTCACACCGAGCGCGGTGCCGGCTTCGACGACACTGAGCTGCGCACCGGTGTCCGCGATGAAGCTCACGGGCTTCCCGCGGTTCAGGCTCATGTGAATCGTCGGCAGACCCGCGACACTGCGATCCATCGGCACCTCGATGGGATGCTTCGGAAGATCCGCACGGAAAAGCTGGATGCGATATTTTTGCCCGCCGGGCAGAACGTGAAAGCCAAGCTTCTCGCCGGAGATCGCGTGTGCCCGGAGTTGCGCTTCGGAGCCGGTCGAAATCGGTACGGAATGCACGGTGCAGCCGACGAGGACGGCTGCGAGGAGCGTGAAACTTGCGACCTCCCTTGTGAAACGCCTCATGTGATTTTTGCACGATACCCGGTGGCAATAGGAACGCACAACGGGCATCGGGCATCCAGAACCGGTTGCAGAAACAAGCCGCCCGTGAAATTCATCATCGTCACCAGCGTGGCAGCAGCCGCTCCCAGTTCGGATCCACATGTTTGCGCATCTCCGCGGTGTCGTCGCGTTTTCGATAGGGGCACTTCGCATAGCGTTCGCGTCCGCGTGCGAGCTGATCGTGGTCGAGATCCACGCCGAGGCCGGGCTTTTCCGGGATGACGACGCTGCCTTCCACAAACTTGATGCGCCCGCCCACGACGATCTCATCCTTCGCCTGGCTCCACGGGTAATGCGTGTCGCACGCGTAGCTGAGGTGCGGCGTCGCGGCGGCGACGTGCGCCATCGCCATGAGCGAGACGCCGAGGTGCGAATTGCTGTGCATCGAAAGGCCGAGACCCCACGTCGCGCAGATTTTCGCAAGATGCTGCACCTGCCTCATGCCGCCCCAGTAGTGGTGATCGCAAAGGACGATCTGCACCGCGTCTTCGCGGATGGCCTGCGGCAGATCGGCGAAGCACGTCACGGCGACATTGCTCGCGAGCGGGACATTGCAGCCCGCGTCGAGCAGCGCGCGGCGCACGGCCGTCATGCCCGAGATGCTCGCGGTCGGATCCTCGAGATAGCCGCCGGTCGCGGAGCCGAGTTCCTCGCGCAGTTCCTTGCCAACGCGGATGCTCGTCTCGACGCTCCACGCGCAGTTCGGATCCATCCGCACGGGCAGGCCGAATGCCTTGCGCAGCGCGCGCACGCTTTCGATCTCGATGTCCGGATCGAGCACGCCGGTCTTGAACTTGATGTCCTTGAATCCGTACTTCGCGATGAGCTGGCGCACCTGCGCGACGATTCCCTCGGGCGAAAGCGCCTCGCCGTATTCATCCTCGCGCTTGTCGTCCCCTTCCCCGCCGCCGCCGGCGTGCTTGTAAAATGGATACGCGCTGAACGGCACTGCGTCGCGCACGCGCCCGCCGATGAGATCGCAAAGCGGCTGGCCGGTCGCACGTCCGATGAGATCGAGGCACGCCGTCTCGACCGCGGAATAAGTGCGCGCCGTGGCATCGAGCGGATTTTCGCCAGGCACGAGCATCGTCTGCGAACGCGCGTCGCCGCTCCCTTTGCCCTCGACCATGTCCGCGAGCGTGCCAGTCAGTCTGAAAGGATTCGCTCCGATCAGGCGCGGGCGCAATTTTTCCAGGGCATCCGCCGGGGCCTCGCCGCCGTAGGTCTCCGCGATGCCGGTGATGCCGTCGTCGCTCTTGATTTCGAGGATCGTGCGCAGCGCGTACGGCTGGTGGAGACCGTAGCTCGATCGGAGCGGCGGGTCGGCGATGGCGATGCGGTGGACGGCGATTTCAGAAATGCGCATGACGTGAACACTGCCGCGATGCCGCGATGCCGCGCGAGCAGATTCATGCCGGATGCTGGCAAAATCCGCGGCGCTGTGATTTGTTCGCGCCGACTTGAAGACGATCCTCCTCTGCGCATTTCTGCTGATTTTCACCACGCCCCTCCCGCGCGCGGCGGCAGACGAATGGATCTCGGAACAATACCGGTGCGCGCTCACGATCCCGACGCAGGAGTCTTGGACTGCCGGGATGAGGCAGCAGCTTCCGGTCGGCGAAGTGATTCTCAACGCCGCCTCGATGACCACGAGCCAGGGCGTGATGCTGACCTACGTTCAGGAGATGCCCTCCGGCGACCTCAAGAATCCAGCGCTCGTAAAACGGATCTCCGAAGTGCTCGAATCGCAGGGCTGGCGCACCGAGACTTCCTCGCCGCTCACGTGGAAGGGCCGTGCGTGCATCCAGTTCATCACGCAGCGGAGGGATCTCGTCGCCGGAAAACAGATCGGCGTCGCGCGCGCCCTGATGCGCGGGAAAAGCCTGTATGTGATCACCGCTTACGGAAAGGGTGAGGCGGATCGCGCGGACGACCCGGAGTTCATGCGGGTGGCGGAGACGTTCCGTTTCATGGAGCAGCCGCTGGCCACACGCACCGAGCCGATGAAGCCCTCGGAGCGTGTGTTCAGGATCGCCATGCTCGGAACCGCAGGCGCGGCAGCGGTGCTGATCCTTGCCTTCGTCGCGATGTCGCTCGCCAGCCTGCGCGATGCGAAAGAGCGGGCTTGAGCCTGCGGCTGCAAAACCATTCGCTATCCGTTCATGCGCGCACTTGTCCCCATTCTGTCCTTCTGCCTCGCCGTTTCCGCCCGTGCGGCGGAATGGAAAAATGAAATCTTCCACTGCGCCGCAAACATCCCGGAGAGCCCCGGCTGGCAGGTGATTGATGCGCCGCCCGCGACCGGCATCGCCCCCGTGCTCACGATGCAGAACGCGGCGAAGCAGGCGGTCTTCGGCATCAGTGTCGTGGAAAAATATCGCGATGCAAAAATTTCCGACATCACACTGCAGAAAGAACTCGAGGCGATGCTGCGGCAGTTCGGATACGAATTCGTCGGTCATGCGACCGTTAAGGCCGGGGGCTTTGACTGGCTGCAATATCCCGTCCGCGCCGGCGCGGGAACACAACAGGTCCGCGGCGTGATCCGCTATGCCTCCGCCGGCGGCTACGTCTTCGGCATCACGATGCTGCGGGGCGGCGGGCAGGAGGCCGCACAGGATGTCGAGCTTCAGCAGGCCGCAGCGAGTTTTCGGATTCTTCCCGCAACGACGCCCACTCCCCCGGCGGTGCCGGTTGCATCGGTTTCACCGACTTCACCGACGCACGACTCAGCTCCTGCAAAAGCCACGCCGCGCACGCAATCCGCCAACGCATCGCCAGCGGGCAAGTCCAATCAGCCAGCCGCACCCGCAGAGGAAAATTCCAATGCAAAATTGATCTGGGCCTGCGTCGCCGGAGTGATCGTGCTGCTCACCTTTGCGAGCATCATCACGAGGAATCCCGCGCAAAAAGGCTGACGCGCCCGCCTCACGGCAGATCAGAGCAGATTTGCCGGCTGGTTTGTGCTTTCGAGCACCGCGCGCCAAAGTTCGCCGTGTGGATCCACATGGCTGCGACCGTCAGTCACAAACGAAATCGGCACATGGACGTACGCCCCGTGCCAGCGACCGACAAGCATCGCGGTCTTGCCCGCCATCGCGGCGTGGACGGCCTGCTGCGCGAGATGCTGGCAGTAGAAATTGTCCTGGGCATTCGCCGGCACGCTGCGGATTGCGTAGCTTGGATCGATGTACTTCAGCGAAAGGTCGAGCCGCCGATCCTTGAAAAACCCCGTGATCTTGTCGCGCAGGAAAATGCCGATGTCCTTCGGGCGCACGTTTCCGCTGGCGTCCCTTTCCTCGTAACCTTCCATCAGCCTCTGCCCCGCGCCCTCGGCGACCACGATCACGGCGCTTTTTTTCTTCGCGATCTTGTAGCGGATCGCCTCGAGCAGTCCGCGCTCGCCGTCGAGCTGAAAATCAATCTCGGGAATCAGGACGAAGTCCACATTCCCATCCGCGAGCGCCGCGTAGCACGCGATGAAGCCCGAGGCGCGTCCCATGAGCCGCACGAGCCCGATGCCGTTCGGCGCGCCGAGCGCCTCCGCATGTGCCGTGCGCACGACTTTCACCGCCTCCGCAAACGCCGTCTCGAAGCCGAACGACTTGTCGAGATACCGGATGTCGTTATCAATCGTCTTCGGGATGCCGACGACCGACTTCCTCAGGCCGCGCCGCTCGATCTCGTCCGAGATCGCTTCCGCGCCCCTCAGCGAACCGTCGCCGCCGACGACGAAAAGAATGTCCACCCCCATGTCCTCGAGCGTGTCCACCATCTGGTCCACCGGCTGGTTGCCGCGCGAGCTGCCGAGCACGGTTCCGCCGAGCAGATGGATCTGCTTCACCGACTCCGGGCGCAGCGTGATCGGCGTGTGGCCCATGCTCTGCACGAGCCCCTGGTAGCCGTAGCGGAAGCCGAAGATTTTTGTCACGCCGTAGCGCGTCCACAACTGCGTAACGAGTCCCTTGATGATGTCGTTCAGGCCGGGACAAAGGCCGCCGCAGGTCACGATCCCCGCAGTGGTGCGCGAGGGATCAAAGAACATTCTTGCCCGCGGCCCGGCCATCTCGAAACTCGGCGCGCCGTCCTCGCGCGGATCAATCGGTGGCCCTTGGATGTTGACCTTGTGTTCGAGCAGCACGCGCTCGTCGTCGCTGCGGAATTTGATCTCCAGGCTGCTCGCAGTCTGAAGTGGTGAAGCAAACTCACACGGTCCGAGATTCTTGATCCTTGTGCTCATTGAAGCGCGTCGGTGTGCAACCCTGCTGCAATCGGCGCAAGCGAATTTTCCACCGCAGCGCATCCGCCCCTTTCGCTCGCACGCGTTTGAAATTCCCGTGGCATGGGCGATGCTAAACCACACGCAGCACCATGCTGACGCTGACGAACAATCCAAAGCAGCACCCCGAAGCCACCTGCCGGGCGCTCCAGGCCGCGGAAGGCTACGTGTTCTTCGGCCTCCACCGCGATGCGCTCCGCGAACTCGATTCCATCCCCGAATACGAGCAGGACGACTGCGACGTGCTCATCGCACGCATCCGCGTGCTCCTCCACCTTGGCCGCTGGAGAAAGGCCGCGCAGCTCTCCGTGCGCGGAGCGGCGCTTCACAATTCCGAGGATGAATTCACCGTACAGCGCGCCTTTGCGCTGCATCAGCTCAACCTCGGCGAACAGGCCGCACGCGTGCTCCTCGACGCGCCCGAGTGGCTGCGCCGCACCGGCATCCTTCACTACAATCTCGCCTGCTACGAGGCGCGCTGGGGCAATCTCACCGTCGCGCGGCAATGCGTGCAGGCCGCGATCGAACTGAACTCCTCGATCAAAAAGAACGCCCGGCAGGATCCCGATCTCGCGGAACTCTGGAACTGAGCCGCAGCCGCAGCCGACGCTTTCCGGAAAGCGGGCAAATTCAAACGCGGCACTCGGAACGCGGAGCGCAGACAGAAAAGCGTTGCCTGCGAATTTTTTGCGTTTTGCGTTTCAGAGCGCCCGCCTCGTTCCCCCGCGGCTACGGTTTCACTGCGACATGCTTCGCGATGTATTCTCGCACCGCCTCGCGCCAGTCGCGCGGATGCACGCCGGTGAGCTTCGTCAGCCGTGCAGTTGACATCGCGGTGTTCGGCGGACGCTTCGCGATGAACGCCTTCAGGTCCGTCATTTTCAGCGGGCCGACGGTGCGCGCCTTCAGCGGCATTCCCGCCTCCACCGCGCAGTCGAGCGCATACTGACCGTACTCCTGCCAAGTGCATGAGCCGCCGTTGCACAGATGCAGCACACCGCCAACGGGCACGTCAAAAAGGAACGGCTTGAGCAAACGCGCCGCGTCGAGCGTGTAGGTGGGCACGGCAATCTTGTCCGCGATGGCCTCGACTTTTTCCTCAGTGAGCGCACGTTTTACGATGCCATCCACAAAGCTCGGCCTGTCCGGCCCGAAGACCCACGACACGCGTACCGCGAGATTATTGTCCGACACCTCCAGCACCGCGAGTTCACCCGCGCGCTTGGATTCGCCGTAATGGCTGATGGGCACGACGGGATCCTCCTCCGTGTAAGGTGAAGTCTTCGCCCCGTCGAAAACGTAGTCCGTGCTGATCTGCACGCAGCGCGCGCCCTTCGCCTTGCAGATTTCCGCGAGCGTGCGGACGGCGTCGGCGTTGATCCGCATCGCCTCGTCGCGCTCCGTCTCACAGCGATCCACGTTTGTCTGCGCGGCGCAGTTCACCAGCACGCCAAACTCCACCGCTTCGAGTGCGCGGCGCATCTGCTCGGGCTGTGCGAGATCGAGTTCCTGCCGGCCAAAGCCAATCACATCGAGCCCCGCGGTATTCCACTCGCGCACGAGCGCAGCACCCAGACGGCCTCCTGCTCCAGTGACAATGATGCGAGGCATGGGATTTAAGATTTAGGATTTAGGATTTGCTCCGTGCAGGGAGCAAACGGCGTTGGTAAAAGCACGGGCGGATAGAATGGGGAAATCTTAAATCTTAAATCCTAAATCTTACCTTTTTCTCAGCGGTTCCCACCACGCGCGGTTTGCGACGTACCATTCGATCGTCTCCTTGATTCCCTGCGCAGGACGGTGCTTCGGCGCCCAGCCGAGTTCCTTTTGCGTCTTGCTGGAATCAATCGCGTAGCGCCGGTCGTGGCCCAGCCGATCCTGCACGTACTTGATGAGCGAGTCGGGCTTCTTCAGTTCCGAAAGGATCATCTTCACCACCTCGATGTTCGTCATCTCGCCATCGCCGCCGATGTTGTACACCCCGCCCGCGCGTCCTTTCTCCAAGACCGCGAGCGCGGCCTCGTTGTGATCGTGGACGTGGATCCAGTCGCGCACATTCAGGCCGTCGCCATAGACGGGCAGTTGGATGTCCGCGAGCGCGTTCGTGATCATCAGCGGGATGAGCTTCTCGGGAAACTGGTACGGCCCGTAGTTGTTCGAGCAGCGCGTCACGAGCACCTCCTGCTTGAACGTGTGAAAGTGCGCCAGCGCGAGCAGGTCCGCGCTCGTCTTGCTCGCCGAGTAGGGCGAACTCGGCTGCAGCGGCGACTGCTCCGTGAAGCGCCCCGTCGGCCCGAGCGAGCCGTACACCTCGTCCGTCCCGATTTGCAAAAAGCGCGCGACCTTGTGCCGCCGAGCCGCATCGAGCATCACCGCCGTGCCGACGACATTCGTCTGGATGAATGCGAGCGGCCCGGTGATGGAGCGGTCCACGTGCGACTCCGCGGCGAAGTTCACCACGGCGTCAAATTTCCCCTCCTCGAAAATGCGCTCGACCGCCGGCGCGTCCGCGATGTCCGCCTTGTGGAAAACGTAGCGCGCGCCCGCCTGCGGCGCGACATCCGCGAGGTTCGCGGGGTTGCCGGCGTACGTGAGCGCGTCGAGATTATGGACCGTCCACGTCGGCCGCGCCGAGAGCAGGAGCCGGACAAAATTGCTGCCGATAAAGCCGCAGCCGCCAGTGACAAGGATTCGCATGGGGCCGCGTAGCTAGCAGAGGTGTACGGCAGCGCAAAGAAATCTTCGACCGCGTCCGCTGCGCTGCGCTTTCCGCCGGCACTTGTATTCGTAGGATGTCAGCACCGATTCTTAACTCATCCTGTTCAGGCGATCACTGGCTTTACTTTTTTCGAGGGTGGCGTGTTCCGAGCTTTTATCCTCATCGCCAGATGACGGGTATTTGGTGATCTTCATCCAATCCCAAAGCCTCCCTTCGACAGGCTCCACAAAAAGTGTGGCGCGCATTCTGTACGGGCATTGATTTCGCATTTGGCAAGTTGCTTTCCACGCAAATCGCCATCTGGATTTCCTCAAGCACGGAAGCAAAGTCTGGCGGCAAACTGGGGCCAGCCAATGCGCGAGATGTCTCGACATCGGAAGCACACTTTCAAATGAATCACACCGCTAAGACCCGCGGATTCGCGGGCTGTTCAGCTTCACTCCCAATGCGTCACTTCCTCATCATCCTCGCCACCGCCACCGCTGCATTCGCCGCCGAGCCCAACGCAAAACCGCTGCCACCCGGCGGCAAGCCGCCGCCAACGGATCCGCTGCACGACAAGGGCCGTCCCGTCGCCACCACGCCCTCGATGACACCGGACGAGACGGCGAAGGCGTTCAAGCTGCCGCCGGGATTCAAGGTGCAGGTGGTGACCGGCGAGCCGGACCTCGTGCAGCCCATTGCCTACACGCAGGACGATCGCGGGCGGCTGTGGGTGGTGACGAACACGAACTACCCCGTCTGCCCCGGCAAGCCGCAGGACAGCATCATCATCTTCGAGTCCACGCGCGGCGACGGGCGCGCGGACAAGCGCACGGTTTTTTACGACAAGCTCACCTTTGCCAGTGGCATCGCCATCGGCCACGGCGGTGTGTGGGTCGGTGCTCCGCCGAACCTGCTCTTTTTCCCGCTCAAGGACGGCGTGGACAAATTCGAGGGCGAACCGCAGGTCGTGCTCGACGGCTGGGGAAATGAGGACACGCACGAGATGCTGAATGATTTCACGTGGGGACCGGACGGCTGGCTCTACGGCACGCACGGCGTGTTCACTTTCTCGCACGTCGGCAAGCCCGGCGCGGCGAAGAACGAGCGCACGGAAATCAACGCAGCGGTGTGGCGCTATCATCCCGTGAAGAAAATCTTCGAGCGCTGGGCCGAGGGCGCGAGCAACCAGTGGGGCATTGACTGGAATGATCACGGCGAGGCGTTCTTCGCCGCGTGCGTGATCCCGCACCTGTGGCACGCGATCCAGGGCGCGCGCTACGCACGCCAGGGCGGACAGCACGCGGACCCGAACACGTATGACGACATCAAGACCATCGCGTGGGGCCGCTACGAAAAGGCCGGCTACTGCGGGATGATGGTCTATCTCGGCGACCTCTTCCCGCCCGAGTGGCGCGACACGCTGTTCTTCCACGACATCCACATGAACAAGCAGCGCAACGAGCGCGTGGTGCGCAGCGGCTCGGGATTCAAGAGCGAGCGCAACGGCGACTTCATGGACAGCGGCGACAAGTGGTTCCGCGGCCTCTCGCCGCAATACGGGCCGGACGGCTCGGTCTTCGTGAACGACTGGTATGACAAGGTGCCCTGCCACCAGCAGCGCGAGTTCACCGACCGCACGAACGGGCGCATCTACAAAGTCACAATGGACTCCGTGAAGCCCGTGCAGGTGGACCTTTCAAAATCGAGCGAAGCCGAACTCGTGCAGTATCAGCTCCACGCGAACGACTGGTATGTGCGCCACGCGCGCCGCATCCTGCAAGAGCGCGGGCTGACGAAAGACGGTAGCGCCGCGCTGGAGAAAATCCTTTTTGAAAATCCCGATGACACACGCCAGCTCCGCGCGCTCTGGACGCTGCACTGCGGCGGCACGCTGTCGGAAGCAACGGCACTGAAGGCGTTGAAGGCGGATAGCGAGTGGGTTCGCGGCTGGGCGATCACTCTGCTGTGCGAAGACATGCCCGGACGCGCGACACTGTCACTCGGCGGATCAGTTCAGCAGATCGATCCGCCGGTGTTCCTCGGCGAAATCGCGCGCCTCGCAAAGGAGGACAAGAGCCCGAGCGTGCGCCTGCGCATCGCGAGCGCGGCGCAGCGCATCCCGGTGCAGTGGCGCTGGCCCATCCTCACCGCGCTCGCATCGCACGCCGAAGATGCGAATGACCAGAACCTCCCGCTCATGCTCTGGTATGCCGCCGAGCCCGCCGTCGCCGCCGATACCGCAAAGGCCGCCGAGCTTCTCGCAAGCTGCCAGATTCCGAAGGTGCAGGAATTCATCACTCGCCGCATCGCTTCCGGAAAATGAAACGCACGCTCTCGCTCATCATCGCATTCGCGCTCTCCGCCGTAGCCCACACACAGGAAAACTCGAGGCTCGATCTGCTCGTCTCCACGCTCGGGAAAATTTCCGCGCCCGTCGCGCAGGCGAGCATCCTCAAGGGCATGCGCGATTCGCTGCAAGGACAGCGCGGAATCGCCGAGCCGAAGGGCTGGACCGAAGTGTATGCAAAGCTCAAGGACAGCCCCGACGCGAACGTGCGAGAGCATGCGCAAGCTCTCGCGGTGATTTTCGGCGGCAGCGGAGCGCTCGATGAGATGCGCAAGAAACTCGCTGATGCAAACGCCCCACTCGACGCACGCAAGCAGGCGCTCGATGCGCTCGTCGCACAGCGCGACGCAGCATCCCTCGATGCACTGCTCGCGCTCGTCGCACAGCCCGGCCCGCTGCGCGAACCCGCGCTGCGCGGACTCACCGGTTACGACGACCCGCGTGTCGCGCAGGCTGCAGCCGACGCATTTTCCAAACTCGACACCGCGGAAAAACGCGCGGCGATGCAGGCGATGCTCGCGCGTCCGAATGGCGCAAAGGTTTTCACCTCGGCCATCGAGAGCGGGAAAATCCCGAAGGCCGAACTCACCGCGCCCGTCGCACGGCAGATTCAGGGACTGAAGGACGCGACGCTCGACGCATGGCTCGCGAAAAACTTCGGCGCAGTCAACGCGCCGAATGAGGACAAGCAGAAGCTCATCGCAAAATACCGCGAGTTCGTGACGACCGACCTCGTGCTGCGCGCCGACGCGCAGCACGGGCGCGCGCTCTTCGCGCAGACTTGCGCGGCCTGCCACACGCTCTTCGGCACCGGCGGAAAAATCGGCCCCGAACTGCCCGGCTCATTCGAGGATCTCGAATACCTGCTGCTCAACATTCTCGATCCGAACGCGATCATCGGAAAGGACTACCAGCAGACGTTCGTGAAGACGAATGACGGCCAGATCGTTGCGGGCATCATCGCCGAGGACACCGAGCGCGCGATCTCGCTGAAGACGCTCGGCGGCGGAGTCGTCACCGTGCAGCGCGCGGATGTCGCCTCCACGGAAATCAGCCCGCTGAGCATGATGCCCGAGGGCCTGCTCACGCCGTTCGCCGAGCAGGACGTGCGCGACCTTTTCCTCTACCTGCGGCAAAAGCAGCAGGTGCCGATGCTCGTCACAGAGGCGAATGTGAACGACTTTTTCAACGGCAGCGATCTGCACAACTGGTTCGCCGAAGCCGGCGGGGCACGGGCCGAATTGTGGCGCGCCGAAAATGGTGAACTCATCGGCACCGGGAGCGCGGCCGCACCCACCGCGCTCACGAGCGAAATGATCGCCGGCGATTACAAGCTCACCGCGCAGGTGCGCATCCGCGGCGAAAAGGCGGCGGCGGAACTCGTGCTATGCGGCGAGCGCGATGCGACGGGCTTCCACGGCATCACGCTTGCATTCGGCGGTCCTTCCGCACTCGCGCTTGTGGACTACCGCGCTGCTTCGGAACCCGCTAAAAAGTCTGGCAGCCGCGCGCTCGGCGATGACCGGTGGCACGCGATCGAAGTCGCCCGCAAGAATGGCAAGCTGACAGTGAGCGTGGACGGCAAAGTGGAATTCGAGAACGAAGATCCGCACCGCCGCGGCCGAGTCTCACCGTCATTTCATCTGCTCGGCGGAGGCGCGGAGCTGCGGGTGAAGGCGCTGAAGATCGCGCCACTGTAAGTCAGGCGGAGCTTGCGGCGGATCTGCATTCTCAACGACCGAGCCTCTTCCTGATCCGCGCGACGATGCGCTGCTTCAGCGGCACTTTCCCGGGACGCACCGGTTCGAGCAGCCAGATGTTCGCCGCGCGCTCCGAGCGAAACAGATCCTCCGGCGCGGCGTGCTTCACATCGAGGCCCGGCACGGGATCCACGCCCGCCTTTCGCAGCACATGCGTGACGAATGCCGAGCAGAAAAATGACGCGGGCCGCGAGAGCGGGTTCGGCTTCGCCCGCATCGCGGGGCGGCGCAGCGCGATGAGCGTGCCCATGAGTTCGCGGAGCGAGTAGCGCGTGCGCCCGGCGACCATGTCGAGCGATTCGCGGAACATTGCTGCCACTTCGCCTTCGCCGAGGCCGAAGTCGAGCACCGCGAGCACGGGGTAGCTTTTCTCGCTGCAAAATTTTTCGATGCGATTTTCCTGCACGCCGAGGCGGATGTTTTTCCGGTGCAGCTCGAGGTCGCTCTCGAAGACCCAGTGGTGCCCGTCGTGCCGCGTGCCCTGGAAAAGAAACGCGTGCGACCAGAGGCTCGATTCGCGCGCGTCGTTGAGCTGCCGCTGCGCAAATTCGATGAGTCTGCTCACGACATCCGAACCGCCCGCGAGCCCGATGCGCCCCGGCGCGGCATACGTGTGGATGAATTCGCGATTGGAAATCCCGGAGACGGTCTGGGGCTGCGGCATGGCTGCGTCTAACCGCGCGCATTCAGTGCGGCGAGACGGAAAATCCCCCGCCCCGCGTTCACTCGAACAGCGCGACGCTCGCCGTGTAGCCGTGGACGAAATTTTTCCCACCGACGGGGCCGATCTCGCCGTTGCAGAAAAAACCCGCGCTCGCGTGTTCGCCGAATGTCGCGGCAAGCACGCCGGCGTCGTGGTTTGGTGCGCCGAAGAGGCCGCGTCCGCGTCCGCCGCACGAGAAGACGAGCGATGCAAAGGGCTTCACGCCACGTGCGCGGATCGCGTCGGCGAGCCGCGCGAGATCCTCGTCCGCGGCGACGGCGTCGCGCAGTTGGTATTGCACGGTCTGGCCGACGCGCGGAAATGCGGCGACGGCGACCGTGCCGCTCTGCTCGTCGGCGCCGAGGATGTTGCGGATCAAAAAATCGCCGCGATGGAATTCGTCGCGGTACTCGGTCATCGCGAGACCGGCGAAGAGGTTGCCTTTTGCCGCGGCCTTCTCGGCATTCGAGAGCGACTGGAATGCGTCGTCGAGAATCCGCCATGCGGGACGCGAACCGAGCGTCTGGATCACATTCTCCGCGACGCCCGTGACGGGCAGCGCCTCGCCGATGGGTCGGCAGCCCTGGCTCACGAGCGTGTGGATTTTCACGCCACCGCGGAAGCCGAGCGCGACGCCGCCATCGAGAAGCTCGCGGTCGCGGAAGACGAACATGTCCTCCAGCGAACGCCCCCCGCTCGCGAGTCCGCCAAAGCACGGCGCACCGGGAAATGCGTGCTCCCACGTCGCGAGCCACTGCTCGGCGGGCACCGCGCTCGGGTCGGCGAGCAGCAGCCATGCGTCGGCATCATTTCCGCCCGCGGCCTTGCGCCACGCGGCGGGATCGTCCCACGCGGGAGCATCCGGGCCGGAAAATGCGAGCGGCATGAGCTGCGTGCAAGGCAGGTTCAGCGCGAGGATGGAGAAGCCGCGCGCGGATTCCGCCTCCGCCCCGGCGCCGACAAGCCCGCCGCCGCTGCTGCCGATGATGAGCGGGATGTGGCCGTGTACCTGGAGCACTTCGAGGAATTCGCCGAGCTGCGCGCGATAGTCCGGCGAGCAGAATACGAACGCGCAGCTCACGCGCCCGCCCGCTTCGAGCAGCACCGAGCGAGCCGCCTCCGCGACGACGGATTCGGAATACGCGGAGATCACGAGCCTCGATGCGGCGCTATTTGGCATTGCGCGAGCATAGCCGCGGAGACGCCCGCGCGGGCAACGGAAAACTCGCGATGCGAGGAATCTTCTCCTTTGCGTGCTTACATCAGACCGCCGCCCGCGGCTGAGTCAGGCAGGGGCACGGGCCCGACTGCACATTTCGCAATCGCCTCACTCCGCACTTTTCAGCCGCTGCTTCAGCCGCCCGAGGTTGCGCTCGATGCGGTCCATGTATTCGTTCGGGCCGCCGGGGTACGGGTCGTTGAGGTAATTGCACACGCCCTCGAATTCATTCGTGATCTTTGGGACGACGTAAAACTGCCAGAAGCCCTGGGATTTTCCCATCATGTCCTCTGCGCTCTCGAAGCGGAACACCCTCGGCGAACTGCCCGCGTCGAAACGCGCCGCCTCGTCGAATTCGGCATAAAGATCCGGCAGCCGTTCGATGTAGTTTTCCGCCGCCATCTGCCCGAGCAAATCCGCCGTGGCGAGTGCGAAACCGGCGATCTTTTCCTCGGCGCTCGAGAACGGGATCGCTGCGACGTTCACATTGACGCCCGTACACCGGATCATGTGCCGGACAGGCTCGATGTCGGACTTTGCCCAACCTTGGAGCGTGAGAAAGTTTTCGGCAAACGTACCGCTGCGGGCGACGTGGATCGCGGTGTATTTGGCACCGGTCCCCTCGTTGTCGCCGATGACCTTCAGGTAGCCGGTGTCGTGAAACAGGATGGCGACAAGGGCCAGCTCGAACATCCGCTGCGAGATGGCCGGCGTCGCATTTGCGTGATGCCGCCCGCGGAGCAGGCGCACCAGGCAGAGGGTGCCCTGCAGCGTGTGCTCGAAATCGTGATAGACGGAATCAATCGCCTGGTAGCCCTCGAACCTCCCCTCGAAACATTGCGCGGCCCAGCCGAACGCCTGCCGGACGACCTCCGCGTCTCCCAGTGGAAACAGTTCCTTGTAAATCGCCACGGCCACGGCCTCGACGGCGCGCGGGTTCTTGGTGTTCACCGGGTTGAACATCCGCGCAGGATAGCTGGCGGCGGATTTTTTCCACTCCTTTTTTATGCGCGAATCCGCGGAGACCGCCAGCGCCCGCAACCGGACGCGCGATAATTCTTGCAAACCGGGAGGGAAGATGCCACGCGTCCAAAACGCATTTCAAAGATCCGGGAATCGCGCCGGTTCCCGACCACAGCCGCCCCGCTTTCACCACACCTCCCGATGCCGCACGACTTCCCAAATCCGGCCCACGCCCTGGCATCCCATGCGGCGGCTGCCTTCCCCTCATGAAAAGGCCGATCCTGCTTTTTGTCCTCGCTGTCCTGACCGGGCTTGCATCGCCCGCGGCTCATGCCGCGCCGCTCACCGGGGCCAGGATCACGCACATCATCAACGATGTGAAAACCGTGGGCCCGGACAAGCCGCCGCGGCCCGCAACGGTGAACGAACTCGTGGAGCCGGGGAACGCCGTGCGCACCGGGATTGATTCGCGGGCCGAACTGCTCTTCGCCGACCAGACGATCACGCGCCTCGGGGCAAACTCGCATTTCGCAGTGAGCAGCGGCACACGCGAAATATCGCTCTCGAAAGGCTCCGTTTTGCTCCAGGTGCCGAAGGGCGCAGGCGGCGCGAAGATTCAGACCAGCGCGGTGACCGCCGCCATCACCGGCACCACCATCCTCTTTGAAATCGTGAACGGAATTGTGAAGCTCACGGTGCTCGAGGGCACCTGTGCAATCGTCCTGAAAAATGATCTGCTCGGCCGGGAAACCGTCGTCACCGCCGGGCAGCAGGTGCGCTTCTCCGTGAATGCGACGCAAATTCCGAGGCCGCGGCGGATCAGTCTGCGCGCGCTCTTCAGGAACTCGCCGCTGCTCGCCGGCAACTGGAGTGTGAAGCTCGATCAGACCCACCTCGCCGCGGCACTCGCCGCGCAGGAAGGGCTGGACTTCGGCGCAATCGGCACGCTCAAGACGAATGGCATCGTCCTCGTGAACAAGAAGCCGGCGCAGAATGGCGACACCATCCGCACCGGGGACATCATCGAAACCACCGGGGACGTGACGGCCATCATCATCGTGATCGGCGGCGGCGAGATCTCGATTGAAAAACTCTCGCGCGTGCGGATCGGCGGCGGCGACAACGAGCCGGTGACCGCGATCGCGCTCTTTGGAAATGTGAAGACCTTTGGACTGGACGACACCGGACATGACACAGGCTACTCCGGCACGGATCTCGGGCCGTATCTTCCTGCGCTCGGATTTGGAAACATCCCGGGGACATCCGGCGGCGGCTCATCCGCAAGCGGCGGCGTGATCACCGTGGCGCAGCCCGGAGGACTGGTCTTCATCTTCGACGACCTCGGGCATTTCATCCGGATTCAATAATCGCGGCATTGGGGCTGGCCCGCGCGCTGCCGCCGTGTAGTCTTGCCGCATGTTCCTCCGAAGCCTCTGTGCGTCCGCCGCGCTATGCTTGCACGCGCATTTCCCCGCAAGCGCGGCGGAACCTGCCGCGGAGGATGCGGTGACCGTGAACGCGAACACCGAGGACATCCTGCGCGGTGCGCTGCGATGGCTCGCATCGAAGCAAAATGTGAACGGCTCGTGGAATGAGAGCGACTCGCGCCGCGCAATTCATCCCGTGGCGATCACGGGCTACGTGCTGCTCGCATTCATGGCGACGGGCAACCTCCCGGACGAGGGTGAGTATGCGAAGCCGGTGAAGGCCGGCCTCGATTTCCTCCTCGATAGCATCGGCGCGGACGGCCAGTACCGCGGCGTGGCCGGCGGGCAGTACATGTACAACCACGGCATCGCCACCATCGCGCTCGGCGAACTGTACGGCCAGTCGCGCAGCCCGATCATCCGGGAGAAACTGCAGCGCGCCATCCGCCTGATCGTCACCACGCAGAGCGACCGAGGCAGCAACAAGGGAGGCTGGCGCTACCAGCCCCGGCCCGGCGATGCGGACATTTCCGTGACGGTGCTCCAGGTCGTCGCGCTGCGTGCGGCGAAAAACGCGGGCCTCGACGTTCCGCAGAAGACGATTGACGACGCGGTGGACTACGTGCGCCGCTGCTCCGATCCCGGCGGCGGCTTCGTTTATCAGGCCGGTCAAAGGGGCACCGGATTTTCACGGACGGCGGCGGCGATCTACTCGCTGCAAGTCTGCGGCCACTACGACGACCCGCTCGTGCAGCCGGGCAGCGAATTTCTTTTTCAACACCACAGCGAACGCCGCTTCTGGACCTACGGCGCGAACTACGCCGCGCCCGCGCAATACATGATCGGCGGCGAAACCTGGCGGCGATGGTACGACATCATGAAGGCCGAACTGCTCCCGCGCGTGCAGCGCAACGGCGAGATGTGCTCGTGGGACGACCACGAGATCGGCAACATCTACACCACCGCATGCTACACGACGATCCTCGCGATGCCGTGGCATTACATCCCGCTCTACCAGCGGTGATGCGGCAGTGCCTCAATCCTCATCTTTTTCTGAATCCGAATCCCCTCCCCGCACCGTGAGGCACACCGTCCGACCGGGTAAGACGAAGATGATGGTTGGGATCAAGAATGGAGCGGCTGCATGAGATTCATCGCATCCAAAGTCAGCACCGTCCTCGCGTTCGCAGCGGCATTCGCGCCCTGCACGCCGATGCTTCGCGCGGGCACGGTGATCACCGCGGACGGCGTGCTGCACGAGGGCGAGGTCACACTCGAACATGGCATCACCGTCCGAGGTTCGCCGACGCTGAAGCTGACGCTCCAGGCGATCCTACGTGCGCGGTTTGCCGCACCGAATCCGGATCTCCAGCCCGGCGTGCTGCTCGTGAACGGCGGACGCATCGCAGGCGCATTTTCGTCGCTCAACGATGCGGTCGTAAAATTTCCCGCGAAACGAATCTCGATCCCGTCGAAGGAAATCGCGTGGGCGATCTACCGCCCGCTGCCGCCCGCGCTCGCGTTGCAAGCACCGCGGGGAAAAGCGGGCGCACTGCTCGAAGGCGGGGATTTTTTCGAGGGCACCGTGCGCAGCGCGGAGGCGGCATCGGCGAAAATCCTCAATCCAATTTTCGGCCCGCGCACTTTTGCGGCGGGAGAAATGCACGCGCTCGTCCTGCGCGATTTCCTGCCACAGCCCGCGGCGTTCGATGTCGTGACGATCGACGGCAGCATCTATCCGGCGCTCGACGTGATCACCGGAGACGGCGCGGACGTCACGCTGCGCCATCCGCTCTACAACGGCCTCCGCATTCCCGTCTCCGAACTTGTCGAAATCCGCGCCGGTGCATCGCGCATGGTGCCGATGGACGGCTTCAAGCCCGCGCGCATAGACCCGGCGCCGAACGGCGATGCAGCAAAGAGCTTCGCCGCAAACCGCGCGCTCGACGGCGGCGAACTGAAGCTCGGAATTTCGCCGGTAAGCGCCGGCTTCGAATGCGCGGTGAGTGCAACCGTGTGGTGGAAGCCGCCGCCGGGCGCAGGCACATTTTCTGCGATTGTCGCGGCGGGCAGGGAGACGCCCGCGGGACAAAAGCTCACCTTCTCTGTGTACTCCGATGGCAAGCTCGCGGGTCACAGCGCGCCGCTGGGCGCCGGGGATCCGCCCGCGGTGCTTCGCTGCGCGGTGCAGGGCACGGACAGCCTCGTGCTCCGCATCGAGGGCGGCGCGGGCAGCGGCACATGGGCGGAACCGATGTTGCTCCGCCACTGAAAACCGGCTTAGTTTCCTCGTTCCCGAATCATGCCCGCCCGAATTGCCATCGCCGCCGTCCTGCTCCTCGCAAATCCCGCATCACTTCGCGCACAGCCGCAGCCGGAATTTTCCTCGCCGAAGGAAATCGCGCCGGGGATTTTCAATGTCGGCACCGTGAGGCTCGATAAAAACACATCCACGGTGACTTTCCCAGCAAAGGTGCAGATGGACGACGGGCTGCTCGAATACCTGCTCGTCTCCCCGCAGGGCCCGGTGCATGAAACGCTGCTCACGAGCGAGGCCGCGCCGCAGGATGTCCACATGGCGATGCTGCTGCTCGGCGCGCGCGGCATGATCCAGAAGCAAGCAGGCAAGGAACCGCCGCGCATTGACGCCGAGTATCTCGCGCACGCGCCGAAGCTCACGGGCGACCGCATTTTCCTCAGCGTAAAATGGACGGACAAGAGCGGGAAGGAACAGACTTCGCCGGTGGAACGCTGGATCGTGCGGAAATTTTTCACGCCAAAAAAAACCGTGAAGATCATGGATGCCGAGGACGGCCCTTGGCTCTACACTGGCAGCTATTTTTACGAGAACCGTTTCATCGCTCAGGCGGATGGAACGTTCGCCGCGATGGTCACGTATCCCGGCGCGCTCATCAACAACCCGCGCACCGGTGCGAATGACGATCAAATTTGGTTCGTCAAAAAAGAGGCCGTGCCGCCAAAAGGAACGCCCGTGGAATTCTCCATCAAACTCGAACCCGCAGAAAAACCCGCCAAATGAAACGCCGCCATTTCCTCGCCACCACGATCACGCTTGCAGCCGCCGCATGGACGCGCGCCGCCAACGAGCCGCTCCCGAGGGACGAAAAAAATCTCTCCTTCCGCAACGAAGTCCGCGACGCGCTCGAACGCGGCCTCGCATGGCTGCGCGCGCAGCAGAATGCGGACGGCAGCTTCGGCAAGGACACGCTGCATCCCGCGCTGAGTGCGCTGCCGCTAGTCGCGTTTCAGCGCGAGCCCACGCGGCGTTTTGCCAGTGCGGATTTTGTCACGAAGGGCTACGCGTATCTGCGCGGCTTCACGCAGCCGGACGGCGGCATCTACAACAAGGAATCCGGCCTCGCGAACTACAACACATCCGTCTGCCTGCTCGCGCTCGACGGCGCGAATGAGCCGAAGGACCTCGACACATTGCTGAAGGCGCGCGCCTACGTCGTCGGCCAGCAGGCGAGCGGCATGGCAAAGCCGGAGACGGACGGCGGCATCGCGTACGGCAGCGTCGGCACGAGCGCGAAGCGCGGGCATCCCGACCTCGACAACACGGTCATCGCGCTCGAAGCGTTGCGCGCGACGAAGCACCTCGTCGCCGATCGCCCCGGCACAAAGGATCTCAACTGGAACGCTGCGATCGAATTTGTCAGCCGCTGCCAGAACCTGCCCTCGAACAAACAACCGTGGGCAAGCGGCGACGCGGCGAACAAAGGCGGCTTCGTCTATTACCCCGGCTACAGCAACGCGGGCGAAGTCACGCTCGAAGGCGGCGGCAAGGCGCTGCGCAGTTCCGGCACGATGAGCTACGCGGGCCTGCTCAGCTTCATCTACGCCGATGTGAAAAAGGACGACCCGCGCGTGATCGCCGCCGTCGAGTGGCTGAACAAAAACTACACGCTTGAGGAAAACCCCGGCCTCGAAAAAGCGGGCTACTTTTACTACCTGCACCTCATGGCCAAGGGCCTCACCGCCGCGGGCGTCAGCGACATCGGCGCGGGCGGCAAAAATTCCGACTGGCGCCGCGACCTCGCGCTGCGGCTCATGAAGCTCCAGCAGCAGGACGGCTCCTGGCTGAACGAGACGCCGCGATGGAAGGAAAACAACGGCGTGCTCGTGACGACCTACTCGGTGCTCACGCTGGAGATACTCTACGCGCAGTTGTAGCCGCCGCTAGCCGCTGCCCGCAAACTCTTCGAGAGCGCCTGCATCGTCATTGCAGGAAAATCCTATCCGCTCCGCCATGAGACCCATCCTCACAATTCTCAGCGCACTGCTTCTTGCCCCACTCGCAGCCCTGCGCGCGGACCCGGCGAAGCTCGCGCCGAATGCAAAGCTCACGCTCGAATTTCCCGATCTGCCCGCCACCTATTTCGAGCAGCAGACCGGGAAGAAAACCGTCCCCATGCTCTCGGCACAGCTCCCGGAGAACTACTCCGCAGACAGTGCATTCCCGCTCTTTGTCTTCATCAACGGCGGCAGTGGCGGCACCGGCGGCGACGCCTCTTTCGCCCGGCGGATCGTCGGCCCGCGCGACTTCATCGCGGTGAGCCTCCCGCTTTTCAAGGATGCAAAAGCCAAGCCTCCCGTGCTGCCCGGCATCCCGGTGAAACTCGGCAATCTGATCCATTCCAACGACGCAGCCATCCTCGGCAACACCTACCGCGTGATGCTGGAAAAGCTCGCACAGACCGTTCCGAACATCGCTACCGGGCGCAGCACCTTGGGCGGGTTCTCGAATGGCGCGCACGCCACCAGCGCCCTCGCCGCGGCCAAGGACGAATTCATCCTGAGCCACTTCACCGCATTCGTGCTGCTGGAAGGCGGAGTCGGCTTCGCGCTGAACCCCGCATCCCTCCAGGCTCCCGAGTTGAAAGGCCACCGCTTCCTCCTGCTGTTTGGCGATCAGGACAAAGACCCGGGCCAGCAGGGCCAGCGCACGCTATTCGTCGTCCCCATGATTCAGTTGCTTGAGCAGCAGGCTAAAGCCGCACAGCTCGACCTCATCCACATTGTCATGCACGGCTTCGGCCACGAGCAGCCCGCGGAGTGTTTGAAGCTCATCGGCGCATGGACTCGCGGAGAGAAGCTTCCCGAGGTGAAAGTTATGCCCTCACCGAGGTAACTTGCGCACTTTTCATCCATCCAAAGGTGGATAGACACATAAGCAACCACTCATGAAACCCATTGCCTGTGCCATGCTCACGCTAATCGCCACCTATGCTGCTCCGGCGGCCCCTCCCGCCGCGCAAGCCGAAGCCAGCCTGCCCTGGAGTGAACCGGCAAACGGGATGCGTGTCGCTCTTGAGGTCAAGCAGATCACATGGCCATTGCACACTCACGACAACAAGCCGTTGGCCATCGTGTTGAAATTGCATGTCCAGAATGTGTCGCAAAAGCCCATTACCGTCAGCGATTGGCGCCGGCAGCCGGGGGCGCTGCTGATGGCCTACGAATCCGGCAGGCTCGTCGAATGGGGCGGCGGGAGCAATGTGCTGATCGATCCCGCAAAGGGGGAAACAGCCCGCCCGGAAGTTCCCGCAGCCATCCCGACTCCCGATAAGAATGCCCCGGCTCCCGTCCCAGTGCCACAGGTTGAACTGGCAGCGGGTGCGACGTGCGTGTTCGAGAACACCGTCGAGTTTGAAGGAGGCAGGCTGGTCTGGCCGATCCAAGGCGGCGGCATTTACCACTGGCCGTTCAAGCCGAAAGATATGCTGGCTCCCGGCAAATATGAACTGCGGGCGGGATACGAATTTTTCGGGAGCATGCGTGGTCAGCAAGAGATTCGGTCGGCGGTGAAGATTACAGTCGTGAACCGGCTCAATGACTCTGCACCGCCGCTCTCCACGCCCCCGCAGGAGAAGCAAAGTAAGTAAATCCCGAAATCAATACGGCTGCAATCTAGGATGCGATAACGAAGAAAAATCACTTTTGACAACAATCCGAATAAGCATGGACAGCTTCTGCCGTATCTTGATCTTCGCAAAGTTACATTCTCTATGAACCACCTCGACCGCCGCTCCTTTCTCAAGGCCGTGTCTCTCGGCGTGAGTGCGCCGTTGCTCGCACCGTTGGTTTCCCGCCTCGATGCGGAAAGCCGTGGCGTGAAGCCGATGCGGTTTGTTTTTGTGATCGAGGGCAACGGGTTCCCCGCGGTGCAAGCGCAGCCCGGCGGCATCGTCCGCCCGGAGATGCCGAACATGCGCAATGCGGGAGTGTCCAAGCAGAACGCTGCGGAAACACTGATCGAACAGCGGCTGTCCGCTCCGGGAGTCAGCCTGCCCGAAGCGCTCGCACCTTTGGACCGGCATCGCAAACGCCTCACGATTTTGCAGGGGCTCTCGGGACGCGTTTGCGGCGGCGGGCATTCCAATGACTTCGGCGCGCTGGGTGCGTATTCGGCGCGCGCCGGTGCGAAGGACATCACGATAGATGCCGCATTGGCACGCGCGAATCCCGGCATCTTCCGGCACGTCGCGCTCGGCATCGCGCGGGATCCGAAGGCGAGCATCATCTACTGCTGCTCGGCTTCCGGGCCGGATCAAAAGGTGCCGCACTATCAGGATCCGGCGCTCGCGTATGACATGCTTTTCGGCAGGATCCTCGGCGGCAACACGAAGGCGGAAGTGGGCGCTCAGTCCATGGTGCTCGACTTCATGGCTGGCGACATCAGGCGGCTGAAAAGTCAGTTGCCGCACGAGGACGCGGAAAAGCTGGAGCGCTACGCCGATGCCTTCGCGACCATCGCAAAACGTCAGTCGAATCTGACCGACGTGGATCCGCACCGGATCCCCGCCCTTCGCGCCGAGATCTACAAATCGGAGGTGGAGATCAAGCGGCTCGAAGCGCACTTTGAAATGGCGGCGACGGCGCTGATCACAGGGCTCACCAACACGGTCACGCTCGCATCGGGCGCGGGCAGCCCGAACTTCGAGGTCACGTTCAAGGGCCTCGGCATCACCGTGGACAAGCACGAGATCGGACACCGCTCGGTGGAAGGCGCGGAAAAGATGGAACTCAAGACGCGCCAGTTTCACATGGATCTGATCGCGAAGCTCGTGGACCTGCTGGAGGCAGTTCCCGAGGGCAATGGCACAATGATGGACAACACGGTCATCCTGTATCTCAGCGACAGCGCGGAGAACCACCACTCGACGTGCTACGAATGGCCGATGCTCATGCTGGGCAATCTCGGCGGGAAGCTGAAGGCGGGAGATCGCTTCGTGAACGTGCCCAAGTATGGCGCGAAAGGGCATCACACAGTTGCCGGCTTTTACACCACGCTGCTCCACGCCGCGGGCGTGCAGGTGAATCACTTCGGCCAGCAGGATCCGGAATTGAAAGGCGCGATCGAACAGGCCGGGCCAATCGGTGAGTTGCTCGCGTGAGACTGCTTGTCGTCTGTTTGTTTTTTCTCGCAGGCGCGCTCATCGGCGTTGCTCGTGGCGAGCACCGTCATGCCTTGCTGATCGGCAACGGCAAATATCCGAAAGCCGAGCTTGTGACTCCGGCGAATGACATCCGCACCATTGGCGATGCGCTGAAAAGGCGTGGCTTCGTGGTGACTCAGCTCGAAGATCTCACCGCGGAAAAGATGCGGACGGCGTTTGATGCGTTCGCGAGGACGGTACCCACGCGCGGAACGGCGCTGATCTATTTTTCGGGTTATGCGTTGCCGAATCGGAATGACGGCGATCCGAATGCGGACAATTCGCTGCTGCCGATTGACGGAAATCCCGCGCACGCCAGCACGGTGAACGGCTCGCAGACCGGAGTCGTGCAGTTGCTGAACCGGCTCGTGACCGACAGCGGCAGTGCGCGCAATATCTTGATTGTGGACGGATGCGTCCGTCATCCCGCGCGCACCGCGGTTACGCCGACGGGTTTGGCAAAAATGGCGGCTAAACTTCCGGCGGACAGCCGCGTCATCTTCGCTGCGCCGATGGGCGAAGTGATCGCGCCTTCGACCGAAGGCATCTCGCCATTGGCCAAAAAACTGACCGCCGATCTGATGTCGCCGAAGCCACTCGCTGCGATCCTCGACGGCATCTCGCTGACGCAGGAATCCACGCTGACCGATCTCGCGGATCTCGCGGCGCCGGCATCGCAGGCGATCTCGCCGCCCGCGAATTTTCAGGCGGGAAGCAAGGCTGGCGACGAATGGGTGAACGCTGAGGGGATGGTCTTCTGCTGGTGCCCGCCGGGCAAATTTACGATGGGCAGCCCGGCAGATGAGCCGGGGCGGGACGACGATGATATCCCCGTCGAGGTCGCGATTCCACAAGGCTTCTGGATGAGCAAATACGAGTTCACGCGCAGCGAACTCAAGGCGCTGACGAAGCAGGCCGGGATGTATCTTTCGACGGGAGATCACAGGCTTTACCCGTTGAACAAATTCCGCGCGGATTTTCCGGCGACGCTGCTCGCGAAGCTCAACGAAACAGCGCCCGCCGGCTGGCAGTATATGCTGCCGAGCGAGACCGAGTGGGAATACGCAGCGCGCGCGGGAACGACGACGGCGTATTACTTCGGCAACGATGGCTCGGAACTCGGCAAGCACGGCAACTTCGCCGATCGCACGCTGCGCGAGAGCACCTCGGTCGGCGAAGTGGGCAAGACGATGAAGACTCCGCCATTCATGGGAGACCGGCAGGCGGGCCTTTTCACCTATGCGCACAAGACGTGGAGCGACGGTGTCGCGAACATGGCGCTGGTCGGCAGCTATCCGCCGAATCCGTGGGGACTGCACGACATGTGCGGCAACATGGCGGAACTCACCTCGACGCCGTATCACGCGCAGCGTACGCCGCCGGAGAAATTCGACGCGAGGAGCGGCTGGGTCTGCAAAGGCGGAAGCTGGATCAGCACCGCGTCCAGTTGCCGTTCGGCGGCACGCGGGCAGTTCACTTTCCTCGCGCGCGAAAACCAGACCGAGAATTATCTAGGGCTGCGGTTCATTTTGAAAAGGAAGTAGGCCAATGACACGTCCTGCAAATCCATTGCGCTTCCTCATCGCGTTCAGCATGGCGTGCTGCGGTGGAGCGCCCGCGGCTGAAATCGCGCCGGGGCCGTTCTTCGATCGCTATTGCGTGGATTGCCATGACAAGGCGGAAAAAAAGGGCGGCGTTTCGTTTGAGGGAATCACGACATTCAGAAACACCACGCCGGAGATTTGGGCGTCGGTGCGCGAGCAACTCCTGCTCGGCCAGATGCCGCCGAAGAAAAAGACGCAGCCCGGCGCGGAGGAGAAAAAACAGATCACCGAGTGGATCGCCGCCTCGCTGCGGGCCGAGGGACACCATGTCGTGAACTGGCTCGAATTGCCAAACTACGCCAACCGGATTTCACACGAGGCGCTGTTCCATTCGCCCGCGCATCCCGCGCCCGCCACGCTCGTCCGCATCTGGCGCAAGCGGCCCGCGATCTACGCCGCAAAAAATCCATCCGGCATCCAGCCTTTCTCGATCCTGCCCGGCCAGCAGATCAGCGACTTCAGCACGCTCTACTCGGTGGACGAACCGTCGGCTGAAATCGTCCTGCGCAACGCGCAGCAGCTCATTGATGCCAGCACACGCACCGAATTGCGCGATGGCAAGGTCGTGGCCAAGGACGCGAGATCGCAATGCGTATTTTTCCCGCTGCTGCATCCGGAAAAGGTGCCGACGCCCGACGAGTTCCGGCAGGTGATGAACTGGCAGTTCCAACAAGTGCTGCAACGTGCTCCCACCGATGAGGAACTCGCACGAATCGGCAAGTTCTACGCAGACGTGAGCGCCGCGCATGGCCGCCTGCAAGCCGCGCGTGCCGCATTGATCATCCCGCTGCTGATGCCCGAGTCCCTCTACCGCTTCGAACTCGGCGCGGGCCCGCTCGACGAGCATGGCCGCCGCCGTCTGACCAAGCCGGAGATCCTCACCGCACTGCAACACACGCTCTTCAGCACGGCGGCTCATCCCGCGCTCGAAGCCGCGCGGCGCGGATACGACCTGGCGACCCGCGAGGAAGTCTCGGCGCTGGTAATGACACTGCTTGACGGCAAATGGCCGAACAGTCGTGTGCTCGATTTTTTCGACGAATATTTCGACTACCGGAAGGCCAAGGACGTGTTCAAGGAACCGCCCGCCAACGTGCATTTCAACGCCAACAATCTCGTCCGCGACACGCAGCGGCTGATCGAGACAATCGTCGGCGCAGACAAGGACGTGCTGCGCCGCCTGCTCACCACGACGCAGACTTACATCGATGGCAATGGCGAGCTGCCGCGCGGCCATCGTTTGTATAATCTGCCGCCCGATTGGAAGTGGCGTGACGGCCTCATAGACCTCCCCGCCGACGAGCGCGCCGGCATCCTCACGCAGCCCGCCTGGCTCGTCGCGCACTCAGGAAACTTCGACAACGACCCCGTCCGCCGCGGAAAATGGATTCTCGACCACCTGCTCGGCGGAGTGGTCATGGATATTCCCATTTCCGTCTGCGCCGTCGTGCCCGAGGACAAACAGAAGACGCTGCACGAACGATTCGAAGGCGTCCGCACCAAGGCCTATTGTTGGAAGTGCCACTACCAGATGAATCCGCTTGGGATGCCGTTCGAGAATTACGATCACTTTGGCCGCTTCCGCCTGATGGAGCTGGACCGCCCCATCAACGCCACCGGTGCCGTCGTGGAAATTGACGACAAGGCCGTGGATGGCGAAGTCACTAATGCAGTCGAACTCATCCATCGCCTCACAAAATCAAAGCGCTCGCAGGAAATGTTCGTGCGTTACGCCTTCCGTTTCTTCCTCGGCCGCAACGAAACCATCCGCGACGCCAAAACACTCCGGGAGGCCGACCAGGCCTACGAAAAAAGCGGCGGCAGCATGAAGGCGCTGGCGGCATCGCTGCTAAGCTCCGATTCCTTCCTCTATCGCGCTCCAACCTTGTGACAAAGGATATGGAGCGGTGTGATTTGCCATGTAGTTCTGATCAAAAAGAGGCAGGTGACAAGCGGCGGTGTCTGCCATTCCTCGGCTAGTGTCGGCGGAACTTGACGTGCTTCTCGAAGCACTCAGGGCAGATGCCGTGGCTGAAATTGCTGCCGGTCTGCTGCGAGATGTACGTCTCCACGCCGTGCCAGAAGTTCTCGTCGTCGCGGATCTTTTTGCAATACATGCAGATCGGCAGCAGTTCCTTCAGCTGCCGGATCTGCGTGGCGAACTCGATGATCCGCTCGGCCACGCGCAGGCGCATCGCGATGGCCTCGCGATCCAGCGGCTTCGGCAGAAAGTCGTCCACGCCGGCGTCCATCGCCTTGCGCAGATTTTCCCTCCCCGTGTGGTTTGCCGTGAGGAGGATGAAATACGTGTAGTCGGTTTTCGGCCGCGCGCGCACTTGGCGGCAGAACTCCAGGCCGTCCATGCCGGGCATCATCCAGTCACTCACGATCACGCGGACAGGATCGGCATTGAATGCCTCCCATGCGGTCTCACCGCACTCGGTCGTCACGACCGTATGGCCGCTGCTTTCCAGAGCGATCTGGAGGACTTTTGCGGAGACCATGTCGTCCTCGGCGATCAGGATTTTCACGCGGATTTCGCCTCCATTTCGTTGCGCAACGCCATGCGGACGTAGCCAAACTCGCGTTCGATTTCGTCGAGGATTTCCTCCAGCTTCACGCTGTTTTCGCCGTCGGCCACTGCAGCCTCGATCCGCTCGCACGCGGCCCTCATGCGGTGCGCGCCGAAGTTGCTGCAGCTCCCCTTGATCGTGTGCGCGACGCGGGAAATCAGCGCCGTGTCACCGCTGGACAATGCGCGCCTGACCTCCGCGAACATCGGCGGTGTGCGTTCGATGAAAAGATCCACCACGCTGCCGAGGATCGGCTGGCCGCTCTCCTGCTCGAGCTGGCGGAAGCTGCTGATTTTGTCCTGGCAGACGACATTGGCCGGAGACCGGACGGCGTCCATCAGCACGGCTCGCGCAGCAGCCGGGCTTTGCGCCAGAGCGTTGGAGAGATCCGCAAACCGCACGGGCTTGCTCAGGTAATCGTCCATGCCTCCCTCGATGCACCGTTCCCGGTCACCGGCGAGCGAATGGGCGGTCATCGCGATGATCCATGTCCGTTCGGCGCCGCCGCTTTCCATCTCGCGGATCCGGCGCGTGGTCTCCCAGCCATCCAGCTTTGGCATCTGGCAATCCATCAGGATCACGTCGTACGAATTCTGGCGGACTGCCTCCAGCGCCGCCTCTCCGTCGAGCACGGCTTCCATGTGACACCCGAGTTTCCGGAGCTGGAACTGCACGACCTTCTGGTTGACCACACTGTCCTCCGCCACCAGGACGCGCAACGAAGCGAGGGCGGCCTCGCCGAAAGGTTCGCCCTTGACCGCGGCCTGCCTCACAATCCGGGACGACGCGCCCGGCAAAGACTCCATCACATTCTCGATGCAGGACGTGACGCTCCGGCTCTTGAGCGGCTTGGCGATTTGTCCGTCCACCGCGGTTGCGTCCAGGGACTTGGATTCATCGCCGGGATTGATCGAGACCATCCGCACCAGCCGGACGCCTGCCAGCCCGGGATCGTCACGGATTGTGCGCGCGATACCCGCGCCTCCTGCACAGCGTTCATCGGCATTAAAAATCACCACATCGAATTTCAGATCACCTCCGCCGCTCTCGCGCAGGATTTTCATCGCCACATCGGCCCCACTGGCACGCTCGACCTTTGCGCCACGGTTTCCGATCATCCGCGCAAGCACATTGGAGCACCGGGCGTCGGGCTCGACGACGAGCATCCGCAGCCCTTGGAACTCATGCGGACAGCGGACCGGTGCGATCGCTGGCCTCCGGAACACCGCCGTGAAAAAGAAACGCGCTCCCTGACCGACCTCGCTTTCGATCCACACCTCGCCACCCATCTGCGTGACCAGCCGGCGGCAGATCGCGAGCCCGAGCCCGGTTCCCCCGTAACGCCGCGTGGTCGAGCCGTCCGCCTGAACAAACGGCTGGAACAGCCGCCCCTGCTGCTCCTTTGAAATCCCAATGCCCGTGTCCATGATCTCGAACCTCACCTTGGGTGCCTCAGCGGATTCCTGGTGCATCTGCACAACGACACGCACCTCGCCTTTTGCGGTGAATTTCAGCGCATTTCCCACGAGGTTCAAGATCACCTGGCGCAGCCGCCCCGGATCGCCGGTGAGCACGTCCGGCACGTCTTCCTCGATGAAGAGCGACAGCTCGATGCCCTTTGAATGGGCGCGTTCGGAGAATAGATCCACGACGCCCTCGGCGACATCGTTGAGGTTGAAGTCAATCTCCTCGAACGTGAGCATGCCGGCCTCGATTTTCGAGAAGTCCAGAATGTCGTTGATGATCTCCAGCAGCGCCTCGGAGCTGTCCACGATCGTGTCCGCAAAGTCGCGCTGGCGCGGCGTGAGCTCCGTATCGAGCAGCAGCCCCGTCATGCCGATGATGCCGTTCATCGGCGTGCGGATCTCGTGGCTCATGTTCGCGAGGAACTCCGTCTTCAGACGCACGGACTCCACCGCGGAATCCCTCGCCGCGGCGAGCGCCGCCTCGGCCTGCCTTCTCGCAGTCACGTTTTCGATCGTTCCCTCGTAGTGGAGCACGTTCCCGTCAGGATCGCACACAGGCCTGGCGCACTGCGACACCAGGATCACCGAGCCGTTCCGGCACCGCATTTCGCACTCGAAATTGTTGACGGAGTCGCTGCGCTCCATTGAGGCACAAAACTCCACCCATCGCCCAGGCCGCACGTAGATCTGCCCCCCGATGTCCTTGACCTCCGCGAGAAGTTCCGCAGACGACGCGTATCCCAGCACGGCCGCCAGAGCGCGGTTTGCATTGATGAAGTGCCCCTGCGGGCTGATTTGGAAAATGCCCTCGACCGCATTCTCGAAAATCTTCCGGTAGTTCTCCTCCGCGGCGCGCAGAGAGCTTTCCGTCCGCTTCAGATCGCTGATGTCCTGCATTGTAGTCCGGATACCGCAGATCGCCCCGGCCGCATCGCGGATCAGCCGGTCGCGGATGAGCACCGGAATCCTGCTTCCGTCCTTGTGCAGAAAATGGCGCTGGAACGCCTCCTCAATGTTGCCGCCGCCGTGGAGCTTCGCCGCGACCGCCTCTTTCGCAACCGGCTCCACACAAAACTCCCACACATGCTGCCCGACCATCTCCTCCGCCGTGTAGCCCAGCAGCGCGAGTTCCGTCTTGTTCACCCGGACGATGCGTCCCTCGGTGTCCAGCTCGTGGTAGGCCACCGGAGCATCGTGAAAAAGTTCACGGAACGTGGACTCGCTGAGCTTCAGCGCGCGCTCGACGCTGCGCTGATCACGCACGTCCATGCCGACTCCGCCGAGGAATTTCCGGCCGTCCGGACTCACGATGGGGAACTTCATCACCAGCCACTCATGCGTCGTCCCGTCGGGAGTCGAGATCAATTCGACCTGCTTGGAGGCCCGGTTGTTTTCGAGGATGCTCCGGTCTGTCTCCATGATGGCCCTGGCCGTCTCCGGCGGGAGCCAGTCGAAGTCCGTCTTGCCGATCATTTCCTCGCCCGAAACGCTGAACGCCTTTGCCATCACCCGGTTCACAAAAAGCATCCTGCCCTCTTCGTCCTTGATGAAGCAAATCGTGGGACTGTGCTCCATGAAGGCATGGAAGCGCATCTCGCTCTCCTGGAGCAGCGTCTTCGCCTGCCGGCGCTCCGTGAGATCCGTCCACACCGCGAGCATCACCTCGCGCCCGTCGGCCCACACCGGCGTGATCGCGATTTCCACAGGCACCTCCTCCCCGTTCAACTTTCTCGCCTGCCACTCGTAGCGGAAATGGCCGACCTGCCGTACAATCTCCCATATCTCCGCCCGCTTCGTTTCGGAGTCCGAGCCGTCCGGCTGCAGCTCCGGGGAAAGCGCCGCGACATCCATTCCGAGCATCTCCGCCTTCGTCGAAAACCCGAGCATTTCCACCGCCGAAGAGTTGCAGGCCAGCACCCGACTCCCGTCGAAGATGATGTGTGCGTTCGCCGAATTGTCGAATAGCACATTGAATTTTTCCTCCGCCGAATGGCTCGCCGTCACATCGTGCGCGACCACCAGCAACTGCTCGGGCCGGCCCTGTGAATCGCACACCGGCGTGACCGAGACATCGTACCACCGTCCCTCGCCGGATCGCACATGGCACAGCCCCTGGAACCGCCCCACCTTTCCCGCCAGAGCCGAGGCCATGACGGTTTCCGCGGCGCGGCGCGGCTCGCCGCTCCACGCCTCCACCCACGGCATCCCCTCGACCGGCCGCAGCCCGACCTCCTCGATCCAGCGCCACATCGCCGAATTGATCATCTTGCAGCGGCCCGCGGGATCGAGCAGCGCGATGCAATCCGTGCTGCTCTCGATCATCCTCGCGGTCAGTTCCTCCGCATCCCGCATCCCGCGCTCCGCCTCCTTGCTTTCGTGCGAGGCCCTCCTCACCAGCACCAGCGCATAACCTAGCAATCCCCAGTACGTCGCGATCCCCAGCAGCGCCATCACCCCGGAAACCCGCACCGCAGGATACCGCGCTCCAAGCCAGATCACAACCGCCGCCATTGCAAGAAAGGCGGCCAGGGCGGCCGCGATTCCAATGCGAAGCTTCTTTTCTAGGTGGCGGTACATTCGGGGCTGTGGGCGATCGTGATTGAGAAAGCAACTTTCAGACCGTGCATGAGGACCGAGTCACATGCCCGCAGGCAGTTCCGCCATTGCCACCCACATCGTTCAAGCCTTCCAAGAGACAATGGACGGAACCTCCGCACGACGCTCAGGCGTAGAGGCTCTCGATCGGCACGCCCTTGCCATCCTGCGTCGTGTAGAACGGGCGCTCCTCGACGAGATACGAGAGTTTCGGCGAGACGCCCATCGCCTTGTAAATCGTCGCGTGGAGATCGGTGATGCTCACGGCGTCCTTCACCGCCTTGCATGGCCGCTCGTCCGCAGTCTCGCCATGGCCGTGACCGCGCTTCATGCCACCGCCCCACATCAGCACGCTGCCGGCCTCGGTGAAATGGCGGTGCATTCCGTAGAATTTCGGATCCGCGATCTTGTCCGGCACGCGTGCCTGCTCGCGCTGCTGGCTCTTCTCTTTTCCCTCGATGAGCATGTCGCGCGAAAACTCGCTCGCGAGGACCACGAGCGTGCGGTTCAAAAGCCCGCGCGCTTCGAGGTCGAGGATCAGTTGTGCGATCGGCGCATCAATCATCTTCTTCATGTTCACGAGCCGCGCGTGCCCGCCCTCGTGCGTGTCCCAATTCAAAAACGGAATGTATTCCGTCGTCACCTCAATGTAGCGCGCGCCCGACTCCGCGAGCCGACGCGCGAGCAGGCAGCCGAGGCCGAAGCGCCCGATCGTCCCTGCCTCGTAGTCGCCCTCGCGGTTCTGCTTTGCGGAATTGATGTTCTTCGGATCAAAGCCCGCAGGCACATACTCCGCCACGTTCTCCGCCGGTTCGAGCGAAAGGTCGAACGCCTTCGCCGACGGCGACGCGAGAAGGCGGTGCGCATTGTCCATCGCGCGCACGAAACTCTCGCGCTGGAACGTGCTCCCGTATTTCCCGACCGGGCTCGCTTCGAGCAGTCGCTTGTAAAACTTGTTCCGGTCCTCGAAGCGCCCCGGGGTCATCCCCGCAGGGGGACGCACCGCCGTCGCAGCCTCGTGCGGAAACGGAATATTGAACGGCCCGAATTCGCTCCCAAGAAAACCCGCGGTCGTGAATGCCTTCAGCTCCTCGCCTTCGCCGAGATCGAAGCGCTGGCCGATATTGATGAACGCCGGCATCGCCGGATCGCGCGGCCCGAGCGCCTTCGCCATGAACGCGCCGATGTGCGGCGCCGCCACGCTCTGCGGCGGCACGTAGCCCGTGTGCCAGTGGAACTGATGCCGCGAATGCAAAATGAATCCCAAGTCCGCGCCCTGCTGCGTGCGGATGAGCGTGCCGCGGTCCATCACCGACGCCATCTTCTCCAGCCCCTCGGAAAAGCGGATACCATCCACCGCCGTCGGGATGCTCGGGAAAGTCGAGAGCACGCGCTTCGATTCCACACCGCTCTCGTAAGCCGTGTAGCGCTTCGGATCAAAAGTCTCCGTGCTCGCCATCCCACCCGCCATCCAGAGCACGATGATGCAATCCGCGCGCGGCGTAATTTTTTCCAGCGGCTCTGCGAAAAGTTGCGGCGAACGTGCGGCCAGCGCGCCGAGCGTGGCGGCGGATGCGGTCTTCAGGAAATCGCGGCGGGTGTGCGGGAGCATGGTCAGTTGATGAGTTGAAATTCGGGGAGGTTCACGATGGCCCACAGGAAATCCTCGAGCGCCTCAAGCTTTGGAACGGTGCTGAGAAATTCGAGCGCGATCTGTTTCTCATCCGCCGAGGGCTCGCGGTTGAGCAGCGAACGATACGTCTGCGCGATCCATGCGGTGGGATCTTTCGCGGCATCTGGCAAAAGTTTCGTCGCAGCCATTTTCAGGCGGGCATCGAGCGTCGCACCGTTCGTGAGTTCGAGCGCCTGGATCGTCGTCGCTGCGGTGATGCGCGCGGGCGTGACGATCTCGCGGTTCGGACGATCCAGCGCGAGTTGCAGCGGATCGGCGGCGAGCAGCGGCGCGCGGATTTTTCCGGAGTGCGCCGCGGTGCTCACCGCGGGCCGCAGGATCGGGCCGAGATCAATCGGGATGTTCGCGAAGTCCTTCCGCTTGATCGGTTCGAGCGACGGCGCTTCCTCGATCGGCGCGACTCCGTCGGGCAGCGGCACGGCTGCGGGCCATGCTTTGTCATCGAGCTTCACGTCGCCCCATCCGCTGTCCGGCGCGCGGAACACGCGCCATTTTTCATCGCTGCCGATCTGCACCGGCGCGTGCTTCCCGGCAAGCGTGATGCGGGTATGGAAGGCCATGCCGGGCGTGCGATTGAGGTGTTGCAGCGACTCGGGATGCTGCTCGCGCTCCGTCGTGTTCATGCCTTTCTCCGTGTGGCTCATCACCGAGATCGTCACGAGGTTGTCGCCTGTCCTCAGCATCGGCCCGATGTCGAAGAGCCGCACACGTCCGAGGCGGAAGCTGTCAATCAGCGCGGGCTTCACGGGCTTGCCGTTCACCTCAATGTCGAATGCCTGGCTCGCCGCGATCATCGCGATCGCGCCCGTCGGCGGCTGCGGGAGCACGAAGTGCCTGCGGAAAACGATGTGGTGCCTGTCACTCGAGGGCCGCACTTTGACCGCGCCGGGATCGCCGACCGCCTTCACGGTTGCCGCGATGTTCAACTGTTCCTGGGCGCGCTTCATCCGCTCACCTGCTTCGGTGATTGCGGCATTCGCCGCAACAATCTGCCCCGGTCCGCCGACGATTGCGGCGGCGGCCTGCTCGCTTGCCTTTTCAAGACTGGCCGTGGCCGACGCGATTGCGCGACGCGCGCTGTGGACCGCCTCGCGCCGCGGGCCGAGGTCGAGCGGCTCGTCCGTCCAGATCCACTTCGGCATCGTGAGGCCGCCTTCGAGATCGTCCGCGCCGAAGTCAAACTCCGGCGACGACGGCAGCTTCGCCCAGTCGCCCGTGAGCGAAGTCACCGCATCGCTGAATTGCTCCGCCGTGATGCGTCGCGTGAGCGGACCTTTGAAAATGAACTCGTCCTTTTCATCCTTCGGCCCTTCCACGCTCGGGAGCGCGTAGGCGCGCGACTTGAGGATCGTTTCAATCGTGTGCTTCAAGTCCCAGCCGTGGGCGACGAGATCCTCCGCGAGCCAGTCGAGCAGGTCGCGATTCCACGCGGGCTTGTCCATGTCGTCGAGCGGCTCGACGAGACCGCGCCCAAGCAGCCGCGCCCACAGCCGGTTCACGACTGTGCGCGAGAGGCGTCCGTTTTTCGGACTCACCATCAGCTCGGCGAGGCGCTGCGCGCGCGCGCTGCGGTCGAGGCCCGCGGCGATGCTTCCGATTTCCGGGTAAAGAAAACGCACCTTCGCATTTTTTCCCTGCGGCTTGTCGCAGCGCACGAGTTCCATTTCCTCGTCGCTGTACACCGCGGCGAGGCCGTAGCAGTCCGCGAGCGCCCAGTCGTTAATGAAGCTGTCGTGGCAGCTCGCACATTTCAAATTCACTCCGAGAAAAACCTGCGACACACTCTGCGCCGCCTGCATCGGGCGCGTCATCGAGGCGTTCACATTGCCGCGCCACAGGATGCCGCTCGTGAATCCCTCGGTCGCGTAGCCGGGATTCACCAGCTCGGCGACGAAGCGATCATACGGCAAATTTTCGCGCAACGCAGCGTGCAGCCAGCCGGTGATCTGCTTGCGCCCGCCATCAATGAAGCCCGTGCCCTTGTAATCGTTTCGCAGCAGGTCGTTCCAAAAAGTGAGCCAGTGGTCCGCGTAGCCGCGCTTGTCCGCGAGCAACGAACTCACGAGCGACGAGCGCTTTTCCACAGCCGTGTCTTTTTCAAAAGCGTCGAGCTGCTCCGCGCTCGGCAGCAGTCCGATCGTGTCGAGATACACGCGGCGCGCGAACGCCGCATCGCTCACCGGCTCCGCGCGAGCGATCTTGCGCTCCGCAAAATACGCCGCGAGCACGCGATCCACCGGATTCCCCTCGCCTACAGGCGTCTCGACTTTTCGAGGCGTGAGGTTCTGCGGCGTGGGTTTTGCAAAAGTGATCCCGTCCGGCCACTTCGCACCTTGATCGATCCACGCGCGCAGCAGCCCGATCTGCTCAGGCGTCCAGCGTTTGCCGCGGCGCGGCATCGCGGTCTCCACATCCGTGCTCGCGACGAGTTCGACGATGAGGCTCTTCGCGCTGTTGCCCGGCAGCATCGCCTCACCCGTGTCGCCGCCCTTGAAAAATCCCTCGCGCGTCTCCAGCGAAAAGCCGCCGCGGTCCTTCCCCTTCGCATGGCACTTGATGCAGGACGACTCGAGCAACGGCTGGATGTCCCCCGCAAAATCCACGGGCCGGTTCGCGGGCGGCGGAAGCTCCACGGCAAATGCGGCGGCGGGTGCGAGCAGGAGGAAAAGGCGTTTCATCGCGTGAAGACAATCTCCCGTAATGCCGCTGATTGGCAAGCCGCTCGGAACCGAACGACCATGCAACTTGTGATCTTTTCATCGTCACGCACCGCATCCAGGGTGTGCGGATGCTCCGCATTTTCATGGCGCTCATCCTTCTCGCATCCGCCGCGTTCGGGGAACGCCCGGAGGAATGGGCGCAGCCGGTGAAAGGAACCGCCGTGAAAAACCTCAACCGCGTGACGCCGCAGCTTTTTCGTTCGGCACAGCCGGATGCGGCCGGGATGCGCGCAATCGAGAGCCTCGGCATTCGCACCGTGATCGATCTGCGGGATCTGCATGACGACAAAGACGCGGCACGCGGCACGAAACTGCAACTGCGCCATGTGAAGACGGACGCGTGGCACATCGAAGACGGGGACATCGTCCGCGTGCTCGCGATGCGGCGGCGCAAGGGCGACGGGCCGTTCCTCGTGCATTGCCACCACGGCTCGGATCGCACGGGCGTGGTGTGCGCGATGTTCCGGATCGTCGAGCAGCACTGGAGCCGCGAGGATGCGATCAGCGAACTGAAGGACGGCGGCTATGGCTTTCACAAGATGTGGACGAACATCCCGCGCTACCTGCGGAAAGTGGACGTGGAAAAAATCCGGCGCGGCGTGGAGTCATTGGCGAAGTGACGGAGGCGGAAGCTCCAGGCTCTGGAGTTGACCGGGCAGATCGGCGAATCGCCCCGTGAGCGATCCCGGTGAAATGCGGACCACTTTGGCTCCGAAGTCTGTCGCTTGTTTGGCAATCCACCCACTTTCGCATGATGGCTTGGCAGCAGCGGCGCACAAACTCAGGAATTGGCCGGATTTGAACACACCGACCGCTTTTGTGCAGCGGGACACGCGACAGGTTTCACGGTGCATGCTCATTTTCAGAGGAGAAAACGGTGCGGCGGCTGGCTGGCATCGCAGATGCTAACGGACGAGGTGCGCTTTCGGAAACAAACGCCACCGGCGTCAAAAGCAAAAAATGAGGAAGCGCGATGGGAGAAAACAAACCATGAACTCACAACACGGATCCAACAATGAACCTGCACTGAGTTCCCCCAAGGAAGACATCAGGACGCTCTGCGTGAGCGCCGCAGTGTCCGCAGCCTGCTTCGCGCTCTATTTTGCGGAGGATCACGGCTTCCGACTCTTCGAGGAAAGCGTGCGCGGCGGTGCGTCAGCGGAAATGACCGTCCCGTCGCCGCTGGAGGTGCTCACGGTGCTCGGCGTGACGAGCGTGGGCGTGTGCGCGGCGCTCATCGCCGCAATCTCGTTTGGCGGATTGGTCGTCCGGCTGGTGCGGCAGTTGCGCATCTCGCTTCGCGAGGAAGCCGCAGCCATTGCCGACGATCGCGTGCATCACGGCGCAGCATAGCTGGACGGAACGGGCCCGGATTTCTCTCGTGGGCGGCGGCTGGAGAATCCCGCGAAAACAATCGCGAGCGACACGAGCGAACTCGCAGGCATGAGGATGGCGGCGAGCAGCGGGCTCATGAATCCCGCGAGGCAAAGCGCGACGGCGACGGCGTTGTAGGCGATTGCGAATGTGACCACGGCGCGCGCGGTGCGGCGGCGCTGCGATGCGGTGTCGAGCAATGCGCGCACGCCGCCGAGTCCGCGGCCCAAGAAATAGAAGCCGGCCTTTTGCTCCAGCAGGCCGCGGTCAATCGCGGGCGTGCCGCTGATCCATGCGGCGTCGAATGCAAGTGAGTCATTCGCGCCATCGCCGAGGTAGAGCGTGTCGCGCGAGTCGAGTTCGCGGACGCGCTCGGCTTTTTCATCGGGCGAAAGTTCGCCGAGGCATTGTTCGCGCGGGAGATGGAGACGGTCGGCCATCGCGTCCACTTTCGCACGGCGGTCGCCGCTGAGGATGAAAACTTCGCAGCCGCGTTCGCGCAGGGCGGCGATTTCCTCGCGGGCGTCGTCGCGCGCGGCTTCGCCGAAGCGGAATGCGGCGAGCGGTTCGCCGTCGCGGGAGAACACGCAGTCGGCTGCGGGCGCTGCGGGTGCAGCCCATTCGGCGCGGCCGAGACGCCACGTCGCGCCGTCGTGATCCATTTCCAATCCGAAACCGATGGTCTCGTGAATCGCGGATGCGGGCGCTGGCGCGACACGGTCGGCCAGGAGTTGCTCGCGCAGGCAGCCGGCGACGGGATGCAGACTGTCGTTCACCATCGCGAGCAGAACCGCGCGCTCGTCGGCGCGGAGATGGCGCAGCGATTCGGGATTCAGCAGCGACATGGCTTCGAGTGTGAGCGTGCCGGTTTTGTCGAAGATGATTTTGCGGACGCGATCCAGCTTCGCCCACAGTTCGCCGTCGCGGATGAAAACGCCGAGCTGGCGCATCCGCGACGTGGCGAGGTCACGGCACAGCGGGAGCGCGACGCCGGACGCGCACGGGCACGAGACGACGAGGACCGAGATGAGCACTTGCAGCGCGGGCAGCAGTGCGCCGGTGACAACCCACCACGCGCAAAAGCCCGCGACCGCGAGGCAAAGGACGACGCCGATGTAGCCGCGGAGAAATCGCTCCAGCGTGGCGTCGCGCGTAGTGCCGGAGGGTGTGACGCGGAGAAGTTTCGCGAGCAGCGAATCGGACCACGGCTCGCGGGCTTCGAGTTCGATGGCGGATTGTCCGCAGTTCATCGCGCCCGCCGGGACGAGGCGTCCACGACACGCGCTGGAGGCTTCGCTTTCGCCATTGATCCACTCCATGCCAAGCATCGCGCCTTCGGAGCACAGGCGCGCGAGCACCGGCACGACTTGACCGGGATCGATCGCGAAGACATCGCCGACGGCGACACGCGCGACGGGCACTTTCTCGCCCGAAGCGAGCCGCACGGGCGGCGGCTCGGATTGCGCGGCGAGGAGTTGGTGGCGGTTGCGCTCGACGGCCTTTTGCTGGAGCCAGCGGCCGGCGAGCATGAGGAAGGTGAACGTGGAGACGAAATCGAAATAGACGAAGCCGCGCGCGCCGCGCATCCACGCGAAGACTGAGCCGGCATACGCGGCGATGAGGCCGATCGAAATCGGTAGATCAATGTGCAGCACGCGCTGGCGCAGGCTGTGCCATGAGCGGATGAAAAAATAGCTGCCGCCGATGAGAAAGCTGAGCGTGCCGAGGATGAGCGAGAGGCGTTGGAAAAGTGGCGCGAACTCGAAGTCGCTCTCCATGCCGAGGTAGCGCGGCAGCGTGAAGAGCATCACGTTCATCGCCAGTGCGCCGCAGATACCGAGGCGGAGATTCAGCGAGCGGCTTGCGGGTGCCGCGGATTTTCCCGGCAGGCCGACGAGGTAACCGAAGGTTTGCAGTTCGCGTGCAAACGCGACGACATCGAATAGGCCGGGCTGCCAGCGGAGCGCGAGCTGGCCGAGCGTTGGGTCCACGTGGATGGCGAGCGCGCCGGGTTTGCGCGTGAAGAGTTTTTCGATGAGCCACGCGCAGCCGATGCACGAGAGGCCCTGCACGTCGAGCGTCAGCGTGCCGTTGGAGACGCGCGAGAGATCTTCAAGCCACGCATAGTCGCGCTTTTGAAAGACGAGCGATTGTACGGGCGGCACGCCGCCTTCCTGCAAATCGTAGAACTGCCCGAGGCCGTTTTTCGCGATCAGGTCATGGACGAACTGGCAACCTGCGCAGCAGAAATCCGGGCGGTGCGCCGTCGGACGGAACGGCGTGCCGCAGTGGATGCAGACGTGTTGATCAATGGCAGCTCGCATGGAGTGGAAGCACTGCGCGCCAGACGAGGATTCCCGCGGAGCCGAATGCGAGCGCCTGCTGCATCCAGCGCGCGACGCGCGGTGAAAGTCTGCGTTGCGCGTGCAACGCCTGCATCTGGAGCAGAAGCGGAAGTGGGATCGTGCCGAGCGCAAAGGCCGCCATGTGCAGCGCACCGCTCGTCCACGATCCGGTGAGCGCCGCCGCGCCGAACATAAGCCAGAGCGGACCGCACGGGAGCAGCGGCGTGAGCCAGCCGAGCGAGCGGTTCAGCCGCGCGCGGAGGAGAAGGTTCGCGATGAAACGCGGCTGTGGGATTTTTTTTTCAAGCCCGAACCCGAGCATGACGAGCACGGCGACAAACACCCACGGCACGATGCGCGCTGTGCTGCCCTGCAGAAATACGGCGACCGTCTGACCCGCCGCGCCGCACAGCGCGCCGGCGATGGCGTAGGAGGCAAAGCGCGAGGCGTGATACTCGGCAGGACGCACGCGCATCGCGCATGCGAGCGGGCCGCACATCACGGTGCAATGCACGCTGGTAGCGAGTCCGGCGACGAGTGCGGCGATGGGCGTGGCGATTTCAGTCTCCATGACCGACTGCGCCGACGACGTCCGGCTGTTTATTGCGAATGGCGATCACGACCATCGTGATCATGCCGATGATGAAGATGACGTTGGCGATGACGAGCCAGATCCAGGGACGGTTTTTCATAGTGTGATGGGGCCGAGGAATGTGGCCGATTTTTCGATGATCGTGCCGTCGCTCGACAGCACGCGGAAGCGCAGCGGCAGCTCCTTTTTCAAATCGGAGCGCGGAAGCGTGAGCACGACCGTGCGGATTTCCTCGCCGAGAGGCGCGACGATGATGCCGCCCTCCATGCCATTCCAGTGCAGGCTTTGCGGGCCGTCGGCGATTTCGAGTTTGAAGGTGATGGGCGCATTGCGCTTGTTCAGCACGCGGACGAGGAACTGGTTTCGCACGACGCCGCCCTCGACGACGTAAGGAATACCGGTGACGCGCGTGAGGCTCACGGTGGCGGACTTGAGCGACGAGGTCTCAAACGTCAGCGCGGTCGCGCCGAGGAGCGCAAGAACGGTGTAGAGCAGCGTGCGCGGACGCAGCCAGCGGGTGCGTTTCCCCTCGAAGCCGTGGCGCGAGTCGTAGCGGATGAGGCCGGGCTTGCGATCGAGTTTCGCCATCACCGAGTCGCACGCGTCAATGCATGCGGTGCAGCCGATGCACTCCATTTGCAGGCCCTGACGGATGTCTATGCCGGTCGGGCACACCTGCACGCAGCGCAGGCAATCCACGCAATCGCCCGCGCCCTGCGTGCCCTTGCGTCCGCGAGGTTCGCCGCGCTTTGTGTCGTAACCGACGCCAAGCGAGTCGCTGTCAATGAGTGCGGACTGGAGGCGGCCGTACGGGCACAGGACGATGCAAAATTGTTCACGAAACCAGGCGATGTCGAACCACAGCGCACCGGCGATCAAGAAAACGAATGCGAACGAGGCGAAGTTTTCGCCGGGCGAGTGGCGCATCATCGCATAGAGGCGCGGCAGCGAGACGAAGTACGAGAGGAGCACGTGCGCGAGGAGCAGCGAGAAGAGCGCGTAGAGGATGTGCTTGGCACCACGACGCACGGTCTTGGTGAAGGTCCACGGGGAGCGATCGAGCTTCCGCCTTTCGGTCGCATCGCCTTCGCACCAACGCTCGATGCGGCGTGCGATGTCGAGGAAGACGGTCTGCGGGCAGGCCCATCCGCACCACACGCGGCCGAGCAGCGCGGTGAGGAAGAAAAGGCAGAAGCCGATTCCGCTCATCACGAAGAAGACGATCCAGATGTCCTGGCTGACGAACGTGAGGCCGAAGTAGTGGAACTGCCGGTGCGCGACATCGAGGAAGAGCGCCGGGTTGCCGTTGATCTGAATCCACGGCATCGCCACGTAGATCGCGGTGAGCACCACGGCGAGCAACGCGCGCCAGCGCGAGAAGCGCCCTCGCACCGAGGCCGCGTGGATGAAACGCCGCGAACCATCCTCGTTGATCGTCGTGACGGAATCGAGCGAGGGGCGTGGCGGAGTGGCGGTCATTTTGCCGGTGGCGGAGGTGGAATCGCCATGACACCGGGCGGCGGTGTCCAGCCGGGGACGATGATGACTTCCTCGCCGGGTTTGTGATGTGAAAAGATGTAGGCGACGGCTTCGCTGATCTTTTGCCGACCGAGCATCGGGCCCCACGCGGGCATTCCTTTCACGAGCACGCCTTCGTTGACGGTCTTGAATGCATCCATCGGTTTGCCACCGTGAATCCATTCGTGATCCACGAGGTTCGGGCCGATGAGGCCGGTCATGTCGGGCTTGTGGCAGACGGCGCAGGTGGTGTCGAAGGTGAGTTTGCCCGCTGAGACTATTTTCGGATCGAGGCTCATTTTCCACAGCGTGTCGTCGTCAATCACGCCGGACTTCTGCGCGGCTAGGACGGCGTTTTCCGCCATCTCCTTTTCGAGTGCGAGCGCGGGCGGCGTGCCGATGCTGTAGGCGTGGTAGTAGGCCCAGTAGATGACTGCGAAAACCATCGCGCCATAGAGTGTGAGCAGCCACCAGCGCGGCAGGCGCTTGTCGTATTCCTGGATGCCGTCGAAGCTGTGCGGGCGCAGGTCGCCGTCGAGCGGCGCATCGGGTGAATGGTCGGCTGGATTATTCATGATCGTCGTTTTCGAGCGGTAGTTTTTCCATGTGCGCGATGGTCTCGCGCGGGATGCGGCGGACGCGGATGAAGTGGATGACGAAGACTGCGAAGAAGAGCGTGATGCTCACGATGCTGAGCACGCGCTGCCATTCTTCGACGAGGATGCGGTGAAACATGGCGTGTTAGTTGGCTGCGGTTTTCGGTGCGTCGGCGGGGGCGACTTTTTCGGACTTGCCGAGTTTTTGGAGATAGGAAATGAGTGCGACGATCTCGCGCTCGGGCGGGACTTCCGCGCCGGCGGCCTTGAGATCGGCGACGATGCCCGCGGCCTGCTTGTCGCAGTCTTGCTGGATTTCCGCGTCGGTCATCGGCCCGTACGGGACGCCGATTTTGCGCTGCACGGAAAGTTTGTTCGGCAGGGCGGCGGTGTCGGTCTTGTCGGTGTAGAGCCACGGATAAGTCGGCATCGTCGAGCCGGGGCTGATTTGCCGCGGGTCGCGCATGTGGAAAAAGTGCCACGAGTTCGGATACTTGCCGCCTTCGCGCGAGAGGTCGGGGCCGATGCGCTTCGATCCCCACTGGAACGGATGATCGTAGATGGACTCGCCGAGCTTCGAGTAGTCGCCGTAGCGCAGCACGTCGCCGACGAGCGTGCGGATCTGCTGCGAGTGGCAGAGATAGCAGCCCTCGCGGATGTAGATGTCGCGGCCCGCGAGTTCGAGCGGTGTGTATGGAATCTGGCGCACGCCCTCGATGCTCTTGGCGGTGTTCACCATCACAGTCGGGATGATTTGCACGAGACCGCCGATGAAAACCGCGACCACGGTGAGCACGGTGAACGGCAGAGCATTCACGAGCAGCCGATCGTACCAGCTGCTCCAGCCTTTTTTGGAGAACTCGAAGTTCATGCTCATCATCGCCGCCGTCGCGATGAGTCCGACGATGCACATCGCACTCCACGCGCCCGGCAGCGCGGCCCAGCCTGCGGCGAAGACGAAAAGCAGTGTGGTGTAGATGACCGGCGCATTCAGGAAACCGGCGACAATGCCCATGCCCTTTTCCTTTTCCGGCACGAACACTTCGATGCTGCCGTTCACAGCCTCCGCACCGCGCGCCGTTTTCCAAATATTCCAGGCGAGCATGACGAAGCCGACGAGATACATCAGACCGCCGAGTGCGCGGACGTGCATGAGCACTTTCGTCGAGGTCACGGCATCGAGGAAATTCGGATACGCGAGCACCGTGCCGCCTTCGCGCGTCGCACTGAGCATGAGGCCCTGCGTGATGCCGGAGACATACATCGAGAGCATGTAGATGAGGATGCCGACGGTCCCGAGCCAGAAGTGCATGTTCGCGGCGGCGGGCGAATGCAGCGGGCGACGCCACAGCCGCGGCGCGAGCCAGTAAAACATTCCCGCAGCCATGAAGCCATTCCAGCCGAGCGCGCCGCCGTGGACGTGCGCGATGGTCCAGTCGCTGTAGTGCGAGAGCGCGTTCACCGAGCGGATGGACATGAGCGGCCCCTCGAATGTCGCCATGCCGTAGAAGGTCACGGCTGCGACGAAAAATTTCAGCACGTGATCCGTGCGGAGCTTGTGCCACGCGCCGCGCAACGTGAGCAGGCCGTTGAGCATTCCGCCCCAACTCGGTGCCCAGAGCATGAGCGAGAAAATCATTCCCAGCGACTGGAGCCACACGGGCAGCGAGGTGTTCAGCAGATGATGCGGCCCCGCCCAGATGTAGATGAAGACCAGCGACCAGAAATGAACGATCGAGAGCCGATACGAATACACGGGCCGTTCCGCCGCCTTCGGCAGAAAGTAATACATGATCCCGAGGATCGGCGTCGTGAGGAAGAACGCGACGGCGTTGTGCCCGTACCACCACTGCACGAGCGCATCCTGCACGCCGCCGAAGATCGGGTAGCTGTGCGTCCAACTCGTCGGGATCGAGAGGTGGTTGACGATGTAGAGCATGGCCACGGTGATGATCGTCGCGATGTAAAACCAGATCGCCACGTAGAGGCTCGGCTCGTTGCGCCGCGCAAGCGTCCAGAAAAAATTGACCGCGAAGACGACCCAGATGAGCGCGACGGCGATATTGATCGGCCAGATCAGCTCGGCGTATTCCTTCCCGCGCGTGAGACCAAGCGGGAGCGTGATCGCCGCGGCGACGATGATGAGCTGCCAGCCCCAAAAATGGATCCGCGAAAGGAGCTTCGATGCCGTGCGCGCCTTCACGAGCCGCTGCGTAGAGTAATAGATGCCGGCGAACATCATGTTGCCGACGAACGCGAAGATCACCGCGTTCGTATGCAGCGGACGCAGGCGGCCGAAGGTCAGCCACGGCGTTGCAAAATTCGCCTGCCACACTCCGAGTTGTGTGGCGATGACCACGCCGACGAGCATTCCGATGATGCCCCAAAAAATGGACGCGATCATGAACTGCCGGACAGGCGTGTCGTCGTATTCGATGCGGGTTTTCGCGCCGGGACCGGCGCCTGTGATTGCGGTACTCATGGTTTGTTTTTTGGCAAAGAAGAGGAGTCATCGGCGTCGGCTTCAAGGGGGAGGAGCGCATCCCGTTCGTTGAAACTGCGCGGGTCGCACGCCGATGCGATCCAAAGGATCACGAATGAACCGACGAGCAGCAGGCCGACGAAAATGGTGAGTGCGAGGACATTCATCCGTGAACTCCCTCCACCGGATAGAGACGGGATTCCGCACCGTTCACAACGGGCATCGCTGTGATGGAAACGGAAGGCGACACTTTCTCATGAACGGCACGGAATGCCGTCTCTATCTGGGGAGGTGCCGCTCGCTTTTCACCACAGCGGCATTGCCCGCACCCGGCGCATCCGCCGGGGTCGGGCTCGGAGTTGACTGCTTGTGTTTCCATCACACGCAGACTTTCGCACGGCTTGCGGATTCGTGCTCACCGTAGTTTGAGCAAGATTCACCGCCTATTGCGTTGCCGTCCGTAAAATACGCTGCTACCTCACTCACTGTGAGCGGAACGGAAAACAGCATCATCTCAGAAAAACTCTCCGAGTCCCAAATCCTGCGCGACTACGGGGCCGCATTCTCGGAGGCCACCGGCCTGCCGCTGAAGTTCGCGCCGGCCGGCAAGCGGCGAGTCGGGATGCGCGGCAGCGCGAAGACAAACACCTTTTGCACACACATGGCCGAGACCGAAGCCGGGTGCCGACTTTGTCTTGAGATGCAAACGACCCTCGCAGCCGCCGGGGCTGACGGCGCGACTCACACCGCGACGTGCGCCGCGGGCCTCACGGACTCCGTCATCCCCGTCCGCATCGGGAACAAGCTGCTCGGCTTTCTCCAGACCGGACAGGTCGCGCTCAAAAAACTCACACCCGCAAGTTTCCGGCGCATCTCCGACTTTCTGAAAAAAGGCGGCGCAGATGTGGACTGGGCCACACTTGAGAAGGCATACCTCGGCTCACGCGTCATCGAGCGAAAGCAATACGAGTCCGTCCTCCGGCTGCTCGAAATTTTCGCCCGCCACCTCTCGATCGCCGCGGAGCAGATCGCCACGCAGCAGATGCATGCCGAACCGCCGCTCGTCTCGCGCGCCCGCGAGATCATCGAGGAACGCAGCGGCGAATCGCTTCCGCTCACCGAAATCGCGCGCAGCGTCCACGCGAGCACATTCCATTTTTGCAAGACCTTCAAGCGCGCGACGGGGATGACCTTCACCCAGTATCTTTCGATGGTCCGCATCGCAAAGGCCAAAAAGCTCCTCTCGAACCCGCAGTCGCGCATCTCAGAGGTCGCATTCGAGGCGGGCTTCGCCTCCATCACGCATTTCAACCGAATGTTCCGCCGAGTGACAGGCCAGTCGCCGACGGATTTCCGTCACACCATCGCGCGCACGTAGCTGACGGATCCTGCGGCCCGCGAGGAAAGTTGGCGCAAGAGCAGCGGCTTTGCGCTTGCGTCGGAGATTGGCACGCCCGTAATTGCCGCCGCCATCAGCACTCCAGATGGAATCAAAATCCACACCGCCAGCGCAGCCCGCACCAGCGCATTCGACTGGCCTCACACCGCCGCCCGATCCTCTCGCATCCGGGGAATTCGAGGCGGGCGCCACGGTGAAAGATCTCCAATCTTTCCGGGAGCGAAAGGAACGGCTCGCGTCCGCACTTTCGATCGTCGGCTCGATCGTCACACCGGAACTCCGTCCGCTCGTCCTCTTGCGCCTGCGGCGCGGGACATCCGAGGATCCGAACGGCGGCACGTCTGCGAAATCCGCGGAGCACGGGCTCTCGTGGATCGTGCCGACGGCACTCATCGGGAGCATCCTCTGCGGTGTCGCAGGGCTGCTCTTCTTGCTCGATGCCGAGCGGCCGGAAAAAACCGTGGCCTGGTGCCTCATCGCAGCCACGATCATTCTCGGGCTCCTGGCATTTGCCTTTCCGAAAAGGGCCGCCCGCGCGCACGGCAGCCGCATCGCATCACGCACCGACGGGAATGCTTCACCTGCGGACGGGACACAGTCCGAAGCAGACCGTCTCGCCGCTGCATTCCGTGAGACTGTCGCGCCCCTGGCAGCCGAACTTCGGATGACGATCCACTTGGACAATTTGGAAGGGCTGCTCGGCGAACTGAAAACCTACGAGGAATTCGGGCGGGATCTGGAGGATTTCCACGTCACGAACTAGCTGTGGAGGCTCGGCAGTCTGTCGGTGGGATGCGGAGTCTTAAAAGGGAGGACGGAGCGTGAGAAGGCGTGAGCGCAGGCTGGAGCGGTGAATGAGGCCGCGCGAATCTACTCCGACAACAGCTCCTGCTGCCGCACCCGAGTCGGATGAACAGAGTCAGAGTTCGGGACCGATGTCTCGTGGACAAAGTTCGTGCGCGCATGCAATCTCAATGCTCTTCGTCCGACCCCTTTGAAAAATTTCCGCCTCCAGTGAAACGGCGACGCTTCATCCAGCTTTCCCTCGCGGGTCTCGGTGCGGCGGCGCAGCGATCCGCAGTTCTCCACGCGGCGGCGGAGACCGGCGCGCAGGGCGAATTGCTCTACAATGGCATCCGTCTCCCCACGATGTGGCCACCGCGAATCCCTCATCCGTCGGGCCGGCCGCCGCAAGCGCCGCTGCATCTCACGACGCCGCCGGCTGTGATCCCGATTGATGTCGGACGGCAGTTGTTCACGGATGATTTTCTGATCGGGCAGACGACGCTGAAGCGCACCGTTCACCGGCCCGAGTGGCATCCGGCGAATCCCCTGCTCCAGCCCGATCAACCTTGGGAAAAACTCGGCCCGGCGCCGATGGCCGCGCCATTCAGCGACGGCGTGTGGTGGGATCCCCAGGATCGCCTTTTTAAGCTCTGGTACATGGCCGGCTACCGGCGCGCGACGGCGCTTGCGGTGTCCGAAGACGGCATCGCATGGCAGAAACGCAACCGCGACGTCGTGCCCGGCACGAACATCGTCCACACCGGTGACCGCGACTCAGCGACCGTTTGGCTGGATCTCGATGAACCTGATCCAAAGCGCCGCTTCCGCCTCTACCGCGCGCATCGCGAGGAGATCAATGGCCGCGGAGAGTGGTGGTTCGAGATTCATCTTTCCGCCGACGGCGTCCACTGGGGCGATGTCGTCGGGCGCAGCAATGCGATCTATCCGCGCAGCACCGTTTTCCGAAATCCATTCCGACGCGTGTGGGGCTTCGGCATCCGCAAGGATTCCAGCACGGCAGTCGGACGCTGCCGACGATACTACGAGTGCAAGGACGGCATCGCCGACGCCGCGAAGGAGCCCGAGGATCGCGGCTGGTGGCTCGCCGCCGATGCCGAAGACATCGCACGCGACGACACCAAACTGCCGCCGCAACTGACCAACATTGACGGCGTCGCCTACGAGAGCGTGATGCTCGGCCTGCTCTCGCTTTATCGCGGCAAGGCGGACGCCGCGACCGGACGCCCCGAACTGAACGACGTGTGCGCCGGTTTCAGCCGGGACGGTTTTTACTTCGAGCGGCCCGACTACCGGCCATTCCTCGCGATGTCGGAAAAAAAGGGCGACTGGAACTGGGGCAACGTGCAGTCCGCGGGCGGCGGCTGCCTCGTCGTCGGGGACAAACTTTACTTCTACGCCAGCGGCCGTCGCGGAGGCACTGCGGAATTCCCCGATGGCGGCGCCTGCACCGGACTGGCCACACTGCGGCGCGATGGATTCGCATCGCTCGATGCGGACGACACGGAAGGCACGCTCACCACGCGCACGTCGCGCTTCAGCGGAAGACATCTTTTCGTGAACGCCGCCGCAGCCGGCGGTGAACTGCGCGCGGAAATCCTCGACGAACGAGGCGAAGTCATCGCGCCCTTTTCGCGGGAGAAATGTGCGCCGATCACCGCCGACGCGACGAAGATCGCCGTGCGCTGGCAGGGTGCGGAAGACTTGGCCGGGGTCGCCGGAAAGCCCGTGAAATTCCGCTTCACGCTGCGCAGTGGAAAGCTGTTTGCATTCTGGGTCAGCCCGGCGGCCAGCGGAATCAGTCAGGGCTACGTCGCGGCCGGAGGGCCCGGATTTTCAAAGTCCGTGGATTCGGAATAGGCGCGAAGAGCACGATGCCGGTTGGGCTCAACGCTGCTGCGAAGCAGTTTCACTCCGCGCGCTGGCACGGCGTCTGCCTCTCTTCGGAGGATGCGATTTCTCACAGCCCTCCTTTTTTTCACCTGCGCAGCGACCGCGGAGGATGCCCAGCCCGTCGGCGCGGTGACTGAGATTCCGTTTGATCGGCTCTCGGACCGCGCGCTCACCGCGCTCGGGCAAAAGGCGCTGCAAGTTCGCGCGGGCGAATGGAAGCACGCGGAAAGCGAGCATTTCATCTACCATTTTTTCGACCGTCCGATGGCCTCGATCGTCTCAGTCGAGGCGGAATTCTCCTACCGTGTCATTGCCACGGAACTCGGAAAGGATACGAGCACGTGGGAGCGGAAATGCCACCTCTTCCTGTTTGACGACGCGAATGACTGGAAGGCGTTCCAAAAATATGGCGGACTCGATCCGTGGACGGGCGGCATCCACTCGGAAGGCGCGCTTTTCGTGCGCCGCAACCCCGGATGGAAATCCGAAAACGGCACGCTGCCGCACGAGATCACGCACCTCGTCATCTACCGTTTCTTCGGCCCCGGCATCCCGCTGTGGCTGAACGAGGGCTTTGCCGAATATGCCGCGGCCCGGTGCCGCGCGTCATTTTTCCGCGCACGCGGCTACAATGCGAAGCCGCGTGCGAACGTGGTGAAGGAGGGGCAATACGTCCCGCTCGCGGACCTCACGGGCGCGATGACCTACCCGGCGGAAAATGAGCGCGTCGCGGCATTTTACGAGGAGTCGCAGAAGCTCGTGCGCTTCCTCTGCGCGGCGGATCGCAACGGTTTCCTCACATTCCTCGATGCGATGGGAAAGGGTGCGCGCTTCGAGACCGCCGCGCGGAATCATTTCGGAAACCGTTTTCTGAACTTGGATGCCGTCGAGCATGAGTTTAAGAGCTACGCGACATCGCCCCTCATTCCCACGACGCCTTGAAAAAAAACGCCGCTCCCATCCACGCCATCCTCGGCACGGACGATTTCGAGGTGAAGCGCGTGGCGCGGGAGCTGGCCGCGCATCTCACGCCGCCGGGCGACTTCGGGCAGGAGATCATCAGCGGCCAGGCGGGCAATGCGGACGAGGCGGCGCAGCGGATCTACCAGACGATCGAGGCGCTGAACACGTTCGGCTTTTTCGGCGGCGAGAAGCTCGTGTGGCTGAAGGATGTTAATTTTTTCGCAGACGACCGCACCGGCGGCGCTCAGACCACGCTTGAAGCGATCGAAAAATTCACCAGCCTCCTCCAGCGCGGTCTGCCCGCGGGCACGCGCCTGATCATCAGCGGCGGCGCGATTGACAAGCGGCGGACATTTTTCAAGACACTCGGCAAGGTCGCCGAAGTACAGATGCACGACCGCCTCGACTCTACGAAAGCGGGCTGGGAGCAGGCCGCAATGAGCCTCTGCGAAGAAACCGCGCGACAGAAGGGCCTCTCATTCAATGACGACGCGCTCGATCTTTTCACCCTCTACACCGGCGGCGACCGCTACGCGATCACCAGTGAACTCGAAAAGCTGGATCTCTATCTCGGCAAGGACACGCGCCGCATTACGCAGGACGACGTGCGAACGCTTACGCCGATGTCGCGCGCGGGCGTCATCTTCGAGCTGGGCAATGCCATCTCCGCACGCCAGCTCCCGCGCGCGCAGGAACTCCTCGCGCAGCTCATGTTCAATGGCGAAAAGGCCGTCGGCCTCCTGCTCGCGACGATCATTCCCACCGTGCGAAATCTGCTTCTCGCGAAGGATCTCCTCGTACGGCACAAGCTCTCGCCCCCGGCGAATCCGTTCCAATTCGGCAGCGCGCTGGAACGGCTCCCCGCCGCGGCCACCGCGCATCTTCCGCGCTCGAAGGAAGGCAAGCTGAACGCATTCGCACTCGGTTTCGCAGCCGCGGGCGCGCGCAATTTTTCACTCCCCGAATTGCAGGCCGGACTGAAGGCGTGCCTCGACGCGAATGTCGCGCTCGTCTCCTCGCCGACGGAGACCGAGGTCGTCCTCGGCCAGCTCCTCGTACGGCTCACCGGCGGAAAAAAGAGCGCCGCCGCGCGCTGACACCTCAGCGGTTTTTCAGCCGCCGGATCTGCCGCGACACATCGCGCTCACCCTCGTCCATGAGCGTCCGCAGCGCCTCGACGGAAATCGCGAGTCCGCCAAATGTGATCACCGTCTGCTGCACGAGGTTGTCGTTTGTCGCCACGGTGATTTCGTGCTCGCCCGCATATTTCGCCGCAAGCCGCTCGATGATGCAGTCCGCCGTTTTCCCGCCGCCCGAATAGAACACCTGAACGCCGCCGGGCACCGTCTCCGAATTTGATCTCACGCCCTTGCCGTCGAACACGACAACGACACGCACACCCGACGCATCCTGATAGGCCGTGAGCCTGCGCGTCAGCTCCTCCCGCGCGGCGAGGCCATTGCGCCGGTGGAGTCCGTGGAATTCCGGCCACGAAAAAATCGCGCTGTGCGCATCAACAAGGAGATAGCGCATCGCATTTCCTCATTTGCGCGGACGTGAAAGACCGCGCGCGGTCAGCCCGGCACCGCGGAAAGAACTAGGCCGCAGCCGCAGGCGCTGCTGCCTTCTTTTTCGCGGGCTTCTTCGCGATCTTCTTCGCGCCACCCTTGCCGGCGGCGAGCGCCTTCGCCTTGCGGCGGGCGAGGTAATTCAGGCGACGGCGCTTCTTTTCGACTTTGTTGTATTGCTTGCCCATGTTCGTTGAAATGTGTTTTGGAAAAAGTGAGGGCGAGTTGTTAGGGGCCACGCCGCGCGCGGTCAATCGCTTATTCTCATCGGTGGCGGCTCATTTTGAGGCAGGAGGCCATGAAATCAGGAACTCTCCCTCATTGGTTCATGGCTTCCTGCTTCATCCTTTTCCAAACTGAGGCACCACATTCTCATCGCGAAACTGCCTCTCCCGGTGGCGGCGACCACCGCACCGTGGAAATCCCGAGAGGCCACCGCCGGGCTGCCCGCGACCGTCGTGAATGGGTTTTTGTAAAACGTGACCGCAAACGGGGTGCTGCCCGTGCCATTCAGATCAAGCGGATCGCTCAACTCCGCATTGCGCTCAGGCCGTCGCACCCAGTTCCCGCGATGCACGCGCGCTACTCCGTGGTGTCGTAGTAATAGGTGGCTGGCTGCCAGGTGCCGTTGACCAGTGTCCAGAGCGTGACAAAGAGCCTCCGCCCGTCCACCGGCACCTGCACTGTGTCGGACAGGCTGCTGCCCTCCGCTTTTGCGTAAATGTCGGCGGTCAATGGCGCGCTGCCCACATACAGCGCATACTGCGTCCCCTGGCTGGCTGCGGCGCTCCAAGTCAGCGCCAGTTGCCCGGCGGTCAGCTTGCTTCCGTTCGCGGGGCTCGGGCCGGTCAGCAGGCCCTTGGGCGAGGTTCCCTGCACCGCCGTGGAGTAATGAGTCTTTGTTCCCTGCCATTGCCCGTTGAGCAGCGACCTCAGCGAATCTGGCACCACCGAGCAGGACGCCGAAATCGTGGGCCTCCTCCTCCGCCAAATCTCTTACACCGACAACGACAAGAGGAAAGCGGGGCAGAATTCGAATGCCTGCGCGTAGCAGCAACATCCGAGCGGAACGCAGCCGCGCAATAGCCATCAGGCACAATTCGGGGGTTCATATAAACTTCGCAGGGGATATAGGAAGGCGACAATCAGCCTCTCCATTTTCTCCTTGCGGTCTAGGTCTTGGTCTTCTTTGTTCGATCAGTATTTTACACCAAGGCTCAGGACAAACAAACGGACCCGTTCCTTGACTAGCGGCGTGTCACCGTCGTCATAGCTGGCATTGAGCGTCCAGTGCTGGGTGTCAGGATTGCTGTCCAGAATATAACCGATATTTGCTGAGAAATAATGGCTCGCCGTCGGCTGTCCGCTAATGCCCGCGAGATAGCTGTATTTCACCGAGGCATTCATGCGTTGTAGGAAAAGCGGGTCGAGTTGCAGTTTCACGACCGGTCCGACCCTGAAGAACTCACCGGTATTAGTCTGCGAAGGCTTGTTGAATGCAGAACCCGTATTCCCGCCGAATTCGGTGTGGAGGTAAGCACGCCAGTGGAAGCCGATGAGTGTATTGGAGCGACTCTTATCCTTCTTTGAATCGTCAATTGCTTTAATTTGGTAGCGAGCCGCGTTACCATACAAATCCGTGATGGGCTCCAAATCAAACTCCCCTGCGATGATGCCGTTGTCGCCGTTCGTATTCGTGACGTAAGTTGCATAACCGGTCAATTTCAACATATTGAGAATCCACGCACTTCCGACCCAATCCGCGGAGAAGCCTGCACGGAATGTAAGTTCGTCCACCTCTTTGCTCTTGTCCCTGCTGTTGGTGATCCGATTGATGCTCACGCTCGGGAGAAAATCGAACTGGTCAAGTTCCAAGCCATGAGTCGCGGCAGGCTTGGAACTCGACCAAAGATTGATTGGCACAATGAGTGAGCCGATGGCCGACCACTGGTTCGAATGGGTCAGGTAATCATAGGAATATGAGAAAATTGCTGCATCGGCAGGGATGGAATGGGTGTCTTCGCCCGCTGACTGCTTAGATGAGCCGGAAGACTGGGGAGCAGGAGCCTCATCATAGGATCTACGGAGATAGATGGGATGCTTATGCGCTCTATCCAGAAACAGGCCTTCCGGCTCCTTTTTCTTGTTCTCGGCAGCAACAGCGTCGTCAGGCACCTTAGTGTGAGTGGCCTTGGCTCCAGCCTTCGAAATCTTTCCCTGAAGCTTTTGGGCGACAGAGTTCGCCCCGTATTTGTCAATGAGCTTCTGCAGATCGGAATCGAGCCCCTCTTGGGCACAAGCCCTGGGATGAGGCAACGCACCGGTCAAAATCAGAGCCGTGGCGGCCTTGCAGATAGGATAATTGAAGCGGTTCATTGGAAGTCGGCGGCGGGGTGTTGATTAATTTTGTTTACAAGATCGTCCACGGTGTCGCAATCAATGACATCTCCGGTGCTGAGTCCCTTTGCATCCAAGAAAAATTTTTTGTTGATTTTCGGTGCGAGGACTTTCACGGTATCGCTGTCGTAGCCTAAGTCATTAATCAGCTCATCTTGTGGGTTCGGGATGGATCCCGTGTCCTTGGCGATGATTTTATCAACGCCCGCGTCAATATTATCTCTTGATGGCTTTGCCATAAATAAGTGTGGTGTTTGTTTGTTGTGTTGGACTGTTTCAAAAAATGCCCTTCAGACACCGGATCAAGAAGCATACTGATCCACTGTAAGCGGGAGTGAGAGATTGGAGGTTGCTGTTGTAACCGTCAATCACGGGGTGCCTGTTGACTTTGCGCGTGAGGCTTCTCGTGCGGCGGCACGGCCAATACCCTGGGACAGGACATAGCCCCCTATTCCCCCGAGCAGTGTGCCAACGGTATTTTCAAGGATTACATGCGTGATCGCAAGGCAAAGGATAATCAAGAGGAGTGTGACCACTGTCAAGAGTTGGATCACCTGTCCTGATGCTACCCATTCGGTTTGCTGTTCAGGCGGGTAGAACCGGATGAGCAGGATCAGTCCGACGAAAAGCGCACAGAGAATGCCGACCAACTCAGGCAGCTTTTGGATGAGGTCTCCCACGTTTGCGCTCTGGGCCTTTTCCAATTCAGCGATTTGTTTGCCAACGTCGTCGGCATTTTTCATTTCCTGGGCGAGCAATACTTCTCGCCGGGAAATTTCAGCCGTAGTAGCTGCGCTCACCTTTATGTAGTAACCCTTCCAATCTGTCAGCGATTCCTTGTAATTTTTTTCAAATTGTTTAGGCAGATTTGCTGCCTCCGTGATTGCTGCAGTTAATTGTGTTTCAACTTTTTGTCGGGTAGGTGGCATTGAGACCGCCAGTGGTTTGCGCCCATCAGAATCCACCAATGAATTAAGTAGCTCTTCGCTTTTTTCGAGACTGAATCCATATCTAAACGATGAGGGGGGGGATATGTTTTCGAATACCGCAGAGATGATTCCATCATCATGCCTTTTTGGTAAGGAATACACATCCTTGTCCAAACTAGTGCAACGTAACACATGAATCAGCTACGGTTTGATTCTTTGTTTGGGATTGGAGTAAGTCCATTTGATTGGGGTTGCCGTTTTATTGTATTGGCGGATGTAGCGCATGAGCTTGGAGCGCAGGTCGGCGAGAGAG
>CAIRYQ010000041.1 GCA_903882875.1 uncultured Spartobacteria bacterium | reverse complement strand
TCATGGATGGCCTTGCCGCCATCGGATTCCCGCAGAATGCGGATCTTGTCTTCGGCTGTATATCGTTTGCCTTTCATCGTCTGGGTCTCTTTCGGTTCCCCAGACTAACCCTCCTCACTGCTCAAAAAAACGAAGTCACGTTGCTGTGATGAGCGACACAGTGCCGGCGGCGTTTTTTCTGCGGCCCATTCCTCAATCGCGGCGTGCAATGGAATTCCAAACGGCTTCAGGGCGCGCATGGCGTGGGAGTAGGAATCCCGATCCGCACCCGTCAATTCAAGCGCAGCCGTCCTTCCGTTGAGGATCGACGTGGCAATCCCCCCGGCGCGAAGCGTTGCTGCATCGAGGCTGGAAAGTAATGGCGTTGGCAATCCACACCGACGCTTGCCCATTACATTCCGGCTTGCCGCGTTCGCAGGTGCCCGTCAGCGTCCCCGCATGGCTGCGCCATCCCACGCCCCCATTCCCGACTGCAACCGCACTGATTCGCTGCGCACGGACTTCCGGAAGCTCGTGAAAACATTCGCGAGGGCGTCCGTAGTCCCAGAAAAAAGTCGAAAGTAAAATTCCTTGCAGTAACGTGCAAAACGCACTCAACCGTTCCCAATAGAAACAGCACAACCAAAAAACTAAACCAACAACTATATGGCAGAACAAATCATACGGGGCAGCAACGGGGCCAAAATCGGCTCCATTGAGACACAGTCTAACGGCGTCCAAGTCGCCCGCGGCAGTAGTGGCGCCAAAGTTGGCGATTACGACCCAAAAACTAACATTACACGCGGCCAGAACGGTGCCAAAATTGGGGACGGCAATCTGGTTGCCGCCCTTATCCGTTAGTGTGAATGTAAAACACCTCGGTGACTCCTACGATTTAGTTAAGCGGAGTCTTCTGGCGTGGCTTGAGGAGCTGGGGCTTTGCACGTTCATCCTATGTTCACGGCTGCGTTCAATCCTGGCGAGATTAGGTGTTACCAAGACCTGCTTGGGGTGCCTCTTATCACGTCGGAGCCTTTGCCAATCCGTCCTAAACGGGAGGCCCATATCGAACTCGCCCATGTGCATGGCCACGTCCTATTCGATCCGGATACCGGCCTCAAAATGAATGGAAGGGTATCCGCGCCGCGGAAGTATTTGTTCAAAAAAGAACTGTTGGCGGCGGTTCGTGCCAGACCGAGTGTTCTCACAGCGGTGTTCGACCAAAGCCTGAGTCACGGCAAGGCCGAGAGCGAACTTATCGCGAAAGCGAAGACGCTTGCTCAAAATGCAGTCCGGTGTTTCGCCTATTCCTCTCATGCGAGTTTCATTTTTGTTTCAGCGGATGCCAAACTTTTGGAATCAGCCCGAAAGCTACGCCTTCAAGCTGGGATTCCTGAAAAGCGCGACGGTTTCAGTGGTTTGACCAAACTGTATTGACCGCTCGGTAACGCGGTGGACATTCCCGCCCCGCGTCCCCTACCTTCCGCGCATGACCCGACACGATGGACGCACACCTTCCCAACTCCGCCCCGTCACCTTCACGCCCGGCTTTGCGCCGAATGCGACGGGCTCGGTGCTGGTGAGCACGGGGGAGACGCGCGTGATTTGCTCGGCCATGGTCGAGGAGGCCGTGCCGCGCTGGATGAAGGAGCAGCAGGTGACCGGCGGCTGGGTCACGGCGGAGTATTCCATGCTGCCGTATTCCACCCTCCAGCGGAAGCAGCGCGACAGTTCGCGCGGCAAGGTGGACGGGCGCGCGACGGAAATCCAGCGGCTCATCGGCCGTTCGCTGCGCGCGGCGCTGGACCTCGACAAGCTCGGGCAGCGGACGATGTGGATTGATTGCGACGTGCTCTCGGCGGACGGCGGGACGCGCACGGCGAGCATCACCGGCGCCAGCGTGGCCGCCGCGCTCGCGTGCCGGAAGCTGATGGCCGACGGCAAGCTCAAGCAATGGCCCATCAAGCAGCTCGTGACGGCGGTGAGCGTGGGCATCGTGCATGGCGTGGCGCTGCTGGACCTCTGCTACGTGGAGGACAGGGACGCCGCCGTGGACCTGAATGTGGTGATGACGGAAGGCGGGCAGTTCGTGGAAGTGCAGGGCAGCGGCGAGGAGAGCACCTTTTCCGAAGCGGAGCTGAACACGATGCTGGACCTCGCGCGCGGGGGAATCGGGGAGCTGGTGGGGATGCAGCGGGCGGTGATCGGGTGAAGGGCGTGGATTCCTAAATGTGAGGCAGTAAGCCCGCAATGGCGACATCACACCGAAGGGGGCCAGGTATCTGGATCGTGCGTGTGCTCATGTTTCACACGGCACGTTTCCGGAGCGGATGCTAACCCACGAATGACATCGGCTCCATAGACGCCGACCACCGGAGCTGAAGCGGCGGGAGCGTTTCCGCTTTGAAAACAGCCCACGGCAGCGATGCCAATCCGCTCCATAACTAAAGCGCGTTGGCGGTGCTGTGTTCATCTTATCTCCACATTCCCAAAGGCAGCCGTGGTATCGCTTGCATTACAGTTGGGCAATGGGGGCCGACTTCAGCCGAAGGGGCACCGCAGATGCTATCTTTGCTCTCAGTCCTCGGACGCGAAGAACGCGAACGGGAACCACATCAAAGAACTACCTTACAAATACAAACTCACTATGAAACTGCACCATCTATCCAAGAATCGCGCGGGCTTCACGCTCGTGGAAATCATGATCGTCGTCGCCATCATCGCGCTGCTCGCGGCCATCGCGGTGCCGAACTTCCTGCGCAGCCGCAAACGCTCGCAGGCCACGCAGGTCCTCGAGGATCTGCGGATCATTGACGGGGCGATTGACCAGTACGCGATCGAGAACAACAAGAGCAACGGCAACGCGGTGGTTTGGACGGACATCCAAGCCTATGTGAAGACCGGCACACGGCTCTATTCGAGCGGCGGGCTCGACATCCTCGGCAACGCGTTCACGATCCCGACGGTGGAAAATTCGCCGAAGGTGAATGCGGCGACCTTCGGCTCCCTCTCGGACGTGGCTCCGTC
>CAIRYQ010000040.1 GCA_903882875.1 uncultured Spartobacteria bacterium | reverse complement strand
TTGCCAATCCGACCGAGCCGATTGCCAATCCGACCGTGCCGATTGCCAATCCGACCGAGCCGATTGCCACTCCGATGATTGGGCCGAATGAAAAAAACAGCCGTTTTTCAAGGCAAATCGGCGATTTTCCAAAAAATCATCCGTTTTTTGCGGAAACCTCAGGCGGGAGCCGCCGACCGTCCGCGCCTCACCGCCGGAACAGCCGCCCGAGCCCGCCCAGCCCGCCGGTCTTCCAAATCACCGCGCCGAGGACCACCAGCACGAGGCCGATGATGACGAGCAGCTTCCCGATGTCGTTCATGCGCCAACAACTATATGTTCCCGCTTCTCATGCCCCGCGGAAGCCAACTCCGCTTATGTTCACACCGACTTGATTCATTTTATCGTGTCGAGCTTGTCGAGATTCATTGCTCTCGAAAAGTTGCGTTCATAATGAAAATCATGCCAGCCGTTGGCATTCAAGCGCTCATGCCCTTTAGTCACCATATCTCGTAGAACAGCCGCATCATTGATCCCGGTAATGATAGCCAGGTTTAGAAAGTGCTTATGTTGTGTCGCTCTAACAAAAAATGGAAAGTCTTTAGCGAAGCTGGCGTAGTGCATCAACTGGGGATACCAGCGCGCGTTTGGCGTTATGAAAGCCATCAATAAGGTAATAAGATCAGCTTGGATGATGTCGACAAATGGAAGATCATCTCGCGTCGCCTGACGTTTGATTAACTCTGCAGCGGGGCTGTAAAACTTTTTTCCATCTGGTGCCAGAACGGCATTCAGCGTCTCTGAGTAGGCGTAGAAATCGTCAAATATCTCAAACTTCACCTCGGCATAACGTTCTGGCAGAGGAAGAAGGTAATGAGACGTATACACGTTATGCAGATCCGCATAAGATCGGGTCTTTAGCAGAGCCGCCACGATGTAAAGGAATGTTTCATAAACAAAAATCCTATGCGCTTCAAACCAAGCATCATTCCAAGAAGTAACTTCTTCAGGTCGCGCTTTCAATTCGCGAAGGCGTTCCAAAACTTCAATCAGTGATTCGCTGAAGTCACCGGATGGAGCTGCTTCTGCTTCGAGGAGCACCCAATCTATGATCAAGTCCCGAACTGCCATCAGTTTTCCGCAATCTTCGAGCACTTTGTCACCCATTCTCTGTGCTTGAGGCTGTTTTCTCACGCGCAGAGCATCAGCATAGCTGATACATGCATCCAAAAAGTCGGACCGATACATCCGGAGACCTGGTTTTCCTTGGAGTATTGCTTGTCGAAGAGATGAAAACTTGGCACGAGCAGGGGTGCTTGGTAGTTTGCTATCCTCTGTAATAAATGTCGGCGCCTTTCCAACTTGCGGCTTCTCATGGAGCGGCTTCCCATATAGAAGGCGAACCAGCCTTTCCCACTGGTTGTTAACAGCTTCAGGTGTCGAGAAGTCGATCCAAATCCGGGATTTGAGGAATACAGGAAGGCACGGCGTCTCATCTTCTGTAAACTCACAAACGATTGGGATAAACTTTGATTGGTCAACTTTGTCGTAAACTTCCTTTGAAATGATTTGTGACTCTGTGCCAACACCTTTATGGCGAGCATCGGCTTTCAGTGCGTAGCTCTTATCGGAGATTACTAGGACGTGGGTTATCGCAGGATCGGTCACCATCCGCTCCATAAATGCGAACTTGTCCTGCCCTTCCTTCAAATCATAGATGTCTAAGACGACATCAACGCCTTCCGCTAACAGACGATCTGCCCATTCCTTGACGCGTTCCTGATGTCCTTGGTTGGTCCAGCTATAAGATATGAAAGCTTTCGGTGTCACAGGCCTTGAGTTCGTGGGTTACCTCTACGCCAGCCCGCCGAGCGCGCCGGTGCTGTCGCCGACGAAGGGGACGCGGACGTCCATGCGTTCGAGGAGGGACTGCCAGAGGTTGGCGATGGGCGTTTCCTTGGGGACGCGGATGTGGCGTCCGCTCTGGATGGTGCCGCCGCCGCGGCCTGCGAGGAGGAGCGGGAGGTCGTCGTGGTTGTGGCGGTCGCCGTCGCTGTTGCCGCTGCCGTAGGCGATCATGCAGTGGTCGAGCAGCGTGCCGTCGCCCTCGCGGATGGATTTCAATTTCCCGAGGAGGTAGGCGAGCTGTGAGACGTGAAATTTATTGATCTCGCGAATCTTGCGGATCTTCTCCGCGTCGTGGCCGTGGTGCGAAAGCTCGTGGTGTCCCTCGCGCACGCCGAGCGCGGGGTAGTTTTTGTTGCTGCCCTCGTTCGCGAGGACAAACGTGCAGACGCGCGTGATGTCCGACTGGAACGCGAGCACCATCATGTCGCACATGAGCTTCAGGTGTTCCTCGTAATCGCCGGGCACGCCTTCGGGCGCCTTCACGCCGGCGGGCGGCTGGATGGCGGGCATCTGCGCGACGCGATCCATGCGCTGCTCGACCTCGCGGATGCTGGTGAAATATTCGCCGAGCTTCTGCCGGTCGCTGTACGTGATTTTCGAGGCGAGCGCGCGCGTGTCCTCGCGGATGAAATCGAGCACGCTCTTGCGCGAGGCGTAGCGGTGCGCGCGCTCGGCGGTGCCCGCGGAGCCGAACAGGCGGTCGAAGACCATGCGCGGGTTCACTTCCTTCGGCAGCGGCTGCGTGGGCGATTTCCACGACATCGTGGAGCTGTAAACGCACGAGTAGCCGGAGTCGCAGTTGCCCGCCATCGCGCTGGCCTCGCAGCCGATTTCGAGCGAGGGGAGGCGCGTCTGTTCGCCGATGCGCGCGGCGGCGAGCTGATCCACCGAGGTGCCGGCGCGGATGTCCGTGCCGTCGGTCTTGCGCGGCTGCGAACCGGTGAGGTAGGCGCCCATCGCGCGCGCGTGGTCGCCGCCGCCGTCGCCGTGCGGGCGCGCCTTGTCGGCGGTGAGCCCGCTGAGCACGAGGAGATCATTTTTCACCGGCGAAAGCGACGAGAGGATCTCGGGCAGTTCGCCGAGCTTGCCTTCCGCCGAGGGCGTCCAGTGCTCCATGTCCTTTCCATTCGGCACGTAGAGGAATGCGAGGCGGTTCGGCGCGGTGCGCTTGCCCGGAGTGCCCGCGGCCCAGGCGGTAAGGCTGCCCATGGATTCGAGCCACGGGAGCGCGACTGCGGTGCCGAGCCCGCGGAGCATCGCGCGGCGTGAGATTTGGTGGAGCATGGTGCGCGGAATCTAGCGGCGGTTTGGAAAATGGAAAGGGCGGGGTGGCCGGCCTCCCGCTGCCGAAGAATCCCGCAACCGTTCAACGCCCGACTTCCAATCAGCAAATCCCGAATGCCCGCAGCTCCGCGCGCAGCCGTTCCATCGGCAGCCCGATCACATTCGAGAACGATCCCTCGAACGCCGCGATCATCTCGCCCCGGTCATCCTGCGCGGCGTAGGCACCGGCCTTGTCGAGCGGGTGGATGCGCGCGAGGTAGTGCCGCAGTTCCGCGTCCGTGCGGTGGAAAAAGCGCACGCGCGTGACCTCGATGAAGCCGCGCTCCTTTCCCTGTCCCACAATCCACACGCCGGAATACACCTCGTGCGCGCGGCCGTTCAGCCGGCGGATCATGGCGAAGGCGGCATCCATGTCCGCCGGTTTCCCGAGCACGCGGCCCTCGAAAAAAACCTCCGTGTCCACTCCAAGCACGATCGCGTGCTCCGGCTGCGCGAGTTCCGCAAATGCCGCGCGCGCCTTTGCGCGCGCGTTCGCGAGCACCGTTTCGCCGGGGGAAAGATGCGCGGGCGCGATTTCCTCCACGCCATGCGGCACCCGCACCTCGAACGCGTAGCCGTGTTCCGCGAGCAGCGAACGGCGGCGAGGCGATGCGGACGCCAGAATGAGCAAAGGCCGGGCTTGCGGCCCGGCCTTGCTGAAATCGGAATGCGTGCGTTTCCGCGCCGCCATTATTTTTTCGGATTCGCGGGCGCGGAGGGCGCGGGCACATTTGCGCCGGGCAGCTTCGGCATCTGCATTTCCTGATAGCCTTCGGGCTTGTCGAATTCCTTCTCGTCCACGGGCTCCTCCTTCGCCTTCACGAGCGTGATGGTCATCTTGCCGACCGGCGTGCTGACTTCGCTTTTCACGACCATGCCGGGCACGTCCACCTTGCTCGGGTCAAAGCCCGCGCCGCCCATCGCGCTGCTGAGCTTCATCATCTGATCCTTGATGGACTGCGCATTCGGGAAATCCTTCGCGATCCACAGCTTCGCCTGGAGGCTGCCCTGGTTCATTTCAAAAATCTCGGTGTCGTAGTCGCCGACCTTCTCGGTCTTGCCTGTGGGCTTAGGCTTTTCGATCTTGGAAGGATCCACGCCGAGCGCCTTCTGCCCGGCCTCCTGCTGCTTCTTCACGTCGGCGAGGTTCAGCTTCATCGCCATCTTCTGCTGGTGCAGGAGCGTGATCATGTCGCCGCTTTTGAAGTCCATCAGCGTCGTGACATTGCCGCCCAGCGGGCTCGGCATGTCCATTCGGGCGCGTTCGCCCTTCAGCTTCATGGTGACGTTGCCGTTGATCATCGCGGATTCCATTTTCTGCTCGATGATGATGTCTGCACGCGCGAACACGGCAGCGACGAAGAGCGGGACGAGGCGTAGGATGAGCTTC
>CAIRYQ010000039.1 GCA_903882875.1 uncultured Spartobacteria bacterium | reverse complement strand
CGCTCCAAGCTCATGCGCTACATCCGCCAATACAATAAAACGGCAACCCCAATCAAATGGACTTACTCCAATCCCAAACAAAGAATCAAACCGTAGCTGATTCATGTGTTACGTTGCACTAGTGTAGCCGCCGGCCATGCCAATAGCCTGCAGGATGTTCACCGCGTCGCGATCCGGCATGTCAAATGTGCCGGGTCGCTGCACCTGCCCAAGTATGATGAAGCGCCGTTTGGAATACTCGATAACCGTAAGATTGACCTGCGGATTGACGAGATAGTCCTTGGCATAAAGTTCGCGCACGGTCTTTGCCGCAGCCTGTGGCGTTTTGCCGGCTACCTTTACAGCGCCGATGAGGGGAAATGTCACCGTTCCGTCGCTCGAAATCCGCACCGTGGTCTCCAAATCATTTTCCTCGAACACGGACATTTTGATCAGGTCATTCGCGGCAAGAAGATAGCTGGTGGCGGCAGCCGGGTGGGCATCATCCGGCTTTGGATTCTGAGCAGGAGCCTTCCCCGCGGAGAACATGGCTAATAGCAGCATGAGAATGCCCAGATGCGATACGAATCGCGCCCGCAAAAGAGATCGCAAGTCAGTTTTCATCAGAGCCGGAGCTTGAATTGGACAATGAACACATTCTCGGTGAAACTCAAGTCCGCAAGGGATGAATCATTCCGGCGGTGCTGAAACGCGGCCTCGACGCTCAGTTTCCTGGTCACGTCAAAGGACACACCGGATCGGATGTAAGTCGTGTTGTCTTCCCGTCCACGGCCTGCACCGGCGATTCTGGACTGATACACCGAATTTTCATAGCCGCCCTCCACAGTGAAGAGATATCGCTGCTGGAACCGCTGCCGCACGAGCGCTGAGACACCGGTCGCTATGATGTTATCGCCCGACAGCACGACCGATGGGGAATTGCGCCTGTGGGCGTTCACCGACAGCAGCGTCCCGTCGAATGGCGTATAGGTTGCCGAGAGATTGAATACGCCGAAAACCTCATCACCACCGCCGGCACCGAACTGCCGCCACTCCACGCCGCCGTCGAGGCTGAAGCCGAGCTTCGCATTTGCAGCGTATGCCACACGTCCCACTAATTGCTCGAAAGTTTGCGTGGGCGATGATTGCACCCCCACAATGCCGAGCCGCGTGCCAAACGATAACTTGGTCTTGGGCCTAATTTGATAGTCCACCCAGTCCTCGACCATCCACTCCTGCCAGCTCAGTTGCCGGGAATAGTCATAGCTGCGGTTGTATAAGTTGAGTTCCAGCGAGGTTTTTCCTGTGAGCGAATAGTTCGAGGTGATCTCCCCGCCATAAACGGTGCGATTCACGCGGCCTCCAACCTCGATGTCCAGATCAGAGAGCGTCTGGAGATAGAAACGGGTGCCGAGGGTCAGCTTGCCGCCCTCCCATCGTCCGGCAATCATCGCATCGTGATTTACGACGTTCTGATCGCTGTTCCTGGCAAAGAAGGTCGCGTTGAGATTATAACGGCCGAAGGTGAAATTTTTCGGAAGATTGTCCGGTTCGAGATCGAGTGGCTCGAAGTGCTGCCCATAACTGCCGAGATGCCGGATCTCGCCGCCGTAGTCTCCCCAGCCGGCAGCCAGCCCAGGCGAAATGATGGAAAAGAAATCCGAACGCCGCCGGGTGGCGCTGGCGAAAAGGTTGTCAGTCCATGAAACCTCAAACCCGGCAAAAGGGATCACTTTCCACTTTCGATCCGGCCGTGCTTCCTTCTTCGGGACAGGATTTTTTTCCGGGCCGATGAATGCCGGCGGGGGCGGGGCATCGGGAATGGGCTGTGGATCGGGCAGCAGCGGTGTGGGTGGCACCTCTTGGCCGGCCCCAAGGTCGAACAAGGGGTTGCTCGCAACCGGGGCGGCGGGTGCGGTCGGGGGCGCATCCTGAGCTGCGGCGAGAACCGCAGTGCATCCGAGAACCGTGAAAATGGGCTTGGTGATCGCTTTCAACCTTGGTTGCTGCAACGCGCCTGTGGTTGAAAGCTAGCGTCGGCTTGTCGTTCGGACAAGCCAATTCGCCAACGGAGTTTTCGATGCGCTGAGTTTGCCGAAAAACCGCTAACTCCGCGCCTTGCGCCCGCAACTTCCGGGCAGACACTTCAGCGAGCGGACAGCTTTGCGCGATCTCTGCTCAAGGTCCCATCCGCACTGGCCGGACGGAGAACCCGCCTCGAATGTTGGATGCGGGCAGTCCGGCGCCGGGTTCGTTCACAATCGGGCATTTCACCGGATGGTTCACAGGGGTCTTCGATCAAAGGCGCTTTCCGGTAGGCGTGAATCACTATTGCGCAACTGACCGCGAAGGCCGTTCCGAGAAAAATCAGGAAGGGCGTCATGGCAGATACCTCCCTGCGCGGGGTGCGTGTGGACGAAGGGTGAAAATGCCGGGGGAGCGTCTCTTCATGATCTAAGGGGTGGTTAGAGTCAGGTAATCCATTTTCAAATGTTCACAAGCAGTTTTTTTGCCGTCGCCAGCCATTTCATCCTTATTGAGGCATGAGTCGGCCACGGCATGCTTTGTTCCGTCTAGATCGAATCACTTTGAAAAGCCCGGAATCTCGCAGTGCTCCCGATTCGCATTGCACGAGTGCCGTGCGCTCCGCACAAGTCGCGGATGCTTGCACTCGGCGGTGACACGTTTCCACATGACACACAGAGCCTCCGCGCTGCGCTCACGGAGGGTGCGGTGTCGTTTGGCGCCCGCGAGGATGCGGTGGCGACCGAGGGTGATTTCCCCTCGCTTGCTGCGTTGCGGATGAATCTCACGGGCGCGCGGCTCGATGGGCGCGTGCGGCTCGTTTCCGCATCGGAAAATGCGGTGGGCGGATTTTTTTCCCGCGCGCTGGTAGTCGCGGCTGAACCCGCGCTGCTCGGGGCGGTACCGGTGAATGTGTGCGTGCGCGCGGAGGATTGCGTGTTCGCTTTCGGCGCTGCGGCAGACGGCGGGCGGATGGTGTCGCTGCAAAGTTGCACGAACGGGGCATTCGACGCGGCGGCGGCAACGGCGGACATCGAAGCAGCGCTGCTCGGCCTCGCACGGGACGTGGCGGCTGGGCACGGTGCGGAGGTGGAAAGTGTGCGCCTCAAGCTGGAATCGGAAAATCCGCACCGCGTTGAGGTGACGGCGCTCGCGGTGGCGAAGGCGATGTTTTTCAAGGCGACGCTGACGATCCGAGGACTCATCGTGATGGATTCCGAATTCAACCTGCGGCTTTGCGAGGCGACATGCACGGGCGACGGGATGATCGCGAATCTCGCCGCCGCGCAACTCCGCCCGCGTCTCGCGGACCTCCAGGCGCGCACATTTTCGCTCCGCACTTTCCTGCCTGCGGGGGTGGAGCCGGAGACGGTCACGCTCGCGGGCGGCACCACGCTGCGGATCAGCGGCGACGTTCGGCAAAAGATAAAAACTTAGTGACTTTCGCAAATTTTACTTTCCATCGCCGGAGACATGCGGAACAAAGAACTTTCAACTCCGTTCCGCCGGAACGAAGATCACCTCCGCCCCACTCAACGCCATGAAGATTTCCCCGTTCGTTTTTTTTGCAGCCCTCAGCCTCAGTGTCACAGCCTTCGGTGCGCCGTCCGCCGTGCCGGTGCCGATCACTGCGAAGAATGTGAAGATTGAAAAAATCCAGCCGGCGGTGGTGGGGACGCCGGAGTTCGTCGTCACGCAGACGACGCCGAAACGATCGCAGGCGCAGAAGTGGCTGGAGGTCGAGGTCGAGTTTGCAATCGAGGGCGTGGAGATCGTGGATGAGCTGACGTTCAAATTCGACGTGCTGCTCAACGGCAAACTGTGCCCCGGCGAGATCACGCACATCAACATCCCGAAAGGCAAGGAGCGCTACACGATCATGTATGTGTCGCCGCGGAATCTGGAGCGCATCACGGACGGCAAGCCGCTGAACCCGGCGATGATCATGAACGCATGGGTGACGATCCTGAGGCAGGGGCAGGTGCTCCAAATTTCCTCGATGAAGGACAAGGGCAAGCCCGTCCCGAACCTGCCGCTCACTCAGGGAATGCTTTCGCCCAAGGCCGACACGCCATTTGCGCCGCTCTGGTCGGATCGCTACGAGGCGGTGAAGCCGAACACCCGCTAGGCGCAATTTTCACCCGACCCGAATGGCCGCACCAAAAGGAATCCTCGCGCTGAACCTCGGCACGCAGACGATCAGTCTCGCCGAGTTCCAGAGAAATGCGGACGGCGGCCTCATTTTGTCGCGACTGAAACAAGGCGAGATCCTCGGCGATCCATCCGCCGACCCGACGCGCTCGCTGCAGACGAAGCTCCAGGTCGAACAGCTTGTCGGCGAACTCGGGCTGAAGGGCCGCAGCGTGAATTACGCCATCGCCTCGCATGTGATTTTCACGCGCCCGGTCACGCTGCCGAGCGTGGGCGACGCGACGCAGGTCGAGCAGATCGTGGCGTTTGAGGCGCAGCAAAATGTCCCGTACCCGATTGACGAAGTGGTGTGGGACTGGCAGCTCCTCGATTCGGGCGACGGCGGGCAGGTCGAGGTGATCCTCGCGGCGATCAAGTCGGATCTTCTCGACGAAATCAACGCCTCCGCGCAGGCGGGCGGCTTGAAGCCGGCGGTCGTGGAAATCGCGCCGATGGCGCTCTACAACGCGCTCCGCTACAATTACCCGGAGGCCGACGGCTGCACCATCCTGGTGGACATCGGATCGCGGACGACGAATCTGCTTTTCTGCGAGCCGGGCAAAATTTTTCCGCGCCGCCTGAACATTGGCGGCAGCTCGATCACCACGGCCATCGCGAAGGATTTCGGGTGCTCGTTTTCCGAGGCGGAAACACGCAAAGTGCAGGACGGCTTCGTGAGCCTCGGCGGAACCTACGCGGAACCGGACGATGCGGAAATCGCGCGCATCTCAAAAATCACGCGCAACCAGATGACGCGGCTGCACCAGGAAATCGCGCGCAGCATCACCTTCTACCGCAGTGAGCACGGCGGCTCGCAGCCCGTGCGCGTGCTCATCGCGGGCGGCACGGCGTCTCTGCCGTACATCCGCGAATTTTTTCAGGAAAAATTCCCCGGCATGGAAGTGGATTACTTCAATCCTCTGCGCAACGTGACCGTGGCAGAAAGCGCCAACACGGACGGACTCGCACGCGCCACACACACGCTCGGCGAACTCGTGGGGCTGGCATTGCGCGGCCTCGGGAACTGCCCGATGGAGCTGAACCTGCGCCCGGCCAGCGTCGTGAAGGCGGAGAAGCGCGCGGCCCAACGCCCGTATCTCATCACCGCGGGCCTCTGCGTGCTCTCCGCGCTCGGCGCGTGGTGGCAGTATTACGAAAATGCCGCGGACAGGACCGGGGATGTCACGCGAGGTCTGAAGCAAAAGGCCGAGCCGCTCGCGGCGCTCGAAAAAAAAATCAAGGACGCGCAGGGCGAGGTGGACACCCTCACAAAATCCATCCAGCCGCTCGCGCAGGTCACGCAGGAACGCGAGTACTGGGTGAACCTGCTGGCCGACCTCAATTCAAAAATCCCGAAGGACTTCATCTGGATCACCAGCCTCGAACTGGCCGGAGGCGCCGGGCAGAAACCGGAAGCCGAAGCCCCCGTTCCGCCGAGCAAACCGGCACAAGGCAGGCCCGGTCCCAAGAGCGCCCCGGCCGTGATTCTTCTGGCAAAGGGCCTCTACCTCAGCCGCACCGCGGACAACAACACGGGCCCCGCCGTGGTGGATGAGTTCATCGCCAATCTGAAAACTTCCAAACTCGTGGAACCCATCGAGGACGCCAAGGCCGGCTACGTCCGCGCAAACGACGACACCGCTGAATGGGCCTTCAAGTTTGTGCTCCCGCTGAAACTGACGAATCCCATTTCCTTCCAATGAGCTGGGTTTCCGAAAACAAATTCCTGACCGGATTCGGCGTGGTGATGCTCGCGGGTGTCGGCACGCTCGGCTACCTCACCTACGCGGCGATGGACAAATCCGACACCGCCACTTCCGCATACGAATCGGCGAATTCGCAGTTGAAAAGACTCTACGAGGCCAAGCCGGGAATCACGGAAACAAACCTCAAGCAACTCATCGCGCAGAGGACGGAACTCGCGGAAAAGATCGCCGCATTCAAAAAGGAGCTGAAGAGCCGCGTGCTGGAGACCAAGACGATCTCGAAGGTGGCGTTTCAGGACAAGCTCAAGGAAGCCGTCGCGCAAATTTCAGCGAAAGCCGCGGCGGCGAATGTCGAGAAGCCTAAGGACTTCTATCTCGGCTTTGACCGCTACCAGTCGCAGCCGCCGGATGACAAGGCGACTGCGGCGCTCGATTGGGAACTGCGCGCGATCGAGGCGGTGATGAATGTGCTCATCAAGACGGGCAACATCGAACTGGAAAAATTTGAACGCGCCCCGCTGCCAGAAGAGGGCGTGAAAGGCGGGAGGCAGAGAAGTTCCGGCGAACACGGAATCGAGCGGGCCACCCTCAGGCTCACAATCACCTCGAAGGACGACGCGCTGCGCAGCGTGCTCACGAGCCTCGCGAACCACAGGCAGCAGCTTTTCATCATCCGCAGCGTGACGGTGCAGAACAAGGTGCAGGATTCCCCGTCGCGCTTAGCCGCCGGGGCCGCGCCGGATGCACCGGCTGCACCGGCACCGGCCGGTTCTCCGGCGGCACCCGCGCCCGGGGTGCCGGCGGCACCGGGAGTTCCTGCAGTGCCCGCAGCTCACGACGGCCCGCTGTCCTACATCTTCGGGATGGAGAAAATCACGAGCGAAATCGGGATCGAAATCCTCAACTTTGTCGAACCGAAGGCGGATTCCGAGAAGCCCGAAAAATCCGATAAGGGCGGGAAAAAGAAGAACCCATGAAGACGGACTGGATCAAAAAGAAGCCGGCCCAGCTCACGCTCGCCATCGCGGCCACCCTCGGCATCGCCGCGACCGCGATGCTGTGGATGAAAATCTCGGACTTCGATTCCAATTTCAACTCGAGCCGCGGCGGCTCCGTCTCCACCGCGAAGGTGGCCGCGCTGAACACAGACACGCTCGACAATGCGCGCACATCTATCGAGGCGACCCTCGCGTGGCCCACGGTGAAGGGCGGCCCGAGGCTGTTCATCAGCAAGACCTACGTGGCGATTGAGGGCAAGCTGATGCGGCCCGGCGTGGGCTCATTCCATCCTCCCGTGCCGAATGAGTGGCTTGAAAAATACGGCCTGAATGTGATGAGCGCGACCGTGCTCAATGAAGACCCGAGCCAGAAAGGTTTCACGGTCTTGGAAGACTGGCTCGGCCTTGATGCGCGCGCGCACCTCGACATGAACGGCCAGCCCGTCATCGGGCCGGATGGCAAGCCGCTGCCGGATGATTCGACCGATCCGACCAAGGCGGATTCGCATCCGCCGTATCACACGAAGCTCGAACTCGTGAAGGTGACTTTTGTCGCTTTCCGGCTCATTATGAAATCTTACGACGCGCCGGCGAAGATCACGAAACCGTCGGACGTCACCGTGCAGATCAACACGGTGGATCTCAGGAACAAAACCCAGTTCGTCGCGGTGGGCGATGACATCCCGGGGACGAAATTCAAGGTCGAATCATTCGAGCACAAGGAAGCCCCCGGTGCCGACGGAACCAAGGTGGACGTCTCAGAGGCCACGCTCCTGAACAAGGAGACTCAGGAAAAAATCGTGCTCCCGCTGAAGAGGGTGGTGGATTCGCCAGACTCCTACGCAACCTTCCGTTACAAGTGGGCCAAGCCGCCCGAGAATAAGAAAACGCCAGACTTCACCAAGCGCCGCGGGGAGAGCTTCACGCTCGATCCCGAGAAGGACAAGCCTTACAAGCTCCTGACAATCCGCGCAAAGGAAGTGGACATCGAACTGCCGGACAAGACCAAGAAAACCTTGACCGAAACCCCATAGCAGACGACACGAACCCTTCCCCCCGCCCCCGGCAAGCAGCATCAATTTTTTCCCAGCAGGAATCCCAGCAAATCCAGACCGAGACCCACCCAACATGAACCGCACTCCGCTCAACTCCTCCATCGCATCGCTGCTCATTGGGAGCATTCTCATCCAGCCCGCAGCGATGTGGGCGCAAAATCTCGCAGGCGGTTCCGTGGAGGCCGCCGCAAACCGCGAACTGGCCCGCCGCATCGCACGCGAAAACAGCGCCCGCGATGAGACTGCGCGTGGCGGCGAGGCGTTGCGCAGGAAGGATTACGAGGCGGCCTTCGCGCATTTCAAGAACGCGTGCGACAACATCGCACCCGGCGCACCCGAGACCGCGCAGAGCCGCAGGGCCGCCGAGGACGGCTTCAAGATCGCGGGCATGAAGCTCGCCGAGCAGCGCGTGACGGAAGGCTACTACGCCAGCGCCGTGCAGGCCCTTCAGGAAGTCCTGCGGCAGAATCCCTCGGATCGCGCAGCGGGCGCGTACACCGCACATGCCACCGCGCGGCTGCTGAAGAACATCGAGGCGCCCGATTATTTCAACAAGCAGATGACGCCCCAGCACCGGGCGAAGGTCGAGGAGGTCAAGCAGATCTTCATCGAGGCGAAAGGCTACAGCGATCTCGGGCGCTACGATCTCGCCGATCGGAAATATCAGGAAATCATCACGCGCGATCCTTACAACCAGGCTGCGCGCAAAGGCCGCGAGGAAGTCGCGAACCTCAAGATGCGTTCCGCCAACGCGGGCTATGACGCCACGCGCGCCATCGCGATGTGGGAGGTGCAAAAGGAATGGGATCGCCCTGCAAAGCGATTCGAGCGTAAGACGCAGAATGTCATCACGTCCGGCCCGTCCTCGGCGCCAAACACGGTCGCGATCACCACGAAGCTGAACAACATCCGGTTCCCGAAAATTGACTTCCGCGATTCCACCGTGCGGGAGGCGATCGAGTTCCTCGTGAGCAAATCGAAGTCGCTTGATGATCCCTCGCACGAGGGCGTGAACATCGTCCTCCGCCTCGGCGATGAGGGCGGCGGCGGTGCGGCGCCGGCAGTCCCGGCACCCGCGCCGGTCCCAGGCATCCCCGGGCTGGAGGCTCCGGCCGCCGGCGGCGGTGCCATCCCAGGAATCCCCGGCGGCGGTGGCGGCGGTGGTGGAACGCGAATCACACTCACGCTGAACAACGTCCCGCTCATCGAGGTGATCAAATACATCACGAATCTCGCGAACCTGAAGTACAAGATCGAGCCGTTCGCAGTGAATATCGTCCCGATCGGAGCGCAGACCGAGGAACTCTTCACCAAGCAGTGGAAGATTCCGCCAACCGTCATCGCCTCGCAACCCGTGCCTGGCGCTGGAGGAGCAGCCCCCGGCGGCGGCCTCGGGGCACCGCCAGCGGAAGGGGCGGGCACGGCAGGCGCATCCAACGCGAGAGACTGGCTCATGGCGAATGGCGTCGGTTTTCCGACGGGATCCGTCGCGATGTACAGCAAGGCGACCAGCACGCTCATCGTCAAGAACACGCAGGACAATCTGGATCTGATCGAAAAAATCATCGAGATCGCCACTGTCGAGGGCGGTGCAAAGCAGATCGAGATTCAGGCGAAGTTCGTCGAGATTTCGCAGACGAACACCAAGGAGCTGAGCTTCGACTGGATGCTCGGTCAGGCCCATGTCCGCGGCACCAACGGCATTTTCTTCGGCGGCGGCACCTCCGGAAACGGAAATGCCTTCAACCAGCAGAACTTCCCCTTCGGGGCGAATCCCGGCGACTCTCCGGTGACTTCGGGAAACCGCAGCGGCAGCACTGCCATCGCCGGTAACGCCATTGACTCCCTCCTCGCCGGAACCGGAGCCGGTGGCCTGCTTGCGCCCGGCATCGCATCGCTCGTCGGTGCCGGCACCGATCCGACCTTCCAGCTCGTGATGCGCGGGCTGAACCAGAAGAAGGGCGTGGATCTCCTCTCCGCTCCCCGCGTGACCACGAAGAGCGGCCAGCGCGCACAAATCGAGGTCATCCGCGAATTCAAATATCCGACCGAGTTCTCCCCGCCGCAGATCCCGCAGACCACTGGCGCGGCCGGCGGCATCAATGTCGCCGGTGGTGGTGCCCTTGGCGGCGGCGGCGGTTCGTTCCCAGTGACGCCCACCACGCCTACCGCGTTTGAAAAACGGGACGTCGGCGTCACCCTCGAAGTCGAGCCCACCATCGGCCCGGACGGCTACTCGATAGACATGCAGCTCGCACCGCAGGTCGTGGAATTTGAAGGTTTCATCAACTACGGAAGCCCGATTCAGACCACGGCCACCAATCCGCTCACCGGCCAGACGACGACGAACGTCCTCACGCCAAACATCATCAACCAGCCCATCTTCAGCACGCGCAAAGTCACCACGAACGTGACCGTTTTCGACGGCGCGACGGTCGTGCTCGGCGGCCTCATCCGCGAGGACGTGCAGAAGATCGAGGACAAGACACCGATCGTCGGCGACATCCCGATCATCGGCCGCCTCTTCCGCTCCAATGTGGATCAGCACATCAAGCGCAACCTCGTCATTTTCGTGACCGCACGCCTCATGAATCCCGAGGGCGCGCCGATCACCTCCGAGGAGGAAAAAGAGGAATCCGTGGACGGACTGCCGCTCCCCGAGATCGCGCCGCCTTCGGTGAGTGACGGCAAGACCTTCCGTCCGCTCCGAACCAGCAACCGCGGATACCGTGCAATCCAGACATCCGACCCCGCTCCCAGCGGTGGCGTGCTGAACCCGGCTGCACGGCGCTGAGTTTTTTCGCCCCGCGTCTTACCGTGCCCGTCATCGGTCTCACCGGCGGCATCGCCACGGGAAAAAGCGCATTCTCCCGGCTGCTGCGCGAGCAGTGGCCGATGGATCACTTCGATTCCGACCGCTGCGTTCATGACCTGCTCGCGACGGACGACCAAGTCCGCGACGTTATCGTCGCGGCATTTGGAGACGCAGCGTGCGACGACACCGGCCGCCCCGACCGTGTGAAATTGCGCGCACTAGTCTTCGCCGACGAAAGCCGGCGCAGGACGCTCGAATCCATCCTCCATCCCATCGTCCGCGCCCGGTGGACCGCCCTTGCGGAAACCGCGCGCAAGACCGGAGGATGGCTGCTCATTGACATCCCGCTCCTCTACGAGACGGGTGCCGAAGCGCAGATGGATCGCGTCATCGTCGTGGCCTGCCACCGCGACACGCAGCTTTCCCGCCTCACCCGAGAGCGCGGGCTTGCAGCGGAGACGGCGATGGGGATAATGGCGGCCCAACTCGACCTGGGTGGGAAGATACAGAAAGCAGATTACGTAATTTGGAATGACAGCACCGTCCCAAACCTCGACGGACAATCCCGAATCCTCGCAGCCAGCCTCCGGCGAAATTTCGCCTGAACCGCTGGCCTCGCCCTCGGTGATCACGCCCGCACCCACACCACCGGAAGCACCCGCATCGCCCGCCGACTGGAGCCCTTCAACGCAGGATGCCGGCAATGCCTCCGCATCCCCGGCTCCAGCGGAGACGGCAGTGTCTCAGGAAATTCCACCGGAACTGCAGCCGCGCGATCTGTGGATTGACGAACTCCACGCGCTCACGCACCGCGAACTCCTCGATCGCGCCGAACTTCTCCGTCTCCGTGTGAGTGCGGAAAAAAGCCGCCACTTTCTCGTCTCCGATTTGCTGCGCGCCTACCACGCGCTCGGTTTCACGCTGCTCGCGGAAGGCATCACGGAATTCATCACAAGCGACGGCTGCGGCTTCGTGCGCTTCCCACGGTACAGCTTCCGGCCCGGCCCGCAGGATCCGTTCATCAGCTTCCAGCTCGCAAAGCGGCTGAAGCTCAAGGGAGGCCACCTCGTCACCGTGCGCTTCCGTCCGCCGAATCACCGTGAAAAGAACATGTCCGCCGAGGAAATCCTCACCATCGAGGGCACGCCCGTCACGGACTGGAAGGAGCCGAAGGATTTCGACACGCTCACCGCGCGCTTCCCCGACGCGCGCGTGACGCTTGACAATGGCGCGGGCAGTTCGCTCACCGCACGCGCAGTGGATCTCATTGCGCCGATCGGCCGCGGCCAGCGCGGGCTCCTCGTCGCGCCACCGCGCGCGGGAAAAACGATCCTCATGGCGGAACTCGCGCAAGCCGCCGTCCGCTGCAATCCCGGCCTGCACGTCATCCTCCTCCTCGTGGACGAGCGCCCCGAGGAAGTCACCGACCTCGTCCGCAACGTCCACGGCGCGGAAATTTATTCCTCGACGTTCGACGAGCCCAGCTCGCGCCACATCCAAGTCGCCGAGATCGTCGCCGACCGGGCCAAGCGCCTTGTCGAACTCGGCAAGCACGTCCTCATTTTCCTCGACTCCATCACGCGCCTCTCGCGCGGCTACAACAACGCGCAGCCCGGCCGCGGACGCACCATGTCCGGCGGCGTGGACACGAAAGCGTTCATCAAGCCGAAGAAATTCTTCGGCAGCGCGCGCAACACCGAGGAGGCCGGCAGCCTCACCATCCTCGCCACCGCGCTTGTCGAGACGCACAGCCGCATGGATGAGGTCATCTTCGAGGAATACAAGGGCACCGGCAACATGGAGGTGAAGCTGGACCGCTACATCGCCGAGCGCCGCATCTTCCCCGCGATTGATCTCCTCCAGAGCGCCACGCGCCGCGACGAACTCCTCTACCACCCGCAGGAATACGACCGCATCGCAGTCCTCCGCAAACAGCTCGCCGCGCTCCCGCCCGCCGAGGCCACCGAAGTGCTCCTGCACGCGCTGCGAAGCACAAAATCCAACGCCGAACTGCTCATGGGCGGCCTGCGCGGCTGATTATTTTCAATGACCCCGATGACCGACACTCCCGGAGCGCTCGCAGCCGTGCTGCCGCTTCTCGCGCCCCACGACCGCATCGCCGTGGACACCGAAGCCGATTCGCTACACTGCTATTTTGAAAAACTCTGCCTGATCCAAATCACCGTTGGCGGCGTGGACCTGCTTATAGACCCGCTCGCACCGATGGATCTCGCGCCGCTCTGGGCCGCGTGGGCGGACAAAGAAATCCTCCTGCACGGCGCCGATTACGATCTGCGCCTGCTCCGCCGCTCCGGCTGCCCCACGCCCACGCGCGTCTTCGACACCATGCTCGCCGCGCGCCTCAGCGGAGTCACGGAATTCAGCTACGCCGCGCTCGTCGAAAAATACTTCGGCGTGAAAATCGTGAAGGCCTCGCAGAAGGCCAACTGGGCCATGCGCCCGCTCGCGCCGCAGATGCTCGACTACGCCGTGAACGACACGCGCCACCTCGGCGAAATCGCGCGCATCCTCGAGGCCGATCTTGTGCGCCTCGGCCGCATGGAATGGTTCCGCCAGTCGTGCGAACGCGCCATCCGCGCCGCCGAGATTGACAAGGAAATTGACCCCGACCAGCTCTGGCGCATCCCCGGCAGCGGCCACCTGCGCGGACGCACCGCCGCCATTTTCCGCGAACTCTGGCGCTGGCGCGACGACGAGGCACGCCGCCTCGACAAGCCCACCTTCCACATTTTGCACAGCGAAAAACTCGTCGAGGCCGCCGTGGACATCGAAGCCGGCCGACAGCCGGAAATCCGCCACCTCCGCGGATCGCGTGCGCAGCGGTTTTTCGAAGCAGCGGATCGCGGTCTCGCGATGGACGAGTCGCAATGGCCGAAAGTCATCCGCACCCCGCGCAACCGCCCCTCGCAGGCGCAATACGACCGCTTCCTCGAGCTGAAAAAGCACCGCGACAAAATCGCGACCGAAGTGCAGCTCGACCCCTCGCTCATCGCCGCGAAAGCCGTCCTCGAATCCCTCGCCTTCCGCCCCGACGAAGCCCTCCCCAAGCTCCTCCCCTGGCAGCGCGAACTGCTGAAAGTATAGCCGCCGACGGCAGGAGGCGGGCTGATCAAAAACCGCAAAGCGGAGACCGGAAAGATAGAGACGAACGGCTGCGGAATTCTTTCCGGTATCCGGTATCCGCTTTCCGAAATTCAAAGTGCCCGCCTTCTTCCGTCGGCGGCTACTTGTGGTTGCCGCACGCATCCGTCCTTCGTAACGTCGCCGAATGCTTTCGTTCCAAAATCTTCCTGACGCCAAGGGCCACTTTGGCCGCTTCGGCGGAATGTTCGTGCCTGAGACGCTCATGACGGCGCTGCTCGACCTCGCCGCCGAGTATGAGAAGGCGAAGGCCGATCCCGCATTCCACACCGAGCTGAATGGCCTGCTTCGCGACTACGTCGGGCGGCCCACGCCGCTCTATTTTGCAGAGCGCCTCACGCAGCAGCTTGGCGGCGCGAAGATTTACCTCAAACGCGAGGACCTGCTCCACACCGGCGCGCACAAGATCAACAACGCGCTCGGGCAAATCCTCCTCGCGCGGCGCATGGGCAAGAAGCGCATCATCGCCGAGACGGGCGCGGGGCAGCACGGCGTCGCGACGGCCACGGTGTGCGCGCGGTTTGGGTTCGAGTGCGTCATTTACATGGGCGAGGTGGACATGGCGCGGCAGGCGCTGAACGTCGCGCGGATGAATTTCCTCGGCGCGAAAGTCGTGCCCGTCACCGCCGGACAGCGCACGCTGAAGGAGGCCGTGAACGAGGCGATGCGCGACTGGGTCACGAACGTCCGCACGACGCATTACATCCTCGGCAGCGCGCTCGGCTCGCATCCATTCCCGATGATCGTGCGCGATTTCCACCGTGTCATCGGCGAGGAGGCGCGGCGGCAGATTTTGGAAAAGGAAGGGCGTCTCCCCGACCTGCTCATCGCGTGCGTCGGCGGCGGGAGCAATGCCATCGGGCTGTTCTGGCCGTTCCTGCAGGATGAGGGCGTGAAGATGGTCGGCGTCGAGGCCGGCGGACGCGGCATCCGGGATGGCGAACACGCCGCGCGTTTCCAAGGCGGCAAGCTCGGCGTGCTCCAGGGCACGAAGACGTGGCTGCTCGCCGACGACGACGGGCAGATCCAGCTCACGCATTCCGTGAGCGCGGGCCTCGACTACGCCGCCGTCGGCCCCGAGCACGCCTACCTCAAGGAGCAGGGCCGCATTGACTACGACTTCGCGACCGACGACGAGGCGCTCGACGCCTTCAGCAAGCTGAGCCGCTGGGAGGGAATCATCCCCGCGCTCGAAAGCGCGCACGGCATCGCCGGCGTCATCAAGCGCGCCCCGAAGATGCGCCCCGACCAGCTCATCATCGCGAACCTCAGCGGCCGCGGCGACAAGGACGTCGCGCAGGCCGCGGAGTTTTTGCTCGGAGGGAAGAAACCGTAGCAAGCGAGCGCAGCCACGATGAGTTCCCCCACGCTCTATCTCGAAACGACGATTCCGAGCTACCTCGTCGCACGCCCAAGCCGGGATGTCCGGCTCGCCGCTGATCAACTCACCACACGCGAGTGGTGGGATGAATCCCGGCACGACTACGAACTGTTCACTTCACAGACCGTGCTGGATGAGGTGCAGCATGGCGACCCGGCCTTTGCCGCTGCACGCCGCGAGCAGTTGGCTGGTGTCACGCTGCTGCGCAATATTTCGGAGGCAGCGGAACTCGCCAAGCGGCTCCTGCGGGATCAAATCGTCCCGGTGGTTGCCGCCGCCGATGCGACACACATCGCTTTGGCCGCCGCGCACGGGATGGAGTATCTCCTCACATGGAACTGCAAGCATATCAACAACCACAGAATCCGCTCGCGGATTGAGCGTGCGTGCGAAGCCGCCGGGTTGCTGTGCCCGGACATTTGCACACCCGCCGAACTCATGAGAGCCTGAGCCATGCACGAGAATGAAACCATCGCCGAAATCCACCGCGCCCGCGCCGAGCACGCGAAGGAGTGCAACTACGATGTGGACATCATCTTCGCGAAGATGGGCGAAGAACTGAAACGCCTCGAAGCCGAAGGCTGGAAAGTGGCCTCACATCCGGCCCGCTGGATTGCTGAGGAAACGTGCGTCATGCGCGAAGAACCACCGAAAACCTAAGCCATGCCCGAAAACAAAATCATCGCTGAAATCCACCGGCACCGCGAAGCTGTCGCGCGCGATTGCGACTACGATGCCGCCAAACTGATGGCCCACTATCGCCGTCGGGAAACGGAACGCACCGACGCCGAACACCCGCTCGTGTCATTCGTCCATCGTGATGCGAATGAAAGCTGCATCGTGCGCGAAGAACCGCCGAAGGCGTGAGCCAGCGCGCCACGAAGATGTGCCGCGACCAGTTCATCATCGCGAACCTCAGCGGCCGCGGCGACAAGGACGTCGCGCAAGCCACGGAGTTTCTGCTCGAAGGGAAGAAGCCGTAGCCGCCGAAGTTGTGGGCCGCGGCGCGATCATACGACTTAAGCCAAATGCGAGTTTCAGAAACGATTCGAAAATGTGTAGTGTTCGTTGGCTACCGGATGGCCGACGGCGAATACCGACTAGCTGGAACAGCCTTCTACTGCTCCAAACCACCTGCCGCCGGAAACAATCCGAACTCGGTTTACCTGATCACGGCGCGCCATGTGATTGATGGTATCCGCCGTCTGGGAATAAACGAAGTTTGCCTAAGAATAAATTTCGCCAATGGAACTGCTCAGTGGCTAAGCATTCCAATCAATGCTTGGTTCACGCACCCAACTGAACAAAACGTCGATATCGCAATGGCTCCGTTTCCGATTGCCGAGGGCTTTGATCACATGATGATTCCGGCGACAGACTTCCCAACGGCGGATGTGCAAAAGAGATTTGGAGGCATTGGTGTTGGCGACGAAGTAATCATTATTGGTTTGTTTCGACACCATCACGGCCAGACACGAAACATCCCAATCATTCGGGTTGGCAATATTGCCGCGATGGACGAGGAGCCTGTGGTAACGAAAGACTTCGGTCCTATTCCGGCTTTTCTCATCGAAGCCCGCTCTATAGGAGGTCTCAGCGGATCGCCCGTTTTTGTGAACCTTGGAACAACAGTGTTGATCGATGGAAAACTGCAGCTTTTCAAAGGGCCAGTTCACATTCTACTTGGGATTGTTCACGGCCACTACGACGTTTCAGCGAATAAGGTTGATGATGCTCAAGAAAGGGACCTTTCAACAGCACAAGTGAACATGGGGATCGCGATTGTGACTCCCCATTACAAAATTACGGAAGTCCTTAACCATCCGAGTTTCCTAACAGTAGAAACAGCAATCTCTGCAAGCTTACGAAACAGCGGACAACTGAGAATTATTCCCAGTGGCTCCCAATAGATTGGTGGGCCATCAGCATTGCGTCGTGTTCACCACGGACAATTCCAGGACGCTCGGCCTTAGCACCGTCTATTCCGACCTCGCCGGGCCGGAGCATCTCATCCGCTCTCCCGTCGCCGCATTGCCGCCAATGTCGGCAAAGATGAGTGGGCGGCTTACTTCGTTTCTCGCCCGGCAAGGACGGCATCCTCGGCGGGAAAGGCTACGAAGGCAAGTTCCGCAAGCCCGCGTCCAGCGAGGCACCGGACGACATCGCCTCGTGGCAGTGATGCTCCGCGTTTTTGCGCCCTCCGAACCTCGCGCGCAACACCCGGAACCTTGCACCGCAAGGTTCGGAACCCGGCGAGCAAGCCTCGGAACGTCGTACGCGGCACTCTGAGCCTTGCAAACGGCCCTCCGAGCCTCGCGCGCCGCCCTCGGAGCCTCGCCCGCAAGGCTCGGAACGCGGCGAGCAAGCCTCGGAACGTCGCGCGCGGCACTCTGAACCTTGCAAACGGGCCTCCGAGCCCCGCGCGCAACGCTCGGAGCCTCGCACCGCAAGGCTCGGAACCCGGCGCGCAAGCCTCGGAACGTCGCGCGCGACACTCTGAACCTTGCAAACGGCCCTCCGAGCCCCGCGCGCAACGCTCTGAGCCTTGCAAACGGGCCGCCGAAGTCGTGGATGCCGCCCGCGTCCGGATGGCACTGGAGCGGACAACGTGCGAACCACGGAGCTTTGACGCGCCGTGGATTTCGCCCCGAATGGAAAAATCCACCGGGGGACGAAACCGCACGGCAGGAAATGGCGTACCGGCTGCTACCATCGTCCGCAGCTTCACCATTCTCCAACGACAGATACCGCAATGACACCATGAAACAAAAGAGCCTCGGCTTCACCGTCATCACTTTCGCCATTGCTGGCTTCCTCGGCTGGATGTACTTCCGCCCGCCGCCAACGCCGGCTGATTTTCAAACCGTTTCCGGTGTCATCGCCTCCAGTACCGCGACCTGCAACAGGGGTAGCAACGAATTCACCGTGCGGATCTGGCTGAATGGCCAGCCTGACGTGGCATATCAACCTGCCGTCCACGTTCCCGGCCAACTGCTGGGCAGGGGCGAAATCGTGCCCGGTGCCAGGGTGACCATGGAGGCGCTCAAGAAGGAAATCGAGAAACCCTGCCGCGGACTGCTGGGCAACGTCTCGACCATTGAGACCTGCTCCCTCACCGTCGGCAATACGCCGATCTCCAGTTGGAAAGACTATCAGAGTTACCAGCAAGGGCAGAAGAAGTGCCTGATATTCCTTGCCTTGGGCTGCGTGGTGCTCGGGGTATGCGGCGGCGGAAAGCGGTGTGACTAACATCCAGCCCCCGACGAGGCGCAGAGCTGTTGATGGGGGAGGGGCCAAGGTTCACTTGGCTTATCACACTGGGAGCAAGGGACTGATTATCCGCAAACCCAGCGATGAATCGCTGGGCTATTGTCAAAGGCGCTTTGGCAACAATCCAGATAGGCACGGTTCCGAGCACGCCCATCCGGTAGGTTGACAAAAGAGCAGATTAGAAAGGCAGGAAGGAAGCGTTCCCGGAACTCTTTTCCTGATTTCCTGCCTTCCTAATTCCATTCTTCCTCCGCTTCCCATCCAACCGAACGGGCATGGTTCAAACGCCCGGCATCCTGAAATCGTTTCCCCGGCCAATGGCGTAACGATGCAATGTCATCAAAATTTGATTGCGCACCCGAGCTGGCAGTAAGCCCCGCCATCGGTATTGGCCTGAAAGCCGATGCGGTAAAAATCCATCTGCCGCCCGAGTGAGTAACCTGCGCCGACACTCAGTTCGACGCCCTTGAATCCCGCATAAGTGGCCTTCACGCCCGCGCGATATTCCACGTATTGCACGATGGCGTTGTTGAGGCGGACATTGGTGTTGCCAAGGATAACGCTGTCCGTCCGGAAATCACCTCCGGCAATTTCCCCGCCCAGCCGGAATTCCCATTGCTTGCTGGGCTCGTACACAATCGCCGGCTTCGGGAAGACGGCCTCAAGGCGGAGCTGGTCAGTCCAAACCCACACGATGCCGCCCACGGGCAATACGGGAGGATGCTGGTTCATCGCACCGGCGGCACCGATGACGATGTAAAACTTACGATCCCGGACCGGAATGGCCGTGTAGATGCGCCATGGAATGTCGAATGAGTCGGTACGGATATTATTTTGAAAGTAAAAGCCCGGATGGACTTCGAAGGCCAGGGCGACATGCTGCCGGACCATGTAATGGAGGGCGAGCGAGGCGGACACCGACTGCAGTTGCGATGGAAGGCCGTTGGCCGTGCCTCCGAACCCGAAACGCTCGTATTCGGCTCCGGCGCGCAAATACCAGTTATCCTGAAGGTGAAATCGGTGGGTGTAAGTGATGTCAACGTCCGACGAATCGCTGTGACCGAAGCTTTTGTCGCGAAAGCTGCCGGTCCCGGTGAAAGTGCTTTCAACGTGAAAGTGATCGGCGGGGGGCAATTCGGTGGTCGAACTCACGGTCGTGTCGGTGATGACGACCGGAGTGCCTGCCTGTGATGACTGAAGCATCGCGCCGCCCAGCGCGCAGACGGTGAGAAGAGCACGGGTTGTTTTCAAACTGAGGGGCGCTTTCCATGGATCAACGGCTCGGATGTTCATTGTGATGTCCATTTCGTGAATGGCGCCGCTGCTGGTCGTATCAAGTGCCACGAAGTTGCCTTTGCGCGCACCGCGCCGGGGATGCTCAGAAATCGGGCAGACGTCGGGAAGTAAGGGCGCCGCCGGTTGAGCATGTGTCCGCCGGCAACAAACACGCGGCGCAATCGCTCGACAGCGCGGCGCGCACGCGTAACGTCCGCGCGCCTATGGCCGGAATCGTCATCAAACCACGCTCGCGAATTTTGCACGGGCACGACTGGGTGTATTCCAGCGAGGTGCTGAAGGCGTGGGGCAATCCCGAGCCGGGCAGCATCATCGCGGTGAAGGACGGCAAGGACCGGATGCTCGGCAGCGCGATCTACAATTCGAAGTCGCAGATCATCGCGCGGCGTTTCTCGCGGCAGCGGCAGGAACTGGACGCGGATTTTTTCCAGCGCCGCATCACTCAGGCGGTGAAGTATCGCGAAAAGCGCGGAGTCTCTGCGACGGCTGCGCGGCTCGTGTGGAGCGAGAGTGACGGATTGCCGGGGCTCATCGTGGACCGCTACGGCGATCATCTCGTGGTGCAGACGCTCACGCTCGCGATGGACATGCGGCTCGACCTCATCACCGCCGCGCTGCGCGAAGTCGTGAAGCCCGCGAGCATCATCGCGCGCAACGACGCGCCGGTGCGGCTCGCGGAAGGTATGGAGCAAAATGTAACCGTGCTGCACGGCGAAGCGCCTGCGCCGTTTGCGCTCACCATCGGCGGGCTGGAGTTTGAAGTGGATCTGATGCGCGGGCAGAAGACCGGATTTTACCTGGATCAGGTGGACAGCTACGCCGCCGTCGCGCGCCACGCGCAGGGCCGCCGCGTGCTGGATTGTTTTGCAAACCAGGGTGCCTTCGCGCTCGCGTGCGCGAAGGCCGGCGCGGCGCATGTGACCGCGGTGGAAATCAGCGAGGATGCGAGCGGGAACATCCGACGCAACGCGGAACGCAACGGCCTCGCGGTGGATGTGCGCGCGGAGAATGTGTTCGATTTTCTCCGCGCCGCGGAGCTGGGCGGCGAACGCGCGCAGTTCGATCTCGTCGTGCTCGATCCGCCGTCCTTCACGCGCAGCAAGGGCAAGGTGGATGACGCGCTGCGCGGCTACAAGGACATCCACCTGCGCGCGCTGAAGCTGCTCGCGCCGGACGGAATGCTCGCGACCTTCTGCTGCTCGCACCATGTGAGCCGCGAGCATTTCCTCGGCGTGATCAACGAGGCGGCCGTGGATGCAAAACGCACGCTGCGGCAGATCGCGACGTTCTCGCAGTCGGCGGATCACCCGATCATCTCCACGCTGCCGGAGACGGAATACCTCAAGGGCTTCCTCTTCGAACTCACGCCGGGACGGTAACGCCGCGCGCCCGGGAATTGCTGCTGACATTCACCCGATGCCCAGTGCCGCCATGACCGAAGCCGCGAACCCTCATCCTTCCCCGCTTCGGCTGCTGCGTCTCTTTGCGTGGCTGCGGTGGCGCAGCCTGTGTGCGCGCTTCACGAAGTCGCGGCGCGAATCGCCGCTGCTCATCTTCATCCTCGCGACATTCGTGCTGTGCTACCTCGTCTTCGGCTTCGTGCTGTTCCGCGCGGGGCTCGGGTATCTCTACCGTTTTCCGCTCGTGGGCGCGCTGCTCGCGGAACGGATCCTGTATCTCATCTTCGGGTTCTTTTTCCTCATGCTCGTGGTGTCGAACCTCATCATCGGCTACTCGACGCTTTTCCGGAACCGAGAGGCGCAGTGGTTCCTCTCGCTGCCGATGCGGCACCGCGATGTGTACCGGTGGAAATTCATCGAGGCCGTTGGCATCTCGTCGTGGGCGCTCGTGTTTCTCAGCGCGCCGATGCTCGCGGCGTACGGCGTCGTGCAAAATGTCCGTTGGACTTTCTATCTCCAGGTCACGCTTGGCTACGTGCCGTTTGTGATCATCCCGGCTGTCGCGGGCTCGTGGCTGATCCTGCTTCTCGTGCGGATGTTTTCGATGCGCTGGACGAAGCCCGTGCTGCTCGCGCTCGCGGCGCTGATGGTCGCGTATATTTTTCTCGGCAAGAAACCGGTGACGGAAAACGAGGTCGCGGGCGCGGGCGAGCTGCTCATGTTTCCGAAACTCATGGAAGGCTCGCGCGCGGCGACGAACCACTTCCTGCCCAGCTCGTGGCTCGCGATGGCGATCAGCAACTGGAGCTTCAAGGGCAATGCCGCCGACGGCCGTTTCTTTTTCCTGCTGCTCACGAGCTACGCGCTGTTCGGGACGATGCTCGCGTTCACCGTCGCGGGGCGCACGTACTACGGGAGCTGGTCCGCGGCGCTCGGCTCGCAAGCGGAGCGGCAGCAGCGCGACAGTGCGGCGAAGCGGACGCGCAACCGCCGCGTCACAATGCTCGGATGGGTTCAGGCAAAGCTGCGCCCGCTTTCGCCGCGCATGGTCGCGCTTGTCTTCAAGGACATCCGCATCTTCTGGCGCGACCCGGTGCAGTGGACGCAGTTCATGATTTTTTTCGGCCTGCTCTGCATCTATGTGGCAAACTTGCGCAACGTCGCCATCGAGTTCAAACAGGGCTACTGGGAGACGCTCATCAGCTACCTGAATCTCGCCGCGAGCGGACTCACGCTGAGCACGCTCACGACGCGATTTGTCTTTCCAATGTTTTCGCTCGAGGGACGCCGCGTGTGGATTCTCGGGCTCTCGCCGGTCGGGCTGCGCGGAGTCGTCCTGCAAAAATTTTGGTCGAGCTTCATCACGAGCGCGATCCTGACGGTCGCACTGATGAGCACATCGTCGGCAATCCTCCATCTCCCGTGGCGACGCGCGGTTTTCTTTTCGGCGACGATTGTGCTGATGAGCGCCGCGCTCTCCGGCCTCGCAGCGGGACTCGGCGCGCTTTTTCCCGATTTCAAGGAGGAGAACCCCTCGAAGATTGTGTCGAGCTTCGGCGGTACGCTGTGCCTCGTGATCAGCTTTGTGTTCAACACCGCCGTCGTCGCGCTGCTTGCGGTGCCGGACATGTTCGCCGTCACCGGCCATCCGCTGCTGGTGCCGCGCTGGCTCGCGCCGCTCGTCGTGCTCGTGATCAGCGCCTCGGTCGCAGTGATTCCGATGGCACTTGCACTTCGCCGTGTGAAAAGTCTGGAAATCTGATTTCGCATCTGCATGATGCGCGCCGCTGCCCAGCGACATGCCCACTCCACCGCGCGATCAATTCCTCGACCTGCCCGAAGGCGACCCGCTCTCGACGGAACATCTCGACGAAAAAGTGCAGCAGGCCGAACAGCAGGAACAGTCGCTGAAGCGGCAGCTTGAGACGATCGAAAAGCAGAAGCGTGAATTTGCGGAGCTGAGCCGCAGGCAGGAGGCGCTCATCACGGGGCGCAATGATCTTTCGGAAAAGCTCACGCGCGCGCTCGTGGTGATCGAGCGCGAGGCGATGGAGGCCAGCAAGCGGCTGGAGATGCTCCAGACGATGGACACTGCGTTCCACCAGCACCTCGAGACGCTCGACGCGATCAATCCGAAGCTGTGGGACGAGGCCGACATCAGCAAGGAGCTCACGCGCGCGATGGCATCCGTGGACGATGCGCGCGGCGAATACAGCCGCTCATTTCCAAAGGTCGGCGCGATGCCGGAGCAGGCGGCGGGCGCGTCCGCAGCCGACACCGGATTCACGGCGGACTACTCGGGCGGCGACGGAAAAGATTTCCTCGGCTGGCTGAAAATCGGGTTCGCATTTTCGCTGCCGCTCATCGTTCTCGGCCTCATCGCCCTCATCGTCATCGCAAGCCGCCTCCCAGGAAAATAGCCATGCCCCGGAAATCCGACCGCAAGCCCACCGTCGAATCTCCCATCCAATCCAAGCAGCAGCAGCTCGCGCAAATGGAGGAGCAGGTGAAGGCGCGTCTCAGCAAGACGCGGACTTTTCTGGGGAAGGTTCCCGCGCTGAAGGAAGAGGTGCAGAAAAAGCAGCAGCGCGAGATCGTGGACCGGTTCAACCGCCCGGCGCGCATCGAGGGGCCGGTGGATTTCCGGCTCGATTTTGTCGCCGCAAAAGGCGCGGCACCGGCGAAAAAGCTGCGCAAGGAACGCTCCGGGATTCCGTTCATCACAATCGTGCTGCTGGTGGCGTTTGTGGTCGTCGCCTACTTCGCGTGGAAGTCGCTGTGGGTGGGCTGAGGCGGCGCATGGCGATGGTGGATTGTCACCCATCATCGTCCTCATAGAAGCAGTCACACGAGATCGCCTGCCCGCCGCAGCGTGGGCAAGGCTCAAGGTCACAGCCGAGCTGGTGCAACTTGCCGCGCGGGACGCCGCAATCGTCACACTTCGGGAAATCGAGAATCAGCGGCGCTTCAACCGACCTGCTCGCCAAACACGTAGCGCGTGAGGTGCTCGATGGTCGCCGTCTGCGCGGAGATGATCCACTTCACGAGATCGCCGATGGAAACGATGCCCGCAAGCTCGCCATCCTCGACGACGGGGAGGTGGCGCACGCGCTCCTCGGTCATGATTTCCATGCACTCGTTCACCGTGGCGTCCGTACCGACGGTGAGCGGGTCGTGCGTCATGATTTCGCCGACCTGCGTGTCGCGCGAAGTGCGGCCCATGAGCACGACCTTGCGGGTGTAATCCCGCTCGGTGAACATGCCGACGAGCCGCGTGCCGCGCAGCACGGGCAGCGCGCCGATGTTCCGCTCGGCCATCAAGGCGATCGCTTCGAGAACCGTGGCGGTGGTGGGGATGGAATGGATGGCCGGAGCCTTGTCGCGCAGCAGCGCGCCGATGGAGTCTGAGTTTTGCATGGGAGGATGATTTTAGCTTTGGTGTATGCTGGAACTCGCAGGTGCGGTTTCAAGAGCAAATATCTGCGCACGGTTGCACACAGGCCGGCAAACCCGCTACATGCCACGGATGCCCGGCATCCAGATCGCCTTTCTCATCTTCACCTTCGCCGGTCCGCTGCTGCTGTGGATCGTCAGCCGCCATCTCGACTCCGTGCGGTATTCAAAGGGCATCTGCTGGTTCTTTGCGCTCGCGATGCTCTGCGCAAAAATCGGGACGACGATCGCCGTGTGGTGCGAGGGCAAACTCACCGCAGACTACGCGCTGCCGATGCACCTCTGCGACTGGGCTCTCGTCGCGACCGTCCTCGCGCTCACGCTCCGCTGGCAGCTCTGCTTCGAGCTGGCATATTTCTGGGGGCTCGCAGGGACTGCGCAGGCGCTCATCACGCCCGCTCTCGACTCGCCGGATTTCTGGCGGATCTTCGCCTTCTTCACCGTCCACTCCGGCATCCCCGCGAGCGTGCTGTGGCTCATCTTCGACTTCAAGATGCGCCCGCAGCGCGGCGCATGGCTGCGCGTCGCACTGTGGTCGCAGATCTACCTCGCTGCCGCACTCGCCGTGAACGCCGCGACCGCCGCGAGCGGCGGCAACTACGGCTTCCTCGCCGGACGTCCCGCCGTCCATAGCATGTTGGATCTTTTCTCCGACACCCGCTGGCTCTACGTGCTGGAGATTGATCTCACCGGGCTGCTTTTTTTCTTCCTCCTCGGCCTGCCGTGGCAGATCGCGCGGTGGAAAAATTCACGCCGGAACGCAAACGAACGCTGACACCGGGCCTCGCAAGTTCCCGCCGGGCACCTGCTGTCCTCCGCCGCTCCCCGTGGCACTTCCGATGCTAGGGAGGATGACATGAAAAAGCCCCATCTCAGAATTCCTCTCGACCCGCTCGGCGTGAAGACCGGCATCGAACTCGCCGCGGGCGGCATCGCCGCGATGCTGCTCATGCGCTGGCTCGGGATGTGAGGCGCGGCTGAGGGTTGAAAGTTGAGCGTTGAGAGAAAAGCGGAACGCGGCAAGAATGCCGCCGCGCTTTCCTCTCAACGCTCAACCCTCAACATTTCCCCGCAATGCCGACCTACATCTACGAGACGACCGACGAAACGAAACCGCCACGCCATTTCGAAATCCGGCAGAGCATGAAGGACGAGCCGCTCACAAAGCACCCCGAGACCGGCGACACCATCCGCCGAGTCATCACCGGCGGCTTCGGCTACATGGGAAAAGGAAACGCCCCGCGCCATGCGGACATGCAGCGCAACATGGGCGGCGGTTCGTGCGGCACCGGCTGCGGCTGCCACTGATCCGCACCGGGTGGCGGCACGGCCGTGGAATCCGGAATGCCAAATGCGGGAGGAATCCTTCGGTCGTGCTGGGTGAAAATTACGCTTGATTTCGACGCCCCGCCCCTTACTCTCCGCGCTCCCAAAAATTTACCTATGGCAAAAACCTGCTGGCTCGAACGCGAAAAGCGCAAATCCAAGTGTGTGGCGAAATACGCCGCGCAGCGTGCTGAACTCAAAAAGAAGGGCGACTACATCGGCCTCTCAATGCTTCCGCGCAACGCAAGCCCCGTGCGCCTGAGCCGCCGCTGCAACGCGACCGGCCGCAAGCGCGCCTTCATCGGGCGCTTCAAAATTTCCCGTATCACCTTCCGCGAGATGGCGTCCAACGGCCTGATCCCCGGCGTGACCAAGTCGAGCTGGTAGAATTTTCCGCAGCCACTTTCACGAGCCGCAGGCCGATGGTCTGCGGCTCGTTTCTTTTCCGATGACTCACTTTCTCGCCGACGCCGGAACACTCGTCACCGAGTGGGATGACGGGGGCAGGATCTTCCTGAGCCTCGTCGGCATCCTCCTGCTCGTGCTGCTGAACGGCTTCTTCGTCGCCGCCGAATTTTCGCTCGTGAAGCTGCGCACCAGCCAGCTCGACCCGCTGATCGAGGAGGGCCGCAAGACCGCGGGCACGGTGAAATACATCCTCGGCCACATGGATGCGTATCTCTCCGCGACGCAGTTCGGCGTCACCGTCACGAGCCTCGTGCTCGGCGCGCTCGGCGAGCCGTACATGGAGCGGCTGCTCGAGCCGCTGTTTGTCAAAATGGGCATCCACAGCGTGCCGTTCATCACCGGTGCGGCATGGGCGCTCGGGCTCACGATCATCACCTTCCTGCACATCATCCTCGGCGAACTCGCGCCGAAGTATCTCGGCATCCGCAATCCGCTCGGCATGGCGCTGCTGCTCGTGCGTCCGCTCCAGCTTTTCATCACGGTGTTCAAGCCGTTCATCTGGCTGCTGAATGTCTCCGCAAATTTTCTCCTGCGCCGCGTCTTCCGCATCAGCCCCGTCGCGGAATCCGATCTCGCGCACAGCGAGGCGGAGCTGCGCGTGATCCTCGCCGAGAGCGCGCGTGCCGACGAGGTGAGCCCGATGGGAAAGGAACTCCTCATGAACGCGCTGGATCTGCAAAAGCGCGTCGTGCGCGACATTACCACGCCGCGTGGCGACGTGGTTTTTCTGAACACGGAGAATTCGTTCGAGGAAAACATGAAGCGTGCGATGGAGTCGCGGCACACGCGTTTCCCGCTCTGCCGCGAGCATCTCGACGAGACGATCGGGCTGGTCCACATCAAGGATCTTCTGCGCCTGATACGCGAGCCGAAGCCGGACATCACGAGCATCAAGCGCGAGCTGCACAACGTCCCGGAGATGATGCCGCTGGAAAAGCTGCTCAGCTTTTTCCTCTCGCGCCATGCGCACCTCGCGCTCGTCGTGGATGAATTCGGCGGCACGGCCGGCATCGTCACGCTCGACAACGTGATCGAGGAACTCGTCGGTGACATTCACGACGAGTTCGATGTGGACAAGCCCGAGATGCGCCGCGTGAGCCAGGACGAATTCGTCGTCGCCGCGACGCTGAGCCTGCATGAGCTGAACGAGATGCTCGGCCTCGAACTCGGAAGCACCGAGGTGAGCACCGTCGGCGGCTACATCACGCAGCTCATCGGCCATCTGCCGAAGACGGGCGAAAAAACGCGCATCGAAGATTTCGACGCCACGGTGACGAAGGCTGACGGACGCCGCGTGCTGGAAGTTCACTTCAAGCGCAACGCGGAGCGCGGCGAATCAACACACCGCCAGCCCTGACCATGCCGCGAGATCGGGTGGGAGGGCGGTGCGCCATTCGCTTTCATCCGTGACGAGCGCGCAGGAATGCAACGCGTGGCGCGCGATGAGCAGGCGTGCGGCGAGCGCGGGAGTCCAGCCGGTCTCGATGAAGTCGAGGTAGCAGTTCTCATCACCGCCGTAGATTTTGTCGCCGACAACGGAGTGGCCGCTGTGCGCGAGGTGGATTCGGATTTGGTGCATCCGTCCCGTCTCGGGAAATGCGCGCACGAGCGAAAATCTCGCGCCGTCCTTTTCAAAACGCCGCTCAACTCGGAACCGCGTGAGCGATGGGGAGCCGTCGGGATGCACGCATTGCTTGAGGTAGATTTTCGACGGGCGGATGTCGCCCTGCCGCAGCAGCGGCGCGTCCACGCTCCACTCGGTCTGCGCGGGCCAGCCAAATGCGAGCGCGAGGTATTCCTTGCCGATGCCGCGCCTTTCCATGAGCTGCGAAAATTTCTTCGCCGCCGCTCGGTGTTTTGCGACGAGCACGAGGCCGCTCGTCTCGCGGTCGAGGCGGTTGATGATGCTCACCTGTCCGCCGTTCGCGATCTCGTACGCGAGCAGCGCGCGGAGTTCGTTCCAGAGCGTGTCGGTCTGGTCGGGCTTGCTCGGATGGATGCGCAAGAAGGGCGGCTTGTCCACGACGAGAAAGTCGTCCGTCTCCGCGACGATGCGCGGCGGATACGGAAGCTCGAGCGGTTCGCCGGGCAGATCGGTGCGCGCCATTTTGCGGAGCATCGGATCGCCGCGGACGGTGCGCAATCCGCTTCGCCGAGTGCCTGGTGGGCACGATTTCGTTGGCTTAAGGCACACGCGCGGGCTAGGTGCCCGGATGCAGAAGAAACCATTTACCGAACTCGGCCTGTCGCCGGAAACTCTCAAGGCCGTGGCGCACGTCGGCTACGAACTTGCGTCGCCGATCCAGGGCGAGGCGATCCCGGTGTTGCTGACCGGGCGCGATGTCGTCGGCCAGTCGCAGACGGGTTCGGGAAAGACCGCGGCCTTCGCGCTTCCCGCGATCGAGCGCGTGGACGTGGCGGTGCGCGCGCCGCAAGTGCTCGTGCTTTGTCCGACGCGCGAACTCGCGATGCAGGTCGCGGAGGAAGTGTCGCGGCTCGCACAGTTCAAGCGCGGCGTACGCGAGCTGCCGATCTACGGCGGCGCGAGCTACGAGCGGCAGTTTGCCGGGCTGAAGAACGGTGCGCAGATCATCATCGGCACGCCGGGGCGTGTGATGGATCACATCGAGCGCAAGTCGCTCTCGATGGAAAAAATCGGCATGGTCGTGCTCGACGAGGCGGATCGGATGCTGGACATGGGCTTCCGCGACGACATGGTTTCCATTCTCTCGAAGGCGAAGCCGGACCGGCAGACGGTGCTCTTCAGCGCGACGCTGCCGCCGGCGATCAAGCAGATGATCGCGAAGTTCACGAAGGATCCGGTGAACGTGCGCATCGAGGATCAGAAGCTCACGGTGCCGGACATTGATCAGGTTTATTACGAGGTGAACCGCCGCTCGAAGCTGGAGGCGCTGTGCCGGATCATTGACCTGATGGACCTGCACTACGGCATCATTTTCTGCGCGACGAAGCTGATGGTGGACGAGCTCACCGAGCATCTTTCCGCGCGCGGATTCATGGCGGACAAGCTGCACGGCGACATCGCGCAGAGCGCGCGAGAGCGCGTGATGCGCAAGCTGCGCGAGAAGAAAATCGAGTTCCTCGTGGCGACCGATGTCGCGGCGCGCGGGCTGGACGTGGACGACCTCGAAGTCGTGATCAACTACGACCTGCCGCATGACGCCGAGGACTACGTTCACCGCATCGGCCGTACGGGGCGCGCGGGCCGCAGCGGGCGCGCGATCACTTTTGCCGACGGGCGCGAGGTGTGGAAGCTGCAGCAGATCATGCGCTTCACCAAGGCGCGCATCCGGCGCGAGCCCGTGCCGACCGCGGAGCAGGTCGAGGAGCGGCGGAGCAATGCGCTGTTTGAAAAAGTCCGCACGACGCTCGAAGGCGGCACATTCAAAAAGCACGACGCGCTGATCGATCAGCTTCTCGATGCGGGCCACACGCCCACGGACATCGCATCAGCGATGTTCTCGATGCTCGAAGGCGACGCGCCGAAGCCGGTGGACATCCCCGAGGACCGTCCCGCGCCGCCGAAGCGCGAATACCAGAGCCGCGGCGACTATCCCGCGTATGAGGCGCGCAACCCCGCGAAGAAATTTGTGAAACGCGAAAACGGGGATGACGCGCGAAGGAGTGCGCCGCGCGATTTTGGGCGCGACGATGCGCCGCGTCCGGAAGGCGGAAAGTTTGACCGTTTCCCACAGCGCGATCAGCGTCCGCAGAGCGACGAGCGTGGGACACGCCCGGTGTTCCGTTCGCGCGAAGATGTCACGGCTGTGTCGCACGAGCCGGGCATGGTGCGGCTCGCGATGAATTCCGGCGCGGAGCAGATGGTGCGGCCCGCTGATGTCGTGGGGTTCGTGCTGAACGAGACGGGCATGTCGCGCGAGGTGCTCGGCGCGATCCACATTCTGCCGACGATGACGATGTTCGACGTGCGCGAGGAGAGCGCGCGGGACATCGTGAGCGGGCTGCGAGGCAAGCGGTTCAAGGGCCGAAAGCTGATCGTCGGCCTTGCCGCAGACGCGTGATTTTCAAATCGGCGCGGACAAAAAAATCCTGGCGACACGGGTGGCCAGCGCAATCTGCGCGCACATTCCGCAAGCAGGATCGGCTGCCTTACGAACCGCGGATGAGACGCTGTTCGTGTTCGGCGAATTCGCTGGCGGTGAGGAGATCGTCGTCGAGGAGCGCGACAAGAATCCTGCGCCGGCCGCGCGAAAAAAGTTCGGCGCATTTTTCCTGAAGCACACGCCCGAGCGAGAGGATGCCCCACGCGCCCGCGAGTACGGCAATCACGAACGCGCAGCGGTCGTCGTGCGCGATCAGCCGGAGCATCACGCCCGCGGGTGCGCCGACGAGCGGCACGCCGAGAAGCGCCGCGAGCCAGAGTCCGGGCAGGGGGCGTGTGAGCGGCCGGAGCCGTTCCGCTCGCTGGCGGGCGTAGTCCTCGTCAGCGACGAGGCCGCAGATGCGATGTTCCTCCAGCTCGCGCAATGCGGCGACAATCTGCTCGCCGTGGAGGGAGAGCATCGGTTGCCGGAGCGGTGCTGGCTGGGCGCTGGTCATCGCGTTTGTTTCGGATAGCGATTCCCGTGCCTGGCGCGTTGCGCCTGATCGCGGCGGGCCGGATGTTCAGCGCCGCTGTGTCACTCCTTCGGCGCAGGTGCGGCGCGCTTTTGATCCACACGCGGCTTGATGTCCCATGCGGTGAGCCAGCGTTCGCCGGTGCGCCGGTAGCCGCGCTTCTCGAGATCCTTTTCCATCTCCGCGAGGTGCGCTGCACCGTAGAAGATGCCGAGATTTTTGCGGCCTGCCGCGACCTCGCGATCAAGCACTTCGAGCGCCTTGCGGTTCCGCTCGGTGATGATGACGGTGCCTCCGTCGTGCTTTTCCATCTCGGCGACAACATCGCCCGCGGATGCGAGCTGGCGGGCCATCGCGACTTTCAGCCCGCTCGAATCTCCGAGCAGCGCGAGCAGAAGCTGGCTGCCTTTCGGCTCGGCGGTGCGGTCGGTGCCGACCTCGAGCTGCGCCTCGATCGCCTTGCGCATGAGGTCTATGAACGACTCGCCCTTGTCGGCCTGAAGCTGCACGAATTCGTCCATGCTCACGTCGGCGTGGACGAAGTTTTTCGTGTGATAGTCAATGCCCTCGGTCTGGTACTGGAAGTGAAAATAGCTGCCGAGGCCGCGCATCATCACGCTGATGATTTTGAACGCCGGGCTCCGATCCTTCGCCGCCGGCGCGTCTTCGTCCGGCGGAAATTCACCCTGCTTGAGAGGAGCGTCCGGCTTTTTTTTCGCCGAGGGCTTCGGGCCGTCTTCGATTTCCTCCTTCATCTTTTGTCCGTCCACGAGTTCAAAGAGGAGTTCCTCGTAGCCGGTGAAAAGTTTCGTGAGCGCCTTGTAGTATTCGGGATCGGCCACATGCACCGCGCCGACGAGTTCCACCTGCACGTCGCCCTTTTTCAATGTGGCGATGACGGTCTCGAGCCTGCCGCGCTTGTCGTCGCCGACGTAGCGGACGTATTCGCGCTTGGCTGTGGCGTGCGCTTTTCCAGTCGCCGCAGGTGCGTCCGCTGCGGGTGCGTGCGAGCAGATGAGGAGCGCGGCGGAGGCGAGCGCGGAACGGAACAGCGGGTGCATCATGCTGCGGAACGGGTAGCAGGGATCACGCGAGGAGCGAGGGAATTTGCATCGCGGCGCGCGGCAACTTCCGGCGTTGCAACCGTGCGCGACGCCCGTTTTACTCCGCGCCCCATGATCCGTCTTTTTGCCGCGCTCCTCGCAGCGGCGGCACTTTCCGCCTGCTCCACGCCGAAGGAGCCCCTGCACCAGATTCCGATCGCACACGCAAACGTGGTGCCGCTGGCGCTGGACGATGATTTCAAAATCGAGAGGGTCACGAAGTTCCTGAACGATCCGCGATTTTTGAAGCCGACGGACGACGCGGTGCTGATCTTCGAGCGCCGCCGCGTGAACCACGGCGCGATTACCTCCGTGGATTTCATCGAGCGGCGCGGCTACTATTTCAATGTCTCGTGGAGTGCGAAGCGGCCCGCGGACATCACCGTCCGGATCGAATACCGTTTGGAAAACCTGGGCGCGCATGTGCAGGCCAAGGAGATGCGCTTCCCGTTTGCGAAAGGATCCCATGCGACGAAGTTCACCGTCATCGGCGACGAATACCAGGAGGGCGGCAAGATCACCGCATGGCGCGTGCTGCTGATCGAGGACGGGCGCGCGGTCGGCCTCTACCAGTCGTTCCTGTGGAATTGACCCGGCGCGCAACGGCCTGCTTCTGCGAGGGCGAATTGACCTCCGGGCAATTCGATGCGATGAAGTGACCGTAAGAATTCCATGAGCCTGCACCCAACGATTTTTGCGGATACCGAGAGCTGCCCCGAAGTGTGGATTCGCGTCGCGGGCAGGGGTTCGTTTCAAAGCAGCCCTGCGCTGAAGGAATTCACACGCAGGCTGCTGGACGAGGGACGCCGGAAATTCGTCGTGGATTTGAAAGACTGCACCATGATGGATTCGACCTTCATGGGCACGCTCGCGAGCCTCGCCATCCGCCTGCGCGATCTCGGCGGCGGCGACCTGTGGGTGGTGAATCGCAACGAGCGCAATGCCGAACTTCTGTCCGGTCTCGGGATCGATACGCTCTTTTCCGAAAAGCCGCTCCTGAGCGCGCATGACGGCGCATGCCCGGAAGCCATCCACCACGCCGCCGACAAGGCCGCGACACGCGAGGCCATCCACGAGGCGCACGCCGCATGTGTCGCCGTGGATCCGCGGAATGAGGACAGATTCAAGGACGTGCTCGAACACCTCCGGGCCAGTGCCGCGAGGGACGCCGCAAAGGCCGCGGCGCAATAACGCGAACGGAAACCATGCGGCGGCACGGAACGCCGGATTTCACTGGCCTTTCTCGCCATCAAGGATCTTGCGGAAGATCCGATTCTCGCTTGCCATCGCAAGCGTGTGGCAGCGTGTGGCGTTTGATTGCGCCCCATCGAAAAAAGCGCGGTTAGCTCAGTGGTATGACACGGTAACTAATTACTATTGATTGTGCTCAGTGAGCACAATTTCGTCGCCAAAACGGGCAAAGAAGGCCTTGCAGTTGAGCGAGGCCGGCGATGTGGCAAAAGGCTCGGTGTGCCGCGCCGGGCTGGGATCATGGAGATCTTGCGCAGCTCGAATCACGCCTTGCCCCGCAAGGCTTTCCAAGAATCCAGGCAACGCTGCGCAGTTTCAAATTCCGGGAAGCGGCTGCCTTCCTGCTCCATCAGGTAATACTCCACGCCGCCGACGGACTCGACTGTGGCGATGATTTCCTT
>CAIRYQ010000038.1 GCA_903882875.1 uncultured Spartobacteria bacterium | reverse complement strand
TGATACCGCGGCATTTCAGGAACAAAGGCCGGATGATTCGCCACAGCTGCAACCAACGTTTCATCGAACCGACGCCAGCGGCGCAGCGGAGCCGCCGGACAGGTGGCACACAAAATAGCGTGCTTATCCGGTTGCCTGACACAGAGAAGCTCTGCGCACCGCGACGACCGGGGCCGTGTGCGGAATCTAAGAATCCGACGCCTCGCGTCTTCCATCCAGCCATGAAGCACACATCCCTCTTCGCCCTCACCGCCACCTTCACCCTCGCCGCCTCGCTCGTCGCCGGGGAATCGAAACTCCAGTCCATCCCGCTCAAGGACATTGACGGCAAGGACACTTCGCTGAAGGCCTACGCCGGGAAGGTAGTCCTCGCCGTGAACGTCGCCAGCCACTGCGGCAACACCAAGCAGTATGCCGGCCTCCAGTCGCTCCAGGACCGGCTGAAGGACAAGGGCCTCGTCATCGTCGGCTTCCCGTGCAACGACTTCGGCGCGCAGGAGCCCGGCACGAACACCGAGATCAAGGAGTTCTGCTCCTCGAAGTATTCCGTCACCTTCCCCATCATGGACAAGCTCCACGTGAAGGGCCCCGAGCAGCATCCGCTCTACAAGGAACTCACCGGCCCCGGCTCCGCCTTCCCCGGCGACGTGAAGTGGAACTTCGGCAAATTCCTCATCGGCCCCGACGGCAAGGTGCTCGCCCGCTTCGAGCCCGGCGTGAAGCCCGAGGACCCGAAGCTCGTGAAGGCCATCGAGGACGCGCTGCCGAAGAAGTAACGGCCATCGCGGAAATCCGCGAGAAAGTCCGCGCCTTCAGCCGCAAGTTCCCGCTATCGCTCTGAGCGGATTGGGTGCTTCATGGCCGTTGTTCTTGGCGGGACTTACTTGCGGTAGCCCGTGCTTGTGGTGGTTTGCGATGTCTGCGTCGTCGAATCGTGATGAGCGCACGATGCGAAGCCGAGGGCGATGACGAGGAGGAGCAATTTGGAGATGTGTTTCATACAAAAGAGTGATCGGCAGCGGCGGAAACTTGCGTGTATGGATTCTTGAGAACGGGAAAACCCGCCCGCCATCATCACAGCAGCCGCATATTTTTCCCCGGTGATGCTGCGGCGAAGAATCGCTTCGGAACCAGATGGGTCGGCCACCAGATCAGTATCGTCAGGCTCAGCATCCTCGTCAGCAGCCATGTAGGACCGTCCCATGGCTCTTGAACGCTTGCGCGAACGACTGGGCCTGCCTGAGCACATTCACGGCAACGTCAGAAAAATCCAGCAGGGCGGCGATGGTCTTCATGCTAATCGTCGGTGAACATCTCCCGTTTCAAAAACCCTTCCGCCGCATACCAGTGATCCTCGGCAAGCCCGCTCGGGCAGCCTTCCTCCTGGTAAATCTGATGCGCAAGAGAGGAAATCTCCGCGTGTGTGGGACTGCGGTTGATGCCGCCTTCTGAGTCGGAGTCGGCATTCACAAGAACGAATCGGGTTTCGGCATTCATTTGTGATTTTAATCGGCCTTCACGCGATGCGTGGCTGTATCCCCGCTCAACTTGTCGCGCCTTTTTCGGCAACCTTGGCCGCAACTTCCAAACAGCTCCAAGGCATCGGAGGATTGGCAAGCAAGCTGTGCTCTGCCGCCAGCGAACTGTCCGTCGAAACCGTCTCCCCATGAGTCTGCCTTCATCTGCGAAAATCTGCGCGATCTCCGGATTCCTCCCCGGCTTCGCCCTTGCGAATCGCATCGCGAAACGCACAATCACCTCCCGCATGAAAACCCTCCGCACCCTCGCACTCCTCCTCACCGCACTCATCGCATTCGTCTCCCCCGCCCTCGCGGAAGACTTCCTCCCCGGCGTGAAGCGCGTCCTTTTCCTCGGCGACAGCATCACCTACGCGGGCCACTACACCGAGCTGTTCGACGCCTTCCTCTTCACGCAATTCCCCGATCGGCACATCGAGGTGATTGACTGCGGCCTGCCGAGCGAGACGTGCAGCGGGCTCAGCGAAGCGGGACACGCGGGCGGAAAATTCCCGCGCCCCGACGTGCACGAGCGCCTCGACCGCGTGCTCGCCACGGTGAAGCCCGACCTCGTCTTCGCGTGCTACGGCATGAACTGCGGCATCTACCTCCCGCTCGATGACAAGCGCTTCGCCGCGTATCAGGCCGGCATCCGCAAGCTGCGCGAGAAGGTGGAAAAGTCCGGCGCGAAAATCATCCACCTCACGCCCCCGGTGTTCGACACGCTGCCGCTGAAAAGCCGTGTGAAGTCCGCCGACATGGTGAAGGACGGCGAATTCTTCGAGGGCTACAACGGCGTGCTCGACCGCTACTCCGCATGGCTCGTCGAGCAGGGAAAAAAGGAAGGCTGGCATGTCATCGACACGCACAAGGCGATGTGGAATGCGCTCCTCTTTAACCGGAAAAACGATCCCGCATTCAGCTACGCCAAGGACGGCGTCCACGCGAACAACGACGGCCACCGTGTGATCGCCAATGCCATCCTGCACGACCTCGCACCGGAAGCGCAGTGGATGAAGTTCGAGGCGATCCTCAACGGCGACTGGGCGAAGAGCGCGCAAGGCCGCGCATTCTTCGACGACATCCACAAGCGCAACCGCCTGCTCTGCGACTCCTATCTCACCACCGCCGGCCACCTCCGCCCCGGCATGGCCAAAGGCCTCTCCATCGCCGAAGCCGAGGAAAAAGCCGCGCCGCTCGAAGTGAAAATCCGCGAGGCTGCGAAGGGCGCGAAGTAGCGGATGAAGATTTTCTCGCGCCTCCGACCATGAAGTATCTTCATATCGGCGGATTGATTGCTGCAGGCTTCGATCCTACTGGAACGTATCTTCTCACCATCTCACATTCGGGGCGTGGAGTTTTTGCGACCGCAACTTGGGAACGGGTAGCTCGGGACTCGAACCTCGCTTATCCAGAGAACGGTCACGCGATTGGCATCGGCCCGATCGATGGGGTTTCGATTCCTGTGACAGAAATTGACTACGATACGGGCATCCTCCGATTTTCCAATCCCGACGGCACAAGCAGTTTTGAATACGAATCAGGGACTCTCACTGTCTCTAACGAACACCACTAACTTGCACTGTCATGAACAGGCACGGTTGCCCAAACTTTTCAAATCAATCTGCCGCTCCCGGCGGTTGTGTCAGCCGCCGCGGGAGATCCTTCATTCCGTGCAGGACGCGGAACACCACGAGCCGTTCGCCTTCCTCGCGGTAAAAGATGAGATGGACGCGAAATGATGCAGGCAACTGAAAGGAGCGGATGCCCTTTAGTCGCGGGTTGCGAAAACGCCTTTGCACTCCGAGGCCGGGCTGGCTGCCGAGCAGATCCAGCACCCCACGAAACGCAGCGAGATAACGTTCAGCGATGTCCACGCCCGCCTTCTGAAAATACCACGAGTATTGCAGCGAAAGATCCAGCCGGGCGTCCTCACTGACCTCGCATCTCACCGCAGCCATTTTCGCTCGTCAGTTCGCAACTTTCGCAGCGGCGGCGCGGATGCCGTCGAAGAGCGCTTCATCCGCGGCATGACGCGGTGAATCGAGGGACTTGAGCAACTCGGCCTCCAACTCGGGCGCCTCGAATTCGCCGGACGCAAGCACTGCCAGATGCCGTTCGGCCATCCAGCCGAGCAGCGAGAAGAATTCCGCTGCCGGGAGGGTCTCGATGGATTCCTCAATTTGAGCGACGCTCGGCATGTGCGGAAAGTATCGGCTTAGAATCAGGGATGCAAGTGTGCGTTCGCTTTCGTCGAAAGCAATCTGCCCACGTCGCGCATCTACTCCACCGGCAGCCCGCTCGCGCGCAGGATGGTCTCATGCACGGCGAGATCGTGCGCCGGCGAAAACTCCAGCGCCTTCTCGCCGCGGATCACTTTTGCGAGATCCTCGAAGTCACCGTCGTAGCGTCCCCTGCCCTTCGGGAAGGTTAGCGCCTGGCCGCGCCAAGGATGACTGAACGTGCGCCTCGCAGCCGCTATTTCAAAATCTCCGCGAAGAACTTTTTCATCGCCGCCCACGAGTCCTTGTCGGCCTTTTCCTGATAGGCGGGGCCGGGCTTTGTGAAGCCGTGCTGCGCGCCTTCGTGGGTGATGAATTCCATCTTCGCCTGCGCCTTTTCCATCTCGGCCTTGAAGGCGGGGACTTCGGCGTTCACATGCGAGTCCGCGCCGCCGTGGCAGACGAGGATGCGCGCTTTGATCTCGCCGGGCTTTGCGGGAAGCGTGGTGGAAAGGCCGCCGTGGAAGCTGACGACGCCGCGCACGTCCGCGCCGCTGCGGGCGAGCTCGAGGACGCTGGTGCCGCCGAAGCAGTAGCCGATGGCGGCGAGGCGCGCGGGATCCACGCTGGCGTTCTTTTTGAGCTGATCGAGGCCAAGGAGCACGCGGCGGCGCAGGAGCGGGAGATCGTTTTTGTAGGTGCCGGCCTGCACGGCGCATTCCTTCGTGTCGGTGGGGCGCACGCCCTTGCCGCAGATGTCGGCGGCGAAGGCGATGTAGCCGAGTTCGGCGAGCTGCGTGACGCGGGATTTCGTGTAGTCCTGCAGGCCGGTCCAGTCGTGGATGACGAGGACGCCGGGGCGCGGGCCTTTCACGGAATCGTCGTAGGCGAGGAAGCCTTCGAGTTCGGCAGAGCCGTCCTTGTAGGTGACGAGTTCGGTCTTCACCTTTGCAAATGCGGACACGGTGAATGAGGCGAGTGAGAGAAACAGCAGGGAGAAAATGCGGAGGTTCATGCGGGAACGCTGGCGTGGCGCGGGGCTGATGCAAGTCGCAATGCGATGACGAAAACGTCGGCGCACTTGCACGCGATTGCATTTCCGACCTAGAACCGCAGTTACACCCGTGGCCAAAAAACATTCGCGCTTTCCCCGTGCAAAGTGGGCGCTCATCGCGCTGCTCGTCCTGCTGTCGGTGGACTGTGTGCTGGCGCGCGCGGGCGGTGGTCACAGTTCGGGGAGCAGCCACAGTTCGGGCGGCTCGGGCAGCGACACCATTGACATCATCTGGTTCTGCTTTCAGGCGATCTACTGGCTGTTCTGGCTCAATATAAACCACCCTGCATTCGGCCTGCCGCTCACGGCTGCGATTGTTTACGGGTTCTACCGAGCGACGCGCGGCGGGCAGACGCTGTATCAGAACAACGTCATCAAGCGCGGCTCGCGCGCTGCGGATCTCAACCTCGTCGTCGCGGGCCTGCGGCAGCTTCAGGAAAAGGACACAGCGTTCGACACGAACACATTTTGCGCACGGGTGCGCGATGGCTTCGCGAAGCTCCAGCGCGCGTGGTGCCAGCAGTCGCTGGTGTCGGTGAGGCCGTTCATTTCCGACGGCATCCACGAGCGGTTCAGCCTGCAATTCGAGGAACAGCGCGCGCTCCACTACCGGCCCGTGATGGAGAATCTCAGCATCCTCGAAGTCACGCCGGCGCAGGTGGAATGCGGGCCGGTGTTCGACGTGATTTCCGTGCGCATCGGCGCATCGGCAAAGGATTACCGCGTGTCCGCCGAAACGGGCCGCGCAATTCCCGGTTCGGAGGAGGCGTCGCAATTCACCGAGTACTGGTCCTTCATCCGAGCGCGCGGGAGTCAGACAAAGGCGGGCGCCACGGGGCTCATCGAGGGCAACTGCCCGAATTGCGGTGCGCCCATCGCGATGAACCAGGGCGCAAAATGCGAATACTGCCAAGCGGTGTTGCGCAGCGGCCAGTACGACTGGGTGCTCGCCGAAATCACGCAGGAGGAGGAATGGCATCCGAGCGACACGCCGCCACCCGGCACGCAGACGATCCGCGGGAGCGATCCGGGTTTCAATTTGCAGGACCTCGAGGACATGGCGTCCGTGATTTTTTGGCGGAAAGCCGCGGCGGATCGCATCGGGAAGATCGATCCCATGCGCAAGGTCGCCGCGCCGGAATGGTGCGACGCCTACGCACCCACGCTCGTCAGCCGCAGCGAACGTTCGGCGCGCGCGATTTTCTGCGACTGCGCGGTGAGCGCCGTGGACACGCTCGGCGTGATTCTCGGCAAAACGGAGAACCGCGCGCTCGTGGAAGTGTGCTGGATGGGCCGCGAATTCGAGGTCATGCCGTCTGGCGAATTGCGCGACAAGCGCGGCGAGATGATCCTGCGGCACTCGCTCTTCGTGCTCGGGCGGAACGCGGGCGTCGTGAGCACGCCGGAGCATTCCATTTCCTCCGCGCACTGCCCGAACTGCGGCGGCGCGGTGATGGCCGACACGTCGAATGCGTGCGAGTTCTGCCACACCGTGCTCAACGACGGCACGCGCCAATGGGTGCTGCGCGACATTTTCCTGAGCGGCTCGGACGAGGCACGCGCGCTGCTCGCGCAGGCTGTCGCGGGATCGCAGCGCGACGCGGCGGAATTCCGCGCCGTCGGTTCGCCCGTGAAATCCGGCGGCACCGGCGCACTCGCGTGGATGATCAGCTCCGTCGTTTCCGAAGGGTGCCTTGCGGATGATTCGATCCGCGACATGCTCCGCGCGGCGGGAGAAAAGAGCGGCCTCGCGGCCGAAAAGGTGGACGAACTGATCCGTTCCGCCGCGGCGGGACAGATCGAAATCCCACACCCGGCCAATCCCACGCAGGCGCGCGCATGGCTGCTCGAAACCGCAGTCGCCGCGCATCTCACCGGCGGCCTGTCGAAACAGGAGGCCGCGCTCATCACAAAAGTTGGCGCGAGCCACCAGCTCAGCGCGGCAGACGTGAAATACGTGCTGAAGAGCGCGCGCCGCGAGGCATACCAACAGGCGAAGTCGCATCTGAATGCGGCGAAGCAACAGGCCGCGTCGTAACTGCCGCGGCGACGCGCTTCACTCTCCCGCGATTTGCGCTACGCTGCCGCGATGATGTCTCCCCTCGCCCGAGCCCTGCCCGCAGCCATCGTGTGCTGTGCGATGGCCGCGTGTGCATTGCCGAAACTTCCGCAGTGGGCAAAGCGCAAGCCGGTGCCGAAGGCCGTGCCGATCCGATTTCCAAAGACGGACCCTTCGGATCCGAAAGGAAAGCGCAGGCAGATCGGCAAAGTCCTGCTCGTGAATTCGGAGGGGGGCTTCGTGCTCATCGAAATTCATGGCGTCGCACCGCCCGAGCCGGGACTGGCGCTGAAGTGCGTCCGCGACGGCGCGGATTCGGGCATCCTCACCGTGAGCGGCGAACGGCAGGGCGCGCACATCATCGCGGACATTGTCACCGGTACGCCGCGCAAGGGCGATCAGGTTTTTCAGTGATCGCGTGCCGTGCGCAGCGCAGTCCGCATCATGATGGTGGATCGATCCGCTCGAAGCGAAAGCGCGCGTCGTAATGTCCGCGGTTGTGCGCTCGGCAGCAGCGCAGGCATGCCGAGCCGCGGCGCAGCGGCTGCACGCGCGCGATCGTGGTGCCGCACGCGGGGCAGCGGTAATGATGCCGCCGCGCAATCTGCCGACGGGGCAATGGCAGATCGTGCGTGCGCTTTTCATCCACAAGCCCGAGGTCGCGGCACGCACGACGCCACTCTGCACCGTGCGGCTCGATCCTCCGACGGCCCGCGCGATCGTGCGCGAGCAGGTGCGCGAGTTCGTGACGCAGCGTGCGCTGGATTTCCTCTTCGCCAAATTCACGCAGCTTCGGATTCAGCCGCACGAGCGCGCGGCCGGGAAATGCAAGCCCGGCGGTGCTGCGCATCCGCGGATTCCACTCGATGCGCACGCGCTCGGCCAGCGCCGCCGCACCGACGCCGCGCAACAGCGCGCGCGCCCCGTCCAGCAGCGGATCGTGCGGTGCGACGACCGCCTTCGCCACAGCCGCCTGCGTGCTCATCTCGCGCGCAGGCGGACGCTCGCGCTTTCCAAAGAGCCGCTTGAGAAAATCGAACTGCATCGGCGCAGCGTCCACCATCGCGGCGGCGAATGCGAGCCTTCTCAATGATCGCACGCGCGGACGCGAGACGCATAGTGCCGTGGATTTTTCCAAAGCCCGCCGCACACCGGCGATTCTCCCTCCGCGCTCCGTGCTCTGTGATAGCGGCCTCGACACCGCCCGCGGGTTCGTTAGCGTTTTACATTCCGACCCAAATCAAGCCATGAACCGAATCATCACCCCGAATCCCCTCACCCGTCGTTCCTTTCTCCACCGCGGCGCAGCAGGCGCGGCGGGTGCCGCACTCGTCGGCGCATTTCCGCACATCGTGAATGCGCAGGCGGCGAAGGCCATCAAGATCGGAATCGTCGGCTGCGGTGGGCGCGGCTCGGGCGCGCTCACGGACTCGATGAATGCGGATCCGAATGTGGTGCTCACCGCGATGGGCGACGTTCATGCGGACCGTCTTGAGACGAGCTTCAAAAATATTTCCACGGCGCGGCCCGATCAGGTGAAGGTGCCGGACAACCAAAAATTCTCCGGCTGGGATGCGATCGACAAAGTGCTCGCGACGGACATTGACATCGTGCTTCTCACGACGCCGCCCGGCTTCCGCCCCGCGCATCTGCACAAGGCGATCAACGCGGGCAAGAATGTCTTTTGTGAGAAGCCGCTCGGTGTGGACGCCCCGGCGATCCGCCACGCGCTCGAAGCGGTGAAGAAGGCGAAGGAGAAGAATCTCGCGATCCAGACGGGCTTTTGCTGGCGCTACAATTTCGCCGAGCGCGCGACGTGGGCGAAGATGCACGAGGGCTTCATCGGCGACGTGCGCGCTTACTACGGCACCTATCTCACGAACAGCCCGTGGGCGCCGTTCGAGCGCCAGCCGGACTGGCCCGAACTCGAATACCAGCTCCGCAACTGGCTCTATTACACATGGCTCAGCGGCGACCACATCGTCGAGCAGGCCGTGCATTCGGTGGACAAAATGAGCTGGGCATTCAAGGACGTGCCGCCCGTGAAATGCACCGCGCTCGGCGGACGCCAGCAGCGCGTCGAGCCCGAGTTTGGAAACGTGTATGACCATTTCGCCGTGATGTACGAGTTCCCGAATGGCGGGCGCGGCTTCATCTTCGCACGCCAGCAGGGCGGCTGCTCGCCGGAAAATGCAGACTACATCGTGGGCGCGAACGGCACCGGCCAGGTGAACGGCTTCAAGCCCCTGCACGTCCTCGACACCACCGACGGCAAACGCTGGATGTACGAGAAGCACGGCGGCGCGGACGGCGCTTCGCCGGGCGAAAAAAACCTCATGTATGTGCAGGAGCACAAGGAACTCATCGAGAGCATCAAGGCCGGCAAGCCCGTGAACATGGGCGATCAGCTAGCGCACAGCTCGCTGCTCGCGATCATGGGCCGCATGAGCGCCTACACGGGCAAGACGATCACATGGGACGAAGTCGTGGACTCGAAGGAAACCTGGTCCTCGATCGACGTGGACAAGCTCGAGTGGAATTCAAAAATCCCCGTCCCCGAAGTCGCGATGCCCGGCCGCTACAAGATTCCGGCGTAAGGCGCTGTTTGGCGCAGATTGCGCGCAACGCCAAGTCACAGGCGTGGCACATATTTGCAATCTGTGCGGCCAGCGGAACTCAGATCCCGCTGTCTCGTTTGCGATCTGATCGTGCTGCAAAGAACGGCTCCTCGAAGCCTTGTCGCGATCACGCAGCAAGACTGTGAATTTTGCAGCGGGCTTGATCGGAACCGACACTCGGCATCCGCACAGCGCGATCAAGCCCACCGAATCTGCGCCCGCAAAAGCGCAGGCACACCGTCATCTTGTCTGCTTCACGAGCGACTGGAACGCATCGAAGAATCGCTTCCCAAACTCGCGATACGACGGTGAGTCGAAGTGAACCTTGTCACCCCGATGCTTCAGCCCCTCGGCGCTCACATAGGTCGTGAGCTTCACTTTCTTCGGCAAGTCCTGATGCGCCTTGTCCACCTGCACGTATGCGTCGCTCCACGGCACCTCGGCGAATTTCCCCATCTGCCCGACGATGAACGGCGCATCGGGCACCTCGAGTTCCTTGCGCATCCGCGCGATGAGATCGTGCAACTTCACCTCGTAGCCGGGCGCGAGCGCTGCGGTGGAATCCGATTCGCCCTGATGCCACAGGATGCCGACGATCGTGCCGGATTTCTGCGCGAGCTGCGCGCGGCGCAACGCGTCGTCCCACGGGTGGCTGTTCGTCGGGTTGTAGAATTCGCCCGGCTTCCAAGCATCAATCGGCGACCCACCGACCGCGCACGGAATCAGCCCCACGGTGATGCCCGGATGCGCCTCCGCATAGAGCGTGGCGAACGTCTTCCCGAGCCCAACGCCCGCAGCCGGCTTGTCGAAATGCAGCGGATCGATCGCGGGCACCCACGCATCCGCCTTGTTCAGCATGAGCACGCGCGGATGCGGCGTTCGGTCCTGCTCCTCCACCGTGCCGCGCCCCGCCATGTTCGACTGACCGACGAGCAGGAAGAGATGGAACTTTTCCTTCGGCGGCAGCTTCGCGTCCTGCGCGGCGGCGAAGTTTGCGAAAAGGAGGGCACAGAGGAAAACGAGGGGACGGATCATGCGTCGCGCATACGACGCCCTCCGCGCGAATCACGCAAGCACTTCGCGAGTGGTGCGCCGCTTTACGTTCAGAGAGATGCTGAACTCTGCGGCAAAACGCTTCAGCCCGCACGGCTACGCTGCCAGGAGTTCGCGTGGTGGTAGGAATCGGTCTAGAAAACTCACGCTCGCTTCCGGCAAATGTGTGCGCCATTGGCGCTGCGTATCCGGCCAGGGAATGAATCGCCGACTCCGCGCGAGGCCGTGTTTCAAAACTGACCATGTGAATTTCGACCAGTGCTCGGGAGAGTATGCCGCCAGCCGAGCGGCTTGTTCGGGGAAGGCCGACGTGAGTGCTTCCTCCATCATCGCAAGGTTGTCGCCTTTCGGGTTCAGTACTTCGCAAAAGATTTCGCGCGGGCGCAACGGTAGCACTTTGCTGAGCACGCCTTCCAAGACATCGCGATCATGAAATGGCAGGAACGGCGCGACGGCGACATAAACTGGAATTCCGGCGGCGGCGGCCTTTTCCAACATCCGCAATCGCCGTGACGGTGCAGCGGCGCGTGGTTCGAGCGCGCGCGCGAGCTTGTCGTCAAGATGAGGTAGGGACGTGCCGAGCAACACTCGGTCAGCGTGCGCGGCGAGTAGATCGAAGTCGCGCTCGACAAGCACGGAACGCGTCTGAACGCGGACCTTGTGCCCGGCATCGAGCAATAGTTGAAGGCACTGGCGCGTGAGTTTGTGCTTTGCCTCCGATGGCGTGTAGCAGTCGGTCAGGAACGACATCAGTATCCAGCCGTCACCCCACTCGGTTCGTTTCGCGCGGTCGGGTGTGAAGTTGCGGAGTTGGTCTCGCAGCGCATCGACGAGGCCGGACTTTGGGTAGAGGTATTTGCCCCACTCGCGTTGCGAGTGGCCGTGGTTCATGAACTTCACCCCAGGCATCGCCGGACAGTAGCAGTGAAAGCAGCCATGCTCGCAGCCGACGTAAGGATTAAGAACCCAGTCGCCGAGTCGTTTTTTCCAAAGCTGCGATGGATTGATGGCGGTGGTCATAGAAGTTCGCGTTGTCCGCTCTCGGACACGGTAATGATCTTCTGCCAGAATTCATCAGCCTTCGGATGACGGCTGAACAACGCGAGGCGGTAGAGCGGCGTGTGGTTCGCTTCCACGGTGATTTGGCGGCTACCTTGAAATCCCAGCGCGCCAAGTTTTTCGATCCAGCGATTGAGCACGCGCGCGGTGAAGTCCGCGTCCGTCCGATCACGCGGCCAACTCCGCCAGTCACGCTCGCCGAGAAACACATCAAGTGCCGTAGTCTGATCCGGGCCTGCCTCGATGTATTGATAGACGTTCAGCGTGATGCCCATCGCATATTGCAGCGTGGCGAGCAGGTCGATCTTCGGGTTGTCGCGTAACAAGCGCTCCATCGCTTTCCACGGAACCTGTGAGATTCCCGTTGGATCAACGAACGCGACGACGAGTGCCCGCTCGAATTTCAACCGGCCTTCGGCGGCAATCTGCGTCCAGTCGCCGGAAATCACCGTCGCCAGTCGCGCCTTCGGGTGAGTAGCGATGCGCTGTTGGAGTGCCGCCGCCAATTCCGGATCCGATTCCACGAACACAAATTTCGTGAAATCGTGCTTCATCGCGATAAGCGGCGAGCCGGGGAATTCTTCACCTGTGGTTTTGACCTTGCAGACGCCAGGCCCTGCCATCACGTCCACAAACACACGCTCGCCGAACTTGTTCTTCATGCCGCTCGCCGTGATTCCGCAGTAGCGGTCGAGGTAATGGTGTTTGCGGCGAATCCAGTCGCCGCTTGGCCGCGCGGGCAGGCCGTCACTTGCAATTGGATTCGATTGGTCGTTGCTCGGCATAATTTTCTGAAGGTGTCAGATGCGTGGGTTGAATAGGGCGGAGACCAGAAAAAAAGAAGCAAAGACGCGAAGCGTGATGCAAGGAGCGCACCTCACTTGAGCTGCCACCTTTTCCGCAGCGTCCACTCGAGGGTGGCGACGGTGAGCAGGAGGAGGTAGGCGAGGGGGGAGGACCAGAGTTCGCCGTCGAGGGTGCCTTGGATGCGCTCAGCTTTGGCGGAGATGGCTTTGGGGAATTGCGCGAGCGTCTCCTCGCGGAAGTAGGCGCCGCCGCTGGCTTCGGCCATTTGTTTGAGCAGGACTTCGTTCATCGCGGTTTCGCCGGTTTCGAATTTCGGCTCGGCGACGTTGAACTCCAGCACGGTGGCGGGATCGTTTTTCACGGTGAACTGGTGCGCACCGGGCTCGAGCGCGACGAAATCGCCGCGATACATGCCGGGCTGTTCGGGCACGGCGCGGAGCGGGACTTCGCGCACGGGGCCGGGCGCTCCGGCGACGCGCACGATGTAGCCCGCGGCGACGATCTGCTCTTTCACCGGGGAAAAATCGGACGCGTAGAGCCGCGCATAGACGGTGACGCGCTCGCCGGTGGTGTAGTTCTGGCGGTCCACGGTGAGCTGCGTGCGCTTCGAACCGCCGAGGAGGTGGTGCAGGCCGAGCTTCTGCGCGATCTGGCCCCAGAGCAGCGGGTAAAATTGATCGCCGGCGTTGCGCCGCCAGCGCCAGGTGTTGTCGGTGCCCATGTAGAGCACCTGGCCGAGGCCGTATTGGTGAAAGGCGGCGAGGACTTGCTTGCCGTGGCGGTTCGCGCGGGACTGGTCGGCGTCCACGAGGAGGACTTGCGCGGCGGGCTTGGCGCGGAGGACGCGTGCGGTGGAGTAGAGTTTGCCGAAGCGTTTCCAAATCGCGGCGCTTTCGTCGTCGGTGGCGGCGAGCTTGAGCATCGGGTTGGTGCGGCCTTGCGGGGTGAGTTCGACGGTGACGCCTTGCGAAGGTGCGGGCTGCTGTGCGGCGGCGGCGGGGTCGAGTTCGACGGGCAAAAGTTTTTCCAGCGTGGTGGTGCGATACGCGGCGGGGTTTGCGCGCGGGCCGGCGATGAAGAGCATCGAGCCGCCGAATTTCTGCACGAACTCCTCGAACGCGGCGAAGTGGTCGGGCGTGAAAGCGCGCGGCTCGACGTCGCCGATGATGATGAGATCGAACTTGAAGAGGTCGTCTTTTTTCGCGGGCACCTTCGCGAGGAATGGCGATGCGTCACCCGCGATGATGCTTTCGTCGCCTTCGAGCAGCACGCATTTCAAATCCACGCGGCGGTCGCGCAGCAGCACGCTCTGCAGGTAGCGGAATTCCCAGCGCGGCGTGGTCTCGACGTAGAGAATCTTCACCTTGGAATCAATCACGCGCAGGCGCTGCGCGACGGCGTTGTTGTCCTTCGATGCCTCGTCGGCGCGCGGCGCGATGCTGGCGCGCAGCTCGAAGTCGCCGGTGACTTTCGGCGTGAACGGCACGGAAACCACGGCGTCCTCGTCGTCGCCGAACGTGATGTCCTTCGTCGCGACGACTTCGCCTTCGCCGGTCGAGTTCACGGGCACGAGACGCACGGTGAGCTTCGCGCTTTCGCCCTTCAGCCCCTGGCCGCGCACGCGGACGGTCACAGGCAGTTCGTCTTTTACAAACGCGACCTCCTGCGTGAGGAGGCTGCCGACGATGATGTCGCGTGGCGACGTGATGCCGACGCCGTAGATGTAAAGCGGGATGCCCTCCTGCTTCGCGAGGCGCGCGGCGTCGAGCGGCGCGGAGCCGTGGTTGTTGGCGCCGTCGGTGACGAGGAAGATGCCCGCGAGCGGTTGGCCGCGCTTGCGCTGGATGAGGTCGCGCACGGCGTCGCCGATGGCGGTGGATGTGGCGACCGGATCGAGATGCGCGAGCCATTCTGCGGAATCGCCGATCTCGCCCGCGTCGCCGAGCGTTGCGCCGAAGCTGAACGCGGCGAGATCGAGTTCCTTCGCGAGCTGCGGGAAAAGCTGAAGCTGTTCGTTGCCGAGCATCCCGCGCATGATTTCGACGCGCGGGACGAGCTTCACGTTTGCGGCGAGCGTGGCGTCGAGTGGCTGATCGAGGCCGGCATGAGGATCGAGGATGCCTTTTGCGATCGCGGCGCGCTTGAGGTCGGCGGCATCCACGCGCGGGTCCTGGATTTTCATGCTGCCGCTCGCATCCACGAGCGTAAGCAGCGTGCGACGGATCGCCGACTCGACGGTGAACGCCACAACCGGCCGCAGCAGCAACAGCCCGAGCAGCGCGAGCAGCATGATGCGCAGCGTCGTGAGCACGCGGCGCTTCCACGCGGTGATCATCTCCGCCGCATCGCGCCGATAGGAAAACCAAGTGAGCACCGCGAGCACGATGCCGATGCCGATGATCCAGCCGAGCCACTGCTTGTTGCGGAGGACAAACTCCGCGCCGCTCACGTGCGCCGCATTTTCCACCCTGAGGCCGCAGAGCTTCAGGAGCGCGCCGGTCATTTTGCCGCGCGTTTTTCCCGGCTGCGGAAATGGAACTTCATCGGCAGGCCGACATACGGCACGACTTGGCGGACTTGGTTTTCGAGATACCGGTGGTAGGTGTCGTCGATCAGGCTTCCGTCGTTCGCGAAGAAGACGATCTCCGGGATGGAGATGGAGCAGAAGCGCTTCGGCTCGGGCTGCGTGCCGTAGAGGATTTTGAGCCGTTTGCCGCTGCGCGCGCCGGGCGGATGCGCGGTCATGGCTTCGGCGATGATGCGGTTCAGCTTCCCGGTCGTGATGCGCTGCTTCGCGCCGGTGCGCACTTTCTCGATGGTTTTGAAAAGCCGGTCCAGCGCCTCGCCGGTCTTCGCGCTGAGCAGGAGCACGGGTGCGTAGCTGATGAAGAAAAGCTCGGCCTCGATCTGCTGCAGCACGGCCTTCAGCTTCTCCTTGTCCGTGGTCTTTTCCTTGATGAGATCCCACTTGTTCACCGCGACGACACAAGGCTTTTTCGCCTCCTGGATCAGCCCCGCGATTTTCTTGTCCTGCGCCGTCACGCCTGCGGTCGCATCGATGACGAGGCAGCACATGTCCGCACGACCGATGCTCGATTCGCTGCGCATGACGCTGAAGATTTCCACGGAATTGTCGCGCTTGCCCTTCGGGCGGATGCCGGCGGTATCAATGATCATGTAGTCGTGCTTGCCCAGCGTGTAGAGCACGTCCACGGCGTCGCGCGTCGTGCCGCTGATTTCCGAGACGAGCGTGCGTTCGTCGCCGAGGATGGCGTTGGTGAGCGAGGATTTTCCCACGTTCGGCCTGCCGACGATCGCGATGCGCAGCGGGAGATCCTTTTTTTCACCCGGAATCTCTTCCTCAGGAGGGGGCAGCAGGCTCTCGATTTCCTCGACGAGCCGCTTCGTGCCGAGGTCGTGCTCGGCGCTGATGGTGAGCAGGCGCTCGAAGCCGAGCTTGGTGAACTCCGCTGAGTTCGGCCCGTGCTTCGCGTGATCAATTTTGTTCACGACAAGAATGAGCGGTTTGCGCGCGCGCCGCAGCCTGCGGGCGAGGTCGCTGTCAATCCCCGTGAGCCCTTCCTGCCCGTCCACGACGAAGACGATCACGTCGCTCGTCTCGATGGCGATGTCCGCCTCGGTGTGGACCTGCTCGGTGAAGGACATGTCCACATCCGCCCCGATGCCGCCGGTGTCGAAGATGGTGAACGGCGCGCGCCCGAGCTTGCACTTCGCCGAGATGCGGTCGCGCGTGACGCCCGGCTGATCGTGGACGATGGCGATTTTTTTGCCGGCGAGGCGGTTGAAGAGCGCGGACTTGCCGACATTCGGGCGGCCTACGATTGCGACAGTGCGGGACATTGGACGCGGAAGGTGCAGGCGATAGAGTGAATTAGCGAGTGCGAACCGCCTCTGAACCGAGGAGATTTTGTTTGAACAAACGGGCGGGTCGCGTGTCTCAGAGGGATATAGCGCATCAGGACTGCCGCAAAATGACGCATTTTCTCATCGCACGCTTCGCTCCGAACATTTACTTTCTCCGCACATCCGGTTTTGGCCCGTCCCGCGTTTGGGGCGAGGTCGCGACCAAATGACCGTCATCCCACTGCCACTGCTGTCCTTGGTGTCTTCCTCGCTCCCAGTCCAATCGGCCTTTCCCGCTGCCGCGCTCGCCGGCAGAATGGCTGCGCGTGACATTGATAATTTGGAAAAAAGCCGCCGCGAAGACGAGGAGTTAGTCGCGCATGCACAGACCGGTGACACAAAGGCGTTCGACACGCTGCTCATCAAGCACAGCCCGCGGCTCTACGCGCTCGTGTACAACATGACCGCAAACCACGACGACACGGACGACCTGCTGCAGGACGTGTGGGCGAAAGTGTACCGCAGCATCGGCGGCTTCCGCGGGCAGTCGCAATTTTACACCTGGCTCCACTCCATCGCGGCGAACACGACCGTCAATTTCCTCAAGAAACGCGTCCGCCGCCGGACGATGAACCTCGACGATCTCGACAGCGGGATTTTGCAGGACAAGGAATTCGTCGAACTCCAGGCCGCCAGCACGCCCGTGCGCGACGCCGACCTCGGCGAGATGCAGAAAAAAATCAACGAGGCCATCCAGCACCTCACGCCGGATCACCGCGCGGTGGTGACGATGTTCGACATCCAGGGACTGCCGCACGCGGAGATCGCAAAGATATTGCACGTCAGCGAAGGCACCGTGCGCTCGCGGCTTTTCTACGCCCACCAGCAGCTTCAGACGCAGCTCTCGGAGTTTGCACCCATCCATCAGTCAACCGCTACCAAATAGCCAATAGCCATGCCACAGCTCGACGAAAACCAACTCCAGGCACTCCTGCGTCTCAAGCGATACGAGAATCCGCCGCCGGGATATTTTGACGGCCTGCTCGATCGTGTCCATCGCCGTCAGCGCGAGGAAATGCTGCGCCGCCCCGCGTGGCAGATCGCGCTGGAGCGCATCCGCGCATTTTTCGCACCGTTGCAAATGGGCTGGCGGCAGGCCGGATCGATGGCCGCGGTGCTCATCGTCGGCATTCTGGCGATTCGCGTCGCGATTCCCGAGCGGACTGCCGCGCCGGTGCAGGTCGCGGATGTTGTCGCAAATTCAAATCTCCCAGCCTCCGCACCGAGCATCACGCTCCGGCCAGAAGATGCGCAACCGCTCACCGAACCGGCAAACCGGACCGCATCGCGCGGTCCTGACGCACCCGTCCGATTCATCATTGATACGCAGCCGGTCAGCTATGAAACGAAGCAGATTAGCTTCTAGCATCGCCGCGATCGCAGTCGCTGCCGTCGCGCACTCGCACTCCGCAGAACCTGCGCGTAAGCCCACACCCGCGCGGGTCGCGGAGCCTGCAAAGGCCGCACCTTTGCAGGCCAACCTACTCGCGCGCGAAGTCCGCGAAATCATGGAGAAGACCGGCGACGCCATCTGCCGCATCGAGGCCGACGACGAACACGGGCACCTGCGCGGCACCGGTTTTTTCATTGATGCCGACGGCACGTTACTGACGAGCTACAGTACCGGCGGCGCATCGCAGGACATCACCGTCACCGTCGGCGAACAGCGGTATCCCGCCACGCGCGTCATTGCATACGAACGTGTCGGCCTTGCCGTACTGAAGATCATCGCCGAGCGGCCCGTGCGTTTTTTGAAGTTTGGAAAATCCACCGACCTCGCGCTCGCCTCGCCTGTCGTCATCGTCGGCTACCCGCTCGATCTGCCGCTCTCGCCGAGCTTCGGCCTCGTCGCTGGAGTGGACATCCGCACGGGCATCGAGGGCCGCTTTTTTGCCACGCGGCACATCCGCGCAAACGTCGCCGTGCAGGGCGGACAGGGAGGATCGCCCGTCATGAATTTGCGCGGCGAGGCCGTTGGCGTGGTCATCAGCACGGTGGACGAGAACAGCGGCATCTTCGCGCTGCCCATCGAGGTCGCGGAAAAAGTGCTGCACGATTTCCGCACGCACGGCCGTGTGCGGCAGGGCTGGGTCGGCGTGGACGTGAGGCCGACGGACATGCCCGAGCACGGAAGTTCCGCGCGCGTGCAGAGGCTGCGCGAGGACGGCCCCGCGTTCGCCGGCGGAGTGCGCCCCGGTGACATTTTGCTCCAGGTCGGCGCGTGGAAAATCACGAACGCCGAGGACGTGATGAACGCCGCTTTTTTCGTCACCGCCACCGAGCCGCTCGCAGTGCGCGTCTCACGCGGCGGCAAGGAGACGAAGCTCACCGTCATGCCGCTCGACCCGCCAAACGGCGCCATGCCGAGCATCGAACGGCAGGCACCCGCAATCCTTTCTTCGGACGATCGGCCGGGACTGAATCTCCGTCCTTAGTGGAGGCATCGCTGGCCGTTCAACGGAACTGCCGCCAGAACATGATCGCGGAAATCGTGAGCCCGATCGCCGTCACGAGCCGGCGCACGGCGAGCTGCGGCAGGCGCTGGGAAAAATGCGCGCCGAGAAAATATCCGCCGAGCGCGCCGATGCTCATCACACCCGCCTTGGGCCAGTCAATGAGCCCCGCGACGACAAACCACAGCGCGGCGACGACATTGATGAGGCAGCTCAGGATGTTCTTGAGCGCATTCATCTCGTGGATGTCGCGCAAGCCGAGGAAGCCGAGCGATGCAAGCATGAGGATGCCGATGCCCGCACCGAAAAAGCCGCCGTACACCGAGACTGCAAACTGGAAGACCACCGCAATCCACACCGCGCGGTGATGCGACGCGACGGGCTTCTTTTCCGCGAAACCCGCGAAGCGCCGGAACGCACCCTGCGCGAGAAAGAGAATCGTGGCGAAGAGGATGAGAAACGGCACGAGTTTCGCAAATACCGTCTCGCTCGTGCGGGTGAGGAGCACGCTGCCGAGCAGCCCGCCGAGCACGCTCACAGGAATGAAACGCACGAGCCACGGCTTCACCGCGCCGACCTGCCGGCGGAGGCTGAAGATGCTCCCCGCAGTGCCGATGACGAGCGCGAGCGTGCTGGTCGCATTCGCGATGATCTTCGGCGTGCCGAAAAAAATCAGCACCGGAAAAGTGAGCAGCGTGCCGCCTCCCGCGACGGCATTGATCGCACCCGCCGCCGCCGCCGCCGCTGCGAGCCCGAGCATCTCAGCGGGCTGCATCATCGGGATTTTTTCCCACGCGGAAGATGGTGAAAGTGGAAACGCACAGGCTAAACCCGCAATGAACACCATCCGAATCGCCATGCACAAGAAGTAGCGTTCGCGGTGATGCTCACGCAAAAGCGTTCAGTCGAAACGAAGCAGCGGGACGGGCAGTCACAGGCTGCAAAGTGCCCGCGACTCCTCGTCGCAAAATATCCGCGACGCCCAGCCCGAGGATCCTGCGGCGAACCGGGGAAATTTCAAACTGATGCACCACCGGCCTGGCGGAAAGGTTGCCGTGCGTTCGGCGTAACCTTTGCATCCGACCTCGCGTCCGCCTCGATGTCACGCAACGATGACCTCTCATGATCGCAACCACGTTCGTCTGGCACAATCTGCCTCACGGCCTCACCGCCGATAAAACGCCGCGCATGAGCGATGCCGTCCCCGGCGACCACGCACTCGTCCGCGCCACGCTCGCTGGCGACGACTCGGCATTTTCGGAAATCATCCATCGGCACAAGGGACGCGTCTTTGGGACGTGCTCGCGTTTTGCGCGCGACGCGCACCAGCTCGACGATCTCTGCCAGGAAGTTTTCCTCCGCGCGTGGCGCAGGCTTCGGACTTTCCGAGGCGATGCGCCCTTCGAGCACTGGCTCGCGCGGCTCACGATCACGGCCTGCTACGATTTTCTCCGCCGCGAACGCCGCCACCGCGGCCATGCGGAACTCGACGACTCGCTTTTTGAAATGCGCGACACGGGCATTGACGCCGCCATCGCCGCGGGCCGCGCGCGCGATCTGCTCGACTGGGCGATGCGCAAACTTTCCGCCGAGGAAAAACTCGTGCTCACACTTTTGGAACTCGAGGAGCGCACTGTGCGTGAAATCGCCACGCTCACCGGCTGGAGCGAGGGCAATGTGAAGGTGCGCGCATTCCGTGCCCGCGCGCGCCTCCGCGAAATCATCGAACGAAGCAATGAACACTGACCCGCGCAACCCGGATGATCCGCTCGCCGCACTCTTCCGCGCAGCACGCGAAAATACGGGCCACCTTGACCGGATCGAATACGGCTTCGAGACACGCACGCTGGCGCGCATCCGCGAAGAGCGGGGTTCATCATCGCTCGCGTGGGCTGTACGGCTGTGTCCGTTCGCAGCCGCGCTCGCGCTCATGGCGGGCCTGTGGGCATGGACACACTGGGAAGAATCACCGGACGGCGACAGCGTCGCGGACGCCGTACGCCTCGCAGGCGTTCCATTACTCGACTACTACCTCGGCAGCGAACAATGAAACGACTCAAGGGCATCCTCGTCGTCGTGCTGATTTTCCTGAGCGGTGTCTTCGTCGGCGCAATGCTCGGCGGCACCGCGACGCTCGTGGACATCTTCAACAAGACATTTCTCGGCGGCCCGCCGAACATCCGGAAACTGATCATCCAGCGCGCGAAGCATGACCTGAAGCTCGACGAGGATCAGAACCACCAGTTCTGGACCATCCTCAATGATGCCGGCGCGGAACTGCGCGATGCGATGAAACCCGCGCGCCCGCAAATAGACGCCGCCCTCGACAAGGCTGGCAGGCGGATGCGCGAGATCCTGCAGCCGTGGCAGCAGGCAAACTTCGACCGCTTCGCCAACGAATCCCGCAAGCGATGGCTGCAGGCAATGGGAGACATCACCGCACCCGATGCAAAACCTGCGCCGAAGAAAGTGGCCCCCGAGACGCCTGCTGCGCCGCAGTGAGGCACAGTGATCTCACGGCGGAAAATCCGCGCGAACTTCGCACCCACGTTTTCCTTTCACAGCGCGCGGCTTTTGCGCTCTCATCCGCGCCCCATGAGTGACCAGTTCGACGTCCGCTACATCGCACAGCTCGCGCGTCTGGAATTGTCCGCCGACGAAATCGCGAAATTCCAGAGCCAGCTTGGCCAGGTGCTTTCGCATGTTGAAAAGCTCGGCGCGGTGGATGTCTCCGCAGTCGAGCCCACGGCGCACGCGAACCAAGTCGTGAATGTCTTCCGCGCCGACGAGCCGCGCGATTGGTTCACGCCCGAGGTCGCGCTCTCGAATGCGCCGCGCTCGGCGAATGGCCTCTTCATCGTGCCGAAGGTCATCGAGTAGCCACGCCCATTTTTTCCAACCAGGATGTCCATCCCTTCGCTCTCCGTCGCTGCGCTCCGCCGAAGCCTGAAATCCCGCGAGATCGGAAGAGCGTCGTGTAGGGAAAGAGTGTAGGATAGGGTGTAG
>CAIRYQ010000037.1 GCA_903882875.1 uncultured Spartobacteria bacterium | reverse complement strand
GGGATTTGTCCTTCCAGTCGGCAGTCTCCCCGGTGCTCCGCCGGGATTTGTCCTTCCAGTCGGGAGTCTCCCCCATGCTCCGCCGGGATTTGTCCTTCCAGTCGGGAGTCTCCCCCATGCTCCGCCGGGATTTGTCCTTCCAGTCGGGAGTCTCCCCCATGCTCCGCCGGGATTCGCCCTTCCACCCGGGAGTTTCCTGAGAACCCTCTCGAAAGCCATTTTGCCCACGCGGCATCTCCGCGATTGCCGGAGGATTCCCGGTGGGATAATCTCCAGCCTCATGAACGAGCCCCTTACTCCCTCGTCCGTGCCTCCAAACGTCCCCACCGTGGATGCCGATACCGTTTTCGTCGCACTGGGCGAACCGTCCCGGCGGCGGCTTCTTCTCGCGCTGTCGGACGGCCAGTTCCACCCCGCCCGGTCTCTCGGCGGGACGTATCCCAAGCACTTTGACAACAACAGCAAACACCTCGACGTGCTGGTGAAGGCCGGACTGGTCGAGTCGGAATACGATCCGGGCAACAAACGCCGGCAGCACTACCGGCTCGCTCCCTTTGTGAAAGTGACGGCAACGCCGGAGGGCGGCAGGACGATGGATTTCGGCCACTGCATCGTGCGCCTCTGAGGGCAGTGAGATGAGCCGGGCGGCCCGCGCCTTCCTTGAGAATTCGGACTGATGGATGACCGGCGATCCTCGCGCCTGACGAGAAAGCGGCCCTTCACATTTTGACCGTGGCCCGTCGGAGGCGCGCGGCCCTTCGCGGTGCGCTCAATGCTGCTCGCTCTTCGGGCGCAGGAAGCTCATCTCGTCGCCGTCCTTCGTTTTGTCGAAGTCCTCCTTGCTCACCATCACCTCGTATTCGCGCTTCTCGGATTCGACCCAGACCTTCAGCGAATAGCCGGTGTCGGCAGTTTTTTCAGACACGCCTTTGCGGCTCACGGTCATGAGCATTTCGCGCGGGCCGGGCGCAAGGTGGCCGCGGACGATGCCGTCGAGCTTGTTCCGCTCCTTGTATCCGCCGGAGTTGAAAACGGCGAATGCGATGAACCCAATCACGGCGAGCGCGACGAGCACGCCGATGATGACGTCGCGGCGGTTCACCCCCGAGACGATGACGCGTGGGCGCGGCGCTTTCGGTGAGGAGGGTGCGGGCGTCGCGTTCATGGCTTACGATTTTTCCACGGCGGTTTCCTTTTCCACGGGCGGCACATTTTCCTCCGGATGCGCGACGATGGTGCGCTCCCAGACGTAGCGGCGCAGGATGACTTTCGACGTGGCGGTGAGCGGCACCGCGAGGATCGCGCCGAGCAGTCCGCCGAGCAGCAGCGACCACAGGAAGACGGAAAAAATGACCGTGACCGGGTGCAGGCCGACGCGTTCGCCGACGATCTTCGGAGTGACGAAGATGCCGTCCACCTGCTGCACGACGACGAACACGCCCGTGACCACGACCGGGAACACCCACCACGCCGCGCTCGCCGGCACGAGCCAGCTCCCGCCCTGCACCGATGCGATGATGACGGCGGGGATCCAGCACAGCGTGATGCCGACATATGGGATGATGCCGAGAAAGCAGAGGCCGAGTCCGATGAGGATGCCGAAGTCCAGCCCAACGATGCCGAGCAGAGTGCCGGTGGCGACGCCATTGATGGTACTCACGACGAGCTGCCCGCGAAAAAATGCGATGAGGTAGCTGTTCACCTCGGTGATGCACGCGACGACCTCGTCCTTGAATTCGCTCGCGCGCAGCGGGACGTACTTCGTCCACGAAGCGGAGATGTGCGGCGATTCGGCGAGGAGGTAAAAAAGATAGAGCGGGACGATGATGAGCGAGAGCAGGAAACCGAAGAGGCCGAGAAACCCGCCGAGGCTGGAAGTGAAGAAGTCCCACACCCTTTGGAAGATTTTCGGCAGCGCCTTGTTGAGCCATTCGCCGGTGCTGATGTTGCGGATGACTTCCTCGGGGTTTGACGATCCGTGCGCAGGCGTGGGTGCAGCCGCAGGCTTCGGATCGGTTTCCGCCGGTGGTGTTGCCGGGTCTGTGGCAGGAGACGCCGGATCCGTTTTTCCCACCGGAGCGGGCGGTACGGTCACTGGCGGTGTCTTCGTTTTTTCGGGCTCGATGTGCTTCGGCTCGGGAGTCGGCGCGGGCGTCGTCTTCGCGATTTCGACCAACTCGTCGGGGATGATCCGGATTCCCGTTCTTTCCCGCACGTAGAGCGCGAGGCCGGAGATGCCGTGGCGGACCTGCTTGGTGATCTCGGGCACCTTCTTTGCGAGCTTCTTCGTCTGCCCGGAGATCATCGGCACGAGCCAGAACATGATGCCGACGAACGCGAGCGTGGTGACGGCGAAGACCGCGGTGACCGCTCGGCGGCGCGTGGTGCCGAGCCTCACGAGCCATGCGACGAGCGGCTCAAGCAGGTACGCGAGCACGCCGGCGATCGCGAACGGGACGAGGATCGGCTGCAGGTAGGCCATCACCTGCGAGAAGATGTAGATGAACGCGACCACGAGCGTGAGGGTCGCGGCGACGGAAACGGTCGCGAGCGCCGTCCACATCGTCTTGCGCTGCCATGGCGTCGGGAATTCCGGCGGGTTCATCGCGGGCAAAGTGCGCGCTGTCACTGCGGCGGGCAAGCACAAGTGCGCGCCCTGTTCCGCAGTGCGGCGGGATGTCGGCAAATTGTGGCTGTCGCGCAAACTAAAGCCGCTCGCATTTTCCGTCGGCACGGGCATCTTTCCGGGCTCATGACGAACCTCTCCTCCAGGCGTGCATTCACGCTCATCGAGATGATGCTCGCGATCGCCATTGCCATCGCGGTGATGGTGCTGGCCATCCCGAACATGCGCGGCGTGTCGCGCGAGCGGAGGCTGCGCGAGACGTTTGAGAGGTTCGACGGGCTCGCGCGCAAGGCGCAGCTCAATGCCGTGCGCCAGCAGCGCCCGTGGTCCATTTCGTGGGAACAAGACCGGATCGTGCTCAAGCCGGATGACCCGAAGCCCGAGGAAGTCGAGAGCGGCGACGCGCAGCCGGAGGAGCTGCCGATTTCCAAAGAGGAGGTCTTCACGCTCGATCGCCACGCCGCGCTGCTCGCGCCGAAGGACACGCCGGGCGTGTGGACTTTCTGGCGCAGCGGCACCTGCGAGCCGGTGATCGTGAGCTACAGCGGCCCCGAGGGATCGTGGACCGCGCAGTACGATCCGCTGACCGGCCACGGGGAACTCACCGATCTCTCGATCCGATGAAAGCGATCCGCCGTTCCGTTAAAAAATCCGCGGGCTTCATGCTGCTGGATGCGATGCTCGCGGTGGCCATCTTCGCGCTCGCGGTGATCGGCCTGAGCCGATGCGTGCAGAACTGCATGCGCTCCGAGCGCATCCGCCGCGAGGAGGGCCTCGCGCAGCGCGTGCTCGCGAATTACCAGACGCAGATCGAGACCGAGGCGCTGCCGCTCGCGGACACGATGACCGAGCAGCTCAAGGGCGCGTGGGCGGGCATGACGATGAACATCACGCGCGAACCGATGAAGCTGCAGAATGAAAAGGAGCAGGATCTTTTCGGCCTCTTCAAAGTGCATCTCGACGTGAGCTGGAAGGCCGGCAGCGAGACGGTCCACCGCGATCTGTCGTTCATCGTTTATCCGAAGCAGCAATGAAAATCCCGCTTCCATCTGCCATGAGGCGCGGCGGCTTCACGCTGCTCGAGGTGATGCTTGCGGTCGCGATCATCGGCTTCACGACGATCGGCATTTTCCGCTTCATCCAGTCCACCGTGCGCGCGGTGGCGGTTTCGGTGGAGGACACGGAGGAGCAGCTCCGCGTGGACCGGCTCGTGGCGCTCGTGCAGGAGGAATTTTACAACCTGCCAGCGCACGGCCAGACGATCAACATCCAGGGCGAGAGCATCAAGCTGAACGGCGCGGATTTTGACTCGATCGAATGGCGTTCGCGCGGCGGGCCGGGGCTGATGACGACCGCAGCAACTGGCGAGTACCGCGTGAAGCTGCGCATCCAGCCGGTGGAGAAAAATTCGACCCAGTACGAGATCGGCTACTGGCGCAGGCCCGCGTTGCTGGAGACTCCAGGCGGTCTGGTCGCCGGCGGCAGCGACAATGATGCGACTTGGGTGCCGCTGCTTCAGCATGTGTCGGCGCTGCGGATCCGGTACTGGGATTCGCGGCTCGGACAGCTCCTCGACTCGTGGCGCGATCCGACGGTGCGGCCCGCATTTGTCATCATGAGCATCACGCGCGAGGGCGACGACGTGCCCTACGAGGCCGTGCTGCGCATTCCCATTTCCGCCGTGCAATGATGCCTCTGAAAAAATCCACACGGGCCGGCGCGGCGCTGCTCATCGCACTGTGGGCGATCATCGTGCTCACGGGCGCGGTGCTGCTCTGGGCGGGATACATCCGGCAGACGGTCGCGGTATCCGGCGAGACCTTCAATGACGTGGAGGCGCGCGCGATGGCGCACAGCGGGCTGGCGATCGCGATGCACCCGCTCACGAGCAAGGAGACGGGCGCGCTGAGGCTCGAGGAAAACAACGACCCCGGCTTCCGCGTGCGCATGATCAGCGAGGGTGCGAAGCTGAACCTCAACTTCCTTTTTGCCGGCGAAGACCCGCGCAAGCTCGACATGTTCCGCCGCTGGCTCGAGTCGCGCGGCATTGATTCCCAGGCGCGTGATCGCATGGTGGACTGCATCCTCGACTGGCTCGACGCGGACAATGTGAAACGCACGAACGGACAGGAGGACGGCCCCGGCTACCACCCGCCGAACCGCGGGCAGTTCATCTCCGTCGAGGAACTCGCGGAGGTCGCCGGCACCGAGCCGCTCACCTCGCAGCCCGGTTGGAAGGATGACCTCACCATCTATTCGTCGGGGCCGATCGATCTCTCATCTGCGGATGCGAACATCCTCCGCCTGCTCCCCGGCGTCGGCGACCTGGCGATCGACAGCTTTCTCAAATGGCGGCGCGGAGCCGACGGCATTGACGGCACGCCGGACGATCCCCCGATCCAGAAACTCGAAACCGTGCAGGGATTCCTCGGGCTGAACAAGACGCAGTGGCAGCAGCTCGGCGGCCTCATCGGGCTTCACGATAACGCCTGGCAGATCATTTCCGAGGGCTGGTCCGGAAAAGTCGTTCGACAAGCGACCGTCGTCGTCCGTAAAGGAAGCCAGAACCCTCAGATCCTGAACTGGCAAGAATGAAGCAAAACGGCGCACCCCCGGCCCTCCTCGGTCCCGATGCACACGGCTGGCGCGTGAGCGTCGGCAGTGGCGCGGAGCAGAGTGTCGCGACGCTGGGCGAGGCGATCACTGCATTGCCCGCGAGTGCGAACGTCGAACTCGCGCTGCCCTGCCAGTCCGTCCTCATCGAGCGGCACAAGCTCCCGTCCACCGACCGCGCGGAGCTGGCCGACATGCTCCAGCTCCAGCTCGAAAAAACTTTGCCATACCCGATCGAGGACGTGAGCCACGGCTTCGAGATCCTCTCGCAGGGTGAAAATGAGAGCACCGTGCTCACATTCGCGGCGTCGCGGGCGCAGCTCGACACGCTCTGCGCGCCATTGCGTGAAAAGGGCCGCATCCCCGGCCGAATCACGCTTCAGGCGCTGCGAGTCGCCGCATCCTGCCCGGACACCGGCACCATCCTCGCGCTCTGGCCCGAGCAGGGCCAGACCGCGTGCGCGATCGTGAGCGACGGCAAACTCGCGTGGGCGCAGCCGATCGCCGCACTCGGCCCGGATGCGGTGCTGGGAGAACTGCCAGGCCTCCTGCTTTCCGCGGAACTCCAGGGCGTGCCCGGGGATTTTTCCGAGATCCGGATCTCCGAGGAAGCCGGCGATCTCGCTGACGCGCTCGCGCAGCATTTTGGAAAACCCGTGGAGAAACTCGGTGCGCTGCCCGGCGCGAAGTCGTCCCTCGATCTGCTCCCGCCCGCGTGGCAGGCGGAACTGCGCAGCCGCGCGCGCGGCGACACGCTGCGGCAGAACCTGCTCGTCGCCGGCGTCGTCTGGCTCGTGCTCGTCGCCGCGGCGTTCGGCTACCTCGCGTGGCTGAAGAACCGCGTGCAGGCCGTCGAGCGCGAGCACCTCGCGATGAAGCCGCGCTTCGCCGGCATCGAGAAACAGATGGATCGCTGGAACGGACTCGCGCCCGTGCTCGATCCGAAGCGATACATCACCGAAGTGCTGCACCGGCTCATCACGGCGATCCCGGAGGACAAGAGCATGAGCTTCACGTCGTTCTCGTTCAGTCCGCGCGAGTGGATCGCGAAAGGCGAGGGCACGACCGACGCGCGGTTCGCGCTCGTGACGAAGCTGAAGGCGGACAAGGAACTCGACGGCTTCGAGCTGTACACGCCGCCCGAGCAGCCGGTGAAAGAAAACACCGTCACATTCACCGTCACCGGCAAGCCGCGATGAACCTCGTCGCGAACATGAACCAGCGGGAGAAATCGCTCCTCACTGTCACCGCCATCGTCATCGGCGTGCTGCTGAATTTTTACCTGGCCAAATTTTTCCTCTCAAACCGCGCCACCCTCACGCAGCAGCTCGCGATGACGCAGATGAAAATTGACACGCTCAAGAAGCGCGAGACCGAGCGCAATCTCTGGGCACGCCGCGACGCGCTGCTGAACGAAAAGATGCCCGTGCTCGGCGACCCCGACGTGGCGAGCAAGGAGCTGCGCGAGGCCGTCCTCGAAATCGCGAAGAAGCACACCGTCACGCTCGAAGCGCCCGCGCCCGGCACGCCGATCAACCAGCCGGGGCACATCGCGCTCGGCGTGAAATTCGACGCGAAGGGCACATGGGACGGGATGTTCAATTTCCTCCTCGAACTCCAGGGCCCGGAAAAATTCACGGCGATCGAGGGCTGCGAGATCAAGGTGAACCGGGACGACAAGACGCAGCTCCGCGCGACGCTCACGATCGTGCGCTGGTACGCGCCGAAGTAGCAAAGCCCGTTTTGGGAGCGTCCATCAGAGAAATAAAGACTTTAAGAGACGTTATTGACAGGGGTGGACGTTGTGACTACCGTTGTGACATGTCATCACTGAGAAAAGACGCGAAAGGACGAAGCCCATTTTGGATTGCCTGCTACACGGCGGCGGACGGGCGGCGGCTGCAAAAATCCACGAAACAAACGGACAGGAAAAAGGCTCTCGAAATCTGTCTCACGCTTGAACGCGCGGAAGAAATGGCACGGCGCGGGACGCTCACGGAAAACCGGGCGCGGCAATTGATCGGTGAAATCTTGGAACGCACCACCGGGGACGTGATGCCCCGGCACACGGCGGAGGGCTGGCTTCGCGATTGGCTGAAAAACAAGGCAGTCTCCACGGCGCAAAGCACGCACGGCTCCTACCGGAAAACCGTGGAAGCCTTTCTTGCGAGCATCGGCGGGCGGGCGCGGCTGAATATCACGGCAATCGTCCCGGCGGACATTTCCCGTTTTCGTGATGAGCAACTGGGCACCGGAAAAAGTCCCTCGACGGTTTGCGGGATGATTCGGGAATTGCGCGTCCCGTTCAACGTGGCGCGGCGGCAAGGGATTCTCACGAGCAACCCGGCGGAAGCGGTGGACATGCCGACGCTCACGAAGTCCAAGGGCGCGTCGAAATCGTCGCGGAAGCCCTTCACCCCGGAGCAAGTCGCGGCGCTCATGGAGGCGGCGACAAGCGCGGATTGGCGCGGGGCAATTCTGTTCAGCTATTGCACCGGGGCGCGACTCGCGGACGTGGGGAATCTGACATGGGATGCAATCAATCTTCCGGGAAAACTCGTGACATACACCGCGAAGAAAACCGGAACGGAAGTGACGATCCCCTTGCACCCCGCGCTCGAAAGTCACTTGCTCGAAATGCCAGCCCCGGACACCGGCAAGGCTTTCATCTTCCCGACACTCGCGGGGCACGATGTTTCCCGGCTCAGTGGAAAATTTGCGCGAATCATGGCGCGGGCGGGCGTTCGTGGGGAAGCGGTTCACGAACCGAAGGAAGGCAGCAAGGGGCGCAAGACTTGGACGCTTTCGTTTCACAGCTTGCGGCACGCCTTTGTCAGCGAAATGGCGAATGCGGGAGTGAGTCAGGAAATCCGCCAGCAATTCGCAGGGCACGCGAGCGCGGAAATGAACGCAAAATACACGCACCACGAACTCGCACCCTTGCGCGCGGCCATCGCCAAGATTCCCGGCCCCGGCAAACACCATTGACTTCCGCAGACGGTTCGTGATACTTCCTCCTATCACCATGAAAACCGCCACCGTCGCAGACCTTCGCAACCATTTCCGGCGCGTCTCCGCGTGGATCGAGGACGGGGAAGCCGTGCAAATCGTCAAACGCGGCAGGGCATTCGCGCAGCTTGTGCCGATGGAAAAGCCCGCTGCACCCCGCTTTGATCCCGTGAAGCACAGGCGGCGAATGAAGGAAACGTGGGGAGACCGCGTGTTCAGCGCGGCGGAGGTAAAGGCCATGCGCGACGCCGAATTGGAGGGCGAGGAAGGATGACCGCCTACCCGGACACTTCCTTTCTCTGCGCGCTCTATCGCAAGCAGGATAATACCGCGCGGGCCATCGCGCACCGCGACACGATGAAGGAAGCCCTGCCCGTCACGGCCCTCCTGCTTTTCGAGTTCCGCCAGTCCGTCCGCTTCCAGACATGGCTTCACAGCAGGGACGCCAGCAAGGGCTACGGCGAAAGGGAAGGCGCGGCCATGCTCGCGCATTTGCAGGGCGACGTGGAAAGCGGCTTCGTGGAAATCGTGCCGCCCGATTGGGCGAAGGTTCACAGCCGCGCGGAACAGCTCTCCGCACAGCACACCCGCAAGGGCGGGCATCGCGGCTTTGATATTCTCCACGTCGCCACCGCGCTGGAATTGGGCGCAAAAGAGTTTCTGACCTTTGACGGGCGGCAAACCACGCTGGCAAAGGCGGCGGGCTTGAAAGTGAAGCTGTGAGCGGCACGCCAAGAACGATACCGTGACGAAGCACGCTCGAAAGTTTGCGTGGTGGTGGAAGGAACCCGGATGCGCGAAAGCGATGATGCGACTTTACAAGGCAAGCCCGGATTCGCATCACAAAGGACAAATGCTGCTTCCCCCGCCCGGCACAAAAGGCATGTTTCCTATGAAACCGGAATGGTGGAAGCGATACGGAAAATCCGCACGCACCACGCTGGCGAAGTATTATCGGGAATCGAGTTTGAAAGTTTTTGGACGTGTCCTCACGGGGAGGGAAGTTGAAGAGGAACTATGCAGAAGATGGACTTTGAAGCATTACGGACGCTCGCTCACGCTGAAGGAACACGAAGAAGAATTGTGCCGTGAATGGTATGTGAAGCATTTCAGCGAATGCGCGTTCTGGTATGAGCTTCACGCAAGACGCGAGTTTGGGTGGAACGCGAAAACTCCACAGGTGCGCTATGCGATCGGCGTGCCATTCTGCAAACTCACCTTTCGGCAAATCGAGAACGTTGCGAGTCAATGGAAACAGAAGATTGCGAAGGACGGTGGCACGCTCGCGGACGAGAGGCCAGCCGCTTACACTCTAAGTTTGCCAGAACAGATTAGAGAAGAGTGGCTTATCCAATCGCTACATGAAAAAGCAAAGTCCGGTTGGAGTGAACCCGGACTGATCGCCTTCAACTTGAAGGAATGCAGTAATCGCGAAATTTTGGATCGCCTTCGAGACATGTTGAAAATACAGCGCCAGCTACGCGGCATTCCAGAGCCGAAAAGAAGCACAGGAAAAAAGCGCCGGATGGAAAAAAATGGAAAGTCATTCACTGAAATCGAAGCGTTGGATGTGTTCACCCGTTTGCCAAGAGCGGAAGCTGAAAAACTCAGGGACAACCCCTATTTCACCTCGGATTCACGGCGTGCAAAACGACGGATTCAGAGGGAATTCCCGGAAATCTAATCGCACGAATTAAGGTCCGTTTTTCGACATCGCGAGGAAGTGAAACACTCCCCGCATGTCCACTGACATCACCAGCAAAACAGGCGGAAACGCCCCGATACCAGCAGGCCCGGCGGAGCTTGCTAAGCAGTCCACAACCGAAAGGCGGCTTGCACGTCTTGAAACCTTGCTCGCGGAGCGGCAAGCGGGTTTGCCGGTCTGGGTGCGAAGTCCCAAATCAGGCACAGAGCACTACACGGGCTTTTCCCGTGCGAAACTTTACGAGGGCGCGGCCAAGGGCCACTTCCGTTCCGTCTCCATTCGCGAGCCGGGACAAATCAAAGGCACCCGCCTCTTTTTGCTCTCAGGGACAAATTCCGTCCTCGCGTTCATTGAGCGTTGCGAGACTGCGGCAACAGCGGAGGGCGTTGGCAAATGAACTCGAAACGATCCCTTTCACCGATGCAGCTTGAGGCATTGCACAAACTCCCCGATCGCGCGGTTGCGCTGTTCTATGCCATCGAAGAACTCGGCGGGCATCCGTCTCTCGATGAGTTGATGCGCTTCACCGGCAAATCTCAGCCTTCGATTTACAGGGCACTCGCGGACTTGTTCGACGCCGGGCACAAAATCGAATTGTCGCCACGCAGCGAACCGCAGGCGAAGCCGACGCGGGCGCAACGCCGCTCCTACACCCTATGAACTCACGCTCCAAAGGTTGTCGGGCGGAACGCCAGTTCAGGGATGAACTGCGCGCGGCAGGATACACAAGCGCGAGACGGGGACAGCAATTTGCCGGCTCGCCGGATTCACCGGACGTAGTTTGCCCGGAGCTGGACGGCTTTCACTTTGAAGTGAAACACACAGAGCGCGGCAACCCTTTCGAGTTTCTGGCACAGGCTGTCAGGGACGCGGGAGCGTCAAAGATTCCCACCGTTGCCATGCGCCGCAATCTGCATCCGTTCATCATCGTTTTGCGCGCGGAGGATTTCTTCGCGATGCTTCGCAACTGCGACTTGGACGCACTGAGGGCAAAGCCATGACACAGCGAACAAACGCCGCTGGCGGGCATCCTGGCAACAGCACGGGGCATCCGCGCGAGAGCGCACAGGATGAACACGCGCCACTTGTCCCGCTCATGGATATTGCACCGGGGACGCCCGACCCGCGCGCCACCGTCTTGGGCAATCGGTTTCTTTGCATCGGCGGCGGAATGCTTTTCATCGGGCCGTCTGGCGTCGGCAAATCATCCGCCAGCGTTCAGCAGGACATCCTTTGGAGCCTTGGCCGTCCTGCATTCGGAATCCATCCCGCCCGCCCGCTTCGCATCCTGACGATCCAAGCGGAGAACGACGCCGAAGACCTCGCCGAAATGCGCGAGGGAGTTTGCCGTGGATTGAGGCTCTCGGGTGAAGACCGTGAGCAAGTGAGGGGGAATGTTTTCTACGAAACCGAATGCGGGCGCACGGGCGGGGACTTTCTCGACTACGTTGCCAGCAGGCTGGCGTTGTCGCAGTTCGACCTTCTGCGGATTGATCCATTGCTCGCATACATGGGCGGGGACGTGAACGCGGCAGAGCACACCGCCGCTTTCCTTCGCGGCGGTCTGAATCCGTTGCTGGCAAAGCATCGCGTGGCGTGCATCGTGAATCATCACACGCCCAAGGTGACGAATCGCAAAACGTCCGACTGGCGCGATTCGGATTGGGGCTACGCGGGCGCTGGCTCGGCAGACATCACGAATTGGACACGGGCTGCAATCGTGATTGACCCGACGCACTCGCCGCACGTTTTCCAGTTCATCGCCGCCAAGCGGGGGAATCGGATTGGCTGGAGTAACGAAGACGGCGCACGGATTATCACACGCCACTTCTGCCATGCCTCAGACGGGCTCTATTGGCGCGAGGCAACGCCGGAAGACATGGAAGGCGTCGCAAAGGCGGTAGCAGCGAAAAAGGCACGCAAGCCGAGAAAAACCGCCGCCGACATGAAGGCGCTTGTCCCGACCGAAGGGACTATCCCGAAAACCGTGTTGCTTACGAAGGCAAGGGACACGGGTTTCTCGAAACAAGGCGCTGACGACACTTTGAAGGAATTGCTCGATACAGAGGATGTTTTCGAGTCGCGCATCAAGCGTAGTAGAACCAATCCAATGGTGCTCATCTCACGCCACAGGCAACCGTCCCCGGAACAGCCACAGGCGGAAGTCGCGAAAGGAGGCTTGCCCGGAGACTTGCCCGCCATTTCCGAGATTCGGGAAAGTCTCGCGTGCGAAACAAGGGAGACAGACTTGCCCGGCCCTACGTTAGTAGGCCGGGAAAGTGTCAGTCTCTAAGCCGTGGGGAGACATTCCCACAAAGGAGCGCGCGAGCGAACAACCTTTGAGACGTTCCTGCGATAGCGCGCTCGCAAGCTCGCTTCGCTATCGCTGGAACCCCCGAAAGGCAAGAAAATTTGCGCTTATTACTGAGGAACAGCTTTTAGGAAATTCGAGCCAGATGCCAACTTTGCATTTTCAGTAACTATCCTTGACGCTTCACGCAAATCGAGAAGCGCCTCCTGCGCCTGCTTTTTAAAATATGGAGTTTTGATACGTTGCCCTTTGAACTGAAAATCCTTTGCCGTTGCATCAATGATGCGAACGAAATCTGATGTCAGCGACTTGGCTGTGCCTTTCAATTTGCTATTCGACATGGCGATCTCTCTGTCTGTCGCGAGAGTCCCATCCTTATTACTAAGCATCTTTGTCGCACGATTGTAAGTAGTAATGAAGTTGGATAACTCTCCGTTTTTCGGGAATTTATTTTCGAGTTCGGCTTCAAATGTGTGATAAAGAAGCTGGTTCAGGACTTGTGCGAAATAATCGGCAAGCTCCCAAATCGAATCAACCTGCGAAGATTCGTTCAAAAACTGCGAGAACGGCACTGAAGTCCATTTTATTCCGTCGTTCAGACAATATGCAAAACGGCGAGCCTTATCAAATCGCGTCCCGTTCTTGATCCATTCTGCGACGTTTCCGGTATGCGTCAAATAACTGGCTACTGCCAAGACTCGACCTTGGCTGTTTAAGATAGGGCCACCGCTATTCCCCGGAATTATTTCGCAAGAGATTTCAATCTTTTCGACGCCGACGCCCAACACCTTGCCGGGAAGCTTGGTCACGACGCCCTCGCCTGCGCTGTTGCCATACGCAACCACTTCATCGTCCGCCTTGACTTCCCTTCCAAGCAACAATCCCGCATCACTATCAGACGGAAACCGCACTAAATCTCGATCGTCAGCTACTTCTACTTGGCCACTAGCAATCGTAAGCCGCCCTACCGGGTTCTTAAACTCAACCTTGGCGGCAGAGGTAACGACATGAGCATTGGTTACGACATAACACGCGCGGTTCATCTGAACCATAAAGCCGCTACCCGCACTATTTTTCGTTTCAGCCAGATACACGGCTTGCTCGGGTGTTGCTTCGTGCAATTCCTTTCGCGGGATTTGCGGAGCAGGCTCAGAACCCGCCTTTCGCAGTTCGCTATCGAGGACGTTGACGGCAATTTCTTTTCCAAGCGCATCTTGGGCAGACAGGTAAACCTTGTGGGTGGCAGCGTTTTGCAGAATGACGGTAAATCGCTCGCCGGTATGCGCGACCCGAAGAACGGCATCTTTGAAATAAATCGGAGAGTCTTTCACCAACTCGACTTTGTCGCCTTTTGCAAAGTCCGCTGCGCACAGCGGTGAGAAAAATGCGAGGGAACAAGCGAGAGCGAGCAAGGTTTTCATGGGGATTCCTCCAGTGTGAGGTTCCCCTTTGTCAGTTTCCTTCATCACGGGCAAGCTCTAAAATCCCGCTGTGAGGACATGGGCAATGGCAAGCGCCGAATGGCGCGAGAGGCAGACCGCAGGGGCGGATCGCAAATTCAATTCGAGTTCCCGAGTGACGCCCTTTCAGTTCACCCGCCCATTTTCAAACGCTCAAAGAAAATACTTACCGGTGGCGGGGGTGCCCCCTTTCACGCACCCCAGCGGCAGACGCTGGGATTGACAGCCTCCCGCGTGCATCGTATGACAGTGACACAATATGAAAGCCGCAAAGAAGCCCCAGCCCGAAGCGCCCGCCACAGCCGAAAGAATCAGCATGACCCTTTTTGCGAAGGATACGGCTGCAATCAAACGGCTTCGCGGTGGGCTTTTCGCGGACACGGAAACGCTTGCGAACACAAGCGAGTTGATCCGCTTCCTCCTACGCACCGCACCTGCCAAACTCGACGCGAAACGCTTTCTCGCGTGCCGGGAGGAAATGCAGAGTGAGGACGGCAGGGCGAAGCGCGGCAAATGAGACTGGCGTCAATGTTCCACACACCCCGAAAAGCGCCGGAAATCACGCAAAGAGCGTGCGCGTCGCAAGTGCTTATTTTCCAGAGCGTTGCACTGAGAATCACGGCATAACATCCTACAAGGAAACTCATATCAAATTGGAATATGAAGGTATGACGATACGACGAAATGCGGAAGAGAGGCGCGGAAAAAAGCGCGCTGGCGGTTCGTGAAGTGAGGGGGAAAGACATCCGCAAACATCGGCGGAAATCGGGGGACTTGTGGTGACTGGCGTTGTGACTTTATCAAAAAGCGCGTGTGATGAACTCGGAAACGCCAAGTTTCCAGTTGTTTACAGGATTTGATCGCTACAACGCGCCGTAATAGCAGAGTCCCTCTGGGAATCGTTCACCGGAGGCCAGAGATCTCCGGCATCAAGCCTTCAGCCGGCTCATGGTGTTTTCCGGCGTGTTTAGCGTGACATTTTGATCGCACATCTCAATCCGGTGCAGAGTGGACGCGGAAACAAACACTTGCGCAATAGCAGATGCGAACGACTGTCCGCGCCCTTCGACTGGCCTGATGGCCGGTCGAAGCAGCTCTCAAGAGCTTTTCAACCCGGCGGAGGTCACAACCCCGCCAATTCATTCGCAAAAGCCAAACCAATTATGCCTGTTCAAGATGATGTCATCACAATCGAGGGAAAAATCACGTCGGTCCTCGCCGGAACCATGTTTCGTGTCGAACTGGCCAACAAGCACCTCGTGCTCGGACACATCTCAGGCAAGATGCGCAAGCGGTTCATCCGCCTCGCGATGGGAGACCGCGTGAAAATGGAGATGTCGCCCTACGACCTCTCGAAGGCGCGCATCGTTTATCGTTTGGGGTAGGCAGGGCAAATCCGCGGAGGAGTATGGGCAAGGTCGGAGTCGTGACTTTGCCGGGGCCACCTGCATCGCGCCCGCGCACTTGCGCGCCCGCCCGCGCCTGCACTATGCGAGGGCATGACAAAACGCATCGCACTACTTTTCGCCGGACAGGGCGCGCAGGCCGTCGGCATGGGCCGCGACCTCGCGGAGGGCTTTCCCGCAGCCGCTGAATTGTTTCGCGAGGCTGACGCAATCCTCGGACGTTCGCTCAGTACGATTGCATTCTCCGGCCCGGAGTCGAAACTCGTGAAGACGGCAAACTGCCAGCCTGCGCTGTTTGTCCACGGCCTCGCGTCTCTCGCTGCGCTGCGCACGGTAATCGGCGAATTCCCGGTGCATGTCGCGGCGGGGCTTTCGCTCGGCGAATTCACCGCGCACGCCGCCGCGGGAACGTTTGCGTTTGCCGATGGCCTGCGGCTCGTCGCCGAACGCGGACGGCTGATGCAGGAAGCCTGCGAGCACACGACCGGCGCGATGGCCGCGATGATCGGCGGTGACGAAGCCATCGTGCGCCAGCTCGCGGCGGACTTCGGCGTGGACGTCGCGAATTTCAACAGCCCCGGCCAGATCGTGCTCTCGGGCGAGGAATCGAAAATCGAGGCTGCGTTGGAAGTCGCGCGCGACCGCGGCATTCGCAAATGCGCAAAGCTGAATGTCGCCGGCGCGTATCACTCGCGACTCATGCAGAGCGCCGCGGACGCGCTCGCGCCGAAGCTCGTCTCGACGCCGATGCAGCCGCCTGCATTTCCCGTCTTCGCGAATGTGACTGCGCGGCCCGTCGGCGATCCCGCGGAAATCCGCGCGGCGCTTTCCGCGCAGGTCACCGGCTCGGTGCGATGGACGGAGACGATCGAGTTTCTCGTGGATGTCGAGAAGGTGGAACTTTTCCTCGAACTCGGCCCCGGCGGCGTGCTCGCGGGCCTCGTGAAGCGCACGCGCAAGGACACGCCCGTGCTGAGCATCACCGACTGCGCATCGCTCGCCATCGCGCTCGCCGTGCTGCGCGGATTTTGAAACGGAAAGCAAACGGGAGCGTCCGGCGTTACGGTGCGGTGCCCACCTTTGGCGGCTGATCCGCCGCGAAGACGTGCACGGTGAGTCCCATGAGCTTCCACCAGCCAGCCTCGCGGACGTATTCCAGCCTGAATTCCACCCGCCGCGGGCGGCCTGGTACGCTGACCTGGAACACGGTCGCGTCGAACGTGCCACTCAGGTTCAGAACTCCGTCCGAGTTCACGCGCGGAGGCGACGAGAGGATCATCCTCTTTCCCTTGATCGGGGAAAGATCAACGCCGGCCTCGACATAGGGCATGAACGCCGAGCGCAGTGCGGCGATGGTCAGCCGGTCGTCCCGGTTTTCCGGATCGGCCCTCATGATTCGCTCCGGATCGGAACCGACATACTCGAGATCCTCCTTTTTCCGTCCGCGATATTTCCACCGGTCGGATGCGGCGGTGTAGAGCGCGGAAAAATCACCGCCGTTTTGGATCGCGCCGTTGAAGAGCAGCAGCGTGTCCTCCGCGAGCTGCCGGAGCTGCGGTTCCGTGGGGATTTCGGTGGCGTTCGGCTCGAGGATTTCCACCGCTCTCGTGCTCACCGTGTCTCGCGTGCGTGCTGCGACTGCGAACACGTCCTCCGCAATGCCGCCGGATCCGGGAATGGAGCGTGCCTCAATGAGGCGCCACGCGCCGTCCTCCAGGCTGAAGACGAAGTTCAACGGCAGCCTGCTTTCGTCCTGCAGTATGAAAATCCCGCGCACGGTCGCGATCCGCCCGTTACGTTCCGGCTCGCCCCATTTCACGCCCCGCGCGTCGCACAGGCCGAGGTCGAGCAGGCGTGCCTCAAAGTAATTCGCCGAGCGGCGAAACTGGAATGCAGGCGCGGTCTGCGCATAGGCCTCGGCAATTTTTCCCTCGGAAAACAGCCGCGCCAGATCCGCCGCGGCATCGCGCACAGTCCTGCCGTGGTCCTCGCATCCGCAGAGCAGCGCGGAAAAAATCAGCGCGAGCGTGCGGGAGAGGCGAAGATGAAATGACGGACGCACCATTGCAATCACGCTCGCGCTCTACCGGCTCCACTCCAGCATCCGGCGCAGCGGCACTTCGGCGCGTGCGCGCACGGGCTCGGGGATGAGCACCTGCGGCTCGCGGTTCAGCAGGCACGCGTGGAGTTTTTCGAGCGTGTTCAGTTTCATGTAGCGGCAGTCGGCGCACGCGCATTTGTCCGTCGGTCCGGCGATGAAATGTTTCCCCGGCACCTCGCGCCGCAGGCGGTGCAGCATCCCGCTCTCCGTCACGATCACGAATGCCTGCGACGGGTGCTGCTTGCAAAATGTGATCATCTTTTCCGTCGAGCACACCTCGTCCGCGAGCAGCCGCACCGCACGCGTGCATTCCGGGTGCGCGACGACCGGCGCGTCCGGCCACTCGGCCTTGATGCGCTCGATGGCTTGCCGCGTGAACTCGACGTGGACGTAGCAGTTCCCCTTCCACAGATCCATGTGCCGCCCCGTTTTCTCGATCACCCACTGCCCGAGATTTTCATCGGGGACAAAAAGGATGTTTCGATCCTTCGGCACGCGCTCGACGATTTTCGCCGCATTGCCGCTCGTGCAGATCACATCGCACAGCGCCTTCACGCCGGCCGAGCAATTGATGTAGGCGACGACGTAGTAGTTTTTCTCCGCGTGCGTCTTCAGGTGTGCCTCCAGCTTTTCCGCCGGGCACGAATCGCTGAGCGAGCAGCCCGCGTTCAGATCGGGAAGGACGACGGTCTTCGTCGGGTTCACAATCTTCGCCGTCTCCGCCATGAAGTGGACGCCGCAAAACGCAATCACGTCCGCCTTCGTCTCCGCGGCCTTGTACGCGAGCCCGAGCGAGTCGCCGACGAAATCCGCCAGCTCCTGGATTTCCTTCACCTGGTAATTGTGCGCGAGAATGACCGCGTTTCGCCCGCGTTTGAGCGATTGGATTTCCGCGGTGAGATCGAGACCGGCGACTGGCATGGGCGCACCCTACGTCCGCGATCCGCGCGGCTCAAGGCCCGGTTGTAGCACACCGCCCGCGTTCCTGTTTTACAAAACCGCATCGGCGGCACACCGTGTCAGTACATGCTGCGCCGCCGCTGCTGGAGAAAATAAGAGCAGCATTTCCATCCCCTCCTCGCCATGAAAAGACTCCTTCTCGCTTGCGCCATTTTTCTGCTCCCGCTCGGCATGCGCGTCCTCGCGTGGAGCGCGCCGGGGCACATGATCGCCGCCGCGCTCGCCTACGATCAGCTCACCGAGGCGGAGCGCATGAAGTTCGACGGCATTTTGAAAAGTCACACGAAGTTTGCGACTTGGGAAAAGGCGTATCCCGAGGCCGGGCTGCCCGATCTGCCGCGCGGCAAATTTTTTGCGATGCTCGCGAGCATCTACCCGGACGAAATCCGCAACCACGACAACCCCGAGACTTTCTCCGAATGGCACTACGTGGACTACCCGCTCATCCCGCCGGATTTCCCGATGAAGGCCGCGCCCACGTCCGGCGACGACGTGCTCGCCGGCATCGCGAAATCGTCCCGCGCCGTGCGGCATCTCACAAAAAACTTCGACGCACGCACGCAGTCAAAGATGCTCAGTTTCCTGCTCCATCTCGTCGGCGACATCCACCAGCCGATGCACTGCGAGACGCTGTTCGACGACAATTTCAAGGAGCCCGACGGCGACCGCGGCGGCAACAACGCCTGGGTGAAGCCGCCCGGCGGCCACGCGATCAAGCTGCACGCATTCTGGGATCAGCTCTTCGGCCCCGGCCCCGCGCCGTTTCGTCCTGTGCCGACCACACTGCTGCTCGCTGCATCGCGCAAGGCGCAGGAAATCGCCGCGAAATTTCCCCGCACCGCGTTGCCCGAACTCACGCACCACACGACGCCGGAAAGCTGGAGCCTCGAAAGCCGCGCACTCGCCATCAGCGACGGATGGCGCAGGCACACGATCACCTACGGTCTCACCGAGGCGACCGCCGGCGAGCTGCCCGCAGACTACGAGGAAAAGGCGCACGCTGTCGCTGACCGGCAGATCGCACTCGCAGGCCACCGCCTCGCGGACCAACTGCACGAGGCGCTGAAGTAACCTCGCCTCTGCCGTCCACGCTCAAGCGCCGATGGGATGCCACGTCGTCTTGAATTCGATCAGCTCGCGGATTTCGTGTACGCCCTGCGCGCTGTCGGCGAACCAATCGTGGGCGTCCTCGGATTTTTGCAGCCGCGTGCGCTTCACGCTCTCCGCCGCGCCGAGCTTGAGCTGCTTGCGCTCGTCGGCATTCGCCACGCCACTCAGCGCGCGGATGTGCTCGTGTGTGGCGAACGTGGGAAGCATCTCGCTGCGCTGGCCGGTGAGAATGTTCACGACACCGCCGGGCAGGTCGCTCGTCGCGAGCATTTCACCGAGCACGATTGCGGGATACGGCTGCGACTGTGATGCGAGCGCGACGACGGAATTTCCACCCGTAATCGCGGACGCGATGAGCGAGACGAGCGCGAGCAGCGGCGCTTCGTCCGGCGCGATGACGCCGATGATCCCCATCGGCTCGGTCACGGTGAAATTGAAGTGCGGTGACGATACCGGATTCACACTGCCGAGCACCTGCGCAAACTTGTCCGCCCAACCCGCGTAGTGGATGAGCCGGTCAATGCTCGCACTGACTTCCTTCGCCGCCGCTGCGTCGCTCGCGCCACCGAGCGCGATGGCCTCCGCCATTTCCGCGCTGCGCGCCTCGATCATCTCGGCGAGCCGGTAAAGGATCTGGCCCCGGTTGTAGCCGGAGCGCTTCGCCCAGCCCAGCCCGGCCTTCGCCGCGGCCTCGACCGCATTGCGCAGATCTTTCCGGGTGCATTGCGGAATGTTCGCGAAAAAATTCCCGTGCGCATCATGCAGCGCCGTGACACGCCCGCTCTCGCTGCGGATGAACGCGCCGCCGACGTAGCATTTCGGCGTCTTGGTTATTGGAAGTCGTGAGGCCATGGTCGTGATCAGATGAGTTTGCAGTAGTCGAGCAGCCCCTGCCTGCCGCCCTCCCGTCCGAAGCCGCTCTCCTTGTATCCGCCGAAGGGCGACGCGGGATCGAATTTGTTGAACGTGTTCGCCCACACGACGCCCGCCTTCAGCTCGGTGCTCATTTTCAAAATGCGCGAGCCTTTGTCGGTCCACACGCCGGCGCTGAGGCCGAACGCCGTATTATTCGCCTTCTCGATTGCCTCCTCGACGGTGCGGAAAGTGAGCACGCTCAGCACGGGGCCGAAAATTTCCTCCCGCGCGATGCGATGGCTCTGCGTGACGCCCGAGAAAACCGTCGGGCGGAAATAAAATCCCTTCGCGGGCAGCTTGCACGCGTGCTGGAACATCTCCGCGCCCTCGTCCACGCCGCTCTGCACGAGCGCGGTGATCCGATCGAGTTGCTCGCGCGAATTGATCGCACCGAGGTCCGTGTTCTTGTCGAGCGGATCGCCCACACGCAGCACGGCGATGCGGCGCTTGAGTTTCGCGAGCACGGTCGCCGCGACACTTTCCTGCACGAGCAATCGCGAACCTGCGCAGCACACGTGGCCCTGGTTGAAGAAAATGCCGTTCACGATTCCCTCGACGGCCTGGTCGAGCGGCGCGTCGTCGAAGATGATGTTCGCGGCCTTGCCGCCGAGTTCCATCGTCATCTTTTTGTCGGTGCCCGCGAGCGAGCGCATGATGATTTTGCCGACCTCCGTCGAGCCGGTGAAGGCGACCTTCGCGGCGAGCGGATGCGTCATCACCGCCGCGCCGGTCTCGCCCGCGCCTGCGACGATGTTCACCACGCCCGGTGGCAATCCGGCCTCCTGCAAAATCTCGCCAAACTTCAGCGCGGTGGTGCTCGTGGTCTCGGCGGGCTTGAGCACGACGGTGTTCCCCGCCGCGAGCGCGGGCGCGATTTTCCACGCGAGCATGAGCAGTGGGAAATTCCATGGGATGACCTGCCCGACCACGCCGTGCGGCGCGACGCGGCGGCCCGGCGCGAGGCAGTCGAGCTTGTCCGCCCAGCCCGCGTGGTAGAAGAAATGCGCCGCCGCCATCGGCACGTCGAAGTCGCGCGATTCCTTGATCGGCTTGCCGCCGTCCATCGTCTCCGCCACGGCAAATTCGCGCGCGCGATCCTGCAGCAGCCGCGCGATGCGGTAGATGTATTTGCCCCGCTCGCTGCCCGCCATTTTTCCCCACGCGCCGTCGAACGCCTTCTGCGCCGACTGAAACGCCGCGTCCACATCCGCCGCGCCCGCGAGCGCGATGTCCGCGAGCTTCGCCTCGTTGCCGGGGCTGATCGTCGGGAAATATTTTCCGCTTTTCGGTGCGACGAATTCGCCACCGATGAAAAGGTCGTAGCGTTTCTTCAGCTTCGGATCCGCCGTCTCCGGCGCGGGATCGAATTCCCACAGGTCGCCGAAGACAAGTTCGCGCGCGGACGCGCGGCGTGGAGCGGATTTTTTGACGGGGGTCTTGGGCATCGGACCTTTTCTATGGAGTCAAATTGTGGTCATTTCCATTTGGCAGGTGTTGCGGAGACCCAAAGAAAATTTACAAGCTTAGTGACATTCAGGAGTTCATTGGGCTGCAGTTTCAGCTTTACAGTGAAATACTCGAACATATCCCGGTTCGATTGTTCGTAGTTTTTGGATTTTTCCGAGTCTGCGCCGAACGGGTGAAAATCACGTGTCAGTGTGACAATATCGCCCGGCTTCCACGGACTGGTTTCGGATGGATAGGTCAAAATATCTGGACTTAGGACTTTCAAGCCGATGGTGGGATATGCTTCATGGTCTTTGTCTTTAGGTGGGACGACCTTGAACTCTTTGGGGGTGATAAAAGCAGATGCCATTGAGAACGCCTTAGTGCTATTGTTCTTGAACCTGGCGCGGAGCCAAATGTCTCCGATGAAAAATCCATTCTCATAACTGCCCATCAAAAGCAATACGACTTCGACGGGCGATTCTGCGGAGGCAAGTGAACATAACGCGCAAGTGAAGGTTCCGATTAGATAAGCGACTTTTCCACAGAGGTTGGTTTTCATACGGTGGATGGAAAATAATGGTCGAACTCTTCTTGAGTGAGCGCGCCATACTCGGTGACTCGCAAAGGTCGTGAGCCGAGTGAATGAATATCGTATGGTGCAACGGGCATCACGACGATGCCACTCTCACGCGGCCAGACTTCCAGCATGGCGTCAACGGCGATGAGTCCTTCATTGGGCCGGTTCAGCTTGATGATGTGTCCGTTGATGCGCGACTCGGCGATGCTTGTCTGGATTATTGGTTCTGTGTCCATAAATGGGATGGTGCGTAGCAACGCCTAACATTTCAATATCCCTCCGTGGCGTCACTGAACACATACGGCGCCTGATACGCGCCGGTGCGCTCCTTTTCAATCTGCCGCAGCAGATCATTCAGCAGCGCGGATGCGCCGAAGCGGTAGCGCGAATGGTGCAGCCACGCGTCGCCGAGCGTCTCCTTGATCGCGATGAGGAAGTGCAGCGCCTGCTTCGCCGTGCGGATGCCGCCAGCGGGCTTCATGGAAATGGCCACGCCCGTATCGAGGTAAAAATCGCGGATGGCCTCGATCATCACCTGGTTGTTGCCGAGCGTCGCATTCGCCGAGGTCTTGCCCGTGCTCGTCTTGATGAAATCGCCGGGCCGCAGCACGCGCATCGCGAGGAACGACGCCGCGCGGATGTTGTCATACGTCTCCAGTTCGCTCGCCTCGAAAATCACCTTCAGCGTGGCGTCGCCGCACGCCTCGACGACTTGTGCGATCTCATCCTGCACGAGCGCGAGTTCGCCCGCGAGGAACGCGCCGCGGTTGATCACCATGTCAATCTCATCCGCACCATCGCCGACCGCCGCGCGCACTTCCGCGATGCGCGTCTTCAGCGGTGCCTGTCCCGAGGGAAACGCCGTCGCGACCGACGCCACTTTCACCGTCGTCCCGGTCACATGCTTTTTCGCGTGCTTCACCATCGCGGGATACACGCACACCGCCGCCGTGCTCGGCACGTCCATGCCCTCGTGCGGCGTGATCGCCTTGCGGCAGAGCGACGCGATTTTTCCCGGCGTGTCCTTTCCTTCGAGCGTCGTGAGATCGATCATCGAGACCGCGAGCTTCAGGCCGAAGAGCTTCGACTTTTTCTTGATGCTCCGCGTCGCATACTTCGCCACGCGCTCCTCGACGCCGATGGCATCCACGGGGCCGACATCATCAATCAGTCGGCGAAGGGCACCAGGGGGAGCGATGGGCATTGCGACATGTTAAGCGGGTGGACTGTGCGGACAATTCAAAAACGCGTGCTTCAAAAACGCGAAGCTCAAGACGGGGTGCTGTGGTAAAAAATTCAGCGCCGATCGCCTCTCATGTCAGGAATCCCGAGTTTGGAACAGCCCGCTACAGCAGGCGCCGCTTCGACTGCGCGCCGCGCCGTCGGAGGTGTCCGATCCGTATGGGCACAGGATCGATCGTGCTATCACCAGATGGAAGGTTTAGCCCGGATGGCACCGAGCGACCTGCCGTGTCCACAGCAACACCACACCCGCTTCACGAGGAAATGGGAAACGCCGGCAAAATTGCCGGGGCAGCATCACCGGGGGAACAGCAATGAGGACGCTCTAGTTATTAAAAAGAGGCAGTCTGATTCAGGCCACGGTCACACGCGACCATTTCTTTTTCTGGCGAGACTCGCAATCATGCGGCCCCGCTTCGCTCGTGTGCTCCGATCATCCGCAGCAAACCCGGGAGGCGGATCGGCAGGGCTGATCCGCCTCCCGTTTGCTAACGGGCGGACTAGGCCTTGACGTGCTTCGAGACGAGCTTCGTCATCTCGAACATGGAGACCTTCGCCTTGCCGCCGAAGACTGCCTTCAGCGCGGCGTCGGCATTGATCTCGGTCTTCACTTTTTCGCCCTGCAGTTTGTTTTTCTTGATGTACACCCAGAGCTTCTTGGTGAGCTCGGTGCGGGGGAGGGGTTTGGATCCGACGATCACAGCCAGAAGCGCGTCAGGCGTGACGGGCTTCATGAATGCGGCGTTCGGTTTACGGGTGGATTTTTTGGGTTTGGTAGCCATACGAGCGGCGTGATATGCGGGGCGGCGGGGCGGGACAAGTGGAAAATGGCGGAATTTACGAGGTAAAGCGGGTCGTTTTCAGGGTGGATTTTTGTGCCGCGCGGCGAACTTTTCTGCGGGAAAAACCGCGCGGGACTCGGGATGGATGATCGTGCTGCTCCGCGATCCCCTCCGCGCAGGTGTTAAAAATTTAACATCGAAATTCCGAACGGCAGCCGCGATGATGCCGGAAGATCCGTGGCCGCGCCTGTGACTGCGTGGGTCGGTTTTTTGTGCGGAGGGATGTGGTTCGTCCGCCCGCACCGCCGCGCATGCACAACTGCAGTCGCGTGCGCCCGCAGGGTGAAGGTATCCGGGAATTGTGACAGGCCGGATGCGCCTCCCGCACTCCGCTGTGCTCGCCCGCGCGAGCGCTGCAAGCTTGGCTTACTTCTTCGCCTTTTTTTCCTTGCCTCGGAGATCCATTTCGCAGCCGGGATCGTGCGGCACGGGCTGGCCGATCAACTCGACGGGCTGGTTGAAAAGATACCGCCACACGTCCTCGTGGACGAATTTTCCAGACGCGTCCTTCACCGCCGCACCGCCGGGCGTCACGGAGCTGTGGGCGCGCTTGTCGTCGCCCTTCACATCGGCGTCGGTCGTGAGGCGGCGCGTGTTGCCGTAGGGTGGCTTCGATGTGTCCACTGGCACGATGGGGCCGAACTGATTTAGTCCGATCATCTCCCACGAGCGGCAGTAGTGGCCGCCGGTCCATCCGCCGTCGAGGACGTGGCTGAATGCGAACCAGCGGTTCGCCGGCGTCGCCGATGGCAGCGACTGCCACGACTCGAGCTGATCGCGCGGGCCGCAGAACATCACGACGCGGTCCACTTTCACCTGCTTCGCAAAGCGCGCGGCGGTCGTGCTGCCGTGCGAACTGCCCGAGATGATCACGCGATCCCAGCGCAGCGATTTTCCATCCGGCGTGAGAAAATAATCCCAGCGCGCCTGCGGGTTTTCCTTCGCGAGCCATTTTACGAATTGCAGCGCGCGCTCCATCATGCCGTCGGGCTTCGGGATTTCCACGAGCGGGCTCGCGTCCTCGCCGGTCGCGGCTTCGAGGCGGATTTTGCCGAGGAGCTGGCCGTCGTCGCCCGGCGATGTGTTGCCAAATTTTCCGAACCATCCGTTCGCGTAATGCACGCGGATGGCGTGAATGCCGTAGCTGTTCACGCGCTCGAAGAGCGGCGCGCTGTTGCCCATGAGCCAGATCATGAGCTTGCCCTGCGGCTTCACGCGCGTGTCCACCGTGGCGTTCTCCACGTCTGCGGGCTTGCCGCCTTTTTCAAAGACGAAATCAATCTCGGGATGCGGCTTCGCGCGCGGATCGATCACGCTGGCACGCGCGGTGAGTTCGTAGCGCTGCGGCTTCGGGTCGTTGAAAGTGAGCGGTGCGTCGGCTGCGCGAATCAGCGCAGGCGGGACGGCGAACGACACGAGGAGAACGGCGAGGATTTGTTTCATGGGAATCATGCGGGTGAGGAGTTCCGGGGGCCGAGTGTGCATCGGTTCGCGGGTTTGGCGCGTCTTTCTTTGCGGCATCAGGGAAATCACGCGGCGCGGAAAATAAAGAACACTGCGCCGACGAGACACAGTCCGGCCCAGAGGAAATTCAGCGAGAGCGGCGTGCGCATGTAGAGCACTGCGAACGGCACGAAGACCGCGAGCGTGATCACCTCCTGCATGATTTTGAGTTGCGGCAGCGTGAACATGCCGAAGCCGATGCGGTTCGCCGGCACCTGCAATGCGTATTCAAAAAGCGCGATGCCCCAGCTCGCGAGGATCGCGATGATGAGCGGCTTCGCGCGCAGCTCGCGCAGGTGCGCATACCACGCGAAGGTCATGAAGACATTGGAGAGGATGAGAAGGACGATGGTTTTTGCGGCGCTCATGGTGCGGGTGAAAATGTACAAGAAAAGTGGCAAATCATCTTGCAGTTCGGGATCGCGCTCAAACTCGCAGAGTGCGACGACAGGCTCATCTGCGCTGGGTGCTATCTGGGGCTCGTCGGCCAGCTCCCGCAGGGGGAAGTCGGTGCGCTTTCGAGCTGCGGCGCGGGAAGCGGAGCGCCGGGTGCGGACGCATTCGCGACGGCGGCGAGTTTTTGCCGGATGCGCTGTGTGAGCGTGAGGGAGTTTGCGGGCGTCGCGTCGGCGTTCGCGGCGTCTGTACCGAGGATTTCTGCGAGGAGGCGTTCGTGTTCGGGCGTCCATTCGCCGTGGCGTTGGGCATCGTTCTGAACGCGCGCCGCGGTCATCGCGAGGCTCTCGCGGGGGAGCGCGGAGCTTGCGAGCGCGGCGCGGAATTTTTCCAAGCTGATGCGCGACGGGATCGTGGCGAAGACGGCGGGCTCGGGTGTGGCGGGCGTTTCCGGCGGCGTGCGTGCGGCTTCGGAGCGCGCGAGGAAGCACCAGATGTCGCCTTCAAAAAATCCCAGCTCGGCGAAGTAGCCGGTGCCGGGCGATGCGCCGGGGATGAAGGCATTGCCCGCGCCGGGCTCGATGCCGGTGCTGCTTTCCGCGTGGCCGTCTTCACGAAAGATGCGCAGAAAAAATCGCGGGCGTCCGTCTTCGCCGATGGCGTCGGGATGCTCCTCGGGGCGGAATTCCCAGTACGCAAAAAGCGAACGCGGATCGCGCGCGGCGAGCCACAGCCGGGTCTCGCCGTAGTTCCGATCCTCGGTGGGTGTGTCGTCGTCGGGCTCGCCCGCGGCGGATTCGCGCAGCGGCGCGATGGCCTCCTTTTTCGGAGTGGGAGGCTGGGGGAATTTGCTCATACAGTTGGACACGGGCGGCGCTCAGGCTAGAGAGAGCGGCCTTTCACGCAAACCCGAAAACATGTTCACCAAACGCGTCATCCCATGCCTCGATGTCCACGACGGGAAAGTCACCCGCGGCGTGCAATTTGGCCGCGCCGAGGAGGGCGGGCTGCGCAATGTCGGCGATCCCGTGGCGCTCGCGCAGCGCTACAATGAGCAGGGTGCGGATGAGATGGTTTTTTTCGACATCACCGCGAGCGCGCACGGCCGTGCGACGATGGTGGAGGTGATCGAGCGCACGGCGGCATGTTGCTTCATGCCGCTCACCGTCGGCGGCGGCATCCGCGTGGTGGACGACATGAGCGCGATGCTGAAGGCCGGCGCGGACAAGGTGAGCATCAATTCCAGCGCCATCGCGACGCCCGAGCTGATCACGGCGGGCGCGGAGAAATTCGGCAGCCAGTGCATCGTGGTCTCGATTGATTGCAAACGCACCGCACCCAGTGTGTGGAAGGTCTTCGTGAAAGGCGGTCGTGAGGAGACGAAGTGGAGTGCCGTCGAGTGGGCCGAGGAAGCAGTGCGCCGCGGCGCGGGCGAGATCGTGCTGAACTCGATTGACGCCGACGGCACGAAGCAGGGCTACGACCTCGTGATCACGCGGCGCGTGAGCGAGGCTGTGGGTGTTCCTGTGGTCGCGAGCGGCGGGGCGGGATCTTTGGAGCACATGGCCGAAGTCCTGAGCGAAGGCCGCGCGGACGCCGTGCTCGCGGCAAGCATTTTCCATTTCGGCACATACACCGTCGGCGACGTGAAGCGCTTCCTCGCGACGCACGATGTGCCCGTGCGGTTGTGAGCGGCGGGCGACCGGAAGCATCGTGATGTCGCACGCATAATTCTCGCATTCGCGGTCACGCCGCCTCTATTCACACGCCGTGAAGCAAACCTTCCGCCGACTGCTCGTGGTGCTGCTCTGCGCGGCGAATGTCGCGCTTGCAGTCGTGCTCTGGCGCTCGCCCGACCCGGCCTATCACATCCAGGAAATGGCCGCGCTGGGCCGTTACTCGGAGCACGACAGGCTCATCGCCGATGCCGCGAAAAAATACGGCGTGGATCCGCTGCTCGTGAAGGCCGTCGTGTGGCGCGAGAGCCGTTTCACGGTGACAAAAATCGGCGATGCCGGCGAACGCGGGCTGATGCAGCTCAGCGAGTCTGCCGCGCGCGAGTGGGCCGCCGCGCACAGGATCGAGGTCTTCGTGTACGCCGATCTTTTTGACGCAAGGACCAACATCGAGGCCGGCACCTGGCACCTCGGCCGCGCGCTCGAACGCTGGAAGGATCGCGACGATCCGCTCCCGTTCGCCCTCGCGGAATACAACGCCGGACGCGTCCTCGTGGAAAGATGGGCGGCAGACGGTGCGGACGCGCAGAAGATGATGCGTACCGCCGCATGGAGCACGCGGCAGTATGTGGACGAAGTCATCCGCCGCTACCAGCGTTACCTCGCGCAGCGGCAGTAATCCTAATCCCGCGATGAGCGTTCCCCGCGAAAAAGTGGACTTCAAAAAAAAGCTCGGCGACGTGCCGCACAAGCCGGGCGTGTACCTGCACCGCGACCGCTTCGGCCGCGTGATCTACGTCGGCAAGGCGCGCGATCTCCGCAAACGGCTGTCGAACTACTTCACACCGTCGCGCCTCATGCGTGCCGATCCGAAAGTGCGCGCGCTCATTGAGGCGATCCATGATTTCGACTGGCACATCGCGGGCAGCGAACCCGAGGCGCTGCTGCTCGAGGGCAAGCTGATCAAGGAATACCGCCCGCGCTACAACGTGAGCTTCCGCGACGACAAGCGATTCCTCCTCGTGAAGGTCGAAGTGCGCGAAGAGTGGCCGCGCTTCCGCCTCACGCGCGTGAAAAACCCCGACGACGGCGCGCGCTATTTCGGGCCGTTCGCGCACTCGGGCGCGCTGCGGCAGACGCTCACTTTCATGCGGAAAAAATTCGGCGTGATGACATTCGGTCGCGGCTCGCCGAGCGAACGCGAACGCAAGTCGAGCACCTACCAGGTGCCGATGAAGCTCGCGGAGACGACGCCCGAGCAATACCGCGAGCGCGTCGAACTCGCGTGCCAGTTTATGGAGGGGCAGTCGAAGGAACTGCTCGCGCCGCTCGAAGATGAAATGAGGGCCGCGGCTGCGAGGCTCGACTTCGAGCGCGCCGCAGAAATCCGCAACATGCTCGACGATCTGCGCAAGACTACGAAGCCGATGACGCGCTACACGACGACGATGCGCCATCGGTTGAAGCTGCCCGGCGCAATCGCTCCCGCCGCCGATCTCGCGGAACTTGGCGAGGCGCTCGGCCTCGCGGGGCCACCGCGCCGCATGGAGTGTTTCGACATTTCCAACATCAGCACCACGCATGTCGTCGCGAGCATGGTGTGTTTCCTCGACGGCAAGCCGGCGAACCACCTCTACCGCCGCTACCGCATCAAGAGCATCGAGGGCCGGCAGGATGATTTCGCAAGCATGGCGGAGGTGGTTCGACGGCGGTACGCGCGCGTGCTCGGGGAAATTGAAGACAACAGATTGCAGAACGCAAATTCGGAAAGCAGCGTCGTTCGCGAGCAGATTGACTATTCATTTTCGCAGGAGTCCGTGCCCGAAATCGCCGCGCGTGTCGGACGAATCGAGGCGGACGCAAATCCGCAATCCGCAATCCGCAATCCGCAATTACCCGACCTGATCATCGTGGACGGTGGCAAGGGCCAGCTCAGTTCCGCATGTGCAGAGCTGCAGTGTCTCGGGCTGCACGACGTGCCCATCATCGGGCTCGCAAAGGAGTTCGAGGAAATCTACCGGCCGGGAAAATCGCTGCCGCAGCTTTTACCGAAGGACAGCGGCGCGCTGAAGCTGCTCCAGCGTATTCGCGACGAGGCGCACCGCTGGGCGAACGGCTACCACCAGCTCCTCATGAAACGCCGCATCGCCGAGAGCACGCTCGACGACTGCCCTGGCGTGAGCGAGTCGCGCAAGCAGGCGCTGCTGCGGAAATTCGGCAGCGTTGCGCGGTTGCGGCGCACGAGTGCGGAGGACATCGCGAAAGTGTCCGGCATCGGCGCAAAGCTCGCGGAGACGATCGCGCAGTTTTTGAAGGAACGAGGGTAGGCCATGTCCGCGGCGTGCGCGTGACGGCCGCTACTTTTTCTCCCCGTCGAGCTTCTTGAGCCAGTCGGGCTTTTCCACATCCTCGAGGATGATGTTCGGGCCGACGACTGTACAAATGCGTCCGTTCGGATACTTCGAGTCCGTCGGGTAGGGTGGTGCGGTGTGGCGCTCGACGGCATTGATGGTGTAGCCTTGCTCCGCCTTTTTCACGCGGCCCTCGGCAAGCCATTCGGACATCATGTTGCCGCTGAGATCGGTCACGGAGAGCTTCGTGTATTTTCGGTCATCCTCGTCGTCCGATTTCTTCTTGGATCGGGTTGTCTCGCAGCCGGCGAGGAGGGCGAATGCGAGGAGCAGGAGATACTTCACGGTGCGGAGACTGGCAGCGTCATGAGTGCGGCTCAAGCAAGGATTGCCTTCACCACTTTTCCGTGGACATCGGTGAGCCGGAAGCCGCGGCCCGCGTAGCGCGAGCGAATTTGCGGCCACTTCTGCGCGCAGTGAATCGGGGAGCAGTCCTGCGGCGCGATCTTTCCCAGGCCCACGCTGCAGTCGTGGAGGAAGTGCCGGCGCGTGACATCGAGACAGCATTGCTGCATCGGGTTCATCGGGATGAATGCAGTCGTCAAGTCCCGTGAAGGCGAATTTTTTTCCGCGACCGCCGGGAGTCGGCTGTTTTTTTCCGCGGTCAGTAGCGCAGCACCTTCGCCAGAAAATCCCGGCACTCCGCCGACTGCGGCACGTCGAAAAGCTGCGCCGCGCTTTCTTTCTCCACGATCTTCCCGTCCGCGAGAAATGCCACCGTGTCGCCCACGCGACGCGCGAATCCCATCTCGTGCGTGACGAGGATGAAGCTGCGCCCCTCGGCCTTCAGCTCCTCGATCAATTCAAGCACCTCCGCCGTCATTTCCGGATCGAGTGACGAGGTCGGCTCGTCGAAAAGCAGCAGTCCCGGCTGCGCCGCAATCGCGCGCGCGATGGCCACGCGCTGCTTTTGCCCGCCGGAAAGTTCCGCCGGTTTTTTCATCGCATGCGCGTCGAGCGCGAAGCGCCGCAGCGTGCTCATCGCCGTCTCGCGCGCCTGCTCCGGCGTGTGGCCGTGAACTTTTTCCAGCGCGAGCGTGATGTTCGCCAGCGCCGTGAGATGCGGGAAAAGATTGAACGCCTGGAACACGATCCCGAGCCGCCGCCGGTGCGCGCGCAACTTTTCCTCGGACGAATAATCCACAGGCTCGCCGTCAAACGTCACGCTGCCCGCATCCGGCGCTTCGAGTCCCGCAATGGTGCGCAGCAGCGTGCTCTTCCCGCCGCCCGACGGCCCGATGAACACGACCGCGCGCGCATCGCCGAAGTCGGCATAGATTCCGTCGAGTACCGTCTTCCCCGCGAAAGCCTTCCGCACGCCGTCGAGCCGCAGCTTCATAACCGTAGCAGCCGACGGCAGGAGGCGGGCACGCTTTGGTTGTAGCATAGCTCTCCAGAGCTGTGCGGGGTGCGTGAGGCGCAGTTCTGGAGAACCAAACTACGATCAGCCCGCCTCCTTCCGTCGGCGGCTACGGTGGTTGGTTTCTCGTTCTCGAAAAAACTCATGGCACGCATCACGCCGGATTCACGTGCAGGATTTCCGCGATGACCTCGTCGCTCGTGCGGCCCTCGGCCTCGCCTTCGAAGTTCAAAATGATCCGATGGCGCAGCGCCGCGTGCGCGCCCTTCGCAATGTCCGTTTTTGCGACGTGGTACCGCCCGTCGAGCAGCGCGTAGATTTTCGCCGCGAGGATCAGCGCCTGCGCGCCGCGCGGGCTCGCGCCGTAGCGGACATATTTCTTCGCCAGCGGCGTCGCGCCGGGATCTTCGGGATGCGTCGCGAGCACGAGCTTCACCGCATGCTCCTGCACTTCGCGCACGAGCGGCACCTGCCGCACCACGTCGCGCAGCGCGAGCACCTCCGCCGCGTCGTTCACGACTTTCTCCACGCGCGGCGAGTGCGCGCTCGTCGTGCGATCGAGGATCGAGTGCAGCTCCTCGTTGCTCGGGAAGCGCACCTTCACCTTGAACAAAAACCGGTCGAGCTGCGCCTCGGGCAGCGGATACGTGCCCTCCATTTCCAGCGGATTTTGCGTCGCAAGCACGAGGAACGGCTGCGGCAATTCGTGCCGCACTCCCCCCACCGTCACGTGCGCCTCCTGCATCGCCTCGAGCAGCGCGCTCTGCGTCTTCGGGGTCGCGCGGTTGATCTCATCCGCGAGCAGCAGATTCGCAAACACCGGCCCCGCGCGGAACTGAAACGTGCGCCGTCCATGCTCGTCCTCGTGGATGATGTTCGTGCCGACGATGTCCGCCGGCATCAGGTCCGGCGTGAATTGAATCCGCGAAAACTGCAAATTCACCGCCTCGCCGAGCGTCCGCACGAGCATCGTCTTTCCGAGCCCCGGCACGCCTTCGAGCAGCACATGGCCGCCGGTAAAAAGTGCGACGAGCACACTCTCGATCACATCATCCTGCCCGACGATCATCTTCGCCATCTCGCTTTGGATGCGGCGGAACGTGGTGCGGAATTGCGCGAGGCGTGGTTCGAGTGAGTCGGTCATCAGGGGCGTGTTTGGAACCACGAATGAACACGAAGGGACACGAATAAGGAAAGACTTCCGCGAAGCACATTCACCCTCAGCGCGAATGCCTGGGATTCGTGTCCATCCGTGTCCATTCGTGGTTTTCTCCTCCGAAAATGCGTCTATTGCTTCGGCCGGATCGCCTGAAAGTAACGCCTGATCAGGAAGCGCGCGCCAAGCGGGATGTTCTCCTGCGTCACCGCATCCTCCGCGGCGAACGCCGCCGCATCGTAAAGTTCGCGGTAGCGCCGCACGGCCTTTTCGTCGCCCGCCGCCGCGCTCGGAATCAGCGCCGACAGCGACTCGCCTTCACCAAGCTGCCCCGCGTTTTGCTCCTTGCGTGCGGCGTCGTTCGGCGCGGCGGACTTTGCTCCGAACGGATCCTTCGTCGTGTCGCGATCCGTGCCGTTGCCCGGTTTTCCCGAGGGAAAATGGATGCTCTCCCCGGGCGTCTCGCCCGGTTTTTCGCCAGTGGGAAAATTCAGCATCGCCACTTTGCCATCACCGTTCGCTTCGCCTTCCTTCTGCTCGCCCGGCTGCGGCTGGCCGCCCTGTGGACCGTCGCCTTCCTGCTGACGCTGCTGCTGATCCTTGATGCCTTCCAGCGCGCCGAGCAGCCGCCGCAGATCATCGTCGGTCATCTTTTTCTGCTCACTCTTCGGCGAGCCCTTGCCGTCGCGCGCGACGTTCTTTCCCTGCTGCGCGAGATCGTTCAGCGCCTCCGCGATCCGCTTCAGCAAATCCCGCCGCCCGCCCTCGCCCGCCTGCTGGAGTTTCTCGATCTGCTTCGACACCTCCTCGCGCCGCTCCGCGAGATGATCGAGCGCCTGTTTCAAAGTCGCGTTCACCTGTTCCGCCGAAGATTCATCCTTCGCGGTCTCCGCGAGCTTCTTCGCGGCTTCGGCGAGATTGCCGCCTGCGATGTCCTTTGCCGCCTCGCGTGTCTGTTCGTGCTTCGCGAGCGCATCGGCGAGCGCCTTGAGTTCATCCGGCGTCGCGGCCTCGGGGCGGCGGAGATCCTTCACAAAATCATCGAGCTGCGCCAGCTCGCGCAGTGCCGCCTTGTGCGCGTCCTTTCCTTCCGATGCTTCCGCGCGCATCTGCTCCGCGCTCTGGCGGAGACGATCGGCGACGAGCTTCAGCAGCTTGTCGTCATTTTCCTGCGCGAGAATGTCCGCAGCCGCTCCGAGCCGGTCGAGCTGCTTCGCCGTGCTGGAAATCGCCGCCGTCTCCTGCGCCGCGCGCGCGTCCTTGATTGCGTTGGCATTCATCGCGCTCCACCACAGCAGCGCGAGCATCGCGACGGGCGCTGCGATCCACGGCAGTTCGCGCGGCAGGCGCAGCGGCAGCAGCGCGCCGAGTTTCCGGGCACGCGCCCAAGCCGCGATTTCAGCCAGCGCGGTGCGCTCGAATTCGTCCGCGTGCGATTTTTCCGCCAGCCGCAGCGCGGTGACGAAACGATCCCGCGTCGCGCCCGCAGCATCGAGCGCCCGCGCGACGCGTTCCTGCGGCGGGAATTTCAGCGCGGTGATCAGCATCGCGGCGGCCACGCCGAAAATGAACGGCCATGTGAGCGCGATCGGGACGGCCGTCAGATCGGGGCGGAATCCGTCGCGCCACCACGCCACCGCCGTGAACACCACGAGCACGCCGAAGAAGAACAGCGCCGCCCGCGCCGCGCTCCGCAAAAAATCACCGAGCGCCATCCTCCACCGCAGCGCGCGGAGGGTGCGAAGGATTTCGTCGGCGGGCTTCATGTGCGCCGGACGCTAGACGAACCCGCAGGCCATGCAACCGCACGCTGCGGCGGACGCCCGCGATCTGCGGAATTTTGCGGCGGAACCCGATTCTCTGTTCACTTTCTGCGCGGGTGTGTTTAGAAAGCGGGGACTATGGGACGTCAATGGCTCCAAGCAAAACGTGAAGTCGCGAATCTGCGCAAAGGCGCGGTCGTCGGCAAACTGACCAAGGAAATCGCGGTCGCTGCGAAACTCGGCGGGGCTGATCCCGATTCGAACGCGCGGCTTTTTGCGGCGGTGGAAAAGGCGCGGCGCAATTCCGTGACGCGCGATGCGATCGAGCGGGCGATCAAAAAAGGCGCGGGCATCGGCGACGAGAAGATGGTGATGGAGCACATCGTCTTCGAGGGCTACGCGCCGCACAAAGTCGCGCTGATCGTGGAGGTGCTCACGGACAACAACAACCGTACGGCGCCGGAGATCCGCCAGCTTTTCAAACGCGGGCAGCTCGGCGCGCCGGGGAGCAACAAGTTTTTGTTTGAGCACGTGGGGCTCGTCGAGGCGCACACGGCGAAGCTGGATGCGGACATCGAGGAGGCGGCGATCGAGGCGGGCGCGAATGAAGTCGAGCCGCTCTCGCACGAGCAGAACGACGACATTCCGGCGGACAAGAAAGGCGCGCGGTTCATCACGGATCTGAAGGCGACTGCGGCGGTTTCGAAATGGCTTGCGCAATACGGCTGGAGCGTGGTGACGAGCGAACTGGGCTACGTGCCGAAGAATTGCCCGGAGCTGAGCGATGCGGATCGCGCGGATGTCGGCGAATTTTTGCAGGAACTCGACGACCACGACGACGTGCATCGCGTGTGGGCGGCGATGAAGTGATGGAGCGCCGACGTTGTTGCAGCTTGGACGATTTGCGAGATTCACCGCTGTGACTGGTGACTCGTGAATAGTCACCCGCCGCCCGGAGCAGCGAATTGCCAGTCACTATTCACCAGTCACCAATCACGTTTTCCACTCACTCCTCCCGCAGCGCCTTCACGGGATCGAGCTTCGCGGCGAAGCGCGCCGGGATGTAGGCGGCGGCGATGCAGATGAGCATGGCGATGCCGCAGATGAGGAGGATGTCCTGCGCGGTGATGGCGGCGGGGATGCCGTTGAGCTGGTACACGGCGGCGGGAAAGATGTCGCGGCCCATGAATCTGATGATGAGCTGGCGGGCTTCGTTACGCCAGGCGAGGACGCCCCAGGCGAGGAGCAGTCCGACGGCATTTCCAAATACTCCGACGAAGATTCCTTGGCCGATGAAGACGTTCACGATCTGCATTGGCGACGCGCCGAGGGCCTTGATGACGCCGATCTCGCGCTTTTTCTGGACGATGACGGTGATGAGCGTGATCGCGATGGAGAACGCGGCGACGACGACAATAATCATGAGGATGAAGATCATCATCACACGCTCCTGCACGACGGCCTCGAGGCGCGTGCGGTCGGCATCCATCCACGATTCGACCTTGAAGTTCGGGCCGAGATTTGCAGCGACATCCTTGCGGATGCGTTCGGCCCAGTCGGGATCTTGCGTGCGGATGCCGATGCCGTGGACGCCGTCCTCGAAGCCGTAGATTTCCTGCGCGATGGAAAGCGGCACGATGACCACGCCGGCGTCGAATTGAAAGACGCCGCTTTTGAAAAGACCGACGACTTCCAGTTCCACGGGCCGGACAAGGGCTTTGATGTCGCCAATGTTCTTCGCGTTCGGATCCTTCTCTTCGAGCCGCTTGAGTTCTTCGGCGATCTTCGTGAGGTTGCCGGGGCCGTGGAGTTTGATTTTGTCGCCGACTTCGACGTGGAGGTTGTCGGCGAGTTCGCAGCCCATCACGCACTTCTCGCTGTCCAGCTCGTAGCGTCCGCCGGGGAGGATGAAATTCGGGATGTCCACGAGCTTCAGTTCGCCTTGCGGCTGCACGCCGCGGAGCGTGGCGCCGGTGAACATGCCGTCGAAATCAATCAGCATCGCCCCCATCACGTACGGCGACACGCCTTTGAAAGTGGGATACTCCTTTTGCAGCCGCTCCTGCAGCGCCTCCCAGTCTTTCAACGGGCCGTCCGTGCTCGCCACGCGCAGGTGCGGCTCGAAGCCGACGAGGTGCGAGCGCAGTTCGCGGTCGAAGCCGCTCATCACCGCGATGACGACGATGAGCGACGCGATGCCAAACGCCACTCCGAGCACCGAGAGCACGGTGATGATGGAGACGAAGGTGCGCTTCGGCTTCAGGTAGCGCAGTGAGAGAAATAGGCTGAATGGCAGCTTCACGAAAGGGGCGGACGGTGGGGGATCCGGCACGCGCCGTCAATGGCCGCAAACCCCAAAAAAATTTACAAAATCGCATTGACACTCCGCGGCGGGAAGCTTTGCTTGCGAGCATCATGAAAAAGATCCTCTCCCTCCTGATGTGCTACGTCTTCCTCCAAGCGGAAACTTTCGCCATGCGTGGCGGGCCGGGTGCCAATGGCAATGGACAGCTCTTTGGGGTTTATTCAGCCATCTTGGTCCAGAACTCCCTGCTCTATGATTTGACTCAAAGTGGGCAACCAGTGCAACCTCCCCAAATTGGGAATGGTCTGGGATTGCTCACAATCAGCGCTCCAGCCAGCGGTCCTGCAGTTGGGAATATCCTTCTTTTTGATTCTCAGACCGGGAATACGTTTCTGGGAAAGGCCAATGGGCTTACCAATCCTCAGACGGGTCAGTTGATATGCATGGTTTCGGGGAGCGAGTACTCGCTTCAATCAACAACTACTACCACAGGCAATTCTACGGGTACTGTGACTCCCTCAACAGGGGCCGAGACTCTTGCAGGCAGACTGACCCTCGCCAAGTCCTTGGTGAAAAATATAACCTATTCGGAGATTTCCGGGACTGCGAGTCTGATTGTTGCGAATATCTTTATTATTACCGGCACCACGACTACGGGAAGTCCACCGGTAACAACAAACACGGGCAATACGATAGTCGGGACACCTGCGACGTATGATGTTGTAGGCTATCTGACTTCGACCAGCACCGCGACTCCGCCCGCATTTGTTCTTTCGGAGTCGAATTAGCAGGTTTTTAAATCCTTCGAGGGGACTCTGTTAGAGAGGCTTTTCCAGTGATTTCACTTCGCGTAAAAAATATTCGTGGAGTGACGGTTTTGGAACTTGCTGTCGTAGTGGTCATTATTCTGATCTTGGCGACCATGCTCCTCCCGATCAGTGCCGGAATCCGGGCACGGGCGGACGAGGCCAGTTGCGCTGCAAACTTAAAGAATCTATACATTGGAGCTTCGGCATACTTAGATTCAAAAGGATCTTGGCCCCAAATCTCAAACTCTCTCATCAAGGCGGATCCCCAGACTTACGCACAACAATGGGTGGCTGCATTGCTGCCTTTTGGAATCACTCACGTAACTTGGATTTGCCCATCCATTCAGCGTTTGCGTGGCGAGCCGATTTCCGGTATCGATGATCCCAGCACCTACCGCGTGGACTACATCGGCATGGCTTTTGATGAGAAGCAAACCAGCCCTAAGCCGGCAAATCCTTTCCCTTGGTTTATTGAAATTGCTGGTATGCATGATCGCGGCAATCTGATCATTCTTTCCAACGGAACCATGAGTTCGCTTTCGGATATGAGCCACTGAGCGATCGGAATGATGTGCGATCTCTTGGGGTGCGCCGGCCTTGTTCCATGGTATTTTGCGCGGTTGCATAGTGTGAACCGATGAAGATTCTTGTCACCGGCGGTGCCGGTTTCATCGGCTCACATTTTGTCGAGCAAAGCCTTGCGTCCGGCCAGACCGTCGAGGTGATGGACGACTTCAACGATTTCTACGACCCCGCGATCAAGCGCGCGAATGTCGCGAAATTTGCGGACTGCGTGCCGATGCACGGGAACGATATCCGCGATGCGGAGGCGGTGCTGCGTGTGGTGAAGGCGGGAAAATTTGACTGTATCGCGCATCTCGCCGCGCGTGCCGGAGTGCGGCCTTCCATCCGTGATCCGAAGCTGTATCTCGACACGAATATCACCGGCACTTTCAACCTCCTCGAAGCCGCGCGGCTGGCTGGCGTGCCGCGCTTTGTCAATGCAAGCAGCTCGAGCGTGTATGGCGTGCTGAAGACGCTGCCATTCCGCGAAGACCTCGCGCTCACGCAGACCATCTCGCCGTACGCCGCGACGAAGCTCGCCGCCGAGCAGCTCTGCTCGAACTATTCGCACCTCCACGGCATGCGCACGGTGAGCCTGCGGTTTTTCACCGTGTACGGCCCGCGGCAGCGGCCCGACCTTGCGATCCATTCGTTCACGCGCGCGATTCTCGAAGGCCGCCCGATCGCGCAGTTTGGCGATGGCTCCACGCGGCGCGACTACACGCACGTTGATGACATCCTCGGCGGCATCACCGCGAGCCTCGGCTACGAAGGCGCGCTGTGCGATGTCTTCAACCTCGGCGAAAATCAGACCACGACGCTCGCAGAGCTGATTGCGCTGATCGAAAATGCGCTCGGCAAAAAGGCGATCATTGAGCGCAAGCCCGAGCAGCCCGGCGATGTGCCCGTGACTTTTGCAGACATCACCAAGGCCCGCGCGCTGCTCGGCTACGACCCGCAGACGAAGATCGCCGAAGGCATTCCGAAATTCGTGGAGTGGTTCCTCCGCACGCAGCGGTAGCGACGGGAAAAAGCGCGGCGCTTTCCTTTTTGCGGTGAACGCTGTTCATTCTCCGCATGGCGACACCGCAGACTGCCGTTGAACTTCTCCAGGCGCTCATCCGCATCCCAAGCGTCAATCCCGAGGGCGATCCCGGCACGCCGCACACGGGCGAGCAGGCGATCGCGGAATGGCTCGCGGGCTGGCTCCGCTCGGAATTTCCTGACGCACGCGTGGAGTTGCGCGACGTGCTGCCGGGCAGGCCGAATGTGGTCGTGCGTTTCTCCGACGGCGGCGGGAAAAAGCCGCGCATCCTTTTTGCGCCGCACACGGACACGGTGAGCGTCGGCGGCATGACAATCGATCCCTTCGGCGGTGAGATCCGCGACGGTCGCGTGTGGGGCCGCGGTGCGAGCGATACGAAAGGCACGATGGCCGCGATGCTGTGGGCGCTGCGCGAATCGCGCGACCGTCTCGGTGCGCTCGGGCATGAGATTTGGTTCGCAGGATTGTGCGGCGAGGAGGCGGGGCAGTACGGCGCGCGCACGCTTGCGGAGCAGGAGCGGTTTGATTTTGTGATCGCCGGCGAGCCGACGGGGCTTGATGCCGTCGTCGCGCACAAGGGCGCGCTGTGGCTCACGCTCACGACGCGCGGTCGCGCAGTACACGCCGCCGAGCCGGAACGCGGCGACAATGCAATCTACAAGATGGCCGACGTGCTCCGCTGCATCCGCGACGAATTGCCGGCGGTGCTTGGCGACGCGGTGCATCCGCTGCTCGGCCGCACCACGATCAGTGCGGGCACCGTGAGGGGCGGGAGCAAGATCAACATCGTGCCGGACATCTGCACCGCGGAGGCGGACATCCGCCATCTGCCCGGGGACGACGCCGTGCTCGAACGCGTGAGCGTGAAGCTGCGGAGCGCATGTGCGGATTTGGAAATCGCGCACACATCGTCGAGGCCGATGGTCACGGACGCTTCGCATCCCGTGATCCAGCTCCTCCAGCGGTGCGGATCGAAGTGCGTGGGCGCCGCGTGGTTCAGCGACGCGGGAATTTTTTCCGTAACAGGAATGCCCGCCATCGCGCTGGGCCCCGGCTCCATTGCACAGGCGCACACCCGCGACGAATGGATCGCAGTCCGCGATCTCGATCGCGGGGTCGTGTTTTTTCAAGACTTCGTCGGGCGATTGTAGCGGACTGCGGAATGTGGGAGGAGCGCGGGTTTGGAACTGCGGCCGCCTATCCTTGATGCGCCGGTCTTGTCCAGAATCCAGAAACAAAACCGCCCCGCCGGCTGCAAAGTCGGCGGGGCGGATGTGATTTGATTTCGGGCGCGTTAGTTGTTCGCTGCGATTGCTGCGATGTCCTCGGCGTCGAGCTTCGATGAGAGGAGGTGCTCGATCGGGTGCTCGCGCTTGCGCAGGGCGCGACGGAGCTTCGCCAGCGCGATGTTCTGGAGCTGGCGGATGCGCTCGCGGGTCACGCCGAATTTCTGGCCGACTTCCTCGAGCGTGCGTGCTTTGCCGCCGTCGAGGCCGAAGCGCGAATTGATGATCTTGCGCTCGCGGGCGTCGAGGACGCCGAGCAGGTCGGCGAGTTCCTCCTGGAGGTTTTTGTCCGAGAGATTTTCGGCCGGATCCACCGCGGTGTCGTCGCCGACGAGTTCGCCGAATTCGGTTCCGTCGTCGTCATTCATCGGCGCGTCGAGCGACGCGGGGCGGATGCTCACGGTGCGGAGCTGCGAGAGTTTCGCGGCGGAAATGCCGACTTCTTCGGCGAGTTCGTCATCCGTGGGTTCGCGACCGAGTTCCTCGCTCATCGCCATCGCGAGACGCTTCACCTTCGCGATTTTGTCCACGAGGTGAACGGGCAGGCGGATGGTCTTGGACTGGTTCGCCAGCGCGCGCTTGATGGACTGCTTGATCCACCACGCGGCGTAGGTCGAGAGCTTGCCGCCCTTCGCGGGGTCGAAACGCTCGACGGCTTTCATCAGGCCGATGTTGCCCTCGGAGACGAGATCGAGCAGCGGGAGGCCGAGATTGCCGTAGTCGTGCGCGATTTTCACAACCAGACGGAGGTTCGCCTTGATCATCAGAGCGCGAGCTTTCATGTCGCCCTTCTTGATTTTGGCAGCGAGATCGATCTCCTCTTGGATCGTGAGGAGCGGGGTCTGGCCGATCTCGCGGAGGTAGATTTTGAATCCTGAATCAGAGTCGTCGTATTTGGCCATATGGGTATCCTGAGCTTTCTATTTTATGGGAGCAGCTTGCGCGCGCGGTATTGGTGAGGGCTCTGGGAGCGGTGAGAAGATGTGGTTGTGTAACTGCAATGTATGGACGCGTTTTCGGAAACTCTGTTCAAAAAATCAAGAAATTCTTTATCACGCGCGGTCATTAGTTAATGGGTTAAATAAATTTTGCGTCCGGATCTTTGATGGAATCACCGGGAGTTTTGTTCAAGAAACAATATCAAGGTAAATGATTCGTCATCCTGCTCCCTCGGGTTTTGAAAAAGCGAACGCCCTTGATGCCCGCGTATCTCGAACCGACTCCGGGCCTCTTTCCTCTTCCACCGCCGGATCTCAGGGTTCGATATCCCGATGCAGGCCGATTTCGAAAATCATGTCCGAAGGATTTATGTCACTCGTCCTCGGTGCGAGGTCGAGTGCGCGGTAGGCGGCTTCGAGCCGGCGGGCGTCGCCACGCAGATCAGGAAAGACTGCGGCGAGACGCTGCTTTGTCCAGTGCCGAGCGAGACCGTGATCCACCGGATGCAGCTTTGGCGGGTTGCCGAGTGCGCGCTGAATGAACTGAAAAATTTTCATGGTGCTGGCTTTCTTAACACAGCCGCCGGATTTTCGTTTGGGAGAATTCTGTGACGAGTTCAGCCGTGCCGCAGCCGCGCGGTGAGTGCGATCACGTTCAGTGCAGCGAGCAGAATCACAGGCTTCCCCGACCGCGCCACGGATGCGGAAGCGACGTCCTTTTCCCGCATCGCAAAGGCCATCAGCACCGGCCAGACGCACCACGAGAGCCAGAAACGCCACGGCACCCCAGGAGCTTCGCCATGCTGCCAGCCCCACCAGCCGCGCACCAATCGCGCGGGCCATTCCGCGTTCATTACCGTGACCAGCACGAGCACCGCAGTGAGAATGGCGGTGAGCCGGTGGCTGGCCCGCGGCATCATCCGCAGCACGGATTCGCGTGCGGCGATCACGAGCACAACCCACAGGAGCACCCAGCCGACCGGCACGCTGAGGAGCCTGACGCCGAGCGCACCGCCAAAAAACAGCCGTCCAAACAGCACGCCCGACCATGCATTCAGCACGCCGAGCAACAGCGCGCCGCCGCCGGAAAATGCAAGCCACGCGCGTGCGGTCCGCAGCCCGTGGGCACGCGTGAGGATGAGGTGCAGGTTCATCACGGCGAGTGTGAGCCACACGAGATCCGCAGATTCCGCGAGGAGCAGCACGGCGCGGCGAAGGTCGGCATTTTTCGGAGTGGGATCGCCCTCGATCAGGCCGAGCGCACTCGCGCCGACCGGCGTGATCCACACCACGGCGAGCCACGCAGTCCACGCGAGAAAAATGCCCCACAGGATCGCGACGAGCGGTTCGAGCGAGCGGGAGACGAGGGAACGGGGCATCGCGCGAAGGTGACGAAACCCGAGGCGTTGCGCAAAATGATAGTTGCGATTGCCGCCCCAGCGGTTACAGGAAAGGTCTAATGACTTTCAAAGAGTTCGGCCTGTCCGAAGCGGTCGTGCGCGGTGTCGAAGCCAAGGGCTACCTCAACGCCACACCAATCCAGGAGCAGGCGATGCCCCTCGTTTTGCAGGGAAAAGATGTGATGGGCTCGGCCCAGACCGGCACCGGAAAAACCGCGGCATTCGCACTTCCGCTGCTCACCATGCTCGGTGAGCACGGGAAATTGCGTGCGCTCGTGCTTGAACCCACGCGCGAACTTGCACAGCAAGTCCACCAGTCCTTCACCGCATACGGCAAGGACACCGGATTGCGCACCGTCATCATCCACGGCGGCGTCGGCTACGGCAATCAGCGCGACGAACTCACGAAGGGCGCGGACATCATCGTCGCCACGCCGGGGCGGCTGCTCGATTTCATGGAGGACGGCACCATCAAACTCGGCGACGTGCGCCACCTCGTGCTCGATGAAGTGGACCGCATGCTCGACATGGGTTTCCTGCCCGACGTCTCGAAAATCATCAAGCAGACCCCGAAGGATCGGCAGACACTTTTCTTTTCCGCAACGCTGCCGCCGGAACTGGAGACGCTGACAAAATGGATCCTCCGCGATCCCATCGCCATCGAAATCGGCCGCAGGCAAAGCGCCGCTGATACCGTCGCACACGCACTTTACCCCGTCGCGAAGGATCAGAAAATGGATCTCCTCCTCGCGATGCTCGAGGCGACGGAATACAAGAGCGTCCTCATCTTCACGCAGACGAAAGTCGCCGCCGACATGGTCACCCGCCAGCTTGCGAAAATGAACCACCTCGTCGCCGCGATGCACAGTGACCGCAGCCAGGGCGAACGCACCGAGGCCCTCGCGGGATTCAAGAGCGGCAAATACGAAGTGCTCGTCGCCACCGACATCGCCGCGCGCGGACTCGACATCGCGGGCGTCACGCACGTCATCAACTACGACGTGCCGCAACATCCCGAAGACTACGTCCACCGCATCGGCCGCACCGGCCGCGCGCTGCAGAGCGGCGACGCATTCACCATTTTCACCGCCGCGGAAATTGACGCCGTACGCAAAATCGAGCGATACATCGGGACGAAGGTGGAGCGTAAAAAGCTCCCGAGCTTCAAATACGTCTACACCGCGCTTTTCGACGAAGCCTCCCTCAAGCCCGGCGGCCCCGGCAAAGGCGTCCGTACGCTCACCGGCTACAGCTTCGGCTGGCGGAAGTAGGGAAAAAAGTGGAGCTGCCGACAATCTGTCGGTGCAGTTCATCGGGAGCAGCAGAGGATGCCGAACACCGAAGCGCAGACGCCCGTGTCTGCCGTATCGCAGGCTCTCCTGAATTTAGCCTTAGTCTCCCCAAGGCGCGCCAAACCAAAACACCGCCGTTGTTTCAGGGCAAAAAAAGTGCCGCCCCCCGGTGCCGATTGGCAACCGGAGGGCGGCTGTTCCCCCCAGAACAAGTGTCACTTTAGGGAGGCGGCTGACTTTCGCAACAACAAATTTCAGAATTTTTCCGCACCCCTCAAATGCTCATGCTGACCCGCCTTGTCGCGTCATATTGGTCGGTGCTAGACATTTTCCATGCTCTCCCGGTTTCCCCTTTTCAGCGGTCTGCTGCCGTTGCTCAGCGTTTTCGTCACCGCGATCTCCTCGCACGCCGCGGACTTCAAAATCGCGACGTTCTCCGTGGACGTGACGATCCCGATCGGCCACCCGTGCATGGGCGGCGGCATCTCGCCGGCGAAGTCCGTCGCGGACCCGCTCTTTGCAAAGGGCTTCGTGCTCACGGGCGCGGAGAAGCCGTTCGTGCTTGTGGCGTTCGACTGGTGTGAGATCCGCGGCACGTCTTTTGAAAAATGGAAGCGCGCACTCGCAGAGGCCGCGGGCACGGAGCCGCAGCGCGTGATCGTCACGTCCACGCACGTCCACGACGCGCCGGTGATGGACGAGGACGCGGAGAAGCTGCTGCGCGATATGGAGGCGACCGGCGCATGGAAGAACATCCCGCCGCCCGATCCGAAGGCCGCGATCCAGACCGCGTCCGTGTGCCAGCCGGAGTTCAACGACGCGTGCATCCCGCGCGTCGCCGCCGCCGTGCGCGAGAGCCTGTCGCACGCGAGGCGCGTCACGCATTTCGGCGCCGGCCGGGCGAAAGTGGAGCGCATCGCGAGCAACCGGCGATTCATCACGAGCACGGGCGCGGTGTCGTACGGGCGCTTCAGCCGCTCGACGAACAAGGAGGCGCAGGACGCGGACGAGGGTGACATTGATCCGTGGCTGCGCACGCTGAGCTTCTGGGATGGCGACACGCCTGTGTGCGCGCTGCACAGCTATGCGGTGCACCCGATGAGCGCGTACGGCGCGGGAAAAGTGTCCGCCGATTTTCCCGGCGAAGCGCGCGCGCTCATGCAGCAGGCGCATCCCGAAGCGATGCAGATCTACACCACCGGCTGCGCAGGCAACGTGACCGCCGGAAAATACAACACCGGCAATCCTGCGAACAAACCCGTGCTCGCCGGTCGTCTGCGCGATGCGATGGAGCGCGCATGGGTGAAGACCGCGCGCACGCCGCTCACCGGCATCACTTTCAAGCTCGCGCTCATGCCGCTCGGCGCGCGCGACACGCCGAAGCACACGGAGGAAATCCTGCGCCAGCGCCTCGCAAGCGGCGTGAAGCCCTTTGATCGTGCCGAGGCCGCGATGGGCCTCGCGTGGTACGAGCGCGCGAAGCGCGGTCACCGCATCGAGGTGCCGGCGATCGAGTTCGATCCCGCGCACGTGCTGGTGCTGCTGCCGGCGGAGGCATACGTGGAGTTTCAGCTCTTCGCGCAGGAGCAGCGGCCCGATGCGTTCGTGGTGGTGATGGGCTACGGCGAATGCGGCCCCGGCTACATCCCGGTCGATCGCGCATTCCGCGAGAACGACGGCAACCTCAGCGACTGGGCGTGGACACCGCCCGGCAGCGAGGCCGTGATGAAAGCGGCGATCCGCGAGGTGCTGAAGTAGCTTTCCAATATTTTCCGCTCGTCCCATTTTGAACGCATGATGCGCAGACTTTTTTTCCTGCTTCCGCTGCTGGCCACGGCAGTCGCGTTGCAAGCGCAGGAGCACTGGGTCTATCTCGACAACGGCCTCGTGCGCCTCGGCGTGAACATGGACGCGGGCGGGAGCATCGGCTGGTTTTCGCATTCGCACTCGTCGGCGAATCTGCTGAACGCGTTCGACCACGGGCGCTATGTGCAGCAGTCGTATTACGGCGACCGCGACGGTTCCGAGTGGAACGGCAAAGCGTGGCGCTACAATCCCGTGCAGGGCGGAAGCTGGAGGGGCGCGCCCGCGACCGTGCTGGAGAAGAAGGAGACCAAAGACTCGCTCTACGTGAAGACGAAGCCTCGGCAGTGGGCCAGCGGCGCGGACGTGAATGAAGTGATCTTCGAGCAATGGCTCACGCTCGACGGCGGGCTCGCGCATTTAAAATTCCGCATGACCTGCACTGGCACTGCGGAGCACAAGCCAACGCATCAGGAACTGCCCGCCGTCTTCGTGATGCCGCGTTACGAAACGCTCGTATTTTGCGAAAAGGGATCGCCCGCCTGGAGCGGCGCGCCGCTCACGCGCAGGCAGCCTGGCCCGCCGGACGCGAAGGACGCGATCGTGAAGTTCGCAGAGCCGTGGGCCGCGTGGGTGGATGCGGAAGACCAGGGACTTGGCATCTATTTTCCGCACACGGATTTCGCGACGACCTACCGTGTGCGCAATGCCGGTGCGGACAGCGTCGCCGACTGCTCCTACATCGCGCCGCTGCGGACTTTTGCGCTCACTCTCGGCCTTGTCTTTGAATACGAAGTCGTCCTCGCCACCGGCACCGCCGGGCAGATCCGCGCAATTTTCACAAAGCTCCACCAGCAGCGCGAGGCGCTGAAACGCTGAGCATCGCCCTTTGTTTCCACGATGTCTCTTGCTGCGGGGTTGTGTTTGAAAATCATCCGTCACCCCCATGAACCTCCGGCCACTCATTACCGCATTCGCGTTTCTCGCCACCGTCCTCTTTTCAAACACCGATGCCTTCGCGGAGACGCGCGTGCTCGTCGTCGTCGGGCCGAGCAATCATCCGCCGGGATCGCACGAGGTCGCGGCGGGCGGGCGGCTGATGAAGCATTGCATCGAGCACATGGAAAATGTGCGCGGCGTGAAGGCGGACGTGGTGACCGAGTGGCCGAAGGAGCAGGCGGTGCTGGATGCTGCGAGTACGGTGGTGTTCATCGGCGATCAGTTTCCGCCGATGCGGATGCCGGACTCGGTGGCGATCATGGCGCAGCTCGGCGCGATGATGAAGCGCGGGTGCGGCATCGTGTGCGTGCATTACGCGACCGGCCTGCGCGCGGAGGACGTGGGCGACGACGGCGCGCATCCGCTGCTCGGCTGGCTCGGCGGCTACTTCGCGACGAAGTGCAAGCACCACCAGTCCATCGCGAAAATCTACGCGGCGGCAACGATCACGCCCGCGGTGCCAGCGCATCCCGTGTCGCGCGGCTGGAGGGAATTCACGCTGAACGACGAGCCATACATCAACAACTACTTCGGCGGGGAGGGGAACGCGGTGAAGGCAGGAGTGACGGTGCTCGCGACTTCGATGCTGCCGCCGAACGACCCGAAAAATGAACGCGTCGCGTGGTGCGTGGAGCGCGCGGATGGCGGACGCGGATTCGGCATTGTGATGCCGCACTTTTACCGCAACTGGAAAAACGAAGACCTGCGCCGCTTCATCCTCAACGGCATCGTGTGGACGGCGAAACACGAAGTGCCCGCCGACGGTGTGAAGACCGCCGCGCCGGATCTCGCGGCATTCGCGCCCGCATCAATCGAGCCGCTGCCGCCGAAGCCGAAGCCTGCTGAGTTGCCGGGCGCTCCTAAATAGACTACAAGAATTTCTGATGATCCCGCGTCTTCTCTTCGCCCTTGGTGCCTCGTCGCTCTGCCTGATTCCGTCCGGGCACGCCGCCCCCGAACCGCCGAAGTCGGCGAGCGCGTTCATCGAGTCGCACTGCGTGGACTGCCACGACGCGAGCACCGCGCGCGCGGGCTTCCGCATTGACTTGCTCACGGCCGATTTCACGGCGGGCAACAATGCGGGCCTGTGGAAAGAGGTGATGGACAACATCAACTCCGGCAAGATGCCGCCGAAAAAAAAGGCGCGGCCCGATGCGAAGGAGGCGTTTGCGGTGGCCTCGTGGATCGCACATAAGCTCGACGAAACGACGAAGGTCGCGCAAGGCGCAGGCGGACGCGTGCCGATGCGTCGCATGAACCGAGTCGAGTATGCGAACACCGTGCGCGATCTTTTTTCGCTGGAGGAAAACTTCGCGCGGCGCATCGAGAAGGAACTGCCGCAGGATGGGAAGGTCGGCGGATTTGATCGCGGCTCGGCGGCGCTGTTCATGGACGAGGGCCAGCTCGCGCAATACATGGCGGTGGCGGACATCGTGCTCGATGAGGCGATCTTCAACGAGCAGCCGAAGGTGCAGAAATTCACCTATGACGGCACGAAGGAACGCTACGTGCACGGTTTGCAGACGGCCTACAAGAATGACGCAGGCGAGTTCGTCGAGACGAGCGTGCCCGAGGTGATCGCGAAATTGAAGGAGCCGCTGAGCTGGATTCCGCAGCCGAACTTCGATCAGTGGGGATCAAAGGACAGGCGCTACGTGGCGCATGGGCCGTATGACTGGACGCTGAAAAACGGCGGCACCGAATACCTCGCGGGGCTCCGTTTTTACAACGTGGACTGGGGCAAGAAGGGCGTGACGCGCGATGGCTGGTATCGCATCCGCGTGCAGGCTGGCGCGTTCAAGGGCGAGGACGAAGAGGCTTTGAAAGAAGTGCGGCTCGTCTCGCAATACGCGCTCGGCAGTCCCATCGAGAACGTGCAGAGCGTCGTGGTGGATGCGGCGCTCGGTGCGCCGAAGGTCTATGAGTTCATGCAATATCTGCAAGTGGGGCCTCCGGGTATGAACCGCGAGTGGCGGCTGCGCTGGGACTTTGGCGACCGCAAGGAGCCGTGCATCGCCGATCCGAAGTATTGGGACGTGCAGTGGAAGCAGGTGATCGTGGGCGGCGACATCGCGCGCGCGAAAGCGGAGAAGAAATCGCCCGAGGAGATCGAGGCGAAGAAGAAGCTGCTCGAGGAAACGATCGCGAAGGCGACGGAGAACCGGAAGACTTTCGAGGGACCGTATTGGGTGTGGAATCCGAAGCTCAACATTGCCAAGCGTCCGCGGCTGTGGATTGGCACGCAGGAATGGGAAGGGCCGCTCGTGGACTGGCCTCCGAAGGGGCGCAAAATGCTTTTCTTCGCGGGCGAGGAGCGGGGGGACGACGCTTATTTGCGTGAGATATTCGCGAGGCTGCTTCCGCAAGCCTACCGCCGGAAAGTGACACCGGAGGAGTTGGATCGCGTGGTGAACTGGACGCTGAAGGCGAAAGCCGAACGCGGTCTTTCATTCGCGAAGGCGGTGCGCGAGGGCGTGAAGAATGTGCTGTGCTCGCCGAAGTTTCTGTATCTCGGCAGCGAGGAAACGCCCTCGAATGAAACAATTTCAAAGTTGGTGAAAAAAGCGCCGTCCGGGCCGCAGGCGGTGGATGGCTGGCAGTTTGCGAGCCGGCTGTCGTATCTGCTGTGGAGCAGCGCGCCGGACGAGGAGCTGTATCGCCTCGCTGCGCAAGACAAGCTGCGCGATCCCGCGGTGCTGCGCGCGCAGGTGAAGCGGATGATCGCGGATCCGAAGGCGTGGGAATTTGTGCGCAATTTCGCGGGGCAGTGGCTGAGCGTGCGCAACTTCGACAACGGCAATCCTCCGAACCGTGCCTTCTACCGTGATTACGACGATGCGCTGCGCGACAGTTCGAAGCGCGAGCCGCTGGAGTTTTGCAACGAGGTGCTGAGGAAGGATCTTCCGATCACCAGTTTCCTCGAAAGCGACTTCCTCGTGATCAACGAGCGCATGGCGAAGCACTACGGCATCGAGGGCGTGGAGGGTGACGACTTCCGCCGAGTGCCCGCGCCCGCCAATGACCGGCGCGGCGGCGTGCTCGGCATGTCGGGCATCCTCACGTATCTCGCGGACGGCACGCGCACGCTGCCCGTGCGCCGTGCCACTTGGGTGCTCGACACGCTTTGGAACCAGCCCGTGCCGTCGCCGCCGCCGAACGCCGGTGACCTGCCCGCGCTCAAGGACAAGAAGCCGCGCAGCGTGCGCGAGCGTCTCGACGAGCACCGCACCACGGAGAATTGCGCGAGCTGCCATGTGCGCGTGGATCCGTTCGGCATGGCGCTGGAAAATTACGACGCGACCGGCATGTGGCGCGACCGCCAGAACGGCGAAGGCATGAGGGGCGACAAAGGTTCGCCCGCGCTCGACGTGAGCGGAAAGCTGCCGGGTGGCGCGGAATTTCAGACCGTGCAGGAATTCAAAGCTGCGCTGCTCGCCGAGAAGGAAAAGTTCGTGAAAGGCTTCGCGGAAAAGCTGCTCTGCTATGCGCTCGGTCGGCCCATCGGCTACGCAGATCATCTCACTGTCGAACAAATCACCGCGCACGCGGCGAAGCACGAATACCGGCTGCAGGAAATCATCCAGGCCACAGTCGCCAGCTCCTTTTTTCAAACCAAGTAACCACGACCGCACAGCATGAACATCCAAACGAACTCCTGGCGCATGGCGCGCCGCACATTTCTCAAAGGCCTCGGCGCGACCGTCGCGCTGCCGTGGCTCGAAGTGATGAGCGAGAACGCGAAGTCCATCACCACGGCGGGCTCGATGGCAGCGAACGAAATCCCGCGCCGCGCGATGTTCACCTATTGGGGACTTGGCGTGGAGATCACGGGCTTCACGCCGCCGGACACGGGGAAAAATTATACGCTCACGCCTCCGCTTGCGGCGCTCGCGCCGTTCAAGGACGACCTCACGGTGATGACGGAACTCACGTCCTTCACCGGCGGCCACGGCTCGTGCTGCTGCCTGCTCACCGGGGTCAACACGGTGCGCAATGCGAAGACGCTCATGTCGGTGGACCAGCAGCTCGCGTTGCATCACGGCAGCGCGACGCGCTTTCCCTCGCTCGTGCTCGGCACGGTGCGCGAGACAGGCTTCGGCGGTCCTTTCCCCATGACGCTCTCGTGGAGCAAAAACCACACGCCCATCACGCCCGAAAACCGGCCCGAGGTGCTCTTTGAAAAACTCTTCGGCAGCGAGGACAACAAGACGCTGGCGGCGGCCAAGCAGGCGATGGCGCAGCGCGCGAGCCTGCTCGACTCGATCAAGGAACAGGCCACGGCGCTTCAGCGTCAGGTGGGC
>CAIRYQ010000036.1 GCA_903882875.1 uncultured Spartobacteria bacterium | reverse complement strand
CGCTCTCTCGCCGACCTGCGCTCCAAGCTCATGCGCTACATCCGCCAATACAATAAAACGGCAACCCCAATCAAATGGACTTACTCCAATCCCAAACAAAGAATCAAACCGTAGCTGATTCATGTGTTACGTTGCACTAGAACAGGAGCGGGAGACCGATCTTGAATAAAACGAATGATGAATTGAGTAATTGCTTCTTCGAGTGCTTCCATAGGGTTCTGGGTTAGGTGTAACGAAAATGAAAATCCCGCCGAAAACGTTTTTCGGCGGGATAATCGACCAATAAAAATCGCAACTTCCCGTCGGAAGCTACATGCGAAACTTGGATTTGTTGCCGCCCATCACGCAAAAGGTGAACTGGCAAGCATAACGGCGTCCGGAAAGGCCGAGCCGTCCACAGACGACCTCCGACACACGGTCTAACCGCATGCTTTCGAGTTGGGAAGTCTTTGACCACCCTGTCGTCATCAAGGGAAATCATACTAGGGGCACCATGCGATGCAACCAAATTTTTCAGAGTGCGTAATTTGAGAATTTGGGATGACGATGCTTCCATTTTGACCAGATCGCAACGCTTGGGAAAGCTGCTTTTTGAAGCACCAGACTACAGTCGCCCCTCAAGCCTCCACGAGATCCTTCTCCACGCGCAGGTTCTCGATGATGAACTCCTGCCGTTCCTGCGTGTTTTTTCCCATGAAGAACGAGAGGAGCTCGTCGGAGCTGTAAAGGTGGTGGAGGTTGATCGGATCGAGGCGGATGTTCTCGCCGATGAAGTCCTTGAACTCGCCGGCGGAGATTTCGCCGAGGCCTTTGAAGCGCGTGATCTCGTGGCTGGCTCCGAGCGCGGCGACGGCGGCCTGTTTTTCCTGCTCGCTGTAGCAATATTTCGTGACCTTTTTGTTGCGGACGCGGAAGAGCGGCGTCTGCAGGATGAAGAGGTGGTTGTTGCGGATGGCGTCGGGGAAGAACTGCAGGAAGAACGAGAGCAGCAGCAGGCGGATGTGCATGCCGTCCACGTCGGCGTCGGTGGCGATGACGATCTTGTTGTAGCGCAGGCCGTCGAGGCCGTCCTCGATGTTGAGCGCGGCCTGGAGAAGGTGGAACTCCTCATTCTCGTAGATGACCTTTTTCGTGAGGCCGTACGTGTTGAGCGGTTTGCCTTTCAGCGCGAAGACGGCCTGGGTCTGCACGTCGCGCGTGGCGGTGAGTGAGCCGGCGGCGGAGTCGCCCTCGACGATGAAGAGCGTGCTGTCCTCGGCGCGCGGATTTTTGTCGCCGAGATGCAGACGGCAGTCGCGGAGCTTCTTGTTGTGGAGCGAGGCTTTTTTCGCGCGTTCTTTGGCGATGTTGCGGATGCCGGCGAGTTCCTTCCGCTCGTGCTCGTTCTCCTCGATCTTCTTGCGGATGATTTCGGCGGTCTCGCGGTTCTTGTGCAGGTAGGTGTCGAGCACCTGCTGCACGAACTTGCCGACGAATTCCTTGATGGTCGGCCCCTTCGGCCCGACCTCGGTGGAGCCGAGCTTCGTCTTCGTCTGCGACTCGAAGACGGGCTCCTGCACGCGCACGACGATCGCGGCATCAATGGACTGGCGCACGTCCGCGGCGTCGAAGTCCTTTTTGAAATGGTTGCGCAGCGTCGCAACGAACGCCTCGCGGAACGCCGCGAGATGTGTGCCGCCCATCGTCGTGTGCTGGCCGTTCACGAACGACCAGTATTCCTCGCCGTAGTGGTTGCCGTGCGTGACGGCGATCTCGATGTCGTCGCCCTCGAGATGGATGATCGGGTAGAGCGGCTCGCCGCTGAGTTCCTTCGTGAGCAGATCCTTCAGGCCGTTCGCGGATTTGAACGGCTTGCCATTCAGCGTGAGCGTGAGGCCGCGGTTGAGGAAGGCGTAATTCCACAGCATGTCCTCGATGAACTCCGTGCGAAATTTGAAGTCCTTGCCAAAGAGCGCCTCGTCCGGCGTGAACTCCACGAGCGTGCCATTGCGCTCATCGGTCTTCGTCACGCGCGACTGCGCCTTGAGCTTCCCCTTTTCAAAATCCACGACCTTCGTCTCGCCCTCGCGGATCGCCTGCGCACGGTAGTTCAGCGAGAGCGCGTTCACGGCCTTCTGCCCGACGCCATTCAGCCCGACGGCCTTTTGGAAAGTCTCGCTGTCGTACTTCGCGCCGGTGTTGATGATCGAGACGCAGTCCACGAGTTTCCCCAGCGGGATGCCGCGCCCGTAGTCGCGCACCTTCACGCTGCGGTCGGTGATCTCCACCTCGATCTTCTTGCCCTGGCCCATCATGAATTCATCAATCGAGTTATCAATCGTCTCCTTGATTAGCACGTAGATGCCGTCCTCCGCGTGCGCGCCGTTGCCGAGCCGCCCGATGTACATGCCGGGGCGGAGGCGGATGTGCTCCAGCGAGCTGAGAGTCTTAATGCTGGCTTCAGTGTAGTTGGACGCCATGGATTTTGTGGGCGGGAAAAGAGGGCACGCAGGGCGGTGCTGACAAGCGCAATCCCCGTCGGGCGGTGTGACGGCGGATCGCACTCTGGCTTTGCGCGTCGGCTTCACGCGCCGCGCGTGTTGTAATCGAGTGGTTCAGCGCGGCTTCATCAGCGCGAGGACGGCGGTAGTCATGGCCTTCACGCCCGTTTCGATCGTCGGCTCCGGCACTGGGAAAAAGAGCGGCGAATGCAGCGACGGGAGCGTTGTGCCTTTCGCCTTCGCCTCGGCAACGAGCGCGGGTGGCTGCGTGCCGAGCCAGAACATGCAGAGCGGGATTTTTTCCTTCGTCATTCCGAACTCGGAAAAATCCTCCGCGCCCATGACGGGCTCGCGCGGGACGACATTGTCCGCGCCGAGTACGCCGCCGATCGCGGTGCGCACATCGGAGGCGAGCGAGGGCTGGTTGAAAAGCGCGGTCGCACTTTCGTCGGAGACGGTGACGACCGGCATCCGATCCGCCGGCATGTTCGCCGACTCGGCCTGCGCCTTCACGATTCGCCGCACGCTGGCGATGAGGGCTTCGCGCGTCTCGGGCTTGTAGCTGCGGAGCGTGAGCTGGAGGCGGACTTCGTCAGGGATGATGTTGCTCTTCGTGCCGCCGTGGATGCTGCCGACGGTGACGACGGCAGGATCGCCGGGCCGTACTTCACGGCTCACGATGGTTTGCAGCGCGAGGACGATCTGTGCGGCGAGGACGATCGGGTCTTTGCCGAGGTGCGGCATCGAGCCGTGGCCGCCGACGCCGCCCACGAGGATTTCGACCGCATTCACATTTGCCAGCGCGAACCCCTCTGTGATGCCGACGGTGCCGTGCGGCAGATCGGACGAACAGTGCAGCGCGAGCGCCTTGCCGGGCTTCGGGAATTTTTCAAACAGCCCCGCGCGCAGCATGAGCCGCGCGCCGAGCACGCGTTCCTCCGCCGGCTGGCCGATGACGAGCAGCGTGCCGCTCCAGCGGTCGCTCAATTTCACGAGAGCGCGCGCTGTGCCGACGAGGCAGGCCATGTGGATGTCGTGACCGCACGCGTGCATCACGGGGACTTCGCGGCCGAGGTCGTCCGTCGCGGTGCGCGTGCTCGCGTACGGCAGGCCGGTTTTTTCCTGCACGGGCAGCGCATCGAGATCCGTGCGGACGAGAATCACGGGGCCGTCGCCATTTTTCAAAATGCCGACGACACCGTGGCCGCCGAAATTCTCCGTGACGTCGAGGCCCGCGCTGCGCAGCTCCTTCGCGAACCGCGCGGCGGTCTGCTCCTCGTGCAGCGAGAGTTCGGGGTTTGCGTGCAGTTCCTTGTAGAGCGCGACGAGTGGTGAAAGCTCGTCCGCGGTAATGGTGACTGGAGCCGCGGCAAATATGCGGGCGACGAGGAGGACGAGCAGAAAAAAGGAACGGCACATGGGAGCGGGGGAGATTTAGGATTGCATGGGTAGCGGTCGCGTGCGGCGCGGGCAAGCAGCGGCACGGAAGGAAATCGCTCAGTTCCCAATGGCTCGAAGGCACGAGTCCGGGCACTGAGCACTGGTCGCCGGATCTTCCGCTGCTGAACTTCTTGCCACGCACCGCTCCGGTTGCTGAAATCCGCGCCCCTTTCACCAAAACCCAAAACACATCCCATGAAATACGGCCTCAACATCCGCCAGGACGGCGCACTCGACTTCCTCTCCCTCGGCGCGCTCGTGCATCGCCTCGACCCCGGCATCATTCCTTTCCGCAAGGCGACGCACTGCGACATCCACGTGAGCGGCGGCGAATTCAACTGCGCGGCGAATCTTTCCGACTGCTTCCGCCTCAACACCGGCGTCGCCAGCGCGATGGTGGACTACCCGATCGGCGACCTCATCGCCGAGCGCGTGCGCGCGATGGGTGTGAAGCCGTTCTACAAGAAGTTCAAGCACGACGGCGTGCGCGGGCCGAACATGGCGACTGTCTATTCTGATCGCGGTCAGGGCGTGCGCGCCCCCGTCGTTTTCTACAACCGCAGCAACGAGGCCGCCGGCCAGCTCAAGCCGGGCGACTTTGACTGGAAGGCCATCTTCGATCAGGGCGTGCGCTGGTTCCACTCGGGCGGAATTTTCGCCGCGCTCTCCGAGACGACCGGCGAGGTGATCATCGAGGCGATGAAGGCCGCGAAGGCGAGCGGCGCGGTGACTTCGTTCGACCTCAACTACCGCCAGAAGCTCTGGGACATCTGGGGCGGCCACAACAAGGCGGTCGAGACGCTCGCGCGCATCGTCGAGCATGTGGACGTGCTCGTCGGCAACGAGGAGGATTTGCAGAAGGGCCTCGGCATCGAGGGGCAGGACGTCGAGACGAAGGGCAAGCTCGACCCGACCGCGTTCTTCAACGTGATCGAGAAGGCCGTGAAGAAATTCCCGAAGGTGAAAGTCGTCGCGACGACGCTGCGGGAAGTGCACTCAACCAACCGCCACTCGTGGGGCGCAGTCGCGTGGATTGACGGCAAGACTTATCAGTCCCCGACGGCCGAACTCGACGTGATCTGCCGCATCGGCGGCGGCGACGGATACGCTGCGGGATTCTTCTACGGCCTGCTCACCGGCGCATCCGAAGAAGAAGCCGTGAAACTCGGTTGGGCGCACGGCGCACTGCTGACGACGTTCCCAGGCGACACCACGATGGCGACTGTCGAGCAGGTGAAAGCCTTCGCCAAGGGCGGCAGCGCCCGCGTGCAGCGGTAAATCGAGCGGCTATTTCAGAACGAAAAGGCGCGGAGAAATCCGCGCCTTTTTTTCTAGCTGATGAACATTCCGAACAGCCCAAAACAGGCTGCATGACCACCATTGGCATCCGCAGCTTTCCTCGGTAGAAACTCATCGTATCCATCCCCTCCACATGCCCGCCGCGAAAAAGACTGCAAAAAAAACTGCCGCAAAAACTGCAAAGCCTGCGAAGGCGGCGAAGCCAAAGCCGTTCGCGAAAAAATCCGCGCGTTCTGAGGAGCCGGAGGACGCGCCACCAACTCCGCCTGTGCTGCGCTTCAAACCGCATATCGGCTGCAAGGTGCTCGCGCTCGCGCGGCGCGATGCCGGCTTCGCGGAAGTCACTGCGGTCTCAGGCGCGAAAGTCACGCTGCGCTTTCGCACCGATGTCGTGAACTTTGTCGAACGGGATGCGCCGATCGATCAGCTCGGCCACCCGCCGCTGCCGAGCCAGACACGCGTGTTTCACTCGGAAAACGGCCTCGTGCGCTACGGCCGCGTCGTCGCGCCAAAAGGGACGCTCGGCCCGATGCGCACCTACCTCGTGCATTTCCCCGGCCTCACCACGCTCACCGAGATGCGCGAGGATGCGTTCCAAGTGCGCTCGTATCTGCCCGGCGATGATCCTGCGGTCGTGCTCGCGGAACTCGCGCAGGAGACGCCGTTCTTTTTCCAGCAACGTGCGGATCTGCTGCGGGAATTGCTGAAGCAGAACCGGCTCTCGCACGGGTTACCCGCGCTCATTTCGTCGAAGGTGGAAATTCTCCAGCATCAGGCTGAGGTCGCGGATCGCGTGCTGCACGATCCGGTGATCCGCTACCTGCTCGCGGATGAGGTCGGCCTCGGAAAAACGATCGAGGCGGGCATCATCCTGCGGCAGATTCGCCTCGATGCGCCGGATGCGCGCATCGCCGTGGTCGCGCCCGATGCGCTCGTGCGGCAATGGCGCGAGGAACTCGATTCGCGCTTCGAAAACGATGACGTGGAAGTTTTCGCGCACACCGATTTTGCGAAAGACGAGGAACTGCTCGAAGGCCCGTGGGACGTGCTCGTGATTGATGAAGCGCACCGCGTCGTCGCGCGCCACGGCCTGCCTGCATCTCCGATCACCCGGAATGCGCTGAAGCTTGCGCACGCGTCGAAGCACCTGCTGCTGCTCTCCGCGACGCCCGTGCTGCATCACGACGACGATCTGCTCGCGCTGCTCGAACTGCTCGACCCGGAAAATTATTCGATCGCGAAGCTCGCCGAGTTCAAGGAACGCACCGCGCGCCGCGTCGAGCTGGGCCGCGCATTTCTAGCGCTGCGCAGCGCGACCGTGCCCGCGCTCGTGAAGCTGCACGCCGGCAAGCTCGCCTCGCTGCTGCCGAATGATCCGACCGTGAAGGAATTCGTCGCCGCGCTCGCGAAGCCCGGTGCGGACGCGAAGGCGATCCAGCACGAACTGCATCTGCACATCAGCGAAACGTATCGCATTCATCGTCGCATGTTGCGCACGCGCCGCCGCTGGCTTGCGGGATCGCACAAGCGCTTCGTGCGCGATGTCGTCGAGAGCGTGGAGATGGAACTCGATGAGGAACCGCACATCGTGCTCTGGGAAGCGCTCGACAAGTGGCGCCTCGCAGCCAGCAAGCGCGTCGCAAAGGATGAGAAGTTGCGCACCGTTGCCGCCGACGAATACGTGCGCCTCGCCGAGGCAATCTCTGCCGAGCCGGAAAAACTTTCGACGCTCGTGAAGGACGTCGCGAAGACGACGAAGGCCACCGACGCCGAGGTGAAACTCCTCGCCGGTCTCGCCGACGACAAGCTCGCCTGGCAAATCGCCGAGGCGCGTCTCGACCTCATCGCCGAGTCGCTCCGCCGCCGCGCGGCGAAGGACGGGCCGAACGGAAAATACGTCGTCTTCTGTCCGAACGCGCGCTTCTGCGCCGACCTCGCGAAGCGGCTGCACACGCTGTTTTCGCGCGAAGGCGTGAAGGTCGCGAGCACGAGCACCGTTGGCAGCACGGCGGGCGAACTGTTTTCCGACTTCGCCGCCGACCGCGCCTCGCGCGTGCTCATTACTGATGCGACGGGCGAGGAGGGCTTCAACCTCCAGTTTGCGAAAGCCGTGATCTTCCACGACCTGCCGTGGTCGCCGATGCGCCTCGAACAGCGCCTTGGCCGCCTCGATCGGATCGATCGCACCGGCGCGATTCCGTGCATCGTTTTCGTCACCGGCGAGGACGACGCGGTCGCGCTCGACGAAGCGTGGCGCCGCGTGCTTGCCGAGGGCTTCGGCCTTTACACCGCGAGCATCTCGGACCTCCAGCACCTCGTGGACACCGAACTGCCGAAGCTGCGGGAGCGCGCATTCCTCGGCGGCGCGCAGGCTCTGCTGGATGCGATCCCCGCGCTCGCCGAAGCCGTGGTGAAAGAGCGCGCGAGCATCGAGGAGCAGGACGTGATTGACGGCATGCACAGCCTCTCGCCCGAGAGCCCGCTGTCGCGCGACCTCATCGCTGCGGATGCCGCCGCGGAGGATTTCGGCAAGGCCTTCAGCGCATATCTCCAGCGGAATCTCGGCCTCGAGGAACGCTGGGACGAGGACACGAATTCGTTCCGCTTCCGCATGAAGCGCGACAGCAATCCGCTCATTCCCGCCGACAAGCTCGACTCGCTCGCCGCGATGTTTGCAGTGCAGTTCAGCGTGCATCGAGGCGTCGTCATCGAGGATCTCACGCTCCATTTCCTCCGCCCCGGCCACTCCGCCGTGGACGGCTGCCGCGAACTGCTCGCATGGGATGATCGTGGCCGTGCGTGGGCGATGTGGCGTCACGCGCCCGGAATCAAGAAACCCACGCTCGTCTTCCGCGCGCTCGTGCAGGTGAGCGTGGATCTCGCCGCGGTGGAAAAGGCGCTCGCTGAATTCGCGTGGGACACGATCCGCCGCGGCGCGCTGCTGCGCCTCGTGCGCGGCTGGTTTCCGGAATTCGTCGCCGAGCTGTGGCTCGATGAACACGGCGACCCCGCGAATGAAAAACTGATCGAGCCGTGCAAGCAGCCGTATCACTACAAGATTGATCGCAACCTCGGAAAGGAACGCGCCGCGCAGATCCGGGAAAAATTCGGCGAGAAGGAATGGCGGAAGTCGTGCGAAGGCTCGGGGAAGAAAGCCATCGCGATGGTGACGAAAGGTGACGCGCTCAAGTCCACGCGAGACAAAGCACAGCAAGCAGCAGCCGCCCATTTCGCCCTGCTCCGCGCGCGGCTGAAGGCGCGCTCGCAGGCCGGCATTGATTCCGCCGCGCAGGCGAAATCCGAAGGAAAGACGCTGGCGGATCTCGAAGAACTCGTCAGCGGCATCCTCGCAAACCCCGTCATCCGCCTCGACACGCTCGGCGCTTACGTGCTCGGCGACAAGCCTTGGTGGCCCGAGCCCGGCTGGGAACCCGGCCTCTCGACGCGTTCGATAAGATGAATCCTCACGAGGAACTTTTCCACCGCCTACTGGACGAGTCCTCGTCGCTGCTCACGGCACCCGAGGGCGCTGGCATCGCGATTCCGGATGACGAGCTTCACCGCGAGATCATCGTCCCGCTGCTGCCCGCGATGCTCGGCGATGCGGCGATCCGCGGACATTGGAACGAGCAACACGCGACTGGTTTCGTTGCGCGCATCGGGCGGCATTTTGAAAATGGCGATCCCGCGCCGCGCTGGACGCCGGGTGATTTTGAAATCCACGTCACCGCGAGCTACAGCGCGGGCGCGGATGCACGTGCGCTCGCGGACACACTGCTCTCGGAGGAATCGCTGCGCGACATGACCGCCGCGCTGATGAACCAGCTACTCGACACGCTTTGGCCCTCGCTCGCGCCTGCGCCCGTCGCAGTGCCTGCCGTGCCGGAGCTCGCGAACGAGGTTTCCCCGATGGAAATTTCCGATGCGGAGATCCCTGCGCCGGAAATCACAGAACCAATTGAGCCGGCACTCGAAGTTCCCGAGCCGGCCCTTTCGACGGAAAGAACACCAGGACCGGAGCCCATGCCCGAACTTGTGCCTGCATCCGAACCGGAACCCGGAATCGCTCCTGCGATTTCGCCGTCTGCCATTGGACCGGAGTATGCAGAGGAAATTCAGACTGCGGTATTTCTGGCGGCACGCGGAGTGCCGTCGCGCACGCTCATCCGCGCACTGTGCCGGAAGATCGCGGCATCAGATCTCCAACGGGGCATCGCCGCAAACAGCTCGCAGCCCGGCGCGGGGGCGGCGATCACGGCGCGGCGGATTATTTCGCGCAACGCGCGCGCGCGCAGGCCGCAGCAATCCGGCTAAGCGAGGATTTCCTTCACGACACGCCCGCCCTGGTTGTCGGTGAGCGACATGTCGGTGCCGTTGCGTTTGAAGGTTACTTTGTCGTGTTCGAGACCGAAGAGGTGCATGAGCGTGGCGTGGTAGTCGTGGTGGTTCACCACGTCTACGGCGGCCTTGTGGCCGATCTCGTCGGTCTCACCGTAGGTCATGCCACCCTTGAACCCGCCGCCGGCGACCCACATCGAGAAGCCGTTCGTGTTGTGGTCGCGGCCAACGACGTCTTTGCCGCCGTCGTATTGGATGACGGGCAGGCGTCCCATTTCGCCACCCCAATGCACGACGGTGGAATCGAGCAGGCCGCGTGATTTCAAATCCATCACGAGTCCGGCGGCAGGCTTGTCCACGTATTTGCACGCGGCGGGCAGGCTGCCGATGATGCCCTTGTGGTGGTCCCACGTCTGGTTGCCGGTGTAGAGCTGCACGAAGCGCACGCCGCGCTCGACGAGCCTGCGCGCGATGAGGCAGCGCGTGCCGAACTCGGCGGTCGCGGGATCGTCAATGCCGTAGAGCCGCTTCGTCGCCTCGGTCTCGCCACTGATGTCGAGCACCTCCTTTGCCGAAGTCTGCAACTTTCCGGCGAGTTCGTAGCTCGCGATGCGCGCTTCGAGATCACTTTCACCGCGATGCCTGTCGAGGTGGCTGCGATTGAGTTGCCCGAGGTAGCCGAGAAAGTTCTCCTGCACTTCGCCGCGCAGATGCGGTGCGGGGTCGAGGTTCGGAATGCGCGGTTCCTTCGGCCGCACGACGGTGCCTTGGTAAAGTGACGGCAGCCAGCCGTTGCTCCAATGCTCGACGCCGAGCACGGGCAGGCCGCGCGGATCGGTGAGCGCGACGAATGCGGGGAGATTTTGCGCCTCGCTGCCGAGCGCGTAGGTGAGCCAGCTCCCGAGCGTGGGGCGTCCGCCGAGGATGCGTCCATTTTGCAGCGCGTAAATGGACTGGCCGTGGTTGCTCACGCCGGTCTGCATGGAGCGGATGAGCGTCACGTCGTCCGTGATTTTGGCGAAGTGCGGCAGCAGTTCGCTCACCGCGATGCCGCTCTGGCCGTAGCGTCCGAATTTCCACGGGCTCGCCATGAGCTTCGTGCTCGCGTGCGCGGCGTCGTCATACTTGATGTCGCCGGTGAAACTCTGGCCGTTGCGCCTGTCGAGTTCGGGCTTTGGGTCGAAGAGATCAATGTGCGACGGCCCGCCCTGCATGAACATCGAGATCATCGCACGCGCGCGCGGCTGGAAATGCGGCTGCTTCGGCAGCGTGTCGTAGTGCTGCAGCGCGGCGTCAATCGGCTTCGCGTAGCCGTCGCGATTCATCAGCCATGTGAGGCCGAGCGCGCCGAGACCGAATGCGCTGTGGCCGATGAAGTGGCGTCGTGAGAGGCAGCCGCAAGAGTTCGGGTTCATGGCTTCAGTCAACGTAGAGGAATTGGTTCGAGGTCAGCAGCGCCTGGCAAAATGTCGCGAGCGCCTGCATCGGCGGTTCGGTGGGCGCTGGCTCGTGGCCTTTCGTGGGCGGCGGGAGTTTCATGGGATGCGCTTTGAACGACACTGTCTGCTTCGTGATGAAATCTGTCGCGGACTTTGCATCCGCCGCGCTCGGCTCGCATCCGAATGCAAGCAGCCACGCGCGCTTCACCTGCGCGGCAGTGTCGCTGCCCGCGTCCTTCGCGACGCGCTCGGCGAAATACTTCGACATCGTGACGGTGAAGTCGCCGTTCATCATCGCAAGCGATTGCGTGGCGACGGTGGATGCGTTGCGCAGCTCGCAGTTTGGCTCCATGCGCGGAAGGTCGAATGCCTCGAGCATTCCGATCGGTTTCGTGCGGCGCATCTGGATGTAGAGGCTGCGGCGGAATTCCTCGCCGTTGAGCGAAACGAATTTGCCGCTGGGCCGGCCTGCGGTGTCATTCGTGTCCACGCCAACGACGATCTGTCCGTCCTCGTCCGTCATCACCGGCACGGGCACGCCGAACATGTTCGGATTCAGTTTGCCCGTCACCGTGAGCATCGCGTCGCGGATCGTCTCGGCTTCGAGGCGGCGCGAATTCATGCGGCCAAGCAGGCGGTTGTCCGGGTCGGTGCGATCCTTTTCCGCGCTACGCACGGACGACTGGCGATACGCGGTGGACGTGAGAATGAGCCGGTGAAATTTTTTCAGGCTCCAGCCCTGCGCGACGAATTCGCCCGCGAGCCAGTCGAGCAACTCGGGATGCGTCGGGCGTTCGCCGATGTGGCCGAAGTCGCCGAGCGACGCGACGATGCCGCGTCCGAAATGATGATGCCAGATGCGGTTCACGAGCACGCGCGTGGCGAGCGGGTGCTTGCCGTCCGTGAGGCTTTGCGCAAAGGCGAGACGGCGTCCGCTCGATGCGAGCGCCGGCGCTTTTTCAGGAATCGCGCTCGGGTGAAATGACGCGAGCACGGTGAGTTCGCCGGGCGTCACTTTTTCCTTCGGATTCATCGGGTCGCCGCGATGAAAGACGAAGGTCGCGGGCAGCGCCTTCGCGGCGGCGGGCTCATTCAGCACCGGGATGAATTGCTCGACGGTCTTGCGCTTGCGGATCTCCGTGGATTTTTCGGTGAAGACCTTCAGCTCCGCCTCGTGCTTCGTGTTGTAGGTCCGGTCGTAGAGGTAAAGTGATCCGCCGCTGAGCTGATTGATCGTCGGGTGCTCCTTCAGCAGCCTGAGTTGCTCCGGCGTGCGCTTCGCGACGTCGGTGCGGTATGCGGTGCGCAGCGGTTCGCGCAGAGCTTCGGGCTTTTTCTCCAGCTCCCATGTGAGCACCTTCTCGATGAACTCGTCCTCCTTCACCTTGCGCGCGGCATCAATCACCTTTGCCTCCTTTTCGATTTCCGCGGCCTGCGCGCGCTCGACGTCGGTCATCAGCGAAATGAGTCGCGCGGGCGGCGTGCGCCACGTCTCCGTATCGAGCGCAGGCTCGAAAATCGCGCGCATGCGGTAGTAGTCCGTCTGCGGAATCGGATCGAGCCGGTGGTCGTGGCACTGCGCGCAGCCGACCGTCATGCCGAGCAACGATGATGACACCACTTTGATCGTCTCGGCGACAACGGCGTTGCGCGCGGTCTTCTGATCGGACGCGGCGGCGGTGGACGTGCCATCCGGCACCATGCGGAGGAATGCGGTGGCCGTGAGCTTTTCCACGTCGTCCGGCGCGAGATTTTTGAACGGCTGCTTCGCGCTCACCATCTCATCACCCGCAACCTGCTCGCGGATGAATTGGTCAAACGGCTTGTCCGCATTCAGCGAGCGGATCACGTAGTCGCGATATTTGTGCGCCCACGGACGCACCGGGTCGGCATCCGTGTAGCCGTCGGAATCCGCATAGCCGGCGACATCGAGCCAGTGCCGGCCCCAGCGTTCGCCGTAATGCTCGGACGCGAGCGCGCGATCCACCATGCGCTCGTAGGCGTCGGGATTCTTGTCGTCGAGAAAAGCGGCGATCTCATCCGGCGTCGGCGGCAGGCCCGTGACGTCGAGCATCACGCGGCGGATCAAAGTCGCGCGATCGGCCTCGGGGTTGAAGGCGAGTTTTTTCTCCGCGAGCTTCGCGAGGAGGAAGGCATCAATCGGATTCCTGATTTCTGATTTCTGATTTGCCCCGCCTCCGCCCACGGCAGTCTCGCTGCGCTCGGTTCTGATTTCTGGCACCGCGGGCCGCTTGATCATCTGAAACGCCCAGAACTCGCGCTCCTCCTCGGTGATGAAATACTTCGGCACCTCCGCGGGCTCGGCACGCGCGGTCTTCGCACCGTGCGCGACCCACTGCTCGATCACCTCAATCTGCTCCGGCGTGAGCGGCTTTCCTTTTTCAGGCATCTCGCCGTGCTTGAGCACGAACACGATCTCGCTTTTCGCCGCATCGCCCGGCACGAGCACCGGCTCGCCGTCCTTCGTCTTGCCGAGCATGAGGCGCCGCAGCCGCAGATCCACGCCGCCCTTCAGCTTGTCACCCTCGCCGTGGCACTGGAAGCAGTGCTTCTTCAAAATCGGCCGCACGTCACGCTCGAACGTAAGCTCTGACGCTGCGCCATTCATCGCGAGCATGGCGACGGCACACGCGGGGATTGCAGTGCGAAAAATGGGACGGTGCATGTGCGAAGGGGCGGGTGCCCGCACATTGGCGGGCCGGTAATTTTATCCCCGGCGCGCAGCTTCGTTAGGACGCGCGGCGAGGGATCAATGCGCGATCAGCGAGCGATAGTGTGCGAGATAATCGTCCACCATCTTCGTGTGGCTGAATCGCGCGGCGGCGTGATCGCGGACTTTGCGGCGATCGAGTGCGCAGGTCTTCGCGACGAGCGGCGCGAGATCGGCGGGTGTCGCGGCGGTGAAACCGGTGATGCCCTCGTCCACGACTTCGGCGACGGAGCCGCGGCGCACTGCGAGCACGGGCGCACCGCAGGCCATCGCTTCGATCATCACAAGGCCAAACGGCTCGTCCCACTGGATCGGAAAAATGAGCGCAGCGGCATCGCGGAGCAGCGCGACTTTCTGCTCGTGATTCACGAGGCCGATCCATTTGATGCGTTCGCCGTCAATGTGCGGCTGCACCTCGTCGCGGAAATATTGTTCCTCTGCTGCGTTCTGCGGGCGGCCTGCGAGGACGATCGGCATGTCCGCGGCCTTCGCGATGCGGATGGCGTCGAGCGGATTTTTTTCACGCGACATGCGCCCGAGGAAGGCGAGGTATTTCCCCGGCGCGAACGACGCGCCGTAGCGCGGGAACTCCACGCCGTTGTACACGACGGGAAACTCGCGACCGAGGCGCGCAGATGCCGCGGCGACCTGCGCGCGGCTGATCGCGACCGCACTCGCGCGCGGGAAATTTTTCAGCGCCCACTCGTCGTCCGTGTGCGGGCTCGTGTGCAGCGTGAAGGTGCATGGCGTGCACATCGCCGCGGCGAATGGCAGCCACGCGGGCGGCAGGTGGCAGTGGACGATGTCGAATTCGTCCTGCGCCGAAATCGCGGCGGCCATCGCGGCGTTCATGTAGTATTCGTGCATGAGCGCCTCACCGCGCGCCATGAGGTCACTGAGATTTATGGGGATGATCGCGCGCAGCTTCGCCGAGGTGCGGCAGTCGCCGCTTGCGAAAAGTGTCACGTCGTGCCCTCGCGCGGTGAGACCGTCGCAGAGCAGCGCGAGGAGCAGCTCGATGCCGCCGTAGGTGCTCGGCGGGATCGGCGTCCACAGCGGGGCGATTTGCGCGACCCGGAGCTTGTTTCCTGCGAAAGTTGGCATAGTTAGGGCACGCCGATGCTAGCCCGTTTCATTTTTGCGCCAACCACGATCGCTGTCCTCGCGCTGACAGCACCCATTTTTGCCGAGGAAAAACCGGAGACGGTGCCCTTGAAAAAATTCATCCGGCCCGCGGCGAAGACCTCGAAAAAGGCCGGCGATTTGCCGGCCGTCGGGCAGGGGCCGCTCGTCGCGCAGGCGGATGGCGCAGGTGAAAAAAAATCCGGCGACGAGCCGAAGCCCGCGGAAAAGCCAGCGCCAGCGCCGGCAGCTACCGCACCTGCGAAGCCGGGCGAAGGCGAGCCGGAGGTGCCGCGCGCAATCATGGTGACGAAGCGCGAACTGACCGCGCAGCTCCAAATTTTTCTCGACCAGCAGCTCTTCAGCCCAGGGATGATTGACGGCAAGCCGGGCAAATTTGTGACGAACGCGCTGAAGCGCTGGCAGCACGCGCACGCGCTGCCGGAGACCGGCGAGGTGGACGCGAATGTGCCGCTCGACAGCGTGTATCCCGTGTACACTTTTCACACCGTCGCGAAGAGTGATTACAAGTTTGTCGGCAACCTGCCCGGCAAGACCGCGGAGCAGTCGCACCAGAAATCCCTGCCATACCCCGGCTACACGGACTTTCTCGCCGAGCGATACCATTGCTCGACGGAATTTCTGGCGAAGCTCAACCCGAAGGTGAGCTTCGGCAAGCTCCAGCCGGGCGACGAAGTCCGCGTGCCAAATGTCGCGCCGTTCAAAGTCGAGGACATGCCGGACACGGGAAATCTCCCCGAACGCGAGGAGTTCAAAAGCCGCCGTATCGTCATCACGCGGAAGGACACGATCCTCGAGCTTTTCGAGGGAGACAACCTCATCGCTGCGATCCCGATCGCGCCCGGCTCGCCCGCGCACCCGACGCCGGCGGGCAAGTGGCGCATCCTCGGCATCGCCTCGATGCCGACTTTCCGCTGGGACGCCGGCGTGTTGAACAGCGGCGTGCGCACAAACAATTTTTACAATCTCCCGCCGGGGCCGCGGAATCCCGTGGGCGTCGCTTGGATGGGGCTCAACAAACCGGGCGTCGGCATCCACGGGACGAACAATCCGCACAGCATCGGCACCTTCGCGAGCCACGGCTGCATGAGGACGGCGAACTGGGACATCTCCCGCATCTGCCACATGGTCACGGCGGGCGTGACGGTGGAGATCAAGTAGCCGCTACTGCGCCGCGGGCACGGGCGCTTTTTCTGGCGCAGGCGGGGCGGGCGCGGGAGCCGGGGCGGACGCAGGCTGCCCGAAGAACTGCGCGCGATCATCTTGGTAGTCGGGCTTGCGCGAGACGGCGTCTTCCATCAGCGCCTGGCCTTCATTATGAAGCTGCGTGAACAGGCAGAACACGCCGGCCTCCCATTCGCGATCGGCAAGCGCGGGCTGCGTGAGCGTCGGGCGCATGAAGGTGCGCGCCGTTTGGAGGATGCACATGGGGCTGAGTTCCGCCCACTTCACCGGGGGCAGCGTGCCGAACTGCACGCGCATCTCGATCTGCTGTTCGTCTGCGTGCGACGCAGTGCCGAAGACTTTCTGGCCGTTCCGCCTCACCAGCGGCGTGGGGCTGCCGGCTACGTTGATGTCCTCGATGAGGCGCTTCTTGAATTCCACAAGCCAGTCCACGCGGCGCGCGAGCAAGTCGCGTTCGCTGATGTTGCGGTCGAGCTTCACATTCACCGTGCGGATGAAGGCCGCGGCCTCGATGAAACGGTAATTTTCGCAGAGATCCTTGGTGTGCAGCTTGGCGTTCGTGAGCAGCTTCTCGTCGGCGGCCTCGGTCTCGGCCTGCTTCTGCTTCATCGCGAGATCCGCGGCGGTGTTTGCCGCGGCGACTTTTTTCCGGGCCTCCGTCTCCAGCGCGGCCAGATTGTCGGCGAGCTGCTTCGAGCGGATCGTGCGCATTGCGTCCGGGAGTCTCTTGAGCGCGGCCTCGGCGGCTTTCGGCGCGGCCTCGGCACGGGAGAGATCAGAAGCGAGATCGCGGAACATCCCGTATTCCTCGAAGTATCGCGTGACGAGCGGGCGGTAGTCGGCGACCCACGCATCGTCGCCGTCAGGCACGGCGCTCTGAAAGCGGTGCATGAGCGCGATGGCACCGTCAAATTCACCCTCGCTCCATCGCTTCAGCCCGCCGATGAGGAACGCCAGTGCTTCGTAGTTCGTGCCGCCGAACTCATCCCACTTCGGTTCGTCCTGCGCCTTGCCTGCGGCGATCTGCGGGATCCGGCGGAAAAAGGCGACGAGCCTCGCGTCGAGGCCGATCACGGTCGGCGACACGCGCTCGGCGAGCGTATTGAATTTCGTGCGGCCTGCGCCGGGCCGCCCCGCAAAAAATTCCGCCAGCCCGCAGTGTGCTGCCGCCCAACTGTTCTTCGGCTCGGGCAGGCGGCCCTCCTCGTACAATGCGCCAAAGGTTTTCGCCGCATCGGTGAACCGCTCCTCGACAAGCTGCCGCCGGCCCACGTCGAAACGCATCTCCGCGGAAAGATCCGGTTCGACGGACACCGCGGGAGAAGCAGGCATCTTCACATCCGGCCGGCTTGGCGGAGGGCGGTGGAGCCAGGCATACAGCCCGATGCCGACGGCAGCCGCGACGATCGCGAATGTCACCCAGCTTCCTTCCTTCACCCGATCGCCGAGTTTCAGCACCTTCGGCCTGGGGCGCTTTGCCGGATTTTTTTTCTGCTCCGTGAGCGCGTGCTCGAGAGCCTGGATGAAATGCGCGTAGCTGCCGAAACGATCCTCGGGCTTGAAGCTGAGCGCGCGATCGATCGCGTAGGCCGTCGGCGTCGAGACATGCGGCGCGTAGTTCAGCAGCCGCACGGGCTGGCTCTTGATCCTGCGCAGCTCGGCCATCGAGCTCGATTCGGAGATGAAAGGCGGACGCCCCGCAATCGCGTGGAAAAGCGACGCTGCGAGCGAATACATGTCGCTGCGGAAATCCTCCGCCTCACCCGCGAGCTTCTCCGGCGCGACGTAGTACGGCGTGGCCCACACCTCGCCCTGTTCCTCGTGCTGTTTTTCGACGAGCACCGCGAGGCCGAAGTCCACGATCTTCGCCACCTCGCCGTCTGCAAAGAGCACGTTGCCCGGCTTGATGTCGCGGTGGATGAGGCCGCGCTCCAGCCCGGCCTGGAGGCCCGTGGCGATCTGGATGCCGATGGCGAGCGCCTGCTGCTCGGGCATCATCTTCAGCTTCGCCATGAGCGCCTCGAGGCTGCCGTGCTCGACGATTTCCATCGCGAGGTAGAGCAGCCCGCCGTGCTCGCCGGACGAGTACACCTTCACGATGTGCGCGTTGTTCAGGCTCGCCGTGATGCGCGCCTCGCTCGCGAATCGCCTCACAAAATCCGGGTCCGCGCTGTACTCGCGCTTCATCACCTTCACGGCGACCTGCCGCCCGAGCTTCTTGTCCACCGCGCGGTAAACGATCCCCTGCCCGCCTTCGCCGAGGATGCCTTGGATTTCAAAGTTCGCAAAATCCGTGCGTACCCGCATCCGCGCCCCGCAGCTCGAGCAGTTCACAAGCGTGAACGTCTCCTGCTCGGAGACGTCAATCATGGTCCCGCAGCTCGGGCAAATTGCGATGTTGGGATCGGCGGATGTCATCAAGGACGCGCACGGATACACCCATCGCGCGTACCCGGCAACCCCGCTCCCGCTGCGTGCGTTAGGACGTGTTTTGAAATGGCGGACGCCCGCACCGGGCTTGTCGCGCGGGCTTCCGCACGTTAACCGCTTCCATGCCCAAACCGCGCCGACGCACGCCGGACCCCCGCAATCCGCGCTTCATCCCCGGAATTTACGACTACTGCGACCGCTGGTGCGAACGCTGCGAATTCTCCCACCGCTGCGCGCAGTTTGCCATGCGCAGCCACGACCGCCCCGACGACCCGCGCACGCGCGACCTCGAGAACCGCAAATTTTGGGAAACCCTCGGCACCTCCGCCCTCACCGCCAAGCCCGCGCTGAAAATCACCCGCAGCACGTCAAAAAAACACGCCGTAAGCACCGCCACGATCGAAGCCGCCACCGCCCACGAGAAACGCCTCGAGCGCCGCGCACGCATGCTCGGCCAGCGCGAGACGAACGCCGCACTCACCTACTCGCACATGGTGGACGAGTGGTTCAACAACGAGCTGCGACTCCCGCTCCAGCATGTGCGCAATCTTGAGCGCCGCGTGGAGAAAGCCCTCACCAGCGTCGCATCCGCAAAGGGCGAACTCGTCCGGCTGAACGACTGCGTCGAGGTCATCCGCTGGTACCAGGCATTCATTTACGTGAAGCTCTGCCGTGCATTCATGTCGTTCGTCGAGGAGGAGGAGGACGGCGCGCTCGCCGCCACGCGCGACTCCTCGGGCTCGGCAAAAGTCGCGCTCATCGCCATCGAGCGAAGCCTCGCCGCGTGGGTCGCCATGCGCGAGATGTTCCCCGAGGAGACCGACTCGATGCTCGAAATCCTCGTGCATCTCGATCGCCTCCGCCGCAACGTGAGACGGAAATTTCCAAAGGCGAAATCCTTCAAGCGTCCCGGCTTCGACGACAAGGCGTGAGCACAATCGCCGCGGAAAGAAAACTCTCGCCCTCGCCCTCGCCCTTTCCGCACTGTTTCCGGCTTCGATGTTAAAATATCTCCTGCAGGGGCTGAAGCTCGCGCGGCCTTATTCATTCCGCCTCACCGTCGGGATCATCTGCGGCTTCCTTGCCGGCGTCGCGAACCCGCTGCTCATGGTCAGCGTCCGGCTCGCGGTGAACACGATTTTTCAGACCGCATCCGGCGATCCCACCGGCGGCCTGCTCGGCTCAAACGCCGTCCCCGGCTTCCTCCGCAAACTGATTGATTTTGCAAACTCCCTCTCTCCCTCGGGCAATCAGGTTTCGCACACGGTCATCGTCGTGATCATCATGCTCGTCCCGTTCTCGATGGTCCTGCGCTCGGGCCTCGGCTACGTGAACGTCTATCTCATGAACTGGGTCTCCATGCGCGTCGTCATGGATCTCCGCGTGCGGATGTTCCGGCATGTGCTCACGCTCGGCTCCAGCTTTTTCTCCCGCACGAGCACCGGCACGCTCATGTCGCAGCTCCAGGCCGCGGACAGCATCCAGCACGCGCTCGGCAATTCGTGGGTCACAATCATCCGCGAGCCCATCACCGTCATCAGCCTCATCGCCGTCCTCCTCGTACGCCATTCGCAGCTCACGGTGCTCTCGATGTGCATCCTGCCCTTCACGCTGCTGCCCTACGCGCTCTACGCGCGCCGCGTGCGGAAAAGCACGCGCATCCTCGTCCAGCAGGTCAGCGATCAAGGCAAGCTCGTCCACGAGTCGCTCAGCGGCTACCGCATCCTCAAGGCGTACAACTTGGAAAAAAAGGCGACCGACGAATTTGAAAGCACGTCGCGCCTCATGGCGAACCATCAGATGCGAATCGTCCGCGCGGGCGAATTGCCGAGCGGCCTCATGGAAATTCTTGGCTCCATCGGCGTCGCCGCCTTCTTCCTCTACATCGCATTCTGGACGAAGCCCGGTGCGATGAAGCCGGGAGACATCATGGAGTTCACCGGCTGCATTTTTCTCCTCTACCAGCCGATGAAGGCGCTCATCCGCCTGCACAACCAGCTCGAACAGGCGAGGCAGGTCTCCGCGATGGTCTTCTCGCTGCTCGACACGAAGAACGACATCCTCGAGCCGGAAAAGCCGCGGCCGCTGCACGCCGCGGGTGCGGATGTGAAATTCGATCACATCAAATTCAGCTACGGCGAAAAGCCCGTGCTGCACGACTTCAGCCTCACCGTGAAGGCCGGCTCGCTCGTCGCGCTCGTCGGCAGCAGCGGCGCGGGAAAGACGACCGTCACCAATCTGCTCCTGCGCTTCCACGATCCGCAGTCCGGAAAAATCACCATCGGCAGCACCGACATCCGCGACGTCCACACGCGCGACCTGCGCAACCAAATCGCCGTCGTCACGCAGGAGACCGTGCTCTTCAACGACACCATCTTCAACAACGTCGCCCTCGGCCGCGACGGCGCGACACGCCCCGAAGTCCTGGACGCAGCGAAGCACGCACACGCGCATGATTTCATCTCGGAGAAGCCGGCGGGCTACGATGAGGCCATCGGCGAAAAAGGCGCGATGCTCTCCGGCGGACAGCGCCAGCGCATCGCCATCGCGCGCGCCATCGTGAGGAACGCGCCCATCCTCATCCTCGACGAGGCCACGAGTGCGCTCGACACCGAGTCCGAGCGCGCCGTGCAGGCCGCACTCGAAGAACTCATGGTCGGCCGCACGACCATCTGCATCGCACACCGGCTTTCGACGATTCAGCGCGCCGATCAGATCATCGTCATGGAACAGGGCCGCATCGTCGAAACCGGCACTCACGCCGAGCTGCTCGCGCGCAACGGCACCTACCGCAGGCTCTACGACATGCAGTTCGGCGAGTGATCCGTAGCCGCGCTTGTGAAAGCGCGGGCACTTTTCGGACGCGGAAGATCAGCCCGCGCTT
>CAIRYQ010000035.1 GCA_903882875.1 uncultured Spartobacteria bacterium | reverse complement strand
TCCGCGCGCGTTTCGGCGTGGATTGCAAGGCTTGCTTGCGGCCGGAGGAAGCGCGCGCGGAGCGACGCGCTCCACCGCGCTGTCGCGCCTTCATCTCAAAACGGCCACACTCTGACTGAACCGCTCCAATTTGCAGGGTTGGAGTACAATTTGGCAAATTGTACTCACAACGCGCCAAGTTGTACCCTCAACACGCCGTGTGACACTTCCAACGCGGCGGATCGCACGTTCAACACGGTGCGTTGTGACTGCAATTTTCGGCGTTGCGCCTGCAACGCGCCGAGTTGCACCCACAATGCGCCGCGTCGTGCGTCACACGCGGCAGATTGGAGGTGCAACGCGCCATGTTGAGGGCAAAACGCGGCGCATTGCAGGTACAACGGACGGCGTGGAGCCCATGCTGCGCGGGATTTGGGGCGGGGGTTGGCGTGGCGAGAAAGTAATTGCCACGGATGCACTGAGTATTATTTTACGCGCAGCAGTCTCACCCCGCAACCAAACCCATGCCCCCCCCTATGGTGACGGTACACGCCACGGCTCCGGAGCCAGACAGGGATCGGCATCCAACCCTCCATTAAAAATGAGCAAGTTCAAACGTGACCTCAAGAACGACACCATCCCGAACAAGACCACGCGCGGGAAAGAAATCGCCGATGCCTCCGCGGGCAACGCGGGCATCGGCAATGTGACGGCGGAACTCGCCACATTCACCACCGCCAATGGCACGCTCGCGCAGGCCGCCAGCGATCTCGCCGTCGCACAGGCCGCGGTGACGAAACTCGTGACCGACCAGACCACCGCCGAAGCCGCATGGAACTCGGCATTCGAGCTTTATCTCCAGAGGGTGGAAGGCAACACAAAGGGCGACAAGGCGCTCATGTCCACCACCACCGTGCCCACCTACGACCCCGGCGTCTCCGGCCCCGCGGCCGCCATCGCACAGGTGCAGGCCCTCAGCGTGACCATCGGCGACACCCTGCACACCCTCGACCTCTCGTGGAACGCCGTGCGCCCCAAGCCGCGCCTCTACCTCGTCTTCATGTGCGAGGGCACCTATGACCCGACGAAGATGCTGCAGATCGGGACGCCGAGCGCGAGCAGCTTCACCGCGACGGGGCTTCTGCCGGGGCACACCTACTGGTTCCAAGTCTGCGCCGTCAGCACCGGCAACCACCAGGGCCCCCTGAGCGACCCGGCGACAGGGATGGCGGTGTGAGGGTGGAGTGACAAGGCGCGGCCCCGCCTCCGAAATGCGCGGGACTTCCTCCGGCGATTCCAGTTTGCCCGTTCGGTCATTTCCTGCGACGGTCCGCGGCATGGCTTCCCTCTGCCAAGATTCAATCCCTGCCAGTGGCCGCTTTAGGCGAAACCGATTTTCGGCTACTTTTTGTAAGATACTCAGACGCCTCATCACAAATGAAAATCCTAATCAAGTTCACCGACCAAAACAGAAACATTGTGTGGATCGACGATCCCAAGTCCGGCTTAACGCCATTCAGCCCGAAGCGCGGTACGGACATAGCAAAGAGCGACACGGCACGGCTTGAACAACCTTTAGGACTCGCCGAGAACGGCGAGTATAAGGCATACGGCAGATTGGCGATCGAACACGCTCAGCATATCGCGAGAGAGCTACATAACGTCACGTCGCAATTTCCCGATTACTGCCCTCCTACAGAGATCGAAGTTTCACAGTCTTTCGCACAAGCTCTTGAGCTACCAACGCCTCGATTGACTATTGCAGACTGGCTCGAACGCTTTTCTTAAGATGACAACATGGCTAAACATGCGCTGAACTTGGGAGCCGGTGCTTTCCGCGTTTCTTCGTAAATCAACCAAACCAAGTATGCCAGTCACAATCAAAGTATTCTACCCAAAAGTCGATGGAACAGGCTTTACCGAAGCAGACATAACAGCTTTGCGCGGTCTTGAGCCAACAATCGTCCAACGTGCCGTCGCGCTATTCAACAGCATATCGAGTTATCGATGGGAACGCGACCCCGCGGTGGCGGACGCCATTTACGTACGACTCGTGAGGCGGTCAGACAGCCGAGAGATTGTCTCACAGCCTCTCACATATCTTCGTCGCTGCACTCCCGACGAGTTCGAGGCGCTGCTCGTCAAACGGTCGTTCGAGCTGCCACGAAAAAACGAGAACCAACAACCAAGCGCCTAATTGCTGTAACGACATCGCTCCGCTGTCACGCTGGCTGCTTCCATCCACCTCCTTTCCCCAGCGCGCCAACTCGGCGAGTCGGTGAGCTTGGGGTCGTTCAGCAGAAATGCGCTCCCGTCGCCTCGACGTACACCGCGTAGAGCGACTGGCTGGCCGCGGAGGAAGGCGTTGCCTTAGTTCTTGGTGAGGATGCGCGGGCCGAGGATGACGACGATGCCTTTGTCCTGCTCGGTGCGGATGAGGCGCCGACGCGCTGGCGTTCAGCCGCAGATTATTCGGCCCCTGGCGGATCGAGCAGCCGTCGCGGGAGGTCGCGCACTCCGGGCACCACGCGGAACGCGGCCAGTTCGCTGCCTGAAATGCGATAGTAGATGAGGTGCCGGTCGAACGGCTTTTTCACGAGATAGAATCGCAAGCCGGCGAGTTGCGGCTCCGTGTAATTGCAAGGCGTTCCGAGTTCCGGATGTTGTGCGAGAAATTCCAGCGTCGCTTCCACTGCTTCCGCGTAGTCGAGGGCAAGCGACTCATCGCGCTGCCGGGCATACCATCGGGCCTGCGCTGCCACATCGTCCGGGAAGTCGTCGGTATAGACGACGCGAAGGCTCATGCACTGCGATCTTCCGCGATGACTCGTCGGGCCAACTCGACGAACTCCCCTTTCTGATACGGACGCGTGGGTTTGCCCACAGCGGCGAGCAGCGAGGACTTGATATCCGTCTCGCTTGGGCCGGGTGGCAACTCCGGCGATACCTCGGCAGAGATTTGTTCTTCGATCAAACGATTGACCACATCATCGGGGGTCGCATAGCGGCCAGTCTTCAACTGCGCTTTGACGATCTCCTCCGTGCGTTTGCTGAGAGTCACAGTCATGGGCGGATTGTGCTTTCGCCGCCGGAGCCCGTCAAACGGCTATTTCGGCGTCCCCTTCCCCAAAAATGAAACATCTGCGCGATTGCGCCTGCTCAGCAGAAATGCGCTCCAGTCGCCTCGACGTACACCGCGTAGAGCGACTGGCTGGCCGCCATGAACAGCCGGTTCCGGCGCGGGCCGCCGAAGCAGATGTTCGCGCAAATCTCCGGCAGCAGGATGATGCCGATGCGCAGGCCCTCGGGTGAGAAGATGTGGACGCCGTCATAGCCCGGCCCGACCCATCCTGCGCCGACCCACACGTTGCCCTCGGTGTCGCAGCGGATGCCGTCGGCCATGCCCGCGACGATCTCGCCCTCGACCTTCATCTTCATCGAGATGTATTCGCGCCCGTTCTTCAGCTTCGCGCCGTCCACGTCCCACACTTTGATGTTCTTCGGGGCCTCCTTGTAGTGCGAGGAGCCGGTGTCGCAGATGTAGAGCTTTTTGTAGTCGGGTGAGAAACAGAGGCCGTTCGGCTTGAAAAGCTCGTCCGTCACTTTCTCGATCTTCGCCGTCGCGGGATCGATCCGGAAGACGGCCTCCTTCTGCTCCATCGGCTGCTTTTTCCCCTCGTATTCAAAGAGCGCGCCATAGCCGGGATCGGTGAACCAGATGCCGCCGTCGGGATGCACGACGATGTCGTTCGGCGCGTTGAAAGATTTGCCGCCAAATTTTTCCGCGAGGACGGTCACGGTGCCGTTCGGCTCGTAGCGCACGACGCGCCGCGTCTCGTGCTCGCAGGAAAGCTGGCGGCCCTGCGTGTCGAATGTGTTGCCATTGCTGAACTGCGAGGGCTTGCGCATGGTGCTCACATGGCCGTCGTCGGGCAGGTAGCGAAGCTGCGAATTGTTCGGGATGTCGCTCCACATGAGATATTGCCCCGGCCCGCTCCACGCCGGCCCCTCGGCCCAGCGCATCCCGGTGTGAAGCCGCTCGATCGCGGCGTTGCCGATTTTGATTTTCTTGAACGTGTCCTCCAGCGCGATCACGTCCGGCTCCGGGTAGCGCACGGGCGCGGCGCTTTTTCCAAAGTCGCGCGCATCGGATTTCGAGAGCAGCGGCGCGGCGGCGAGGGTTCCGAGGGTGGTGAGGAAGGAACGGCGGGAGGTTTGCATGGGGCGTTTCTGTCCCGCGCGCGGGCCGCATGTCAAACCGCAGGTGCTCAGAGGACGCGCGTTTCCCGTGCTCCTCCCACCAATCCCAACAACACGAGACACGGCAGCGCGACAAGATAGCGCAACCGCAGCAGCCGGAGATTCCATGCAAATGTCGCGGCATAAATCCCCCAGGCCTCGCGCAGCAGTCCGCGCCTCGCGCACGCCACACTGAGCGGGCGCGTGTGCGTGGTGAGCACGCGCAGCCGCTCTCGCTTTCTCGCACTGCCGCCGGGATAGCCGCCGCGACGCTCACATTCGATCATCGCCATGATCCCTTTCACACTTTTCGCCAGCGACGACACCGCGCTCGCCGGATGCCTGCGGTACGCGAAGACCGGCGGCTGCGCGATGTGGACGAAGCCGCGCTCCACGCCGAGCCGCATCCACAGATCGCAATCCTCGGCGTTGAACGCGTGCGGTGTGAAACCGCCCGCGGCCTTCAGCACATCGGTCCGAATTGCCGTGCCGCTGGGCCAGAGCGTCACGCGTGGCGAAGCGAGGTAGTCGGGGGCGGGCTGAAGGACGGTGGATGAATGTCGAAGCGCGTCGGCCTTCGGCGGGCCTTGCTCGGTGTCGAACTCGACATGCGTCCCCTCGATCATCGCGGGCCGCGCGTGCCGCTCGATCACGTCACGGTAAAGCGCGAGCGTGTGCGGGAACCACAGGTCGTCGCTGTCGAGAAACGCGATGTAGTCGCCGGTCGCGGCATTGATGCCGAGGTTGCGCGCGGCGGCGGGACCGGCGTTGCGCTGCGTGAGCGCCTTCACGCGGCCCGCATATTTTTCCAGCACGGCGAGCGTGTCGTCCGTCGAGCCGTCGTCGGCGACGATGATTTCAAACGGCAGCACCGTCTGCGCAAAGACCGATTCCAGCGCCTCGACGAGCCACACGGAGCGGTTATACGCCGGAATGACGACGGAGAAACGGATCACGGCCACAGCCCCAGCGTGTGCATGAACCGCTTCACCAGCCGCCGCGACTTCGGCTCGGAAAACTGCGCGCGCACTTTCTCCTCCACGATGTAACGTCCGTCGCCTTCGTCACGGTGCAGCTCCGCACGCGGCACGAGCATGGACCGCCAGTTTTCCTCCTTTGCGTGATCCCAGCCCTCGAAGCCGCGGGCGCGGTTCGCACGCCGCACGTCGAGACGCATCTGGATCTGCTGCGGGCTGCGGTAGCAGTAGTGGAGGAAGTGCATCGCACGCGGATGGATCACGCCCATGTGCTCCGGCCAAGCGGCGTTCAGATCCCACTTCAGCCGCCCGCGGAAGCGGAAGAATCGCGGCTCGGCGCATGCGGCGGCATAGCTTTTCAGCCGTGCGCGATCCTTTTCAAAATCACCCGTGAAATCGCTCTCCGCCACATCCTCGTGCGTGATGTAAAATTGCAGGTTCACCGACCACACGACGTGATCGCTCCGCGGCACGCCGGCGAGAAATTCGCCCGGCTTCTCGACGTAGAATTCATCGGCATTGAGCTGGCACCACCAGTCGCCCTCGCGCGAATCGCCGCGCCTGTCCGCAAAGACCTCGGCGCGCAATCCCTCGCGAAAAACTGCGTCATCGCTCCGCCACGGGACGATGCGCTCGCTTCTCATCGCCTGCACGCGCTCCCATGTGCCGTCCGTGCTCGCGCCATCGTACACGTAGATGCGATCCGCCCACTGCGCGGCCTCGCGCAGGCAGGGCTCGATCACGTCGGCCTCGTTCCGGGTCAGGCAGATGGCGTGGATTCTCATCGCGTGCGCCCTGCTAAAGCGAACGCCGCGCCGCGAACCAATCAAATTTCCCGCACACGCGCCGATTGATGAAGTGCCCGCGCTTGCCGCCCATCACACAAACAGCCACACACCGCCCATGAAATTCCTCGCCGCCCTCCTGCTTCCCGTCGCATTCGCCGTCACCGCTGCCGCCGAAGACGTACGCCCCGTTCCGCCGCCCGGCATCGAGATTCCCGCCGCGGATCGCGCGGAGATCGAGGCGGGCGTGAAAAGGCTCGGCGACGAAATCGCGAAGCTGAACGAAATCGGAAAGTCGAATCCGCTCATCGTGCGCGAATTGCCGAACGTGGAAATTTTCCACAAGTCCGCCGACTGGGCCGTGCGCTACGGCGAAATTTTCGACGCGAAACAAATCGCCATCGCGAAGTCGCACATCGCCCAGGGCCTCGAACGCGCCGCCGCGCTCGCGAAAGGCGAGACGCCTTGGAACACCGCGACCGGCCTCGTCGCGCGCGGCTACCGCTCGAAAATTGACGGCTCCGTGCAGCCCTACGGCGTGCTCAGTCCCGAATTGTGGGGACAGCCGATCGACCAAAAGCGCGCGCCTTTTCCGCTCCACTTCTGGTGCCACGGACGCGGCGAAAAAAACACCGAACTGCCATTCATCGCCGGAGTGCAGGCGAACAAAGGCGAGTTCACTCCCGAAGGGGCGATCGTCTGCTACCTCTTCGGCCGCTACTGTTGCGCAAACAAATTTGCCGGCGAAAGCGATCTCTTCGAGGCAAAGGACGACATCGCCGCGCACTACCCGATTGACGAACAGCGCCTCGTCATCCGCGGCTTCTCGATGGGCGGCGCAGCGACATGGCAGTTCGCATTTCACTTCCCCGGAACGTGGGCCGCTGCCGCGCCGGGCGCAGGTTTCGCGGAGACGGAGGAATTCTTCGGCCGCACGCTCTACGCGGAAGGCGCGACACCGCCGCCCTGGTGGGAACGCCAACTGTGGCGCTGGTACGATGTGACCATCTGCGCGCGCAACGTCGCCGGCCTCCCGCTCGTCGCCTACTCCGGCGAAAACGACGGACAGAAACAATCCGCCGACATCATGCTGCGCTACGCGCTCCAGGAGAAACACAGCTTCACGCACATCATCGGGCCGAACGTGCCCCACAAATATCACCCCGACGCGAAGCCGGTGATCGAGAAGTTCATCGAGGTTGCGCTCGCCAGAAGTGGCGATAACGCGGCGAGCTTGTTCAAACACGCGGTTCAAACCGTGGGGCCAGTCCCAAAATCCGTGAGCTATACCACCTACTCGCTCATCTACCCGACGCGCGCATGGGTCACAATCAATGGCATGGAAAAATCTTGGGAGCGTGCCGATGTGGATGCGACGGTGGAAAAGGACGTGATCACAGTGATGACGAAGAACATCTCCGATCTCCAGCTTGCACCTCCCATTGATTTGTTTTCGAAAGAAATGGACGTGAAAGACCCAAAGCTGGTCATTGATGGAGCCACGTTCACCGTCTCTCCTGGTACTAGCGTAATCTCTGGTTTCGGATCGCGGGCAAAAACAGCAGATTTCCAGATCAATCTTCGCAAAGTCGGAAGACAGTGGACTCAGACAGACGGCAGCTATTTGTATGATCGTGCCACTCCAAAAAAACGCCCCGGCCTCTGCGGCCCCGTGGATCACGCCTTCATGTCGAAGTTCCTCTTCGTCCGCCCGACCGGCAAGCCGCTCAATGAAACCATCGGAAAATGGACGCAGTCCGAGATGGAACACGCGATCAAATCTTGGCGCGCAGTCTTCCGCGGCGACGCACCCATCAAGGACGACACCGCAGTCACCGACGACGACATCGCGGACAGCAATCTCATCCTCTGGGGCGACAATTCCTCAAATGCCGTGCTGAAGCGCATCGCCGCCGACCCGCTCCCCGCGAACGCGCCCACCGTGAAGACCGCCGGCCCGCTGCTCCCGATCCTGTGGGGAAAAAACGAACTCAACTTCAAGACCTACCGCCTCGACCCCGCGCGCTACGCACCGATTTTGATCTACCCGAACCCGCTCAACCCTGCGCGCTACGTCGTGCTCAACAGCGGCCACACCTTCCGCGAATTCGCGCTGCTGAACAACAGCGACCAGACGCCAAAGCTGCCCGACTGGGCGCTCGTGGACATCAGCGTTCCCGCCAACTCAAAATGGCCCGGCCTCGTCTTCGACGCCGGGTTCTTCGACGAAAGCTGGAAGTAGCGCAGAGCGCGGATTTATTTCGCGCCCAGATCCAGCACCACCCGGAAGCCCGTGTCGCGGATGCGCTGGTTCTGCGAGTAGCCGTAGCGCGCGGAGGAAAGCAGCATCGCACGCTGGTAATTCACCCAACTGGCTCCCCGCACCACGCGGTCAGTGCTGTCCGTCGCGATAATGTCCTCGCACCACTCCCATACGTTGCCTCCGAGATCGTGAATGCCAAATTCGTTCGCATCGAAGCTGCCCACCGGCGCGGTCGTGGGGAAGCCATCCGTATAGCCCTCGAGCCATTTTCCCTCCGTGTCCGCCGGAAGTTTTTCGTGGTACGCGGAATCCGAGTAGTTCCCCACCTTCATCGCCCGCGGCGGAAAATCGCTACCCCAGGGGAACGCCGTCTTGTTGCCGCCGCTGCGCGCCTTCGGTGTCTCGCCCTCCTCTGTCGCCAGTCCCACCGCGCGGCTCCACTCCTCGTCGGTCGGCAGCCGGTAGCGCATCGCCTGCGGCAGCTTTCCCGACGCGTGCTCCTTTTCGGTGAGCCATGTGCAGAACGCACCCGCCTCCTCCCAGTTCACCGCCGTCACCGGATGCTCTGGCGCGAAGCTCACGGGCACGTTTCCCTTCTGCGTCTTCTGCTTTTTCCACGAGCCGTCCACCTCCGCGGCTTCCGCAAAGGCCGCGTAATCCTGCACACGCGTCTCCCACTTGCAGAAAAGCACGTTCGTCCCCGGCACCGGTACGAACGGCTGGCCGAGCGTGTTGAAAAACGGCGCGGCCTTGTTCGCCGTGAGGATCGGCATGTCCGCAGCGTTCGCCTTTTGCGCGTTCGCCCCGGACAAAATCGGCGGCGTCCCGCCACCGCTGCCGCCATTTTTCCACGGATGAAAATACGCCAGCGCCGCTGCCACGCCGAGCGTCACCACCAGGGCAATCCAAACGAGCGCCGTATTTTTCCGCGAAGCCTTCTCGTCTTGGCTCACCGGCACGCGCATCGCGATACGACGCGTGACGGGATCGATCGCCGCGGCGAAATCCGACGCGCAAGTGTAGCGCGCCGCTGGATCGTTTTGCAGTGCGCGATCCACGATCCGGTCGAGCCGCCGATCCAGCCCCGGCACGGCGAGCGACGGCGGCACGAAACGCCCGCGGGGCAACCGTCCGGTGAGCATCTGGTAGAGCATCACGCCCACGGCGTAAATGTCCGCACGGAGATCCACGTGGGCCGCGCCCTTGTGCGCCTCGGGCGCCATGTATTCCAGCGTACCCATCATCGCGTTGCTCACCGTGAGGCTCGTCGTCTCCGCCGATGTGGATTTTGCGAGGCCGAAATCCGCGACCTTCACCGTGCCGTCCGCCTCGATCATGATGTTCGACGGCTTGATGTCGCGGTGAATCACCCCGTGATTGTGCGCGTACGCGAGCGCATCGCAAACCGCCGCGGTGATGCGCAGCGCCTCGCCCGGCTCGACCCGTCCGCGCTCGGCGAGCAGCCTGTGGACATCCGTCCCTTCGATGCACTCCATCACAAAATACAGCAGCCCGCCAGGAGTCTCGCCCGCATCGTACACCGCGACGATGCCGGGGTGCTTGAGATGCGCCATCGCCTTTGCCTCGCGCTTGAAGCGCCCCGTAAAATCCGAAACGCCGTCGTCAAATCCCGGAGGCAGTATCTTGATCGCGACAAACCGGTCCAGGCTCTTGTGCCATGCCTTGTAAACCGCGCCCATCCCGCCGCGTCCGAGAATCGAGCGGATTTCGTATTGCGAAAAATCCCTCTGCAAATCCTCCGGGCACGGCGGCCGCCAGCGTCCCGTACCCGCCTTTGTCTTTGCAGCTTCGAACATCCCGCCCACCTGCGAATCCGAAATCGGCTGCTCCGGCGAAGCCCCATCCAGCGGGTGCGGCATCGCCGGCTTCGTCGGGATATTGCTTTGGTCGTCGGGTTCCACGGTACTGGGAGTTCTGGGAATGCTCGCGGGGAAAATTACGGATGCGTCGCGTGAAAGGCAAGCCGTGAGGCGTGCCGGTGCTCTCGCGCTCCGAGTTCACGGATGCCGCATCCGCTTCACACCGCACGCCGCGCCGAAACGAATCTCCCCGCGAACGCAAGCAGCAGCGCGAAGCCCGCGAAAATCGCGATGCGCACCCATCGCTTCCCGATTTTCGGATCGCGGAATGACAACTCCAGCACTGCGTTCGCCTTCGCCTTTTGGAAATGATGCACATGCCCCTGCGTCGGAAAATCCACCGACAGCGAGAGACGCCCGAGACTCTGCACCGCCTTCTGCTCGGCATTCGCAGCCCCTGCTCCCGGCAGTCCACCCGCAGGCGGCACCACCTGTTGCGCCGCACCGTCCGGCGCATTCGTCGCCGGAGGAGGTGGCATCGGGGCCGGCTTTTCCTGCGGAATCGGCTGCGCTGCCGGTGGCTGGGTCATCTGTTTCTGTGCCTGCTGCACATCGGCATTCGACAGTGTTTGCGCCTGATCGAACTGCTGCTGCCGGTTCCCGCGCGCGTAACGCGATGAGCGCGGCTCCTCCTGCTGCACGTCCATGTCCTTCCCGTCCTTCGCCGCAGCCGCCGTGTCCTTCTTCATCGCGGGAACCTTCGCCATGTCCCCGCGGTCGCGCAGCGAGAGATCATCATTCAACTGCAATGCCTTGCCCGGCGCATCGCCCTTCGCGCCGCCGCCGCCGCCGTACGTGTTCTTGCCGTTCAGCGTCAGCGTGCCAGCGCCATTCTTGGTGAGCGCCAACGTCCCCTTCCCCGTCTTCGTCTGCTGGAGCACCACGTTGTCGTTCACGTAAAAATTGCTCGTGTCCGACGGCTTCGCATCCGGCGTGGCATTGTTCGCGGCAGTCTGCATCGTGTTATTCACGGTCGGATTCACATTCCACCGCAGGTTCTGCCCGGTGAGCGTCTGGCCGGTGTTGTTCAAATTCAGCGTGCCCTGTTGCATCGTGCCGTTGCTGATGATCGTGGTGCCCGAAGTCACATTGCCCTGACTCGCGACACCCGCAGTGTTCTGAAAGGCCAAATTGCCACCGACGATATTCGCCGTACTGCCGACATTCAGCGTGCCCGCGCTGATGTTCGTCGCGCCCGAGTACGTGTTGTTTCCGAAGAGCAGCGCCTGCGCCGCGTTTGCACTGCTGGCGTTCTGTGTGAGTCCGTTCATGTCCAGCACCGCCGCCTGCTGTGCATTCCCGACAGTGCCCTGCTGCTGCCCGGCGCGCCGCTGCTCGATGTCCCGGTTCTCCGCCGCCACCTTAGCGAGCTGGTCGCCAACGTATGTGTTCGACGCTGTCAACCGCTGCACGAGCGCCTCGTTGCCTTTGATCGTCGTCCCGCCCGTGAACGTATTAGCTCCACTCAGCGCCAACTGCCCCTGCACCGACTTCAGCGTACCCCCGTTCATCGTCACCTGCTGCTGCACCTCGGAAAATTTCCCCGCCCAGTTCCGTTTCGCGTTCGCGCGCGTCTCCTCGCTCACGTTTGAATCCGCGATGATGCTGTTCAGCGTCATCAGCTCCTCCACCGTGCTCCGCGCCTTTTCCACCTCGCGCGCCACCGCGATCACTTCCGCCATATTCCCGTCGCTCTTCGTCAAAGTCCGATCGTCCGGCAGCCACACGCTCCAGAACGTCTGCTCGACCGTGATCCCGATCAGTTCCGCGTCGTGAAAATTCCGCTTGTCGCGCGCCGCGAGCTTCGCGCCCGCCTGCCGCCACACCACCTCCACGTCGAAGCTGATGTCACCCGGCCGCGTCTTGATCAGCGGGATCAAAATCGCATCGCGCCCGTTCACCTTGCCCGCGTCCGCACGCACATTCTGCCCTGCGACCTTCGCGCTCATCAGCGCCGCACCATCCGGCAATTTCACCGGCAAGAATTGCAACGATCGGTTTTGCAGATGCCACACCGCCTTGTGCCATTCGGTGCCGTCCTCGCGCAGCGCCGTCGTCATCTCCGCCCACGCGCAGAACGCCGTGCGCGACTCCGCCTTCTCCAGCCGTTCCAGCACGAGCGCGACCTTCCACTGCGGCTGCACACGGAAGATGCCCGCGCTCTTCGTCACCGACGGCAGCCACGGAATCACCGAAGGCTGCGCCACCTCCGTGCCCTCGGTCTCCAGCTTCAGCTCGTACTCGCTCGCATTGTCCGCAATCACGTAGCCCGTCGTGATCAGCGCCTCGGGAAATTCCGGCGCAGGCAGCGTGATCTTGTTCACCTTGCAACCGTCGGGCTTCTTCCCCTCGGCCATCATCAGATCCACATCCACCGTGAAGTCCACCGTGTCGTACACATCATTTTGAAAAGCCACCTCGTAGATGCGCCGCGCGCCCTCGACACGGCTGCGCGTCTCGCGCACCTCCGCGCCCGTCACATGCGCCTCGGGCAACGCCGCAGGCAGCGAAAAGCTCGTGCGATCCACGCTCCCCTGGCGAAGCGTGATCTGCGCCTTCATGCTCAGCGAAAGCCACGCCTCGTGCGCCTCCGCGTGCATCATCCACGTCGCATTCTGCTTCACCGGCAGCGGCGTGAGCGTCACCTGACCCGAGAATTTCTGGTTCGGAAAAGCAAATCCGCGCTTCCGCTCCAGCGGCGGCAGAATCTGAAAATCCGTCGCCGCCTTCGCGGGATCCACTTCCTTCGCCGCGTCGAATGCCGCGTCGCCCGCGAGTTGCAGCACCACATTCACGCCCTTGTGCGCGGCGATCACCGCTTCGCCCGTCACCTTGGAAAATCCATCGAGCGCGAGCGGCTGCACGTCGAGTTGCTGCGGCGCGGCGGCGTATTCGCGCACGAGATACACCACGAGCGGCGTCATCTCCGGCGTGCCGCCCTTGAACCGCACATGCAGCTTCGTCCCGTCGCGCCACCAGTCCTGGAGCCGTACGCTGTCCACCGCCTGCACCTCGAAATTTGCAGGCACCGTGAGCGTCACATCGAAAAGCGGCGCTTCCTTCGCGTGCAGTTGCAGCGACGCGATGAGTTCGATCTTCCGCCGGTTCACCTGATACACGTAATCCACGCGCGCCTCATGCTTCGCCTCCGCGAGCGAAGTGCGGTAGCCGAGCACCGCATCGCCCGCCCACGCGCCGACAGGATGCGCCTCGATGAGCGTCTTGCCGTTCGGATTTTTCGAAACATCCATCTGCCGCAACCCCGCACCCGGCGCAGGCGTGAGCGCGATGCCGTCGCCCGCGTAGAGCGTCGTCGTGCGGTTCACGCGCCGCGCGCCGGGAGAAAATTGCGGCACGCTGGGATCCGCCGGCAGCGCATCCGCCTGCGCGCGCTCCGCCACGAGCGCCATGCGGAAATTTTCCTTCGCAGGCTGCGCGAGCAAAATTTCGAGCGTCTGCTTTCCGTCCGCCTCCGCGAGCTTCCACGACTTCATCCCCGGTGCATTGATGTCCGCGAGCGTGATCCCTTTCTCAAAGCTCATCGTGAAGCGATCCTGCTGCGCGCCGGCGAACGCAAAATTCGCCGCCACATCGAACCGCTCGTAGCCCGGCAGCACCGTCACCGACGTCTCCACATCCGCCGTCGCCGGCTCCACGAGCCGCAGCGCGCCCTCCGCCTCCACGAGCGCCACCGAAATGTTCGCCGTCGTCCCAAGCGCCGCCGTCACCGTCTTTTTCCCGTCCACGATGCGCTCAATCACACCGCCATCCGGCCCGACGACCGCCGTCCAGCGCGTCTCCGGCAGCGTGAGCACGAGCCGCGTCGCCGCCGAGCGCGGGACCCCCCACGCAAATTGCCGCACGCCCGGCTTCAGCGGAATCTCGAACGACGCCGTGAGCGTGTGCCGCCCCGGATTTGCCACCACGAGCGTGTTGTCCGCAAACGCCGCCGGCTTCCCGTCCACCGCGAGTTCGCTGATCTGCACATGCTCGAACGGCACCGGCACGCGCACCCATTTCTCGTCGAACGTCGAAAACTCCATCGTGACCGTGAACGCCGCGCGCTTCTCGTCCACACGCCCCTCATACCGCGCCGCCCCAATCGCAAACGCCGCCACCGCCGGCCGCGCCATCTCCGGCGTGCGACTCCTCTTCGCCGCCTCCCAAAGCTGGAGGAACCGGTCGTATTTCAAATACACCGAATCCGGATGCTGATCCTTCACCGGCTTCTTCGGATCGTAAGGAACGATCACCGTGTCCCGTGCCTCCGGAATTTCCTTCTGCTGTTCATTCGCCTGCGGAGCCGCCGCAAAAACACGATGCAACTGCACGAGGAAGATCGCCACGAACAGCACAAGCCCCGTGCGCCACTCCGCACTCCGCACTCCGCATCCCGCACTCGAAAGCGTCGTCTTCACGCGAGCACCTCCTTCTTCACCCGAAACACGCACCAGACCCCGACCCGATTGAGCACCAGCCCCGCGAGCCAGCCGCCGAGCAGCGCAATGCACACCGGCATCCACGCCGCGCTCACGCACAGCGGCAGCGCCGACAGCACGAGCACCGCCCACAGCGTCCGCCACCACGGTCGTCGTTCCGCGATAAGATAAAAGACAAAGCCGCCCGAGACGAACCACATCCACAGCGCCCGCGCGCGGCTCCACCAGTCGTCATAGCGCAACGCCACGCGCTCCGGCGCGAACAGCCCCTCAAACACCAGCACGCGCCCGCCCTTCGGCAGATCGAGCGTCACGGGAAGGAGACCGGCGGTCTTCTGCGGACGTGCAGAATCGTCAAAATACAAATCACTTTTCTCACCCTGCGGTTTCGGCGGTGCCTTCGTCTGCGGGATCGCAGGTGCTTCCAACACCGGCTTCGATTTTTTTTGCGGCGCCTCGATCGCAAATTGATCCACATCTGAATCCAGAAGCCTCATATCTTCCAGCACCTGCGTTGCCTGCGAGCGCTTGCACGCTTTGAGAAATCCGCCGAGGGCGAAGTCGCCGATTTTTTCGGGCAGCACGAGCGCGAGCAATTTTTCCGGCAGCACTTCCGGCACCGGCAGGTTGCTCTCGATCTCCGAGAATGAAAACCCATCCGGCACCCATACGCGCCAACTGCTCTTCAGCACCGGGATTTCCGCGGCGATGGATGGCGCGGCAAGCGCGAGTTGGCCGCGATTTTTCCACACACCGCCGACGGTCTCATACACGAGCGACGCGAGCACCGGCGCATCCGCATCGCGGCGCGCGGGGAGCGGCAGGCGCACGTTGCCGGGGCGGTCGGCCACGGGCTTCACGGCGGTGCCGTCAATCGCCACGGACAGCAGCTTCGCGCCGGGCGGCAGCGTGACATCGAGATACTCCACGCCCGTCGAGCGCAGGCGGTAGGCGGCCTCGTGCCGGTGCGTGCCGCTGGTCGAGATCACGGTGTTCAGCTCCAGCGTGTCCACGACCGCCGTGAGCATCCCCGCGGGCGCGTGCCGCACGCCGTTGAGCTTCAGCGCGTAGTCCGCGCCGAGCCAGCCGAAGACGCCGATGACGCGGTGCCGCGGCAAGTAGTCCGCGAGCTGCGGCGCAAGCAGCGAATCGAGTTCGTTCATGCCGCGCGCATCGAATCGGATCTCCGTCTCCGTGTTCGCCTCCACGGCCCACAGCCCGCTGGAGCGCACCACGTCGAGCGGGGCGATCACCGGCACCGTCGCCGCGAACGAATAGCCCTTGCCGCCGTCCTGCGCGCCCTGCTTTGCGATCGGCACCTGAGCCGTGATGCCCAGAGCATACGCGCCCGTGAGTTCCTTTTGGAAAGCGACCGTCCACACGTCATCCGCGAGCAAACGCTCGGCGATCTGCGGGCCTTCAAACTGGAAGTTGTGCGCGATGTCCTTCGGCACGCGGAGCTTCACGGTGCGAGTCCCGCCTCCATTGAACTGGTAGTTCATCACCGCGTGCAGATCGAGCACGCCCTCCAGCGGCAGCGCGTAGCCCGTGAGCGCCGCGAGCACCTCGGACGGACGCCGCGCGATCTTGATCGTGAGATCGAACGCCTCGCGCCGGAACCACGCATACTCGCCATGCACCGGCGTGCTGCGCCCGTCGCGCCGCTCCAAAGTCTCGCCCGCCTGCGCCTCGAGGCGAAACGCCGCATCCGCCGTGAGCGCGATGTAGCCCGCGACCTTCGCCGTGCCCGCGACCTTCGCATCACCGAGGGTGAACGACACACCCTCGGCCGGAAGCTGCGTCCATTTCTCCGGCTCCACACGCGTCCGCACACGGAACACGCGCGGCTTCGCAGCCTCGTCGCTCCACTTGATCGAGATCACCGCGCCGTCGCGCGTCCACTCGGGCTCGGATTCATGACACGTCTCCTGCACAGCCTGCGCACCCTGAGCCTGCGGCTGGTTCGGCATCGCCTTCATTTCCTCGACACGCCGCACGTCGAGAAATTCCTCTCCCGCAGGCAGCGTGATCGCCGTGGAAAAACGACGCCCCTGCTGCTCCCGCAGCGTGAGCGTGCGCGTGAGATAAATCGCATCCGGACGAAATTCCACGAGCGTGTCGAGGTCGCTCTCCACCGTCGGCTCCGTGCGCTGGATCACCACGCGCGGCGCGGCGCCCGCGCCGGAAAATTCATACGAGCCAAAGAAGCCGCGCTCGCCGCGATCCTCCGCCGTCGGGATGCGCCGCAGCCGCGCGCCGCCGATCACGTCCCTGATGATCACATTGTCCGCACCCGAGATGAACAGCAGCCCCTCGATGCGCGGCACGCCCTGCACCGCGGGCAGCGGCAGCACGGTCTCCGCCGCGGCATTTCCGACATTGGCGACCTTGCCGTCATTCGCAACTTTGGGCGGCAGCTCGGTGAGAATCTCGATGTCCGCCGTCTTCCGCGCGCCGTCCTGGAGCGTCGCAGTGACCTTGCCTCCCGCCGCCTCCCATCCGCGCAATTCCGCCGCATTCACCGCGAGCACCTTCACTCCCGCAGGCAGCGCGACTTCAAACTTCAGCGGCAAATCGCCGAGTTGCGAATCGAAGAAAATTCGCGACGTGCCCGTAATTTTTTCCACGTCAATGTCGTAGCGTACCCGCGCCTGCGCGCGCACCGGCACCTTGCCCGCGTCGCCGTCCTGCGCCGTCTTCCACGCAAAGAGCACGTTGCGGTTCACCACCGTGAGCGCGACCGTCGCGACCGTGGAATCCGCCGTCTTGCTCACGCGCATCGCAGTGTCGGACTTCTCCATCGTCGTCCCCGCGGGCAGCGTGAGCTCAAACGATCCCGCGGCCACGCCCGGAAGCCCCACCGCGATGTTCTTCATGCCGCTGATGCCGTTCACGCCATTCACCGCGTGGATGAGCGTGCTCATTTCCAAAGTCACGCGATGCGCCCCCTTGCCGCGCAAAATCAGCAATGCAGGATGCTCCGGCAGGGCCATCTTTCCCTGCTGCGGGGCGGGCGCCGCGTCACGCAGGATCGGATTGCGCGGCGTGATGATCCCCTCACCGTCTAGCTTCACCTCGCCGATCGCAGCTCCAGAAAATTCCAGCGGCACCTCGCACCAGCCGTCACGCAGCACATTCACGGTCAGCTCCGCGTGGATGACCGCCGTCTTGTCCTGCGGCACCGCGCGATACACCGCGCTCGAAATCACCGCGCCTGCGGGAGCCTCATTCTTCGGCCCCTGCTCGCGCCAACCGTCGCGCAGTAGCGCGTCGTATTGATCGCGAGTGAGGAGCACGGCGTTCTTGCCGAGCACCGCGCCGAGCTGATCCATCGGCACCCAAAGCTCACGGCGATCCGGCGGCTTCGGCGCAGCGGGTTCGCCGGCAGACGCGGTAGCGGCGCACGCGCACAGCACCGCCGCACGGATGAAATGCAGGAAGCGAAACGCGTTCATCGTCAGGCTCCAGGTTGTGTCGGCGGCTCGGTGGGCGGTTGCGATTCGGAGGGCTTCGCTGCGGATGCCTGCGCCGCCGCATGTGCCGCGGCAAATTTCTCCGCGCGCTTTTCCGCTTCCTCGTGGGCGAGCTTCGCAGCCTTCTCCGCGCGCTCGCTTCGTCGCTCGGCGCATGCGGCCAGCCAGCCGCGGAATCCGCACACGAGCCACACGGCCACACCGAGGAGCGTGCCGATGTAGATGTGCTGCCACTTCGATGCGCCGCGCGGATTCACCGCGCCGGAAATCACGAGCGCGCCGAGGCCGATGAAAATGAAATACGCCCACTTCGCCGAACGGTCGCGGCGCAGCATCGAGATTGCTCCGGCGAACGCGAGCAGCCCCGACAGCGCATCCACCACGAACGAATACGTCTTGCCGCGGTGCGCCACATTCACCACCGCAGGCGCGTCCATCCGGCGAAGCTCGACCTTCACGCCTTCGATGCGGAGCTGCGTGTCGAAGCCAGCGCTCTTCGGCGCCGGCAGCGGCGGCGGCTCGGTGTGCTGCTTGCCGTGCGTCGCAGGAGAGTCCGGCCCGATTTGCGGCAGGAAAAGGCGGAACTTGCGCGTGTAATTTTCCCATCCGAATGCCGTCACGTCCTCGCGCATCGCACCGCCGAAATCCACATACCGCTGCGACGCGGGCAGCCACAGCGTCCAGCGAGTTTGCAGCACCTTCACGCCCGCGAGCTGCGGCGGCTCCAGATCAAAACTCCCGCGCCAGCCAAACTTTTCGCCCGGCTTCGCACTCGGCACCTCGTACACGAAGCGCACGGGGAACTCCGTGTTGTTCGCCTGCCGCGCGGGCAGGCGGATGAGCACCTCGTTTTTATCCGGCCTCTTGCTCGGCTGCTGCGGCTCGCCGTTCACGAACGCATCGCTCAGCAGCCGCGCCTGCTTCCCGCCACGCGACGGAAGCTGGATGCCGAAGAACTGCTGCGAATTATTTTTCACCCAGTAGATCACCTCGGTCGTCTCCGCGCCGTCCTCGGCGATCACGCTTGTGAGCACCGCGTAGGTCACGATGGCCTGCGGCACTTCGAGGTAGATATTTTTCGAGACACCAAGACTCAGCGCCACGGGATGCTGGCTGTATTTGTAGGCGAGGAAAATGCCGTCGCGCTGGAGCACGGCGTTCAGCTCCTTCGGATCGATCGTCTCAAGCCCCGTCGCGTCGGTCTTCGCAAATTCGAGGTTGCCGTCCTTCAGCACCGCGACCTGCCCTGTCTCGCGGAACACATTCACCGCCTTCACCTCATGCAGCGCCACAGGCAGCACCGCGCCGGGCTTCTGCTCGGCGCGTGCTTCATCATGGGAAAAAGTGAGCGTGTGCGTGCCGAGCACCTTGTCCTGCAGCACAACGCGCCACACGATCGCGCCGGTCGGCTGACCCGCGGCGTCCTTCGCCTCGGTCTTGATGCGCTCCTTGATGTTCGCGCCCTCGATTTGCAGATCGTCCGCGATCGCCTTCGGCACCTCGATGCTGAACTCGTTCACGCCCGCAAACTCGACCTCGTGGTTCACGATCCACGAATGCCGCGTGAGCGTCTCGCGCACTTCCACGAGCGTGAACACCTCGGCCGACACGCGCGATTTGCGCAGCTCAAACTGCAACTGCGCAGGCTTCACTGCGGCCGCACCCGCCTGCGTGCGATAGCGGAATCCGACCGTGAGCGGCGTCGCGCCCGCGTCCTTGATCGGAATGCCGCCGAGGTTGCGGATGTCCTCCTCGCGCATGTCGCCCTTGTCGGTCGTGTTCGCCTTCAGGCTCACGTGGATCGCGAGGCTCACGCCCATGTCAATGCGCTCGACATTCTGCGCTACAAAGACCGGCACGCTCACCGGCGCGTCCACCTTCGCACGCGGAATCTCGGCGGTGACGGTGAACGAAAACTTCCCCGTGCGCCGCGCGGCGAACTTCACATTCAGCACTTTTTTCCCCGCAGCATCCAGCACCGTCGCGCGCTCGATCTGATCGCCCGTCGCCTCGGCCGTCGCGAAGCCCGCGGGTAGCTCGATCTGCGTGGCAAAGATGCCCGCCTTTTTCACCGTGTAGTCGAAGCGCGCCGTGAGCTCCTGCGTCTCGGGCGTGATGCGCAGCAGCGTCTCGCCTGCAACTTCGACCTGCGGTTTTGCCTCGGTGACATTCAGCAAGCCCGCGTACGGCAGCCGCAAGTAACGGTAGCTCCCGACGAGGCCGGGCTGCGATTTCCCATCCTTCATCAGCGCGACGCCCTGCTGCGTGAGGCCCTGTAAATCGGACGGCTCCACGACGAGTTCCGCATCCGCATTCACCGTCACACTTCCCGTCTGGCGCTCGACTTTCACCGCGGAGACGAGCGGCAGCGCGGGCTTTTGCGGCAGTGCGCCGAGTGCGGATTCGAGCGAGAGGTGGAGCTGGTAATTGTCCTTCGCCGCGGTGTGCAGCGTGACCTCGATGTATTGCTTTTTCTGGCCGTCCGCACCGACCGGCCCGTTCGCGGGCAGCGGGCTCCACTCCTTGATCCCCTGCCCCTCGACCGCGAGCACCTGCGCGCCCTGCGGCACTTCAAATTGGAACGTGCTCACGCCCGCGCGCAAGATGCGGTAGTTCACGTTCACATCCGTCCGCAGCGCGCCCGCGGTCACGCGCACGTCCGTCTGCGCATCGGCAAAAAGCAGCGCCGGCAGCGCTGTCTCACCGCCCTTTTTCGACCACGCGATCGTGACGTCCTGCGACGCGCCGAAGTACACCGCGAGCTTCGTCCCGCCCTCCTGCTCCGTCGCAGTGAACGCCGACGCCGGCGTGATCGTGAACTCCAATCCCTTCTCCGGGATCATCATCTCAAACTGCGACACTGCCGTGCGCGGCAGCTTCAGCGGCAGGACTGCGCGGCCCTTGTCGCGCGTGATTTTTCCAAACACCGTCGCATCGAGCGTGTAGCTGCCCTTCTTCGGAAAAATGATCATCTGCCCCACATCGGTCGCATTCAGGATCGCCGTCGTCTTTGCTTCCGCGAGCGCGAGCCCGGTGCCGAGCGGAATCTGCGACCAGCCGTCCTTCAGCGCCTCGAAGCTTACCTTCGCTTTGATCTCCGCAAGATCGCCGTCCACTTTTCCCACGTAGCTCGCACCGCCGACCACGCCGTCCACGGGCGGCTCGGTCTTCTTCAGTTTCTCCGGCAGGTTCACCTTGTTCCACATTTCGAGGAATTCGCGATACGGTAAAAACACTCCCTGCTCCTGCCCGGCGAAAACCTCTTCCAGCTTTTCAAACGGCACAAAAATCGAGCGCTCCTGCGTGATGATCTTCGGCGGCTGCGGTGCTGTCGTCGGAGCCGTCGGCGGCTCTTGCGCAAAGGCGGTGAGGGCAAACGCGGGCAGAACCAGCGCGAGAAGGCGGGGCAGTTTCATGGTGGGAATTTTGGCCGGATGTCTCCGGCGGGTTGTCAGATTTTCGAGCCGGGGTTGTAAAAGAATTGTGAGCGCGAGGCGAGGGATTCCTCGCCTCGCCCGTGAATCCGCCATTTCGCCGCCGAAGTCACCGGCTACGCGGCTACTTCTGCTTCCCCATCATTTCCGCGAGCCGCGCGATCTGCTCCGCCTCCGCGTTGCTGCCGTCCTTGCGAAGTTCGCGCGCCTTTGCCTCGAGCTTCGTCTGCACCGTGCGCCGCGCGCTGTCCGTGCCGGCGGCAAGACGCTCGCGTGCAGTCGCGGAAAGATGCCCGAGTTCTGCCTGCACGGCCTGCCACGCCTCACGCGCCTTGGGCGATTCCAGCGTCCGCTCGGCGAGCGCGGCCCATTCGCGTGGCAACAGCTCCGAGCGATGTTCCCAAGTGTCGCGGAGAAAATAAATCGCGCCGCACGCGAGCACAACAAAAAGCGCGAGCGTGATCACCTTCAGCATCCCGCGCAGCAGGAGCGAGAGCACGAGCAGCGCGACCGCGGCGATGCCACACCAGAGCACCCTGTCCGACACCCAGTGCCGCCAGCCGTCCGCATGCGGAGCAGCAGCGGCGGCGAGGCTGGCGATCGGTGAATTGCAGATGGAGAAACACGCGGAGCGCATGATGGGAGGCGATGAGGTATCAGTTTCGTAGCAGTGGAACTTTTTTGCTTTGGCGCGCGACTCCACTTACTCTCGAAAAAACGGGGCGACGAGCGCGAGCCAGAAGCAAGACAAAGACAGAAGACTTCAAACTGTTCGAGCACGCGAGCGCGGCATTCACCAATCGGCCTGCTTCACGTAGTTCGTCTTGAAAACCCCGATGTTCGCCGACGGCATCCGCGAATCCAGGCTGCCCGGAAGCATGTCCGAATCCATGCTCAGCGGGCGCACGCTCCCGTCGAGAAATGCCGCGAGCGCATCGCTGCCGTGGCGGAAATGTGCCGTCCTTTGCATGTTATCAATCATGTAGAATTCCTCGATCATCGGGCGCTTCGATGATGCGGGAGCCTGAAATGTGTTAACCTGCGCGCAAGTCGCAAACACGATCATCTGCGACGGCTCGGCGATCTGCGCAGCATTGCGCGGCACACCGGCGGAATCGGCCGCCAGCAGGTTGTTGTAGCCGTAGCCGAAATTTCCGTTCTGATACTTCGGCTTCAGCTGCGGGCTGAATTGAACGAACGCAGGATCGGCCTTCACTCCGCCCGACGCGCTCGCATACCCGCCCAGCGGTCCTTTGGAATAATCGCAGGTGCGCTTGCCTTCCGGCAACTTCGACGAGGCCGTCGTCTCGAATCCAAACCACCACTGCACGCCGCCCGCCACGCTTTCCCGATAGGGCCAAAAACTGTTGTCGTGTTCCGCGCGATAGAAATTTCCCGCCGCGATCATCTCGCTCAGCGAATGCGCGCTGATGGCCCGCGCGCTCGCCACCTTCGCCCTCGACACCGAGGAAATGAGCAGGCTGCTGACAATGGCGATGATCGCGATCACCACGAGCAGTTCGAGCAGGGTGAACGCCTTTTTCACAACGGTAAGATTGACGCGCTACGCACGCCGCCTCCGAAACAGTGCCAGCACACCGCCGGAGCAGAAGATCAGCAGGCCAGCCGCAGGCTCTGGGACAGGCGACGACACGGCAATTTGCTGGATGCTCATGTCGCCGACGAGCGCCGTTTGCGGTGATGAAGAGGGATCGCCGTTAAAGCCGTCCGCGTAAGCCATGATCGCGAGCGAATCCACGGCGAAACTCGGGCTGAGCCCGGAGAGATCCAGCGCTGGAACACCCGTGACCAGCGTGGTCAGCGACGAGTCTGCGTTCACCTGCTGCATGGTGAGCGCCAGCATTTTTGTGCTCGCAGAATAATTCAGCGTCGCCAGCAGGAGCGTGGACTGCGGCAACTGATTGATAGCGGGCGAGACATTCTTGCCGAGATCGGAATCGGGAGCAAAAACAGACGCGAAGTTGCTGAACGCATCGCCACCTCCGCTCTGCGCACCGAACACCGCTGGCGTCAGCGTTCTCCCCAGGCCATACGCTGGAGATACGTTCGGAAAATAATTGAATTCCACCGTGTTGAACACGTTGTCCGAACCATAATTCGCGGGAGTCCCCGTGCGATCCCCGCCCGTGAGCGCGTGGTTCACAAGGCCAAATGCAAACTGCATCCCCTCGTTGTTCGGTGCGCTGGTGACGGAGAAGCTGAACCTGCTTGTAAGCGTGAAATCCGTGCTGGTTGTGAGCGTCGTGCCGATCGGCAGATCCAGCCGCACCGTCGGCAGCGAGGAGTTCACATGCACTTGCAAACTGCCCGCCGGATTCCATGTAAGCTGGTTGTTTGCATTGCTGCCCACTCCGAACGACCAACCGCCGCCGGTCAGCGGGTTTGTCGAGAAGTCCGAGGACACATTGACGGCTTCGGTACTGGAGGCGAGAGCCAGCGTGACGACGCCGACTCCTGCCAAGATGTATTTTTTCATTTTCTACTCCTGGTTTCGAGAGACCGAAACGGAGTGCGAGCAGCACGCCAGCTTTGACCCCTCATTCTTCTTTTTTGCGAAGAAGTTTTGTCGAGGACACCCGCACACACGAGGCCACGAATGAGAGCGGCCGGGGAAATATTCTGGCTCCTGGCTTGCGGCTCCGCCTTTCGGCTTTGCCATCCTCCTTCCCGCCTTCATCCCGCTTTCGCGGGACTGGCTTTGGGAAGTCGTATCCAGTTACAGCAGCGCAACTGCCCCCGGATTTCACGGGGTTCCTTCGCACCGGCAGCTATCGTTTGAACTCGCAAAGAACTGAGCCGCCCGATCAACAGTGCGCGGAGCGGGGCGGCAAGAAAATTTTCGGTCAGCGCTTTTTCCGCGGCGTCCTTTTGCCCGCCAGATGCAGCCCCTCCGCGAGCTGTGTGACGATTCCTTCGAGCGACGCGAGCCCGAAGCTGATCTTTTTGAAAAAGGAATCATTGTGCGGCACGAGCACGAAACGCGGGTGCTGCGACCACAGCGAACGCAGCTTCCGATCCAGCTCGACGGCCTGCTCAATCGTCTCATTGCGGATCGGATTTCCGCCCTCGATGTTTTTCCCGCCCACCGCCGCGCTCTCGAAAAAAATCACCGCATCGTAGCGATTCAGCTCCGCATCCAGCGATGTGCCCACGGCTTCAAAATAATCCTGCGGCAGGCCAGGCCAGTACGCCGCACCATCCACCGTGCCGCGGTCGCACAGCAGGATGCGGTGCGGAAAGCGCGCGCTCTGCACATCCTCCAGGCTTCGCTGCAAATGGAAGATCGCCCGCTGCGGCGCGCGCACCGCCGATGGCTCCCGCACGCGCGGAAAGCCGCCCGTGAAAAGCAGCGTCGCCGCCTCCGGCACGAGCACCACGCGCTCGCCGAACTCGCGGCGGAACAGATCGCCGGCCGTCGTCTTGCCACCACCGGGCCCGCCGGTGAGCACGATGCGGCAGCGTCCATTTTGCGAGGAATTCATGCGTCCACGGTAACGAGCGCACGGCGCGCACGGCGAGAAAACTCACATCCGAGGACACTCGCGTTTTTCCCGGCACGCCGTCCATCCATCGCACCCGCACCCACGCCGCAGCCCATGCAGGAAATTTTTCGCAATCGCTGAAAGATCGCCCACGCAGCGTTCGTTCTATCCGGGACTATGCTGCACACCATCCTCCGTCCTTTCGCCTCTGCTGCACGCGCGTTCACGCGCCTGCCATCATTCCTATTTGGTTCGATCCGGCTTGCGTGGTCTCCCCCGCCCTGGATGCGGGCCATCACAAAAATGATTACCTCACGCGTGATCGCGGCGCTCGTGCTGCTCGCCGTATCCGCGACCATCGCCGCTGCCGCGTTGCGCATCGGTCATCATCTCGGCTCGCAGCAGCCGCAAGCCGTGCCCGTCGCCGCAAAATCGCCGACTCCCGCCGATCCGAATGCGAGCGACACTTCGAAGTCCCGCATTCGCGACGTGAAGGCGCGGGTCGCTTGGTCTTCCGTCGGCTGGGACGAGCAGCGGAAAAGGCCCGCGGGCAGTCCGCTGACCATTCACTTCGACGCCCCCGCCGCACCTTTGCAGCTCATCGGCAAAGACGCCGCACCCGGCACCGTCACCATTTCACCGGAAGTCCCCGGCGTTTGGAAATGGACAAGTTCCAAGACGCTCACCTTCGAGCCGCAGGGCGGATGGATGCCACCGCGGGGCTACGGCTTCACACTCGGCAACGGCACTTTTGCGACGGACTGCACCGTCACCTTGAAAAAGAATCATCCCGACGACTGGCGCGCACCGCGGCTCACCGCATCATTCAGCGACGACTCCTTTTACATCGATCCCGCAACGCCCGCGATGCAGCAGGCCGTCGCCACGGTCACGTTCAGCCAGCCCGTCTCGCGCGATGAAGTCCTGCGGAGCCTCACCATTTCAAACATGGGCGCCACTCCGCTCTTCGCTCCGGGCGCGAAGCCGCACGTGATCGCCGATGAAAAAAATCCGCTGCGTTTCTTCCTCCGCGCGCCACCGATCAAACCCGGCGAAAAGGAGGACCTCGTCCGCTTCGATCTCGCGGCCGGCGTGAACGCACTCGCGGGAGGCGATCCGTCGGAGGGGATTTTCACGGTGAAGATCACCTGCCCTTCGCGCTACTCGGCGTTCTTTTTCAAAAGCGCGCGCACACAGCTCGTGACGAACGACGAGGGCGAGCCGCGGCAGTATGTCTTCCTCGAAAGCAGCATCGCTGCAAACACGGGCATCGTCGCGAAAGCCGCGCAGTCGTGGCAACTCCCGCAGCCGCCGAAGGACAAGGACGGCAAGACTCAGCCGTGGAAGGCCGCGGACGTGACTGACGCCGTGCTCGCGAAATCCAAACGCATCGCACTCGAATCCGTCGCTGCCGATGGAACCGCGACGGTCTCGAATCTCTTCGGCTTCCGCCTCGTCCCGCAGGATCCCGCACGCCTCTTCGTCCGCGTGCCGAAGGAAACACCCGCACCCGGCGGCTTCGTCACACGCGAAAATTTCGATGTCATCGTGGACGTGCCCGCATTCGAAAAAAGTGCGGCCATCCTCGGTCGCGGCGGCATCCTCGCGTTGAACGGCGAACGCAAGCTGAGCATCCAGTCGCGCGGCCTGGCCCACCTGCGCTACACGCTGGCGCGCGTCCCCGGCGCGCAGATCAACCACCTCGTCACGCAGACGAACGGCCGCTTCGAGTCGCCCGGCTTTCCCGGCGACATCTCGTTTGAAAACCTCGCGCACTTCCACTCGTCCGTGCAGGACATCGCGAAGAAGAACGACCACGAGTCGAACTACTCTGCGTTCGATTTCGCACCCGCGCTGGCGCGTGCGGAACCGGGCGGCGAAGACTCGCAGCGCGGACTTTTCTACCTCGAAGTCGAGGGTGTCCGCCGCCGCACGGCGGACGACGCGGAGCCGCGCGACAACGATCCCGATCCCGAATGGATCGCTCTCCGGAGCGAACAGCGCCACCGCCGTCACCACGGGGATGATGAAGACAAATCCTCGGAAAACGGCGGTGGCGTCAGCGGGGATTCGCGCTTCGTGCTCATCACCGACCTCGGCCTCATCGTGAAACGGAACTCCGATGGCACGCGCGAGGTCTTCGTGCAGTCGTTCAAGGATCGCTCGCCCGTCGCCGGCGTGCGCATCGCCGCGCTCGCGAAAAATGGCGACACGCTGGCCGAGGCCGACACGAATCCGCAGGGCCGTGCCTCGCTGCCCGCGCTCGACGGGCTGCTGCGCGAAAAGACACCCGTCGCGCTCATCGCCCGCAAAGGCGCGGATCTCGCGTTCATCCCCTGGTCGCGCAATGACCGTGAAGTCGAGTTCTCGCGCTTCGATGTCGGCGGCGTGAAGACGAGCGACGCCACTACACTCGACGCCGCACTTTTCACCGAACGCGGCATCTACCGTCCCGGCGACCCGATCCAGTTCGCCGCCATCGTGCGCCAGCGTGACTGGGCCGGTTCGCTCGCCGGCCTCCCGGTCGAGATCGTGCTCACACACGCAAAGGAGGAGGAAGCCGGACGCTTCCCTGCGAAACTGCCCGCTGACGGCTTCCTCGAAATGAAGTTGCCGACGACCGAGACTTCGCCGACCGGCGTGTGGCGCATCGAGCTGCGCCGGCCAGACGACGGCAAAAGGAAAAAGCGACACGACGACGAGGAGAGCGACTCCGATGCGCTGCACATCGGCCACACGCTCGTGCGCGTCGAGGAGTTCCAGCCCGACCGGCTCAAGCTCACCGCAAAACTCGAACCCGCCGCGCAGGCTGCGTGGCTCTCGCCGGAAAAACTCACCGCGAATGCCGAGGTGCAGACACTTTTCGGCATCGCCGCCGCAGACCGTTGCGTGACGGCGAAACTGCGCGTCGCACCCGGCGTACCGCACTTCGAGCAATGGCCCGGCTGGACGTTCGGGCTGCCGAAGCACGAGCGATTCGAGCAGCGCGAAATCGAACTCGGAGAAGTGAAGACCGACGCCGAGGGCCTCGCACAGTTTGCACTTTCACTCGATGCGTACGCCGCACCGCTGCTCCGCGTCGCCGTGGATCTGGAGGCATTCGAGACGGACGGCGGACGCGGAGTCCGCGGTGCGCTCGGTACGCTCGTCTCGCGCCAGCCCTACCTCCTCGGCTTCAAGGCCGAAGGGGATCTCGATTTCATCCCGCGCGATGTGCCGCGCACTTTCCAGCTTGTCGTGATCGGTGCCGATGCAAAGCCCGTCGCCGCAACCGCGCTGAAACGCGTGCTCATCGAGACACGTCACACCTCCGTGCTCACGAAGCAGGACAACGGCACGCTCGCCTACGTCTCGCGCGAAGTGGACAAGGAAATCACGACCGACGACGGCTCGCTGCCCGCCGGGACGATGAAAGTGCCGCTGCCCGTGAATCGCGCGGGCCGTTTCCGCTACGAGTGGCGCGATGCCACGGGAACGGTGCTGTGTACGGTGCCATTCAACGTCGTGGGTGCTGGCGAATCCGCGCGCAATCTCGAGCGCGACACGGAACTTGAGATGACGCTTCCCGACAAAGTGTGGAAGCCCGGCGAGCAGCTCGAAGTCTCGCTGCGCGCCCCCTACGCCGGAGCGGGCCTCATCACCATCGAGCGCGACCGCGTGCTCGCGGCGCAGTGGTTCAGGAGCGACACCGCTTCGAGCGTGCAACACATCACCGTGCCGGAAGGCATCGAAGGCGGCGCGTATGTGAACGTGGCATTCGTGCGCGCTCTCGATTCGGCTGAAATTTTCACCAGCCCGCTCAGCACCGGCGTCCTGCCGTTCAAGGTCGCACAGGATCGCCGCCAGCTCGCGGTGACGCTCGATGCACCGGAACGTGCGCGGCCCGGCGAACGTGTGAGCATCGGCTTTTCCACGCCGCGCCCGGCGCGCGTCGTCGTGTGGGCGGTGGACGATGGAATCCACCGCGTCACGAGCTACAAAGCGCCGCAGCCGCTTGCGTCGCTCATCCGCAAGCCGTCGCTCGAAGTCGGCACCTGGCAGTTGCTCGACTTGCTGCTGCCGGAATTTTCACTGATGAAAAATGCGAAGGCGTTCGGCGGCGACGGCGACGAGCCGCCGGAACTGAAGCTCGGGCTGAATCCGTTCAAGCGCCACCGCGCCGCGCCGGTCGTGTTTTGGAGCGGCATCGTCGAAAGCGGCCCGCAGCGCCGTGAGGTGTTCTACGATGTGCCGGATTATTTTTCCGGACGACTGAACATCATGGCCGCAGCCGTCGCGCCCGACGCGGTGGGCGTCGCGGAAAAGCAGACGATTGTGAAAGGCCCGTTCGTGCTCACGCCGAACGCGCCGCTCTTCACGGCACCCGGCGACGAGTTCACCGCGTCGCTCACTGTGGCGAACCAGCTCGAAGGCGCGTCAGTCACGGATCAAGTCACCGTCTCCGCGGAGACTGTCGGCGGGATCGAGATCGTCGAGGCGCCGAAGAATCCCGTCGTCATTCCAACGGGCAAGGAGGTGACCGTGCGCTTCCGAGTGCGAACGAAGGATTCGCTCGGCAACGTGGAGCTGAAATTTTCCGCGAGCGCCGGAAACGAACGCACAGAGCAGCGCGCCACCATGTCCGTGCGGCCTGCGTCGCCGCGCGTGGCTGTGGTGCAGAGCGGATGGTTCCGTAAGGACACGCAGGACGTGAAACTGATCGGCGACTTTCACGCGGAGTTTTCAAAGCGCGAGGCAGTCGTCTCCACGACGCCGCTCGGCCTGGCTCGCGGGCTCGCCGCTTACCTGCGCGAGTACCCGCACGGATGCAGCGAGCAGATCACCAGCCGCGCATTTCCGTGGCTCGTGCTGCGCGATGACGCGGACTTCGGCCTTGAAAAATCCGAGGCGGAAAAAAACATCCGCGACACGATCGCGATGCTGCGCACGAGGCAGCAGAACAACGGCGGCTTCGGCTACTGGAGCCACGCCGCGGACGATGAGGCCCTCGATTATGTGAGCGTCTATGTCGCGCATTTTCTCACCGAGGCAAAGGCGGGCGGATTCAGCGTGCCGGGGCCGATGTTCGACGCCGCGCTGCGCAGGCTACGCTTCATGGCAGATGCGAAACTGCCGGAGCCGCACCGAGACGGAAACCGGCTGCACTACGAGCAGACGCGACACGACGCCGACATCCAGGCCGCCGCGATCTACCTGCTCACACGCAACGAGGAAGTAACGACGAACTACGCGCTCAAGATGCGCGATTTCCTCGACGCGAAAGTGCCGAAGGAACTGTGGCAGCGAGATCCCTCCGCCGCGTGGCTCGCCGCGACTTGGCGGCTGCTGAAAAAAGACGACGAGGCAAAAAGGCTGATCGTGCTTCATCTGAAAGCGCGCATCGCAGCACCGGACAATGACGAGTTGCGCTGGCGCTCGTCCTACTACTACGAGTCGCAGCTCACACGAGAAGCGATGACGTTCACCGTGCTGTGCCGCCACTTCCCGGAAATCGCGGGCACGCTCGGCTACGACGAACTGCGTCCCATCACGGAGGCCGTCGAGCGCGGCGATTTCCACACGCTCTCCGCAGCGTGGACGGTGATGGCGCTGAAGTCCTACTCCGGGCTCGCAAAGACCGGCGGCGTGCGCGCGGGCATCTCGGAAATCGTGAACGGCGATGCGAAACAGATCGTCGGCCCGCGCGCCGGGATGCTCTCGGCGAAGATCGCTTCAGCCGCAGGAGGCGTGCGCTTTTTTCTCGCACAAGACGACAGCGCACCCGCGCTCGGCGCATGGTATCAGACCATCGAGACAGGCTTTGAACGAGTGGCGTCCACAGAGCCGGATTCGCGAGGGCTGGAGGTTGTCCGCGAGATTCTTGATGAGAAGGATCACGTCACCGATGTGGCGAAAGTCGGCGAGCCGCTGCGCATCCGTGTGAGCATCCGTAACGTGAGCAAGAGCGCGCAGGCGCACCTCGCGGTGAGCGAGTTGCTCCCCGGCGCGTTCGACTTCGCACCCGCAGGCGAGGAACACGCGCTGCGGCCCGGTCTCGGCACGCTGGACGGCACGGAATACGTGGACGTCCGCGAAGACCGCGCGCTGCTCTTCTGCGATCTCGGCGAAAACGAGACACGAACCTTCGAGTATTCGGTGCGCCCGACATGCGCCGGTTCGTTCAGCGTGCCGCCGTCGCTCGTGGAGAGCATGTATGACCGCACCGTCCACGGCCGCGGCGTATCGGGAAAATTCACCGTGGTTCCCCGCGAATGAAGACGCTGCGCCGCTGGCTGAAACGTTCCGCCGTCGCGCTTGCGATCCTCGCCACCGCTCTGTGGATCGCATGGCTGCTGCTGCCGAAACCAGAGCTGCTGCCTCCGGGCACGGAGTTCTCGCGCATCGTATTCGACCGCGACGGGCGCGTGCTTTTCCTCTCGCTCACGCGCGACGGAAAATACCGCCTGCCCGTGAAACTCGAAGACCTCTCGCCTGAACTGCTCAACGCGACGCTCGAGATGGAGGACCGCCGTTTCTTTTCACACCTCGGCGTGGATCCGCGATCGATGCTCCGCGCGGCGTGGGGCGCGGTGACGGGCCAGCACCTCGGCGGCGGCTCGACGCTGACGATGCAATACGCACGGCTGCGCTGGGGACTCCAGACGCGCACGCTGTGGGGGAAATGCGTGCAGCTCTTTCGCGCGGCGCAGCTTGAACGGCACTACGGCAAAAGCGAAATCGCCTCGGCATATTTCACGTTCGCGCCCTACGGCGGCAACGTCGAGGGTGCGGCGGCGGCGAGCCTGCTGTGGTGCGGCAAGCCCGTACGCGAACTCTCGCTGCGCGAAGCCGCCGCACTGAGCGTGCTGCCGCAGAGCCCGACGAAACGCCGCCCGCGTGCGGACGGGACAATCTCGCTGTCCGCAAAAAATGCGCAGGCACGGCTCATGGCGCGGCTGCGCGTGGCGCGTGGTGAAGAGCCGGACAAAATGGATGCGGAGTTCACGCTGCGTCCCATCGCCCCGCCCCGCCTCGCGCCGCACTACGCGCGCCGGATCGCGACGGGAGCCACGACGATCGATCTCGCGCAACAGCAGACGGTCGAGCGGAGCATCGCGGATTTCCTCGCACGCGAACACTCGCGCGGATTGCACAATGCGGCGGCGATCCTCGTCCACGCGCCGACCCGCGAAGTGCGCGCCTACATCGGCTCGGCGGGATTTTTGAACAGCCGCATCGCGGGCCAGGTGGACGGCGTGACTGCACGGCGGTCGCCCGGATCGGCGCTGAAGCCCTTCATCTACGCGCTCGCGTTTGACGAGGGACTCATCCAGCCGCACACGCTGCTTGACGACGAGCCGCGCCGGTTCTCCGACTACAATCCCGAGAACAGCGACCGGGGTTTCCTCGGGCCGATTCCCGCGGCGGAGGCGCTGCGCCGCAGCCGCAACGTGCCTGCTGTCGAATTGCTCGCGCGACTGCATGGCGGAGGACTCGACACTTTTCTCCGCGATGCAGGCGTGAAGCTCTCGCGCGAGCCGGGCGAATACGGCCTCTCGCTCGCGCTCGGCGGCGCGGAGGTCTCGCTCGAAGAACTCGCTATGCTCTACGCGATGCTGGCTGACGACGGCGTTCCTCGCGCTCTCAATTCCGGTGTCTCCGCCCGTGGCAACGCACAGCTTCTCTCCCCCGCCGCGCGCTGGCTCACGCTCGATGCGCTGCGCGGAAATGAACCCGGCGCACCGCACGGCCTTGCGTGGAAGACGGGCACCTCGCACGGTTTCCGTGACACATGGGCATGCGGCGTGATAGGCGAATGGGTGCTGTGCATGTGGGTCGGCAATTTTGATGGCAAGCCGATGCCCGGCCTTTTCGCGCGCGACACTGCGGCACCGCTGCTTTTCCAGACCGTCACACGCCTCGGCCTGCGCGCGAGATCATCGCCACGCCCGGCGGAAGTCGTGGACGTGCGGCTCTGCGCAGTCACGGGCGAGCTTGCCGGGCCGCACTGCGCACATTGCACGATGGGGAAATTCATCGCCGGCGTGTCGCCGATCACGGCGTGCGGCGTACACCGCGAAGTCATCGTCGAAGGGCGGCGCGAGGTGCATGAGTATTGGCCCGCCCACCGCCTTGAACAATTCCGCCGCGCAGGACTGCCGCGCGTGGAACCTCCTGCCGCCAGGGCCGTCGCCGGCCCGCCGCCGCGGATCATCTCGCCGCAGCCGAAGCTCACTTACGTCCTCCACATCGGCGACGCCGCGAAAAGCGGAATCCCACTCGAAGCCGACGCCACGGCGGAGGCGCGCCAGATTCACTGGTTCGCCGGCACGCACTACCTCGGCGCAAGCGCGCCATCACATCCGCTGATGTGGAAAGCCGCACCGGGCCACTGGCAGATTCAGGCGGTGGATGACGCGGGACGCGTGGCGAAAACATCCGTTACCGTCGTGGCTGCACGGTGAGCATGCCTCCGGTGTCCGCCGGTGCGTGTGTCGAAGAACGGCAGACAAAATTGTCCGACTTACGCCGAGGACACGCCCATTTCGCGCGCCGCGTTCTTCACGCCTTCGAGCAATGCACGCCAGTCGTCGCGCGTCGTCGTCCATCCCGCGCTGAATCGCAGCGCGCGTCCCGCGTCTTCCGGCGGCACACACATCGCGGTCAGCACATGCGAAGGCTTTTCTTTGCCACTCGCACACGCCGATCCGGTCGAGACAGCGAAGCCGAGTTTGTCCATCACCACGACCCAGCGGCGGCGGCAATCGGGCTGCTCAGGCATGATAACCGAGACGGTATTCCAAAGCCGCTCGGCACCCGCGCCGAGCACGCGCGCGCGCGGCAGCGCAGCCAGCAGATCGTTTTCAAAATGCACGCGCCATTCGATCCGCTCGCTCACGGCACCGTCGCGAATCGCCACCTCGCGCTCCTCCAGCGCGGCAACCATCGCGAGGATGCCTGCGACATTTTCCGTCCCAGCGCGGCGGCCCTCCTCCTGCGGCCCGCCGCGCAGCAATGGCGGAAAATTCGCGGGGCATTTCAAAAAGCCGACGCCCTGCGGCCCGCCGAATTTGTGCGCGCACCCGCTCACAAGATCGCACGCGCCAAGGCCCTCTGCGGGCATTCGGCCAATCCACTGCGCAGCGTCGCAGAAAAACTTCACGCCATGCTCGCGGCACAATGCGAGCGCATCGCGCCACGGCTGCAACACACCCGTCTCATTGTTTGCCGCCATCAAGGCGACAAGCTGCGGTCTGTCCGCATCGAAAGACGGAACCGCGACGACTCCCGCAGCCGCCGACGGCAGGAGGCAGACCGACTTTCCCCGCGACGATTCCATCACGCACGGATGCTCAATCGCCGACACCGACACATCGTCGAACTGCGCGAGCACCGTGTTCGCCGATTCCGTCGCGCCGCCCGTGAACACAATCTCGTCCGCGCCGCACCCGAGGATTGCCGCAAGCCGCTCGCGCGCATTTTGCAAAGCCGCCTCCGCGCGCTGCCCCAGCCTGTGCGGAGATGACGGATTCGCCGGAAATTTTTCCACCGCATCGAGCCACGCGCGCTTCGCCGTCTCGGAGAGCGGATGGGTGGCGTTGTGATCAAAGTAAAGCACGGCGCTGCGACTTAGCGCGAGCGGCACAGCGAAGGCAATGGAAGAGCAAAACGTCCTCGGGAACACATGCGGCCGGCCTTGTGCATCCCCGATGCGCGCACCGCCTGCTCAGATGAACCGCGCCGGGGAATTGCAGATGCCACATTGCGCTAGCCCCGCGCGCGCCGATGCCCGATGTTCCGCGGCCCGATGAGCGCACCCGCGACTTCATTTTACAAACGCAGCAACTTCGTCACCCACCTGCCGGTGGACTGCCTCTATAGCCCGTCGCATTTCTGGATCACGAAAATGGGCGCCGCCCGACTGCGCATCGGCTTCACGAAATTCGCCACACGGATGCTCGGCGACATCGTCGAGGTGCGGTTTGAAAAGCAGCCCGGCGCGGCGCTCGCGGGCGGCGACATCGTCGGGAGTATCGAGGGATTCAAGGCCATCAGCGACATCTACGCGTGCGTGAGCGGTACATTTGTGGGCGGCAACCCTGCGCTCGCAAGCAACGTGGAATGCGTGGGGAAAAATCCTTACGCCGAAGGTTGGCTCTACGAAGTGGACGGCGAGCCGGATGATAAGTGCGTCCCGCTGGAGCAATACCGCGCGCTGCTCGACACCACGATTGATAAGATTCTCGAAAAGCAAAAATCCGACTCTGAGTGATGCCAAATCCGCAATCCACAATCCGCAATCCGCAATCCGCCAAGTCCCGCTACGTGATGATCGGCGGCTTCCTCGGCGCGGGAAAGACGACCGCGGTCGCCGCAGTCGCGCAGCATTTCGCCGCTCAGGGATTGCGCGTGGGGCTCATCACGAATGACCAGGGCAGCGAACTCGTGGACACGACGATGCTGCGCGCGAAGGGCTTTGCCACGGAGGAAATCACGGGCGGCTGTTTCTGCTGCCGCTTCAACACGCTCACCGACGCCGCGAAGAAGCTGACGGACACGTCGCGGCCCGATGTCTTCATCGCCGAGCCGGTCGGAAGCTGCACGGACCTCGTCGCGACTGTCTCGTATCCGCTGCGACGCATCTATGGCGACGCATTCACCATCGCGCCACTGAGCGTGCTCGTGGATCCGATCCGCGCCGAGCGGCTGCTCGGGCTCGCCGAGGGCGGGAAGTTTTCCGATAAGGTCACCTACATCTACCGCAAGCAGCTCGAGGAGGCGGACATCATCGTCATCACGAAGACCGACCTGCTCGACGCAGCACGCCTCGTGGCGATTGGTGCGCGACTCGCGGAGGAGTTTCCGCACGCGGAGATCCTCTCGCTCAGCGTGCGCAAGGGCGACGGCCTCGCGCCTTGGCTGGAACATCTCGCGACCGGCGAGCAGAGCCCGCGCGCGACGATGGAGGTGGACTACGAACTTTACGCCGAAGGCGAGGCGCTGCTCGGCTGGCTGAATGCGACCGTGCAGCTCGCCGCGCCTGCGGGCTTCGATGCGGATGCGACGCTGAAAGCGATCGCCGACGGAATCCAGCAGCGGCTCGCGGGATCGGAAATCGCGCATCTCAAGATGACGTTCAGCCCGGACAGCGGCCTCGGCGACATCGCCGTGATCAATCTCGTGCGCAGCGATTTTGTCCCGGAGCTTTCACTCACGCTCGAAGAACCGGTGGAGAGCGGACAGCTCATCATCAACTGCCGCGCCGAAGCCGCGTCCGAGGCAATCCGCGACGCGGTACGCGAGACGATCTCCGCGCTGAACTCCGCCGCGATGTCCGCGCAGATCGAGCACCTCGAATTTTTCCGCCCCGGCAAACCCGAGCCAACCCACCGCGACGTAGTGACTGCCTGACATGGACAAGCCCGCCATCCTCTATTGCCACTGCCAGTACGCGCAAGTCGTGCCGAAGGAAGTGAAGGACGCCGTGCTGCGCAGATTGTGCGAAAGCGGCGTGGCGTTCGATGCAGTCGCCGATCTCTGCGAGATGTCCGCGCGACGCGACCCGGCACTGAAACAGCTCGCGGCGAGCGGCACCGTAAAAATCGCAGCGTGCTTCCCGCGTGCGGTGAAGGGGCTCTTTCACCAGTGCGACGCCGACCTCGTGCCGGACAAGACCGAGGTGCTGAACATGCGGGCGCTCACCGCCGACGAAATCTGCGCGCGGCTTGCGAGCGATGACCTTTTGCCGAATCTGCCTGTGCGCGAAACGAAAGCCGCGCAGCCTGCGACTCCAAAACCCGAAGCCTGAACCGCCATGTCACTGAAAAACGAATCCACCCTCCGCGTCGTGCTCTATGAAGGCGACGGTGCCGCACCGCTCGACGATACTTTCGCGACGATGGCCGCTCTGCTGGAGAAGGGCTACGCGGTCACTCGCACAACGGCGGGTGGAAAGGTTGCGCCGCAGGAAAAAGGTTCGCTGGTCGTGCTGGGGAAATTTTCCGGCGGCACACCGAACGCGGATGACGCGGACGGCGCGGTGAAGGTGCGGATGCACGACATCACGAACCGCGACATCGCGGGTGTGACGGCGCTCGTCGAGGAGGCACGCACTGCGACCGGCGCGGCACAGCACGGCGCATGGAAGCCGTGGTTCCCGGTCATTGACTACGACCGCTGCACGAATTGCATGCAGTGCCTCTCATTCTGCCTCTTCGGCGTATACGGCGTGGACGGTGCGAGCCACATCCAGGTGCAGAACAACGACAACTGCAAAACGAACTGCCCGGCGTGCTCTCGCGTGTGTCCCGAGGCGGCGATCATGTTTCCGAAATACAAGGCCGGGCCGATCAATGGCGACGCGGTGAGTGCGACCGACCTCAATCGCGAGAAGATGAAGATAGACATCTCGGCGCTCCTAGGCGGCGACGTATATTCGATGCTGCGCGAGCGGACGCTGAAGGCGCAGAGCCGCTTCAGCAAAGAGCGCGACTCCGACAAGGCGCTGACCGAGCGCCAGAAGTGCCTCACGAAACTCGCCGCCGCCGGGGACATTCCCGCCGAGGTGCTGATGTCGCTGCCGTCGCCCGAGGAAATCGCGCGCCGTGCCGAGGAGGCAAAGGCGAAGGCCGCCGCCGCGCTCGCCGCACAGCAGAAGTAGCCCCCCTTGGCTTTGCAGGGAGCAGGATGCTCGCGGGCTTGAATTTCTCGCCGTGGATCAGCGTCACGCCATGCCGCGCCGCCTCCAGCGGCAGATGGCTGTGCAGCGATGCGGAAAAGCTCGTGATGATGATGCTCGCCACATCCTCGACGGGCATCGTCCGCGGCTTCTCATCCCCCCGGCAAGTGAGCTGCCCGTCCCTGCACGAGAGCGAACACTGCGGCGCATCAATGCTCACGATGTGGAATCCCATGTCAGGGGAGAAATGGCAGATGGCAAATGGCATACCTCATGGCAGACGACAGCACGGCAGACCGCACAGCACGGCAGATGAAAGTGCGGCCAGCGGGGTAGATGGCCGGTGGCTCGCGGATGACCGGCAGGGAATGCCGCGCCGCATCACTTCGGGCCTCCTCCATTCCCCTGCTGCCCTTCACCATCTTCCCTCTGTCTTTTGCCATCCTTCCTCTGCCCTTCGCCATCCTCTCCCTGCCCTTTACCATCTGCCATCTGCCCTTTGCCATCCCCCCTGGCCGCCCGCGCCTCGGGCGTGTCGTAGAGCGGATGCCCCGGCTTCAGCATCCGCAGGAAATCCTGCCGGAAATCATCCGCCTTCCTTTGCTGCTCGCGCCCACGCCGTTCCTTCTCCGGCAGATGCCGCGGCCCGTCAAAGGGCAGCTTCTGCAGCGCGCCCTCCCAGCCCGTGAGCTGGCGACAGCACGACTCCGCCAGCGAGCGGATCCGCGACAGCTCCGCCGCGTGCGGCTTCAGCTTTGCCCGATCCTTCACCACCGCCATCATCGAGCGCACCTCCCCCGCCGAGCCGCGCGCGATGGCGATGAAGGCCAGCAGCTCCGCCTACGTCGAACGCTCAAAGCCCTCCGCGATGTTGTTCGACACCGAGAGCGCCGCCCGATCGAGCTGATTGCGAAACCCCGCCGACAGCGCCACCCCCTGCGATTCCAGCAGATCCAGCGTCACATCATAAAGCCGCGCCGCCTCCTGCCACACCGGCAGATCCTCAAAGCGTTCATACTTTGCCATAGGGAATCGTGTTTTTTGGAAATTACGCCTTCAATTCTGCCATTTGCCATTTGCCATTTTCGGATCTGCCATCTCCCGCGCAGCGGGATGGGACCGCTGCGCGGAAGACATCGCTCGTTGCTATTTCTGCGCGCCTCCCTTCGCCCCCTTCTTCGGCCCGCGCTTGATCTCACTCTTGCGCGTGCCGCCGGCCTGCTCGTATTGCGAACTGTCCTTGCCGAATTTCGACCCCACCCCGGAGAGCATCCTCTCGCTCAGGTCCGCCAGCGTCTTCTCGCCGGCTTCGAGGCCGTTCAACTGCTCGTCCAGATCGGAGAGGTTCGTGTTGTAGGTGTCCAGTTGCCCCTCCGTCGCCGCGATGGCGGCATTGTAGGAGGCCAGTGTGAGCCCGTTGCCGAGGTCGAGTGCCGCGTCAATGGACTTGAGGGAAGCCGCGCGAATCTTCGCGGCATCCACTGTGGGTGATGTGCGTTTCTTTCTAGCCATGTGATGTACTGGGTTTGGTGTTGGATGTTCCGGGGAGGAACCTGGCCGGGCGGACGGCCTGGAAAAGGTGGAGCGGGCGCTCCGCGCACGCTTCGGAGTGGGACTGCACAAAGGCGGGCAGAAACCTCATTTGGAAGCCATGAAGCCACGAAAGGAAGAAATAGGCGCGGAAGTGAGGCCCAAGCCCCTGCTCTGAAATGCCCCCGTCTCCTGGATTCATGGCTTCCAAATTCACAACAGAACACCGCCCGAAGGCGGAAGGAAACGCGCGGCGGAGCGCACGTTCCACCGGGCTGTTCGGAAGCAGCGTTGGCATAGGCGCTCAGGTCAAAGGGCAATCGAATCCAGCCACCACAGAGGCAAAACGGACTCCGGGAAGATCGAATCTCCCCAGGGTCGGATTCGACAGGACGACAAGGAGATCGAAATAGACCATGACCGGATCGAATTGGACGACCATTGGATCGAATCTGATGACGGGGAGATCAAATCTGATGCTGGCGAGATCGAATCTGCCTTCGACCGGATCAAACCGGACGACAGTCCGATCGAATCCGACCGCGACCGGATCGAATCTCCCCGCGGGGAGATTCACCATGCCCGTCACCTGTGACCTTCCAGCGGCGGGCCGAAGCCCTCCGAACCCAGCCAAAACCCATCCGCCCGGAAGCCCGAAGCCCCCGGCCACCACCGGAACCGACAGAAACCGGGAACAATCCGCCTGCAAACAGCCGGACCGCCCCAGCCCGCAAGGCCGATCCCGATTTCCCGCCCTCGGGAAACCGTCCGGCCAACACCCGCCACACAGGGAAAAGCCCGGACTCACACCGGTCATTCCGAACCGGCGTCCGAGGGGCAGCGGGGGTGTTCATGGTCAACGTATTGTTGTTTGGAACGCCGAAACGCTGTGCGGGCTCACCGTTTGTGTCAATCCCGTTTTCAAAGATTTTTCAATGCCTCGGGATGCTTCCTCGCAGCCTCCCGCAGTAATAGCACCCGCCCTACTTCGGCTCATTCAGCCCCGGCATCGCCCGCACGATCCTCATCGTCTCCACGCTCACCGTGCAGACGCGGTGGAGCAGGGCGATCACCGGCTCCTTGTAGTCGGCGAAGCGGTAGGTGTTGAACTTCTCCGCCACGGTCGGGTCGCTGATTTTGTGCTCCTTCCACTGGTCGAGCACCCATTCCAGCGCGCTGCGGTTGCCGAGCTTGTAGTCCCACGCCTCGGGCGGGATGCCGCGCAGCGTGGTCGTGGCGTCGATCTCGATCTTGCCCGTGTCCTTGAGCGCCTTGAGCTTCGGCTTCAGCGCGGGCTTGTCGTTCGGTGGAACGCGACCTCCGGGCGCGTTCCCGGTCGGCGCACTCAGATCGAAGCGTGCCCGGAGGTCACGCTCCACCGGCGCGTTCGCGCCAGCCAGCAGGTCGGGCTGCTTGCTCACGGGTTCCTTGCGGTCCTCGCGGGCGAGGGCGAAGGGCGCGGCCTGCTCGTAGCCGAGGTGCAGTTCCATGAGCGCCCGGCTCCAACTTCGCCCATTGGCGGAAGTCCCCGTAAAACGGCAGCCGCGGGAACTCGCGCTTGAGGTTCACCTCGTATTTCGCGCGGTAGGCCGGGTGGTGCAGCACGGCGTAGGTGTAGTGGAAAAGGTCGCGCTTGGTGATCTTCGGGTCGCCACAGTGAGCGATGAATCGCTCAAGTGGAACGCCCAGGCTCTTCCATCACAAATTCGATTTGCGGCAGATTAGCCGAAATCGCGAAATTGGATCGTTGAAGCTGCTGCCAGCGAAGACCGAACCCAGCGTCGTTGGCAATGACAGCGAGGTTCAGTCGCTGTAAGAGCTCGACGGTGAAGGGACGTTTGGAGTCGGTGAAAACCAGCGACGCTAGGAACCGCTGGCAGAGGGGCGAGTTCAATATGTCGGCCACCAGTTGTGCATCTTCTTCGCGCTCGAAGGGAAGATAGTAGGAGGCATCGTCGAAAAACACGGGCTGGCCATTCATCGGGCCAACGACTTGAAAGCGGCCCGAGCGATGCAGGCCCGACACCGCAACCTTCCAAGGTGCGAATGCGTATTCCCCAATGCCGAATAAGGCGAAGGGGACGCGCCCTTTGTAAATCGAGCTTTTGCGGGCTTGAAAGCGGTCGCGATGGGTTTGCAGGTAAGTCCACGTGCGCGGAGCATGGCGGGCGATGGCCGCAGTGTCATCACCGACAAAGCGCTGTGTCACGATTACCAGTCGCTTCGCGATGGTGCGTCCATTCGCAAGGTCGCTGCACTTAAGCATCGGAAAGAGGTAATCAGCTTCCAGATCAAGGCCTTGTCCGTCGGCATTCTCAACACCTCCATCTGGTGTTCTCACGAGTTCCATGATGGCGGCACAGTCGTGTTTCACACCCGAACGCCAACGGAAGGGAGACAGCCCTTCAAGATGACGCAATGCGCGATATGCGCGGATGTCCGCCACAAGTTCCTCACCGGCGAGACCGATACGGCTGACTGGTTCGCGGGCTGAAAGGGATGGATAAATGTCGGCCTCCTGCGGACCAGCGGAACCAGTCCGCAAATAGAGCAGACAGGCATCCACGGAAGCATCAAAATGCTCGGCTGCATCAATCCGATAGAGGGTGGCAGCAGCGATCCGGCCATCGTTCTGCCACGCATAGCGGAGAAACTTCCGGGCCGTCGCCGTCTTGCAAAGCATGGCGAGCGTCGCGGGTCGCCCGCGGAGTCCTCGGAGCAGACGGATGAGCATCCACTCGGAAATGTCGAAGTTGGATTTTCCGGTGCGCGCCGCGATGCCGCGCAGCCCCATGAAGTTTTCTTTCACCGGCAGATTGGTGCCATCAATGGCTGCGACGCCCGAGTTCGTCACCCACGGCGGGTTGCCGAGGATGAGCACACGCCCGTCCTGCGCCGCCAGTACTGCTTCCCAATCGCAGGTGAAGAAGTCCTGGCATGTCATCGAAGATCGCGAGGAGACATTTGCAGTGTCGAGCGCCACCGTGGCATCGGTCACGTAGTCGCAGTTGATTTCCCAACCCCGTAACGTCGCACTAGGAAACTTGTCAGCGGCGGCGACGAGGAACGCTCCTCGACCGGCGGTCGGCTCCACTACGACATTCGGATCTTCGCCTAGCCGCCGGATCAATTCGCAAACTTCATGCGCGAGCGCGAGTGGCGTCTGGAAGTCGCCGAACTCAACTTTATTGGATGTTTTCATTTCAAACGGAGCAGACCGTGGACGGCACCGGCCTGCTCAATGGCCCTACTGTATTGGAGCCGCCACTGAAGCGCATTCGAGATAGTAAGATACCCGAGTTGCGGCGGAGTGCGGAGAACTTCATCCGCGAGAATGCCCGCTGCGATTTCATCGAGCGGTAGCATTCGCTCTGCGAAAAATGCGAGGAGATCGTCGCGATTCGCATGGTTTTCCAAAAGGCGAATCAATCCCGAAGTCGTCTGAAAATCAGCGGTGCGATCCTTCTCGATGAAGATGGTGTGAAGGATGTTCAAGCGCGCTGCCTGTGCCTTCGCGTCGTCCGTCTTTTCATAAACGAAAATGAGCAGCGAATACCCAAGCCCATAGATCTTTTGCCGCGCACTCTTGAACGGGCAGGACGACTGCGGCTGCCGAATGCTCGTAACTTTGATGTCCACGTCCAAGCCCGGAAAATCAATCCCCTTGGCAGAGCTGCCTCTCGGGTAAGCGTAACGGTTTAGCAGGTCCGTTTGGAATTTATGTTCGAGATACGTGCCAACGGCCTTTCCATCGGTTACTCCGAACAAGCTCGGTTCCGCGTGCGCCGATTCAGCGATGGCGAAGGCCCGAGCTTCCTTCTGAAGATCGGTAATGGTGAGCGGCGGAAGCGGTGCTGGCATAACTTGTGGATTTGAATGCTTAAAATGTCGTAGCTTCGGCGGTCTGCGAGTCCTCGAAGAGGATGTTCGAGTCCGGGTAGCCCTTGTCGAATTTCTTTGCGATCTCCTCGTGGAGATCGTCGTCGGTGTCCTTGCTCTCCCAGAAGCCGTAGTCGAGGCGGAGGATGTTCTTCAGCGTGCCGTCGGGTGTGACGCTTTTCTTGCGGCGCGGATTGTAGTAAGGCAGCTCCTCCACGAGCAACAGGTCGCGCGGACGGGCGTAGGCATTGATGAGCGAGTGGAAGGCGCGGCGGACGGTGGTCTCGCGCGTGCTGCCGCCGAAGCGGATGATCTGGTCCACCTCGGAGCGGTAGGTGTGGATGGGGCCGAGGTTGGACATCAGGCGTCACGTAGCGGAACGCGCGGTGGATGACACGGAGGAAATGCAGGAACACGGGAGGACAGGTTCGTGCGCAGGCCGCGATTTCCTCGCGACGTGATGGACACTGCGGCGGCGCGGGTGATACTGCATCACCGTGCCCGTCGCGCCGGGCGCACCACACATGAGCAGCAACGCCGAAGGGACACGCACCGCCATCCCAACCCGAAAAAGCATCCTGACGCCATTCCGCGCGACGATCCGGCTTTTCTCCCGCGGCTGGCGCAAGATCGCGGGGCGTGCGCGGCCGGCGGAGGATCAGAGCCTTTTCCCTCTCGTGATCCAGGTGCTCGCGGGCTTTTCAAAAAACGAGGGCGAGGTCGTGGAGGAGGAGGTGGACACGGTGCTCGGGCTGCTGCGCCACGGATTTCCCGGCGGCATCTACGAGGACATGCGGCGGCAGTTCCGCGAGGCGCTCGGGCAGCAGCAGGATCTGAATGCGATGGGCGACCGCCTCGCGAAGCTGCTCTCGCCGGAGCAGAAAATCATCCTCGGCGTGCAGCTCTACGACATCATCGCGCGCTCGGACAAAAGCTCACAGCAGATGGCCGCTTTCTACGGCTTCATGCAGCACCTCGGGATGGCGGCGCAGGCCGTCGAGATCGTTTATCAGCTTCAGGCTGGCGAAAAGGCGGACCAGGGAATCTCGCCGAATGGTGAGCTTCCGCTCGAAGTGCTCACGTTTGGCCGCGATGCGCAGGCGGACGTGTGGCTGAAAAGTCTGCGTCCCGGCGAACTGCTGATCGCGTTCCGCTACCAGACGCTGCTGCTGCTGAAGAATGCGAGCCAGCGCCCGGTGTACGTCCGCGGGCGTCCGCTCGCGCCGGGGACGTTCTCGCGTATTTTTTCCGGGCAGCGCGTGCTACTCGACGAGCAGGTGCTCACGTACGAGGACATCGTCTCCTTTTTCAACGCGAAGAAGGGCGTGCTCATCACGCACGTCTATGTGGAAATCGGCAACGACGACGAAGTGGAGCTCTCCCGCATGCGCACGCGCGACAGCGCGCTCGAAGTCCGCTTCGGGCTGAAAGTCCAGGTGCGCGCGCTGCGCAGTGTGAACGCGCAGCTCAACGGCGTGACGCTGCGCGCGGGCACGATGCTGAATGCGACGCCGGAGGATCGCATCATCTTCCGCAAGGAAGCCGAGCTGCCGCTCGCCGAGCTGCGCCGCCGCGCCCGCGCGCTCGGCGTGCGCTTCCAGCTCAAGAGCTACAAGAACACCTACCTCGTCTCCAGCAACCCGAGCCTGCTCGACGTGGACGACATCCTGCTCTCGCCCGGCGCCGCGGGCGATGTGCTGCTGAAGGTCGAGTGCGATTACGACAACAAGATCGGCAAGCTCGACGTGATCGCGGCCGCGCGGCCCGTGAGCGTGGGCGACCGCGTGGTGCCGACGGGTGCGAGCTGCGAGCTGAAGGACGGCGACTTCATCCGCATTGATGCCGGCCAGGGGCTGCGCTGCGACTTCGGCGAGCGCATCATCGAGGAGGAACGCAACATTGTGTCATCGCTCGAACTGACGGATCTCACGTGCATTTTCGACGACAATGCGATCGGGCTCGACGGCATCAACTTCCGGCTCACGCGCGGCGACATCGTGTGCGTGATGGGCGGCAGCGGCTCAGGGAAAAGCACACTGCTCCGTGCCATCGCAGGCCGCCTCCCGCCCTCGCGCGGGCGGGTGCTGCTGAACGGCCAGGATCTCTACGAGAACCTTGAGAAGTTCAAACGCTTCATCGCATACATCCCGCAGGACGACGCATTCGACGACCACCTCACCGTCGAGGAAAACCTCAGCTACGCCGCCGCGATCCGCTCACCGCACCTCGGGAAAAGTGATCGCCGCCGGCGCGTGGACAGCCGCCTCGTCGAACTCGGCCTGAGCGAACGCCGCGATGTCACCGTCGGTTCGGTGGAGGACAAGACGCTCTCCGGCGGCGAGCGCAAGCGGCTAAACATCGGCCTCGACATGATCAGCTCGGCGGACATTTTCTTGTTCGACGAGCCAACGAGCGGGCTCAGTTCAAAGGACAGCGAACACGTCATCGAGATCATCCGCGGCCTCTCACACAACAAGATCATCCTCGTCGTCATCCACCAGCCGAGCGCGCGGCTGTTCCACATTTTCAACAAGGCGCTCCTCCTCGACCGCGGCGGCAAGCTCGTCTTCAGCGGCACACCCGACGAGATGATGCGCTACTTCACGGAGGCCGCGACTGAGGAAAACGTGACCGTGCATGGCGTGAAGAGCGAGGGCGGCAGCCCGGAGTTCTGCTTCGACATCCTCGAGACGCCGCTGCACGACCTGAGCGGCGAAGTGATCCTGGAGGAACGGAGCAACGGGCAGATGCTCCCCGCGCGACGCTTCTCGCCGGACTTCTGGCGCGACCGTTACGAAACGTACCGGCTCACGCAGGAGATGAAGCAGGTTTCGTTGCGCAAGCAGTCGCCCGCCCCGCCAAGCATCGGCGCGACGCAGATTACTGAGGTCCGGCGACAGCCCGCTCCCCGGCAGATCCGCTGGCGCGAGGAATGGCTGCAATTTCACGTGCTGCTGCGGCGCGCGTTCCTCTCGAAGCTGCGCAATGTCGCCAGCATGCTCGTCACGCTGCTCGCGCCGCCGCTGCTCGCGCTCATCGTCGGATGGGCGCTGTATTTCACCGAGGAGAACGACCGGCCCTACGTCTTCGCGTCGGCGTTTCACATACCGACTTACATTTTCATCAGCCTGCTCGTCGCGCTCTTCCTCGCGCTGATGAACAGCGTCGAGGACATTATCCGCGACCGCACGATCCTCCACCGCGAGCGGAATCTCGACGTGCGGATCGGCTACTACGTCACGGCGAAATTTCTCACACTCTGCGTTTTCTCCGCGCTGCAATGCACGCTGTTCATCCTCGTGGGGAACGCGATCCTCGAAATCCGCGGCATGTTCCTGCACTACTTCGTGTGGACTTTTCTCACCGCCATCAGCGGCATCTCGCTGGGGCTGCTCGTCTCCGCGCTCGTGCCGAACTCAAAGACCGGCGCGATGCTCGTGCCGCTCATCCTGATCCCGCAGCTCATCTTCGGCGGCGCACTGATCAAATACGAGGAGATGAACCGCGACCCGAACATCCTCTACACTTTCCAGCGGTGGTTCGCCTCGAAGAAACAGACGACGGACATGGAGGGCGACAAAAAGTTGAGCGTGCCACTCATCAGCAAGCTCATCGCGACACATTACAGCTACGAGGCGCTGGTCGTGGCCCAGGCAAAGATGAACCCGCTCGCGGGCCGGCAGGCACGGCTGCAAAAGGTGATCGAGCAGCTCGCCGCAAAGCCGGATCGCACCGAGGCCGAGGACGAGCGGCTCGACGATCTGAAGGACACGCTCGCGCAGCTCAGCGGCCTCGAATCCGACACCGCACGCGAGGTGGACAAGCGCCTCGGCCGCGTGGACAAAATCATCGGCGGCCGCAAGCCCGTGATGGCCGACTTCCGCGCGCGCCCGCCGGGCGTGACGGCGGACCAGCTCTACTCGAACCAGAAGATCGCCGACATGGTCGCAAAGGCGGAGACCGAGCAGAACGACTACCGGCGCACCTACAAGATCAACGTCTTCTTCAGCCCGGAAAAATACCACTTTTCCTTCGGCTGGTTCGGCAACGGAATCGCAATGAGCATCTATTTCCGCAACGGTGCGATCCTGCTCGGTTCGTCAGCGGTGCTGCTCGTCATCCTCTGGAAAGTGCTGCGCGTACAGCTTCGCAAGACCGGCGTGTAGCGGCCAAAGTTTATTTTGGACGCTCTAATTCGGCAGATGCCTGAACTCCGCCGACGCACACGAACCGTCGCCCGGAATGAAGATCACTGTGGTCTCGTACATTCCTCCGCACGTCTCGCGGCAGCCGATCACGATGGCCTCGATCCGCACGGTGCGCCATCCGCAACCGGGGCAGCGCCATTCGACGGAGATGATGACGCTGGACATCAAATCGAGCCAGCGCGGGAAATGAAAGACCGCGCCGCGGCTCTGCAAGCACACACATCCACACCGCTCGGGAACGTCGTTGCGCTGGAGGCAAATCTCGGGTTTCTGAATTCCGAATCTGGGGATCGGGTTGCGCATATGGGATGCGATGCACAGAAAGCTATCGCAAGATCACGCGGTGTCAAAAAATGCGCGGCGGCTTTTCAACCTCGCCTATTTTTTCGGCGCCTCCACAGCCTGAGGTGCTGGCGGCGGCGGTGATCCGGGAGGCTTGCCTTTTTCTCCGGCAGGCACCGGCTTGCCCTTATCGGCACGCCGTTTGTCGAAATCGACCCAGAAGTCCTTGACCGGCTCGCTGAGCCCCTTGGCACTCAGAAATTTCAGAGAGGGGTGCTTGCGCAGAAATTCGATGTTCTTCACATTGCGCGGAAGGATCAGCTTTTCCAAGGATCGGCACTCCAGCAGCGGCCTGAAGTCGGTGATTTTCGTGCAACCATCGAGGCTCAAATCCACGAGGGGCATCCCGGCGAGCGGCGAGAGATTGCTGACGCCGGTGCGGTTGAGATTGAGCACCTTCAACGGCACGTCGCGCAGGGGCGAAAGGTCGGTCACACGCGTGCAGCCGGTGAGCCACAGCTCGCGCAGGTTCATCCCGCTGAAAATCTCCAGGTCGGATAGATTCGGATCATCAAGAAAGATCACGCTCACGCTCATCACTCCGGTGCGCAGCAGCGGCAGGCTTTTCAGCACCGAGAGCTGCGGCGGGAGGGCGCGAAAATTCACGCTGTAAGTACCGTCCGAAAGCCGTTGGAAACGCCCGCGGAATGCCGGGGCCTCAAAAAGCTCAAGTAACGGCCGCAGGGAGGAATCCTGCTCCGCGGCATCGCGCAGGAGTTTGATCGCCATCGGCTTGCCGGGACCGAAACGATCCGTGAGCACATTCGCCTCTGCGACACGCCCCTGCTTGATAAGCGCCTCTTCGAGCGCCTTCAGATCGGCCGCGGTCGGTTCGCGACCGTCCTTGTCAGGGCCGTCAGGCTCCAGAAGTTTTTTGGTCAGCGCGAGATTCTCTTTTGCAGAGGCCAAGTTTGGATTCCGATCCATTGCTTCCTCGTAGGAGTCCACAGCATCGTCCCACCGGAGCATCGTCTGGAGGATGTTTCCGCGCAGATTGTAATATTCCGCCTCGTTCGGAAGCTGGCGGATCGCGGAATCCACGCGGGCGAGCGCGGTGTCGAGATCCTTTTGCTTCACCAATTCCCGCGCCTCCTCGAAAAAGAGCGGTGCGACGCCGCGCAGATCCGTGAGCGCCTGAGAGAGCTTCGCCTCGCTTTCCTTTGCCACCGCTTCGCTGTTTTTCGCAGCCATTTCGCTTTCTCGCGCGTGGTCGCGCTCGTGCTTGAGCCGGAGCACAAAGACGGCGAGCGCGGCGTTCAGGAGGATGAAAAAGATTCCGAAAAGGACGACGTTGCCCTTGTGCCTCGCGGCCCAGAGGATCATCTGGCGGCCGATGCCGGCGCGCTCGGCCTTGGGCGCGAAGCCGCCCTGCCACGAGAGGATGTCCGCCTGAAGTTCCTCGACGGTCTGATACCGGGCGGCGGAATCCGTGGCCATCGCCTTCACCACGATCGCAGCGAGACCTTCCGGAACGCGGCGCCCTGGCAGATGGGAGAGCACGCAGTTCACGCCGTCAGGCCCCGGCGGCGGAGCTTCACTCTGCCTGAGCGGACTGATCGGCTGGCTGAAACTCGTGGGATGCGCGAACTGCCCGCTGACGATCTGCTCGATCAGCTCGCCAAATTCCTTGCCGGGATACGGCGGTCGCAGCGTGAGGATCGCGTAGAGGATCGCACCGAGCACATGGATGTCGCTGCGCGGATCGATCTGGTCGAGTTCGCCGCGCGCAGCCTCGGGCGAAATGTAGGGCGGCGTGCCGACGATGAGGCCGTTCAACGTCTCGAACCCGCGCAGGTCCGAGGCGGGCATCTGCGGCTTCGTGTCGCCGAGGTGCTCGTCGTGCATGCCGCTCGCCATTTTTTTCGCGAGGCCCCAGTCCATCACGAGCACCTCGCCGTATTCGCCGATCATCACGTTGTCCGGCTTCAGGTCGCGATGCACCACACCCATCGAGTGCGCGTAGGCCACACCGTCGCAGATTTTCTGGAAGACGGTGAGCAGCGTCGCGAGCGGGAATTTTTTGATCGCATCCTCCTCGCGCTCGCGAATGCGGCGGAGCACCTGATCGAGCGTGGTGCCCTTCACGTACTTCATCGTGTAGAAGACCTCGCCGTATTCATCGAGGCCGAGTTCGTACACGGGGATGATGTTCGGGTGCTGGAGCTGCCCGGTGAGCTGCGCCTCATCCACAAAGCGCAGCACGTTCTCTCGCGAAAACTGGCTCGATGTCTTGATGACCTTCATCGCGACGTTGCGCACGATGCGGAGGTCGCGCGCCTGATGCACCACGCCCATGCCGCCGCGGCCGATCGTGCCGAGCACCTTGTATTTTTTCCCCTCGAGAATGGCGCGCACCGGCGCGAGGCCGAGGTCGGGATCCCACAGCGCCGCGGCGAGCATCTCGGAGGATTCCGTCTTCAGGCGGACAAAAAACCGCGCACTCCCGACCTCGACCTGCTGGTCCGGCCGCACGCGCGTCGGGAGCTGGATCTGCACTCCTTCGATGAAGACGCCGTTTGCCGAACCGAGATCCTCGACCGTCAGTTCGTAGCCCTGGAAAGTGAGCCGCGCGTGGTGCCGCGAGATGCCCTCGGCATCAATGCAGATCTGGCAGCCGTGATCGCGTCCGATGATGTATTCGCCGTGGCGGAGCGAAAACTTGGCGACGTTTTCATCGCCGATGAACACCATCATCTCCGCTTCAATTTGTGCCTGCGGGCTCTGCGCCGGGGGCGGTTGCGGTGGCTTCGAGTCGCTCCTCACAGCGTCGTCGTGGATTTGGGTTCGGGGCGGAATTTTCTCACGGGTTCCGCCGCTTTCATCACAGCCCCGGCACAGCGGGCGGAACTCCCGGCACGGCAGGCGGGACTCCTGGTGCCGCTGGCGGCACGCCGGGGATTCCGGGAATCGCACCACCATCAGGCATTGCACCTCCTCCACCTGGGATTGCACCCGGAATTCCACCAGGCGCGGCAGGGATTCCGCCTGCCGGGGCACCTGAATCAGGAATGAGCGGCAGCGTCGGCACCTTGACTTCCGGCTGTTTCACCACCGGTGCCTTGAACGAGTTTTTCTTGTACGAGAAGGTGTCCGAATAGACTGACTTGCATGCGCTGAATCCGAGGACTGCGGATGCACCGACGAGGATCGCAAGGGTGGAACGGGAAGGCATCCGCCGTCTCTACGCGCGGGGCGGAATCGAGTCAACCGGAGACTCGCATCCTCACAGGATCAACATGATTCAGCGCGGCGCCTGCACCGAAACGCGCGTCATTTGAAATGTCCCCTTGTCGTAGGTCGCATCGTAGCAGGCGCTCATCGTCTTGCTGTCCAGCTTCCCCTCGCACCGATAAGTCCCTGCGCCGATGATCGTGTGCAGCTTGCTCGTTCCTTCAAAGCTGCGCGCGAAGCCCGCCTTCTTCTGTGCCACGGGCCTTGTGTGAAGCAGGACGCTGTGCGTGGACGACAGCCCATGCCACGTCGCGTGAAATTCCGCGCGATAGACGTCTTCGCCCGGTTGCAAGGCTGGGCCGTTCCACGGAACGTCGAGCGGCGTCAGAATGCAGCGCAGTTCGCCGCCCCACGCGGAGTTTTTCGAGCTCGACCATCTGCCTGAATACGCGCCTTCGTAGGGCGACACACGCTTCACATCGCCACGCGATGCGGCGGCAAATTTCCGGTTGTAGCTCGAGCACCCGGCGACGAACGCGAGGGACAGGCAGAATGCGGCGCGGAGGAGATTCTTCATTTGAAGGACGATGACCTTCGCACGCCGCGCTCGCTAGCCGGAAAAATCGGGCGCCGCGCACCGGGCGCGCTGCAAACCGGACGTTCGGTATTGCGGGCGCATTCGCAGCCTGTAAAGTTCCAGCCCTTCACCGTGGCCAACCAAAAGCGCATCCTCTTCGTCTGCACTGGAAACATCTGCCGCAGCCCCATGGCAGAAGGTCTCCTCCGCCACGCCGCGCAGCACCGCGGCGACATTTCCGTCGCGTCCGCCGGCGTCGCGACGGGCCACGGCCAGCCTGCCAGCGAGAACAGCGTCATCGCACTGCGCCAGTGGGGCATTGACATCGCCGGCATCCGCTCGCAGCCCCTCACCGACGAACTCGTCGAGTGGGCCACACACATCTTCGGCATGACGCGCTCGCATCTCGACGCCATCCTCACCTTCTTCCCCGAGGCGGATGAAAAGGTGTGGCTCGCGTGCGAATTCACGCCGGAGTTCACCGATTACCCCGAAGTCCCCGACCCCATCGGCCAGGGGCTGCACGCGTATTTGAAGACGCGCGAAGTCCTGCACAAGGCGATGCCCGACCTCCTCAAATTTATTGACTCCACCACCATGACCACAGCCACCGACACGACCCACACCACATCGAACACCAAGTCCGCACTCCGCATCGCCATCGGCGCGGACCACGGCGGCGTCGAGGTAAAGGCCGCGCTCCGCACTTTCCTGAAAAGCAAAGGCCTCACCGTGCATGATGTCGGCACGCAGAGCACGGACTCCGTGGACTACCCGGATTTCGCGGCGCTCGTGAGCAATCAGATCCTCTCGGGCGAAGCCGACCTCGGCGTACTCATCTGCAAGACCGGCATCGGCATGAGCATCGCCGCGAATCGCCACAAGGGCATCCGCGCAGCGGTCGTCACGAATGCCGCCGACGCGCGCACGACACGCCAGCACAACAACGCGAACGTCCTCTGCCTCGGCGCGGTGAACGTCGCGCCGAACGCTGCTGGCGCGATCGTCGAGGCGTTTCTCAGCGCGGAGTTCGAGGGCGGACGCCACGCTCGGCGCGTGGAAAAAATCGAGACCGATGCTGACATGGGCGGCAAGTCGCTCGCAGAAGTGGACAGCGCGGTCTTCACCGCCATCGAGCACGAACACAAGCGGCAGTTCGAGAACATCGAGCTCATCGCGAGCGAGAACTTCACCAGCGCCGCCGTCATGGAAGCGCAGGGCTCCTGCCTCACGAACAAATACGCCGAGGGCTACCCCGGCAAACGCTGGTATGGCGGTTGCGAAAATGTGGACACGGTCGAGCAGCTCGCCATTGACCGCGCCTGCAAGTTGTTCGGCGCGAAATTCGCCAACGTCCAGCCGCACTCCGGCTCGCAGGCAAACGCCGCGGTCTATTTCTCGGTCCTCCAGCCCGGCGACAAAGTGCTCGGCATGAACCTCGCCCACGGCGGCCACCTCACCCACGGCCACACCGCGAACTTCTCCGGCCGCTTCTACAAGTTCTGCCAATACGGCGTGAGCCAGAAGGACGAGCGCATTGACTACGACGAACTCGCCGAAGTCGCCAAGCGCGAGCAGCCGAAGATGATCACCGCCGGCGCCTCGGCCTATCCGCGCATCATTGACTTCCAGCGCATGAGCGAAATCGCGAAGAGCGTCGGCGCATACCTCTTCGTGGACATGGCGCACATCGCCGGTCTCGTCGCCGCGGGCGTCCATCCGAATCCCGTCCCGGTGGCCGACTTCGTCACCACCACCACGCACAAGAGCCTGCGCGGCCCGCGCGGCGGCATGATCCTCACCAACAGCGAGGAGCTTTTCAAAAAAATCCAGAGCCAGGTCTTCCCCGGCATCCAGGGTGGCCCGCTCGAACACGTCATCGCTGCGAAAGCCGTCTGCTTCCACGAGGCGCTTCAGCCGTCGTTCAAGCAATACGCCGCGCAAATCGTGAGCAACGCGAAGGCCCTCGCCGCGCGCCTCTCGCACCACGGCTACCGCATCGTCAGCGGCGGCACGGACAACCACCTCATGCTCGTGGACCTCCGCCCCAAGGGCCTCAACGGCGCCGTCGCCAGCGCCGTCCTCGACGAAGCCGGCATCACCGTGAACAAAAACGGCATCCCCTTCGACACCGAGCCGATCACGAAAGGCGGCGGCATCCGCGTCGGCACGCCCGCCGTCACCACGCGCGGCATGAAGGAGGAGGAAATGATGGACATCGCCGACTTCATCCACCGCACCCTCACCGCCCGCGAAGACGCCGCCGCGGTCGCGAAAATCCGCGAGGAAGTCCACGCCTTCAGCCGCAAATTCCCGCTGCCGTTCTGAGCGTGACTCTGCCGAGTTGATTCTCCACGCCTGCCGTGCCATACGATGCCCATGCATGCCGACGAATTGAAACTGCTCTTGCACGCCACACCATTCCACCCTTTCACGCTCTTCCTTCCGAATGAAAAGAGCTTCCACGTTCCCCATCAGGACTTCGCCTGGCTGAACCCAAAAGGCCGGACGCTCGTCGTCGCTGCCTCGGATGGCGGCGGAGTGAACCTGCTTGATGTAGCCATGATCACCCGTGTCGAAGCGCAGGAAGCTTCGCAGGCCAGCTGAAAAAATGACGGCCATCGTGACGCACGACCATGAACCCCGAAATCCAGATTGACCTCGTGAAATTCGCCGACGGCTCCCGCCTCCTGCGGCTCTCCGACGCGGCGTCGCGCCTGTGCCTTGAGAAACGGCTCGATCCGTCCGCCTCCGTGCTCCGGCAAAAGCAGCACTAGCTCCAAGTCTTCCGCAACCTGCTCGCAAGCGAAGCGACCGCGAGCGCGGCATGAAGGAGGAGGAAATGATGGACATCGCCGACTACCTCCACCGCGTCCTCGAAGCCTGCGAAGACGCCGCCGCCGTCGCCAAAATCCGCGGAGAAGTCCACGCCTTCAGCCGCAAATTCCCGCTGCCGTTCTGAGGCTGCGTGGCGTGCCTAATGCAATAATCAGTCCCCTCATTCCTGGTTCCTGATCCCCTGGCGGTTTTTAGCTTTGCCAAGAGAATAGAGCTTGTGACAAGGGCGCAAATGCTGATACGGAAAGCCCCACAGACACCCCATGAAAATCACCGTCGCAAAGAACGGGGAATATCTTGGCCCTTACACCGTTGAGGAAATCAAAGACCTTCTTCTGACAGGGAAAATCAAAAATTACGATTGGGCATGGCCGGAGAACGCAGACGATTGGGTGCCTGTAGAGAGCATAGTGGGTGGTGGCAATTCTCCCTCCGGCGTGCCATCGATTGAGCAGAAAGGGAATGCTGACATTCCTTGCGTAACCTCCGAGGCTGCGAATTCTGATATCCAAGGCATTTCCGAGCGAGCCGTCGCCGGGAAGTGTTTGGCCACTGAAAAGACACAAGCGGGAAAAACTTTGCAGAACGACCAGACTGCCGCGGTGCAAGAAGCAGCCACTAGTGCAGTGTAACGGAAGGAACTGATGGGTTCAACGGATGCGCCGGTCGGTATTGCGATAAGTCCATTTGAAAGGTTTTGCCGTCTTGTTGTGGCCTTTGATGTATTTGGTGATCTTGCGGGCGAGGTCGGCTTTGG
>CAIRYQ010000034.1 GCA_903882875.1 uncultured Spartobacteria bacterium | reverse complement strand
TCAAGCATCAGGGCCATCTCGTGAAGACGGACATGCCGGTCGCGAATGTCTGGCAGACCGTCGCGGATCGAGTCGGCATGGCATTGCCTGCAGACTTTCAGGGCGGCCTGTCGAAGGGGATCGTGAAGGAGTTGGTTTGAACGAAGCCGAACCACTTGTGCTTCGATCAAATCGCTCCTGCTCCTTGCGGCAGTCTTTCTCACGTCGGACCGTTCCGCATGATTCGTAATCTGCTTCTCGTCTCGCTTCTCGTGCTGCCTATTTGCGGGCATGGAGCCGAGACGAAATTCGAGGGTGGTGTTGCGTCGGTCATTGCGTCGCATTGCATGGAATGCCACGGCGAGAAGAAGCAGAAGGGCAGCATTGACTTCTCCAATCTGAAGACCACCGACGCGGCGATGAAGCGCTGGGATGTGTGGCGCAAGGTCGCGGAACAAGTGCGCGCCGGAGAGATGCCGCCAGACGATGAGCCGCCGCTGGAGCCTGCGGAGAAACAGGCGCTGCTGGGCTGGATCGGTGAGACCTTCGATACCTCGAAGCGTCCGCACCCCGGGCCGCCGCTGACGCGTCAGATGACCCGCTTCGAATACAACCAGACGATGCGCGACCTGCTGCGCATCAATTTCGATCCGGCGTATCAAGCCGGCATGCCCGGTGAAAATGTCGCCGAGGGATTTGTGAATCATGCGGGCGGGCTCGTGATCGAGCCTTCGCTGATGGAGAAATATTTCGAGGCGGCGGACCTCGCGCTCGACGTCTTGTTCAAGGACAATGGCGCTCGCAAATTCCTGCTCGGTCCGTCCGATGCGACGGCGATGCCGGCAGCAACGGTGCGAAAGGTGATGTCAGCGTTCTTGCGCAGAGCCTTCCGACGGCCGGTGACTGCGGATGAAGTCGAGCCATTCGCGCGTCTCGCCGATGCCGCGCTCGCGGGTGGCGATGCCTTTGATCTGGCGATCCGCAAGGCGATGAAGCCCGCGCTGGTTTCGCAAAATTTCCTGCTGCGCATGGAGTCCTCGCCTGCGAAGGCCGGTGCTGTCGCGCAGATCAGCGATCATGAACTGGCCGTGCGCCTGTCTTATTTTCTCTGGGCCACGATGCCTGATGACGAGTTGTTCGCCGTGGCCGACACTGGCACTTTGGCGCAGCCGGAAGTCTTGGAAAAACAGGTGCGGCGCATGTTGGCGGATCGCAAGGCGGAGACATTAACGCGACATTTTCTCGAGCGCTGGTTGCAGTTGCCGTCCATCGCGAAGGCGTTGCCGAGCCAGAACGCCTTCCCGACCTACACGCGCAGTCTGCGCGATGCGATGGAGCGTGAGACGCGGATGTTTTGCGACACCATCCGCAAGGAAGATCGCAGCGTGCTCGAGCTGCTGGATGCGGACTACACCTTCGTGAATACCGAGCTGGCGAAGCACTACGGACTGCCTGCGCCCGAGGGAAAGGACTTCGTCAAGGTGGCGCTGCGGCCCGAGGATCATCGCGGTGGCGTGATCGCGATGGGCAGCATGTTGACCATGACCTCGCACACCAATCGCACCAAACCCACGGCTCGTGGCAAATGGATTCTGGAGGTTTTGCTCGGCGCTCCGCCGCCTCCGCCGCCGCCCAACGCGGGGAGCTTCGCGCCGCAGCCGAAGGACAAGCCCGAGTCGGCGAGCTTCCGAGAGAAGCTCGCGCAACACGCCACCGATGCGAACTGCGTGGGCTGTCACCGTCGCGTGGATCCGATGGGCTTTGCCTTGGAAGAATATGATGCCGTGGGAGCCTGGCGCACTGACGTGGGCGGCCAGCCTCTGGACAACGTCGGCAAACTGCCGGGCGTCGGCGATTTCAAAGGCGTCGCGGGCCTGCGCAAGGTGCTGCATGAAAAGCAGCCGCAGTTCGTGCGGAACGTCGCGTCGCAGGCGTTGAGTTATGCGCTGGGCCGCGACACTGACTACTACGACGAGCCGGCGCTCGACCGGATCGTTGCGGCGCTCGCGAGTGGCGGATATCGTTTTTCCACTCTCATGTTAGAGGTCGCAAAGAGTTTCCCTTTCCAACATCGCAAAGCCGAATGAAACCCAGTCTCCATCCCGTTGTTCCTGCACCGATCAGCCGTCGCTCCTTCCTGCGCGGCGCTGGCGTGCTCGCTGCGCTGCCCTTCCTCGAATCGCTCTCGCCCACGGTGCTGCGTGCGGGCGCGCGAGTGCCGGTGAAGCCGCCGGTGCGCTTCGGCATTTACACGGTGACGGGCGGCACGGTCAGCGAATCGTGGGTGCCAAAGGAAACCGGCGCGCTGGGCAAGCTGCCATCCATTTTGCGTTCCCTCGAACCCCATAAGGATCAAATGCTGATCCTCTCGAACCTCGCGCAGTCCGGCCAAGCCGATGGCAAGATCAACGCGCACGAGCACTGCGCGTATCTGCACCTCACGGCGGCGGACAAGGTGGGCAAGGTGGATGGCCGCCCGATGGCGAGCCAATCCATTGACGAGCGTGCGGCTGAGATCATCGGCGCGGAAAGCCTGCTGCCCGCGGTACGCATGGGTTACTCGGGTGGCGAGACGTCGTTCTTCTTCGATCGTCAGGGCCGCTCCCTGCCCGTCGAGCGCAACCCGCGCACGGCCTTCGAGCGCATGTTCAAAGGCCGGCAGTTGGTCGCGCCGAACTGGGCGCGTCGGCTCGGCGCATCAGCGTCCGAAGTCGTAAAATCCGGGCCGCGCAGCTACGACACGCAGGTTGTTGATTTGATCCTCGAAGACGCGCGCCGCACGCAGAAGAAGCTCGGCCACGCGGATCAGGCGAAGCTCAACGAATACCTCGAATCCGTTTACAGCATCGAGAAGCGCGTGCGCCGCGTGCAGGAGCGCATCGCCATCGAGGCCCTCGACATGAAGGATCCCGGCCCGTCGAATCCGCATCTGCCTGCCAATTTTCCTGCCGACAACGCCGCGCAGGACCAGCTCGTCCGCGCAGTCGGTCGCAATCCCGCCGTGCATGGCGACTACCTCCGCATCATGGCCGACCTCATGGTGCTCGCATTTCAAACGGACACCACGCGCGTGTGCAGCCTCGGTCTCGGCGATGACGGCGCGCTTTTTCCGGGCGTCGTCACCGTCGGCTACGAGCATCACGCGCATGCGCTGGAGCATCACGGCAACGCCGGGCGCATCGAGGACGCCGACCCCGTGGCGCGCGAGGGCCTGCGACAGATCCACGCGTGGTACACGCAGTTTTTCGCCGAAGCCGTGGCGAAGATGGCCGCCATTGATGAAGGCGGCAGCAGCCTGCTCGACAACACGGTGCTGCTCTACACTTCCTACATGTCCGACGGCGGCCACGGTCGCACCAACTACCCCGCGCTGCTCGCAGGTCGCGCCGGTGGCAAGCTCAAACCCGGCCGGCACATCGCGTACCAAAAGGACACGCCGATGGCGAATCTCTACGTGGAGTTGCTCGACTTGCTGGGCGACCGCACGGGCGAATTCGGCAACAGCCGCGTGTCGAAGAAGGCCGCGTATGACGGGCGCTTGCCGGGTCTGGTGTAGCGATAGAACGGAGCCATCAATCCACGATGCCCGATCCCGCGCCAGCCGCTGCGCCGCTTCCGCCGCTCACCGGCCCCGTCTTCATCGCCGCCGGCGAGAACGGTCTGCGCGCCTTTTCGCGCGACGGCATCGAATGGACGCATCAGCAACTGGATCGCGACGGTGTGCTGCTCCACCATGCCTGCATTGCCAACGGCCGTTGCGTGGTGTTTGGAAAGTTCGGCGGCGACAGCATCGGCTGGAGCACCGCTGACGGCGCGACTTGGGATGCCTTCAAACTCAACTCGCAAGCCTACGTCGGCAGCTTCGGCCCGGTCTTCGCGGATGGTGAAAAATTTCACATCATCGCCGAAGACAGCAGCCCAATGCCCGGCGAAATCACCTCCGCCGACGGCAAGGCATGGTCGCCGCGCAAGCCCATCACCGCCGACCGCAAAGGCATGAGGAACGACGCCAGCCTGCGACGCGTCGCGCAAGGCAATGGGCGCGTCGTGATCGTCGGCGACTACGGAGCGCGGCTCGCGCGGAAGGACGACACAGCGCTTTTCGAGATCGCCCAAGGCACGCTCGCCACCGACACGCTGATTGATGTCGCCTTTGGCAACGGCGTCTTCGTCGGCGGCGGAATGCACGGGCTCTGCATGAGGAGCGAGGACGGCCTCAACTGGACCGACCGCGCCACCGGCGAAGAAGGCGAGCACATCAACGCGATGATTTGGGACGGCAGGCAATTCGTCGGCATCGGCCAGGGCGGCACCTATCTGTCCAAAGACGGCAAAGCCTGGCGCCGCGAGCCCAATGAAAGCGCCCCAACGACCGCCGCCTTCGGAGCCGGCATCTTCATCGGCAGCCTCTGGCCCGGCAAACTCATGCGCTCCACCGACGGCATCCGCTGGAAGCAAGTGCGCGAGTTCCCGCACCACATCCTCTCGCTGGCACACGGGAGGCTCGGCGCGTGAGCGGGCAAACAAGGTATCTCAGGATACGGACACTCACGCGAGACCAAGGCTCGACATCCAAGCTGGCGAGTTCTCCGCCGACAAAGCAACGATGTGTGGCCTCGGAATGATCTGACGACCATCGCGCGCGACTAGCTTTTCAAACAGCTTCATGAATTTCCTCCGCTTCACATGTCTCGCGTGGCTCTTTGCCGCGAATCTCCTCGCGCAGACCGCGCCAGCGCCGGCTTTCACGAACAGCATCGGCATGAAGTTCGTGTGGATCGCGCCAGGCACTTTCATCATGGGCAGTCAGAAAGAAGAACTGGCCCGCAACGACGATGAGATCCTGCGAAAGGTCACGCTGACCAAGGGCTTCTACATGGGCATCTACACGGTCACTCAGGACGAGTGGATGAAGCTCATGGAAAAGAACCCGAGCAAGTTCACCGGTGCCGGCAATCTGCCGGTGGAACAGGTGAACTGGAACGACTGCCAGGAATTCATCGCGAAGCTGCGCGCGAAGGATCACAAGCCCTATCGCCTGCCAACGGAAGCCGAGTGGGAGTATGCCTGTCGCGCCGGCACCACGACGCCGTTTTGGTGCGGCAACACGATCTCCACCGAGCAGGCGAACTACAATGGCGGCTATGTCTATGGCGATGGAAAGAAGGGCGTCTATCGCGGGAAGACGACGCCAGTGGGCAGCTTTGCGCCGAATCCGTGGGGCCTCTACGACATGCACGGAAATGTGTGGCAGTGGTGCGAGGATTGGTTCGAGCGACGGCCAAAGGATGGAAAGATGCAGGAGGTCACCGATCCGATCGGCAAGATCGGCGGGTCGCACATCCTGCGCGGGGGATCGTGGATTGATAATCCGCTCGAATGCCGTTCCGCCTACCGTGGCGGCAGTGCGCCCGCCATGCGTCACAGTCTGGTGGGTTTCCGTCTTTGCTTCAGCATCCAGTAATCCGCCTTCATGCCTCATCAGTTTTCCACCTTCCTCGCTCTGCTATCCGTGACGGCGAATCTTCATGCGGCCGAGTTGCCGAAGCCCGCACGCGCCTTCATTGATGCGCATTGCGCCGAGTGTCACGACTCGGACTCGAAGAAAGGCGGGCTGGATTTTGATGCGCTGGCCCTGAAGCTCGACGATCCGGCCAATGAAGCGCGGTGGACGCTGGCCTTCGATCGCGTGCTGCGTCACGAGATGCCGCCGAAGAAGCGCGAACAGCCTCCGGCGAGTGAGCGAGAGGCGTTCATGAAGTCGCTGGGCGCGCTGCTCGGCGAGCATGATGTGATGAGACATACGGCCACCGGGCGCGTGCTGTGGCGTCGGCTGAACCGAGCGGAGTATGAGAACACGATGCACGATCTGCTGGCCATTGATACGCCGCTGATCGGGATGCTGCCCGAGGATGGATCGGCACGTGGCTTTGACAATGTGTCCGAGGGGCTGCGGCTTTCCGCGGCACAGATCGAGGCGTATCTGCTCGCGGCGGACAAGGCGCTGGATGCCGCCATTGATTTCCGCCCGAAGCCGGAGGTGAAGACCAAGCGTGTCTCCTATCTCGATCTGCAACCGATCAAAGATGCGCTCGCGAAGCCCACGGGATCGATCAGCAAGGAAGGCCAGCGGCATCATCAGGGTTACCGCGCATTGCCCGACGCGCTGGTCATCTTCCACAACGAAACTTACGGAGGCACGACGCTGCGCGATCTGCGCGCGAACGTCACAGGGAACTACCGCGTGCGGCTTTCTGGCTACGCGTATCAGAGCACCAACAAGCCGCAGGTGGTGGCCAAGCTGATGATCACCACCTTCGTCCGCAACCGTCCGGGCGCCGCATTTGATCTGCCACTCGACAAGCCGCGCCTGATGGAGGCGACAGTGCGCATGGACGAGGGCGAGCTGTTTTACATGAGTGCAGCCGGGTGCGACTACGCGCCTGATGGCACGCATGTGCAGGACATTGGCGGCGAGACTTACACCGGATCGGGCATGGCGATCCAGTGGGTGGAGATGGAAGGACCGCTGATCGGAGCGTGGCCTCCGCCGAGCGTGCAACGCGTGTTTGGTGACTTGGAAATCAAGCCCATCGAGAAACCGAAGCGCCGAGAGCGAGTCTATGAAGTCGTGGCAAAGGATCCCGCCGCCGATGCGGAACGCCTTGTCACTGATTTCGCGCAACGCGCTTTTCGCCGGCCGGTGACGAAATCGGACACCGCGCGCTATCTCAAGCTCGCGCAGGACGCACTCAGCGAAGGCGGCACGGTGGAGGCTGCGGTGCGACGTGCTTGCAAGGCCATCCTCGTCGCGCCGGAGTTCCTGTTCCTGCAAGAGAAGCCGGGCAAACTCGATGACCACGCACTCGCCTCGCGGCTCTCGTATTTCCTTTGGAGCACGATGCCCGATGCCGAACTGCTGCGACTCGCCGCAAAAGGCAGGCTCCATGAGCCCACGACCCTGCGCGCGCAGACCGAGCGCATGCTCGCGCATCCAAACGCCCACGCCTTCACGCGCAACTTTTGCGGCCAGTGGCTCAACCTCCGCGCCATTGATGCCACAACACCGGACCGCCGTTTGTATCCCGAATTCGACGAGCTGCTCCAGCCTGCGATGGTGGGCGAGACGGAGGCTTTCTTTGAAGAAGTGTTGGCGCACAATCTCGGCATCGCCACGCTGATTGATTCCGACTTCACCATGCTCAATCGCCGCCTCGCCGAGCACTACGGCATCCCTGGCGTGACGGGCGAGGAGTTCCGCAAAGTCGCACTGCCGGCCGGCAGTCATCGCGGCGGCTTGCTCACACAGGCGAGCATCCTGAAGGTGACCGCAAATGGCACGCTGAGTTCGCCCGTCACGCGTGGTGCGTGGGTTTTGAAGCGCATCCTGGGCCATGAATTGCAGCCGCAGCCTGCGGGCGTCGGAGCCATTGAGCCCGACACGCGCGGCTCGACCACGATCCGCGAGCAACTGGCCAAACATCGCAGCTCGGACAGTTGCGCTGCCTGTCATCAATACATAGACCCGCCGGGCTTCGCGCTCGAGAGCTACGACGTCATCGGAGGCTGGCGTGAAAAATATCGCACGCAGGGAAAAGGCGAGGCCGTGATCGATCCGCTCACGCATCGTGGCCGCGAATATCGCCTCGGCGCACCGGTTGATGCCACGGGCGATCTCGCCGATGGGCGCGCCTTCACTGACATTGACGCTTTCAAAAAGCTGCTGCGCAACGACGAAGAGTCCGTCGCGCGCAATCTCACAAACAACCTCGTCGCCTACGCCACCGGAGCCGGAGTGACTTTTGCCGATCGGACGCAGGTGGAAGCCATCCTGAAGCAAACCAAGGCCAGTCACTACGACCTGCGTTCCCTCGTTCACGAAGTCGTGCAAAGCCCGCTGTTCCAATCTAAGTAATCTCAACCGCCATGACCACCCACCTCACCCGCGCCATCTCGCGCCGCCATTTCCTGCGTGCCAGCGGCATATCCCTCGGCCTGCCGTTCCTCGATGCCATGCTGCCGCGGACTTGGGCCGCAGCGACACCGCCGCAGCCGAGGCGCATGATTTGCATCTGCACCGGCCTGGGCATGTACGCCCCGCATTTTTTTCCCACGGACAGCGGTCCCGGCTACAAGCCCTCAGTCTACATGGAGGCGCTGGCCGAGCATCGCGGGGATTTCACCGTTTTCAGCGGCTTCGCGCATCCGGGGAATGAAGCCGCCGGACACAGTGCCGAGCGATCCTTCCTCACCGCCGCGAAGGATCCGCAACTGGCGGGCTTTCGCAATAGCATCTCCGTGGATCAACTCGCGGCCAGTCAGCTCGGAGCCGTCACGCGCTTCCCCTCGCTGGAGCTGGCAAGCTCGGGCAGCAGCATCTCCGTCAATCGCGGAGGAGTGACGCTGCCGGCCGAGAGCAGGCCGTCGAAGCTGTTCGCGCGTCTTTTCCTCGAAGGCACGCCGGAAGAAATCAAACTCGAGGAGTCACGGCTCGCCGAAGGCCGCAGCGTGCTGGATGCCGTGAGCGATCAGGCCAGGCGTCTCGGCAGCCAGCTCGGCAGCGGCGACCGCGACAAGCTCGACGAATACTTCACCAGCGTGCGCGAGATGGAAGTGCGGCTCCAGGCCATGCAGGCATGGTCGCGCACGCCGAAGCCCAAGGTCGGCATTTCGCAGCCGCAGGACATTCAGAACAACGCCGATCTCATCGGCAAGATGGATGCGCTGTTCAATCTCATCCCCTTCGCGCTCGCGACCGACAGCACGCGCGTCGTCACTTTCTACATCGGCGAGAGCGGCGTGCCGCCGATCCCCGGCGTCACCCGCGGCGATCACGATCTTTCACATCACGGCCAGGAGCCCGAGAAGATCGAACAGCTCCGCCTCGTCGAAGTCGCGAAGACGCAATCCATCGGCCGCCTGCTGACGCAGCTCAAGGCCACGAAAGAAGGCGGCGAATCCCTGCTGCGCAACACCGCGGTGATGTTCGGCAGCAACCTCGGCAACGCCAGCAACCACAGCACCAACAACCTCCCGGTCCTCCTCGCCGGCGGCCGCTTCAGGCACGGCCAGCACCTCGTGGTCGCTCCGAAAGGCGACCTCAAACAAAGCGCGCCGCTGAGCAATCTGTTCGTCAACATGCTCCAACACATGCGTATCGAGACCGACAAATTCGGAACCTGCACCGGCACCGTGACCGGCCTGGAACCCGCATGAAGACAGTCCCCTTTCACCCACCAACCAAAACACTCCGCATGAATTCACTCCGCCAAATTCTCCTCACGCTCGCCGCCAGTCTTCCTCTCCTGCCCTGCTCGCTCCCTGCCGCCGACGCGCTGAAGCCGGGCACCGTGCTCGTGTACATCGGCACTTATACGGGAAAGAAAAGCCAGGGCATCTATGTCTCACAGCTCGATCCGAAGACCGGCGCCATGAGCGCGCCTGAACTCGCGGGGGAGATGATCAATCCCTCGTGGGTGACGATTCACCCGAGCCGGAAATTCTTATTCGCCGCAGGCGAAGGCGGACAAAAAGGCGGCGGCGGCGCAGTCGCGGGATTCTCGATCGGCCCGGATGGAAAACTCACGGCCATCAACATGCAGCCGCCAAACGGCAGCGGCCCGTGCCATCTCGCGATTGATCAAACTGGCAAGACCATCGTCGTCTCGAACTACGGCGACGGCAGCGTGGCCTCGCTTTCGATCGCTTCCGACGGTCAGTTGTCGCCATCCGCGTGGGTGGACAAACATCCGACGCTCGGTGAAAAGCAAAAACCTCACGCGCACAGCACGGAATTCCACCAGGGCAATCAGTTCGCCGTCAGTTGCGATGCCGGCATTGACCGCCTGTATGTGTACCGCTTCGACGCCGCGACCGGCGCGCTCACCCCGAATGATCCGCCCTTTGCCACAGCCGAAGCCGACACGCATCCGCGTCATCTCACCTTCAGCCTCGACGGGAAATTCTGCTACAACATTGACGAGCATTCGATGACCGTCAGCGCCTTCGCCTTCGACGCGAAGGCGGGCGTGCTGAAACACATCCAATCCATCCCCACGCTGCCCGCAGGCTACGATGGCAAAGGCCAGTCCACCGCCGAGATCATCCTGCATCCGTCGGGCAGATTCCTCTACGGTTCAAATCGCGGCCACGACAGCATCGTCGCGTATTCCGTGGATGCGCAGAGCGGCAGGCTCACGCTCATCGGCCACACGCCGACCGAGGGCAAGACACCGCGCGGCTTCGGCGTTGATCCGACGGGGCGCTGGCTGATCGCGGGCAATCAGGGTTCCGACAGCGTCGTGCAGTTCAAGATCGATCAAAGCACCGGCGCACTCTCGCCGACCGGGACGAAATTCGAACTCGGCGCGCCGGTGTGCTTCAAGTTCCTCGAGGCAAAACCCTGAGCGCGCTGCGCGTCGCTGGCGCGATCCGATTGTGACCCCTCGCCGCGCGTGAAGCGGCCTGTCCCCGGTCACCCGCCACCACCCGGCAAGCCGCATTGAAAAGCATGACCGCGTCGCCTGCTCCCCGTGCCGCTCCCGTCCGCCAGGCCACGCTGCTCGTCGCGTTCATGTGGGTCGCATATTTTTTGAACTACTGCGACCGCCAGGCGGTGTTCGCGATGTTCCCCGCGTTGAAGACCGGCCTCGGCATGAACGACGAGCAGCTCGGACTGACGGGTGCGGTCTTTCTCTGGGTCTATGCCTTTGGCTGCCCGATCGCCGGGCAGCTCGCGGATCGTTTTTCAAAGCGCACGCTCGTCGTTCTCAGCCTCGCCCTGTGGAGCATCGTCACTTTTGCCACGGGCCTTGCGGGCTCCGCCGTGATCATGCTCTCGCTGCGCGCCGCGATGGGCATCTCGGAGTCGCTATTCATGCCCACTGCCATCGCGCTGACGGCGAATGCACACTCCCCGGCCCTGCGTTCGCGGGCCATCGCCACGCTCACCACGGCGCAAATCGCGGGCACCGTCGCGGGCAGTTGGTTCGGCGGATGGATGGCGGATCGCGGCCAATGGCGCGGCGCCTTTTTTGTGCTGGGCGCTGTCGGATTGCTCTACGTGCTGCCCTATTTCCTTTTCCTGCGCGGCGTGAGTGAGGATGCGCCCGCGGCGCCCAAGACCGATGGCGCGACGCTCGCGATTCCCGTGTTGATCAAGGTGCGCACCTTCCTCCTGCTGTGCGTCGTGTTCCCCGTCTTCGTCTTCGGCCTTTGGCTGCTCTACGGCTGGCTGCCGAATTTTCTGCACGACAAGTTCACGCTCAACCAGTCGGACGCCGCATTCAACGCCACGCTCTTCCTGCAAGGAACCGCCGCCATCGGCCTGCTCGGCGGCGGCGTGCTCGCGGATGTGCTGTACCGCCGCACGAAGGCCTCGCGCCTCTGGCTCATGACGGCCAGCCTCATCTTCTGCGCGCCCTGCCTCCATGCGCTCGGCAGTTGCGACACGCTCGCCGCCACGCGCATCGCCGCCGCAGGATTCGGGCTGTTCAGCGGATTGCTGATGGGTAACATTTTTCCCGCAGCATTTGAAGTCGTGCCAGCCGACACGCGCGCCTCCGCCGTGGGGCTCCTGAATTTCTTCGGCGCGATCGTCTCGGGCTTCGCGACGCTGTTCGGCGGAATGTGGAAGCAATCCGTCGGCATGGAGCGCCTGCTTTCGTTGACGGCGCTGGGCTATGCCGTGGCGGGCCTCGCGCTGATCATCGGCACCGTGCTGTTTTTCCCAGCCGATTGCTTGCGCATCCGCGGAGCCCCGGCAACGAATTGAATCCAGCGCCATGACCAAGATCCTCATCGCCGAATGCAAACAGGAAGTCTCGACGTTCAATCCAGTGTTGAGCGGCTGCGAGGACTTCACGATCCGCCACGGAAAGGCGATCCTCGACTACCACCGCAGCGTGCGCAGCGAGGTGGGCGGGGCGCTGAACGTGTTCGATGCGCGTGGGGATGTGCAGCTCGTGCCCGCGTGCAGCGCGCACTTCATCACCTCCGGCGGCACGCTGGCGGATGCGGCGTTTCGGCAAATCGCGGGTGAGCTGCTCGCGAGCATCGCTGCCGCACCGCCTGTGGATGGCGTCTATTTTTCCCTGCACGGTGCGATGGCCACGCAGACTGAAGACGATCCCGAGGGCTTTCTGCTCGCGGAGACGCGCAGGATTCTCGGCGAGCATGTGCCCATCGTGATCTCGCTCGATCTGCACGGCATCCTCACGGATCGGATGCTCCGGCAAAGCGACGCGGCCGTTGCATTCCATACGTATCCGCATGTGGATTTTTTCAGCACCGGCGAGCGCGCGGCGAAGCTGCTCCTGCGCATCCTCGCGGGCGAGGTGAAGCCGGTGACGGCAAAGGTGACAGTGCCCGCGCTGGTGCGCGGCGATGAACTGATCACCGAAAGCGGTTCGATCCGCCACGCGGTGAATGCGGCGAAGGCCATCGAGCAAAGTCCCGGCGGCCTCTCCGCTGCGATGATGTGGGGCAATCCGTTCACCGACGTGCCCGCGCTGGCCTCGAACAGCTTTGTCGTGACCGACAACGATCCCGCGCGCGCCGGGCGCGAGGCGCTGCGCATCGCGAATCTGTTCTGGGAACATCACGAAAAAATGCAGGTGCCGCTGACGAGCCTCGCGGACGCGGCGCGCATCGCGAAGGAAAACAAGACCGGCACGGTGGTGCTCGTGGATGCGGCGGATGCGACGAGTTCCGGTGCGTCGGGCGACAGCAATGCGATCCTGCGCGCGCTGCTCGACGCCGGATACACGGGCACCGCGCTGATTCCCGTCGTTGACCCGGAAGCAGTCGCGGCGGCGTTTGCGGCGGGCGTGGGCAATGCGGTGAAAATCACCGTCGGCGGCGCGCTGGATCGCGGTCGCTTCACGCCACTGCCCGTCGAGGGCCGCGTGCGGATGCTTTCAGACGGCTCATTCCACAGCGAGACGACGCGCGAACTCTGGCACGCGGGCAACACCGCGGTGGTTCAGTTTCAAAACTTCACACTCATCCTCACGAGCCGCGCGGTGAGCCTGTATGATCGCGCGCTGTTCCTCGCGCATGGCTGCGACCCGCGGCATTTCGGCGCGGTCGTGGTGAAGTCGCCTCATTGCGAACCGCAGATGTTCAGGGACTGGGCCGCGCGCTATGTGGATGTGGACGCGCCCGGCTCCACGAGCGCAAATCTCCGCAGCCTCGGCCACATCCGTTGCGCACGCCCCGTTTTCCCGCTGGACCCGGATGTGAAATTCACGCCGGAGGTGCAGCTCTTCCAGCGGCCCCGTTATCAATCCAAAACAAACCCATGAAGATTCGTGAAATCCGATGCGCCGGCCTCCGCGGCGCGACCCCCGAAGGCGGCTGGAGCAATGAGCTGCGGCCCGAAGACTGCGTCCACACGCTCGTCGCCGTCCACACGGACGAAGGCGCGGTGGGCCTCGGCAGCGTGTTCACCAACGACGCGCTCGTCCGCGCCGCGCTCGCGGTGATGGAGCCCCTTTATCGCGGCGAGAACGTGCTCGAACCGGAGCGCGTCAGCGAGAAGCTCCACCAGAACACCTTCTGGCTCGGACGCGGCGGATCCATCACACACGCGATCAGCGGCGTGGATATCGCGCTCTGGGATCTGCTCGGCCAGGCCACCGGCCAGCCGGTCGGGCGCCTGCTCGGCGGCCGGTATCGGGAGCGCGTGCAGCCCTACGCATCCCTGCTCATGGATGAACCCGCGAAGCTGCGCGACCATCTGCTCGCGGTGAAGGCGCAGGGCTTCCGCGCGTTCAAGATCGGCTGGGGGCCGTTTGGACGTCGCAATGCGGCGACCGATGAAGCCATCGTGCGCGCCGCGCGCGAGGCAGTCGGCCCGGAGAACAGGCTGATGGTGGACGCAGGCGGCAGCGACGCCCACTGGACCAACGGCTACCGGTGGGCGCTCAACACCGCGCAAATGCTCGCCGAATACGACGTGCATTGGTTTGAGGAAGCGCTCGTGCCCGACGCGATCGAAGACTTCGCAAAGCTCCGCGAGCACTCGCCCGTGCCCATCTCAGGAGGCGAAGTGCTCACCCGGCGGCAGGCATTCCAGCCATTCCTGGAGGCGCGCGCATTCGACATCATCCAGCCGGACGTGACCAAATGCGGCGGCATCAGCGAAGAGCGCCGCATCGCGTGGATGGCGCAGGAGCACGGCGTGCGCTTCATCCCGCACGGCTGGAACACCGCCGTCGGCCTCGCCGCGGATCTGCAGCTCGCCTCCGCATTCCCCGGCACCGACCTCGTCGAATATCTCACCGGCTCGCCATTCATTGACGAAATCACCGACGGCGGCTGGCACCTCGACGCGGACGGAATGCTGGCCATCCCCGACAAGCCCGGCCTCGGCCTCAAGCTCGACCGCGATGCGGTGAAAAAATACACCGGCGACAACCGCCTGCTGGAACCGTAAATCCCCCGCCGTTCCACTTCACCCACGTCATTCCTGATAGCGCGACGGACACGGCTTTCATCCGCGACTGAAGATGCGGCCGTGCCGTGGGAATAGCTGCGCGCGCATCTCCGCCGAGGAATCCGGCGAGCCAAAGGCGGGCTTGGTGGGGTCGGAGGGCGTGGGGTGGTTGATGGTGATGATTTGCGATTAGTCGGGCGGTTATGCCCCGAGCAGATGGAGCTTCAGCCCGTCGTCCTCATAGCGCCGGAAGTCCTTGTCGAAAGTCACCAGCCGCACCTCATGCCCGAGGGCAAAGGCAGCTAGGTAGGCATCCGTCCACCACCCGCCGGATGCGCCCGCACGGCGGCTGCACTTTTCCCACAGCGCCTCCATGCCCTCGGGCTCCGCCAGCCACACGATGTCCGCCGTGCGCAGCAGCGTGCGGTAGTGGCCCCATGCGGCCTCGGGCGTCAGCACTGCATCGCGCATCACGGTCCGGTTCGAGAGATGCCGGAGGAGGGCCATCTGCGTCACACGGCAGAACGCGCACAGCGTCTCACCCCTGCCCGTGAACCACTGCTTTGCGGGCGTGTGTAGCGTGTGCCCGTCCGCGGCGAGCGCCAGCCACACGTTCACATCCAGCAGGTCAAAAGTCACCGAGCTGCTCCTTCGTCGGCTCGATCCTCACTCCCGGCGCGCAGCGCACGATGGGGAATTCCGCCTGCGGCGCACCGCCCCCGCCCTGTTCACCCGGCTGCGCGTGCAGCCGCCCGGCGAGGAACCGCAGCAATTCCTGCTGCTCCCGGCTGGGCAGTTGCTCCACGGCTTCTTCGATTTCGGCGAGGGTGCTCATGGCGCGGAAAATAGGGTGCCCGGCGTGCAGGCGCAAGCCGCGGCTTCGGCCCGCGCGCGCATCTCCGCCGAGGAATCCGGCGAGCCAAAGGCGGGATTGGTGGGGTCGAAGGGAGTGGTGTTCTTAGGGCCCGGAAGGTCGGCCTCAAGGCAGGTGCAGGAGCCCAACTGCTCCGACCCATTCATCGGCACGCCCAATCAATCCGATAGCGGGGCGAGTCGGGTCACCAACGCGCTTGGACTTATCCTCGTAATCAATGCCGATCCAGTCGCTCTCATACAAATCGCTTGCGACTACGCCCTGATGGAAAATGTCGAGCTTCCTGAAAATGACCTTGATGCCGTGAATATGATTTTGCGGTGCGCAAACGAGAAGCTCGCTCACGACGTATCCGGGCTTGGCTTCGACGACGAGTGGGAACTGTTCAACTTTCTTGCCGACCGTTGCGCCACGGATTCTGCCGGTGCGTGTCTCGAAAATTGGCTGGAGTGCAGAAATGATTGGGTTGCCGAACCAATCGCCTTTCTTGACAGCGATACCTACAAGGAGGGCTGCTTCAGGGGGAACGGCAGTAAAACTGTTGCCGTTTTTTGCGTTGCCAACCGGCGTTGTCTTTTTCGGGCTTCGGAGCGCCTTGCCAATGCGGTCGTAAAAGCTAGCAACGGCAAGCGAACTGGGTCCGGCGGTATTTTGTCCGGCGGCGGGAGTCGTTACCGGTGCCGGCTTTTCGGCGACAGGTGCGATTGCAGGCGAAATTCCAGGCGTAATCGCGGGCGTGGCCCACGCTGCGGCGACCTCGTCCCGCTTGTTCTTCACGAGCACTGCATCATCGAGCCTTTTGTGCTGCGTAAGCTGTGTCTGAGCCGACGCGAGCATCTGGTCGTATTTCGCGAGCAGTGCCTTGGCGCGTACCGCGTTGTCCTTCTCAATCCGCGCCAGTTGTGCACGGATTGTCGCTCGAATCTGCTTCACAACCGGGGCATCGGCGGCATCGTCCTGCTCCGGGAACACATTGGTGTCCGCGTACCGCTTCTGTTCAGTGCGCAGCGCGAGCGAACCATCCAGATCGCCCGCACCGCTGGCCTTGGTAATGGCCGCTTCGAGGGCAGTCGCGTACTGTTGCGCGATCTTCTTGATCTCCGCTGCGTGAACGTCGGTCACGTCGTGATTGAATGCCGCCTGCCACTGCGCATCTGTAGTGGCAATCCACTTCTGCATCTCCGTCTGCGCCGGGACCGCCGGTGCATCTGCGGCGGCGGACGTAGGAGGGGGATTGACCTGCCCTCTGGCGACGCCACCGACTAAGAGCAGCAGGACGATAGTCCAGCGCGTGGTGGCTGCGGTTCGAAATTGTGTGTGTGGTGTGTGCATGGGTTGTTTGGTTAAGTTTCTTCCGCGCGGATGAGCCGTATCCTACACCCCCGTGAGCGTCCACTGCTGCCAGGGGCTCCAGTTCCCCGTGTCCTGGCCCTTGTAGATGTACATGAGGCGCACCTTGATGATGACGCTCGTGCCTGCGGGCGGGAGCCAGTTCAGCGTGTAGTTCGGGCGCAGGTCTATGTCCGTAAGCAGGCCGGCGGCGCCGCGGTCCACCTCGATCCTCACCCCGTCGTACGGGCCCTTGGGCCACACGACCTCGGCCTTGCTGCCGTCGGTGGTGCGGATGCTGAACTGCGGCGCAGCGCCCACGGCGGGCAGGACGGGCGCGGAGGTCTCGATGCCGAGGTCCAGGCCGATGGCCTTTGTGTAGGCGGGCGATTTCAACACCTCCTCCTCAAGGTAGGTGAAGACACGGTCCAGGCAGCCGTAGGGCACCGCGGCAGGCGTGCCGAGCGGTGCGCCAAAGGTGAGCCATGCGACGTTCCCGGCGATGCTGCCGTGGAGGACTTCCTTGATGCGCTCGTAGGCGGCCGCCGGGAAATTGGCCACGCCACCGCGGTAGGCGTCCAGCGCGTAGAGGGCGTTGTCAATGTCCAGCAGGCACGCGGTGACATCCGCGTCCGGGAGCGACATGGTGGCGGCGTAGTTCGGCAGCTTGGTCTTGGCGTTTTGCAGCCAGACGATCTGGTCGCCGTGGGCCAGCGGGAAGTATCTTGGTTGTTTCATGGTCTTCTGTTTGGGTTTGGGGTTGGGTTTGGGAGGTGAAATCGGGGCGGGATCGCAGTGGCCGGTGTCGCATGTGCGGCGTCCCAAGGCATGTCAGATCGGAGCTGGAAGGTGGAATCCCGGATGCAGAATGGAGACATGGGCGGGGTGGAGCGCGTCGCTCCGCGCGCGCTTCTTCGGGCGAGGGCAAGCCTTCCAACACCCGCCGAAACGCGCGACGGAGCGCGCGTTCCACCGGAAAAGCCCGCTTTTGAGCGGAAAATGGCTTTTTTTACCGGAAACTGCCCTGTCAGTTCGTGGCACTGACACGTCAGTTCGCCGCACTGACGCGTCCGTTTCCCGCACTGACGGGCCAGTTCGCGGCGCAGGCGGAGATGTCCGCCGCACAGACGGGGAAGCCTCACGCACTGACACGCCAGCCCGCCATGCTGACGCGCCAACCCGTCCCGCTGACGCGTGAGCTTGCAAAAGTGACACGTCACCGCTCCGCACAGACACGTCAGTCCGCCAGGCAACCGTGCCAGTCTCCCATGCTGACACGGAAGCCTCTCGCACCGGCGCGCAAATCCGCCGCACACCGCACTCAGCCGCGCACATAAGAAGGCCGGTTCCGAACAGGCGGCGGGGACTCCGCCGCACGAATGCCTGCTCCCCTTTTCCTAAAAAGGTGCCCTCGCGTATTAGGAACGAGGAACGAGGAACGAGGAACGAGGAACGAGAGGACGCACCGGTCGCGCTCTGCGCGAGGAAAGACGAAGCTGGAGAACAACCGTCATCGCCGCGGATGGGAATGAACCGGGATTCATTTGGCAAGGCGAATTTTTCCAATCCGCAATCCGCAATCCGCAGCGCGCGCCTCCAGCCGTCGGCGGCTGCTTTTCCCGTGGCTCAGTTCGCCGCGATGGCTTCGGCGGAGATGAGCTGGTTGGTCTGCATGAGGTGGCGGATTTCGGGCGGGGAAAGCGGGCGGTCCACGAGGAGCAGTTCATCGAGCGCCATCGTCGCGCCCGCGCTGCTGCCGGGCTGTCCGCCGAGCCAGAGCGTGCCGTCGAGCGCGGCGGGCATCTCGGAGGGGGCGCGGCGTGAGGCGGGCTTTTGCGAGAACGATTCGAGGCGTCCGTCCACGTAGAGCTTCGTGTGCGGCTTGTTCGCCTTCTTCGCGGGCTGGCCGAAGATGGCGGCGATGTGGTGCCATTTCCCGTCGCGCAGCGAAGTCGCGCCGACGGACGCGCCCTGCCGGGTCTGCATCCGCAGCGCGCCGAGCACGCCTTCGCCGGGGAGGCTGTTCATGGAAAATTCCGCCCACGTCTGCGGCGGATGGTTCAGCGGGAGCGCGAGGAATGACTGCGTGCCGGAGACGGACGGCTCCGCGGGCAGGCGCACCCAGACTGCGACGCTGCGCGTGCCGCGGGCGGCCGCGCCGGAGAGCTTTGCCTGCACGGCGGGCTGGCCGTCGAATTGCAACGCCGCGCCCCAGCGCCCCTGCGTCCATCGCGAACTGGCCGTGTCGCTTTTCCCGAGGTGGATCGCGGAATCCTTCACGACGTTCGCACCGTTTGAAATCGCGGCGGCAATGTCCCCCGCCCCTTCGTCGAACGACCAGCGCGTGTAATTCAGCGGATGCGCCATGCGCTCGACGGCGATCTTCGCGGCGAACCGCTGGAATTTCTTGTCGCGATCGCGCACCTCGGAAGCGCCGGCCTTTGCGAAGCGCCGCGCCTGTTTTTCACGCAGCACCGAGCGCGGCGGCTCCGCGGCGCCGTCGGCCTGGTTCCGCGGCTGCACCTCGACCGCGCCTTTCAGCACGAAGACTTCCGCCGCGCCGCCCTCCTCGGCGGTCATGCTGAATTCCGTGCCGAGATCCACGACCTCGACCGCGGTATTGATCACGCGGAAGCCGATGGCTTCCGGCGGCACGCTGGCCTTGAGCGTCCCGCGCTGAAGCTCCGCCTCCCACGCTGAACGCACGTCGAGCGTCGCCGGGCCGGTGAGCGTGAGCTGCGCGCCGGAATCGAACGTGACCTCCGCAAATCCCGACTCGAGTTCGAGCCGGCGCCCGCGCGCGATTTCGTCGCCGGAAACGGGCGCTGCGCCGATCCATTTGCAGTCCTTCGAGCCGGAAAGACGGGCGACCATCTCGGGCTGTTCCTCGGCACTCGCAGGCTGGCTTGTCCCGAGGAAAAAGCGCGCGATCCAGATTCCAAAGAGCACCGCGGCAGCCGCGGCAAGCGGCGCGGCCCAGCGCGACCAGCCGGAAAATGCGATCACGTTTTTCGGCTCGGGGCGTTCGTTCTGCATCTCGCCCGCGCGCTCGAAGAGACTCGCGGACATCGCCATCGAGCGGACGTAAAATCTGCGCGCCTCGTCGGAAGCCGCGAGCAGTTCCTCCAGCCGCGCGCGCTCCGTGTCGCTGGCGCGGCCGTCCACGAGCGCGCTGATGATGTCGTTGAGTTCCACCCGTTCGTTGTCCGTCATTGCGTTCATGCCGTTGCCTCCGAGGTCAGCGCGTTCGTCACGCAGTCGTGCAAAAGTTTCCGCAGCCGTGTGAGCGCCTTGTATGCGGCCACGAGCGAGCGGCCCGTGCGTTTCGCCGCTTCCTCGACGCCGGACTCGTAGCGCGTCATCAGCAGCTCACGGTCGCGCGGGTTCAGCTTTTGCAGGCAGCGCGACAGCGCCTCGTGCCGCGCGCTCTGCTCGGGTGCGAGTTCGCACGCCGTCGCAGACACCGCCTCCAGCACCTTCTCGTCGAAGATTACTTTCGAACGCGCAAACTTCGTCCGCGCGGCGCGCACCTGCCACCACGCGATCTGGCACGCCCACGCCGCGAAGTCCGTCCCGGTGCGGAAGTCGGAAAACTTTTCGCAAATCACGAGGCTCGTCTCCTGCAGGATGTCCTCCGCCGAATGCCGGTCGGGCACGAGCGTGTAGATGTATGAAAAAATGCGCCGCTGGTGCTGCGTCATCAGCAGCACAAGTTCCTTGGTTCGGTCGGCGGATTGTTCCGGCATTTTGAAATGAGGTCGTCTTTCGCGAAGGAATCGCTCCCTTCACCCACAGAATATCAGCAGCCGGGCGACTTGGGACGGGAAACTCACGGCATTTCAAAATGCCGCCGCTTCATCCGCCTCCCGCGGGCGGCGCTCAGAGCATCAGCCGCCGGAAAATCTCATCCATCGGCAACTGGAGGCCGACGTAGAAATCTCCGAACTCCGCGAAGCGGTGCGTCACCTCGTCGAAGCGCATCTCATACACGATGCCCTTCAGATCCATCGGGTCGTGCGCAAGCAGCGTCACGCCCCACTCCCAGTCGTCGAGGCCCGTGCAGCCCGTGATGAGCTGGAGGATTTTCCCCGACCACTTGCGCCCGACGCGAGCGTGGCCGCCCATGAGTTCCTTCCGCTCGGCGTGCGAGAGCGCGTACCAATTTTGCCCGTCGGTGCCGCGCCGCTTGCTCATCGGATAAAAGCACATCGCCTCCCACGGCGGGAGCACGGGGTAGAGCCGGTGCTTGAGATAATGTTCCATCCGCGTGCGCCATTCGCCGAGCGCCTTCTCGTGCTCAGGCGTCCCGGCGGCGATGCCCTTGCCCGCGAGTTCGGCGACGTATTCCTCCTCGGTCGAGGTGTATTCGCTGCGCTCGGTCATCGAGTAAAAGCTGTACGTCGGCGTGAGCACGTCCGGCCCGAGCGAAAGCGTGAGGCGCTTCTCGATGCGGTTCGCGTCGTGCATATCCGCGCAGAGCAGCATGAAGCCGATGTCCGCCTTCGGGCTGACCATCGAGAACGTGAGCACCTGACAGCCCTCGGTGCTGCGGATTTCCTCGATGAGGTCGCTGAGGTTCGTGCGAGCGCGCATTTTTTCTTCGTCCGAGAGCATGGACCACTGGCCGTGCTCGACCTTGTAAAAAAGATGCAGCACATGCCAGCCTTCGGCGGAGACGAGTTTCTGAGCGGGTTTGTCGGTCATGGTTTTGAAAATGTATGCCGCGTGAGTATCCGAATGCCGTGCGGAATCGCCACTGGAAACTTGGAGGCGCGTTCTTGCGACGATCCGACCTTCAGCGTCCGACGCTCAGTTCGCCCAGGTGATGAGCCGCAGTTCGTGCTCCTGCGTGAGATTCGGGTGCATGGGGATGACGCGCACGCTCAGTCCGTAGCTCCCGCTCTCCCGGGCGGGGATCGCGCCGGCGAAACGGAACACGCCGTTGCCGAGCTGCTCGACCTGCCTGAGATCGATCGTCGCCGGCTCCGTGATCGCGCCGTTGTTCGCCTCGCCGACGAGCGCCTGCACGCGCACGAATTCCGGCGCGATCGGCCCGAGCAACGCGCGCACGCTGACCTCGACTTCGTCTCCGACGGTCACATTCGTTCCGTTGCCCGTGTGGATGACGACGTCGGCGAGCTTCACATGCGGCCAGTCGCGGCGGATGTTGTCCTTCCACCGCGCGAGTTCCACGGCCTTCTTGCACGAGTCCGCGGTCAATGTGGCGTAGGCTGCCGCGGCGGGCGCGTACAGGCACTCGGTGTATTCCTTCACCATGCGGTGCGTGTTGAAGACCGGCACAATCGTGCGGATGGATTCGCGCATGAGATTGATCCACGCGAGCGGCAGCCGTCCGTCGGGCTTCGCGTAATAGAGCGGCAGGATCTGCGTTTCGAGCACATGGAAGAGGCTGTGGACATCCACCTCGTCCTCGTAATGAGGCTCCGGCGGGATCGTGCTCTCGGGGATTTCGGGGCCGATGGCCCATCCGTTTTTCCCCGTGTGCGCCTCGCACCACCAGCCGTCGAGCACGCTGAGGTTCAGTCCGCCGCTGGGCGGGAGCTTCATCCCGCTCGTGCCGCTCGCCTCGAGCGGGCGGCGCGGGTTGTTCAGCCAAAGATCCACGCCCTGGTAGAGCCGACGGCCGACGTAGTGGTCGTAGTCCTCGATGAAGACGATGCGCCCCTCGAACTCCGGCATCCGGCTGAAACGGTACACGTCCTGGATGAACCGCTTGCCCGGCTCGTCCTTCGGGTGTGCCTTTCCGGCGAAGACAAACTGCACGGGCCTCTCGGTGTTGTTCAGCAGCCGCTTCAGCCGCTCGATATCGCTGAAGAGCAGTGTCGCACGCTTGTAGGTCGCAAAGCGCCGTGCGAAACCGATCGTGAGCACCTCGGGGTTCAGCATGTGCGGAATCGCGCGGAGCCTCTCGGGCGTCTCGCCCGTGCGCGTCCACTGCACACGCGTGCGCTCGCGGATGAAATCGAGCGTGCGCACTTTTTGCGTCTGATGCGTCTCCCACAGCTCCTCGTCGGGAATGTCCTGCACCTTGCGCCAGAAATCGCGATCCGTGAGGTGCTCCTCCCAGCCAGGCATGTAGCGGTCGTAGAGCCGCACAAAATCGGGCGCCATCCACGTCTTCGTGTGGACGCCGTTCGTCACGCTCGTGATCGGCACCTCGTCCTGCGGCACTCCGTCCCACACGTCCTTCCACAGTCCCTGCGACACACGCCCGTGCAGCCTGGACACGCCGTTCGCATGGCGGCTCGTGCGCAGCGCGAGGATCGTCATGCTGAAGGGCTCCGAGGGATTCACGCGCGTCTGGCCGAAGCTCGCGAAAGTCTCGAAGTCAATCTTCACCGACGCGGGATAGTCGCCGAAATATTTCCGCATCAGGTCGAGCGGGAAAGCGTCGTTGCCCGCGGGCACCGGCGTGTGCGTGGTGAAGACATTGCCCGAGGCTGAAGCCTGAAGCGCCGAATAAAAATCAAGCCCGTCCTCCTGCACGCGCCGACGGATCCTTTCCAGCGAGATGAAGGCCGCGTGCCCCTCGTTCATGTGATACACGGCGGGTTTGATTCCGAGCGCGCTCAGTGCATGGATGCCGCCGATGCCGAGGATGATTTCCTGCTTGATCCGCATCTCGTGATCGCCGCCGTAAAGCTGCGCGGTGATCTCGCGATCCTCCGGCGTGTTCTCCGGCCCGCTCGTGTCGAGCAGATAGAGCGTGATGCGCCCGACCGCAAGCTGCCACACCCGCACCCGCACCCAGCGATCCAGGATTTTCACTCCGAGCGTGAGGTGGTGCTTGTCCTCGTCGAGCACGGGCTGCACCGCGAGGTGCGAGAAATTCTGGTTCAGCGCGAGGCTGTCCTGCCAGCCCTCCTTGTTGATCTGCTGCTTGAAATACCCGTGCCGGTAGAGCAGCGAAATCGCCACAAACGGCAGATCGAGATCGCTCGCTGACTTGCAATGATCGCCCGAGAGGATGCCGAGGCCGCCCGAGTAATTTGGGAACGACTCATGGAAGCCGAACTCCGCGGAAAAATACGCCACAGGGCCGCCGAGCGCCGCGCCCTTGTCCGTCTTTCCCCACGTGTCCTTGCGCGTCATGTAGGCCTCGAACTTCGCGAGCACGGTCTTCATCTTGCGCAGGAAATCATCATTTCCCGCGACCTCCTCGAGCCGCGCCTGCCGGCAAAGCTGGAGCAGGCGCACGGGGTTGTGGTTCGTCGTGTTCCAGATCTCCGGATCGATCTCGCGGAAAAGCGCGCGCGCCGTCGGCTCCCACGTCCACCACAGGTTTAACGCCAGCCTCCTCAGCGGTTCGAGTTTCGCGGGGAGTTTCGGAACGACGTTATACGTGTGGATCGGTTGCATGTTTCCCTTTCTTTGGTTGCTGATGTTCGACGACTGTCGTTCGGGGAAAGGGAACAGCGCGGGACGCTAGCGTCCCGCGCGAGGAGGGCAAGAAACTTTCCGTGACAGCAACCTTTTGCCGGAATCGCTACATCGTCCGCAGATGAATCCGCTCCGCCTGTTGTGAACCGATCATCCGCAGCGCCGCGCGCAGCATCGCGCCGAGATCGCGCACTGGCGGCACGGATTTGCCGGCGACGAGGATGCGATTTGTAAAATCATCGAAGCTCACGATCCGCGCCTTGCCGAAGATGCGCGCGATCCGACGCACATCGTCGAGCCAGATTCCGCTCGCCGGCGGCATGAGGTTGAACACGGCGATGCCTCCGCGCGCGATCCGTCCGCGCATCAGCAGCGGCAGCACATTCCACGAAATCGGTGGCTTGAAAATGTCGCCTCCGTCCGGCACCGAAAGATCCTCGACGAGCAGATCGAATTCCGCCGGCTGCGCGCGCAGCCATTTCACGGCGTCTGCCTTTTTCCAGTTCACGCGCCCCACCCATTCCGCGCAGTGCCAGCGGAAAAGATCCCAGCCCGTCCGATCGAGATCCACCGCATCCACACTGGTCTCGACGCCGAGCGCGCACAACGGTGCCTGCATCCCTCCGCCGGCAAATCCGAGCACGCCGATCCGCCCCTCGGGCTTCAGCACCTTGATGAGCGCCGCGAGCACATCGGCCACGCTGTGCGTCGGCCCCGGCGAGGTGCGCAATTCGCTGAGGACGACTCCATGCTGGCTCATGCGCAGGCCGTGCTCTGTCTTGGTAATTTTCATTTCCGCGAGCCTCCGACATCCGGAGCCGGGTGTCCAACATCCGGCAGCCCGCGCAGACGCGCGGAGCGGAAAGAGGAAACTTGCATCGCGGCCCACTTCCGCCACAAAGCGCGCGGGGTGGCACTGTTCCTGCATTTGCAAGATGTCATTCAAGTTCAAAACAGCCCGCAAGCGCATGATTACCGCCCACGATTCAGCCCAAACCCTCATGGAACCGAACGAACTGCTCATGAATCGCAGCGAACTCGAGGCGCTTCACCTGAAGTACCGCGAGATGAAACATGCGATCAACAACATGTTCGCGCTCATCATGGCGCTCAGCGAACTCGGCCAGCGCAACCCCGCGCACCTCGAGCGGCTCGCGAAGGCGGTGCTCGAACGCACCCCCGATGTGGTGAACCAGCTCACGGCATTCGGCGATCAGCTCGGCGCGAAGCTCAAGTCGTAACGCTAACAGCGGATCAAGTTAAAGCGTGGCCGTTTTTGGAAGTAGCCGCGGCGGTGGTGGAGCGGTCGCTCCGACTGCAAACAAGCCTTGCAATCCACGCCGAAACACGCGCGCACGGGCCGCAATGACATCACTGTTCGGACTGGCGCGAAGCGCGCCTTCCGATCTCGCCCGCAAGTGAGAACCTCGATGAAATCCCGAAGAACGTCTGCAAGTCCGAGGCGGCGATCCTAGCGTACCGAGAACGTGTGGACCGTCGTGCTGCGATACGTCGTGCCGGGGCGCAGCACCGCGCTGGGGAATTGCGGCTTGTTCGGCGAGTCGGGGAAATGCTGCGTCTCGAGGCAGAGGGCGAAATTCTTTTGGTACACCGTGCCGCCCTTGCCGGTAATTTTTCCGTCGAGGTAGTTGCCCGTGTAGAACTGAATGCCCGGCTCAGTCGTCGCGATCCTCATCACGCGTCCGCTCTTCGGATCATACACCTCTGCGGCGGGCGTGAGTGTTCCGGGCTTTTCCTGGTCGATCACAAAATTGTGATCATACCCGCCCGGCGTTCCCGTCATTTTCGCGAAGTCCTTGCCGATGGCCTTCGCCTTCGTGAAATCCATCGGCCCGCCTGCGACGGGATCGAGCGTACCGGTCGGGATGCTGCCGTCGTCCACGGGTGTGAACCTGCTCGCGTGCAGTGTGAGTTCGTGGCCGAGGATGTCGCCCGCGCCGGTGCCGGCGAGATTCCAGTACGCATGGTTCGTGAGGTTCACGACGGTCGCCTTGTCGGTCGTGATTTCGTAGTCTAGGCGCAGTTCGTCCTTCTCGGTGAGCGTGTAGGTCACGCTTGCGTTCACGGTGCCGGGGTAGCCTTCGTCGCCGTCGGGGCTCGTGGCGGAAAAGCGCACGCCGTTCGTGTCGGCAAGCACCTCGGCCTTCCAATTCTTTTTGTCGAAGCCCTTGATGCCGCCGTGAAGATGGTTCGCGCCATTGTTCGTCGCGAGCGTGTATTCCTTTCCGTCGAGCGTGAACTTCCCCTTCGCGATCCGGTTCGCGTAGCGCCCTGCGATCACGCCGAAGAACGGATGCGGGGCGAGATAGCCGTCGAGCGAGTCAAAGCCGAGCGTGATGTCTGCGAGTTTGCCGTTGCGATCGGGCGTCTCGATGCTCGCGAGCGTCGCGCCGAGGGTCATCACGCGCGCCTTGAGCCCGTGCGAATTCGTAAGCGTGAAGACGATGACGGTTTCGCCGTCCTTCGTCTTGCCGAAGACGTCCTGCGCGATTTTGGGTTTCGCATTTTCCGCGAGCGCGGCGCCGTGGGTGAAAAGGGCGAGGCCGAATGCGGTGGCGACGATGGCGAGACGTGGGAGGGGTTTCATGCGGGAAATTGTTTCGCTGCGAAAAGCCCGCCTGTCGCGGCGGAGTCAATCCGAAAGCCTGTGAGGAGAAGCGGTCTCCCAAGTGGAGCGTCCGGCTCGCGTGCTCTCCCGAGATTTTCTCACCGCACGCCGGCGGCGAATCTTTCCGCGCGAATGCGCGGCTAGCCCTGCAGACGATAGACGATGCGCGCCTTCGAGAGATCGTAGGGCGACATCTCCAGCTTCACGCGGTCTCCCGTCGTGAGGCGGATGAAGCTTTTGCGCATGCGGCCCGAGATGTGTGCGAGCACGAGGTGCTTGTTCGCCAGCTCCACGCGGAACATCGTTCCGGCGAGCACTGACATGATTCTTCCCTCGATTTCGATGACTTCGTCTTGGACTGGCATGTGATGTTTCTTGGTGCGCCGCTCGGGGCGGGGCGGATGTTTGTGGCGCGACCGTGGCCGCGCCGGGTTTGCATAGGCTTTCCGTGAAGCGATCCGGCTGGCTCGTCTGCCAGCCGAAGGGCTGGCACAGTCACCGCTTTTCCTGAGAACGCAAGTCTTTCCGCGCGGCATCGTCACACCCGCAGGTAAATTTTTCGCCGGTGCAGCCACCACGCGAGCAGGACTCCGAAGCCGGTCGCGACGGCGGCGTGCAGCAGGCCGGGCTTCGGGCCCACGAAGCTGTCGGCGAGCTGGTTGAAATTCACGAATTTCGCGGCGAGGTAGATCGTGATCGGGTTCAGCCCGATCCAGATGAACGGAGCGGCCCATGCGCGCATGTTCCGCACCTCGATGATCTGGTGGAACGCGCCGAGGAGGATCGCGCTGCACCCGCACGCGAAGAGGACGAATGAGGACGTCCACAATTTCTTGATCATCGGGAACGGCACCGACCAGAGCAGGCCGAGCGCGAGCAGCGCGGTGCCGCCGCCCACGAGCAGGAGCGACTTGCGCGAGCCCTCCGCGCGCGTGGTGCGAAGAAAAATCCCGGCGAGCACGCCGAGGATGCAGTTTGCGATCGCGGGGATCGTGCTGAGGATGCCTTCCGGGTCGTGATCGCGGTCGTATTTTCTTCCCGGCAAAAACTGCGAGTCGAACCAGTTCACGAGGTTGTGCCCCTCGCGAAGATCGCCCGGAGTCCCGCCGGGCATCGGCACGAATGCGAGCAGCGCCCAGTAGCCCAGCAGCAGCATGCCGCACGCAATCGCGAGCGAGCGCGTACCGAGCCACAGCGAGAGCAGCCCCGCGCCGAGCGATGCGAGCGCGATGCGCTGGAGCACACCGAGCCAGCGCACGCCGTCGAGCCCCTTGTTCAGCCCGCCGGAAAAAAGCACGCCGATCACGAAGAGGATCACTGCGCGCAGGATGAGGTTGCGCGCGGCGGCGGCCCGCCCGTGCTCACGCTTCTCGGCGTCGGACATTATCCTCCAATCGTAAGACCCAAATCCTTCTTCAAAACATCTTTGCCAAATGTGCCCATCCTGCCCGTCATAGTGCAAATTACAGCCAGCAGCCTGCAACTCGGCGGCGCGCTCCGACTCGGCAGCGCGCCCATACTGCGCGACCCTGCGCGGGAGCGAGAGCGCGAGGGACACGCCGGCGATGAAGACGAACATCGGGAAGACGAGGTCGTAAAAATGGAAGCCCTCCCACTTCGCGTGATCGAGCTGATCCGTGAAAATCCTCGCAGCCCACGAGTCACCCATCGTCTTCATCGCGCCGTGCAGCGAGCCGCCGCCGACGATCCAGAACATGTCAAAGCCGCGCAACGCATCGAGGCTCGCGAGGCGCGGGGCGGGAGAGTCGGGTTCTGGCATCGTGCGAATGTGCGCGCTCGCCGCGTTTGAAGGCAAGCGGAAGACGGGATCCTCCCGTGCCACTGAATGCCCGGAAAAAATTCCATTGATACCCGACAGCGATGTTGCGAGGCGGGGCTCATCGTCGCGCGGCCGATGCCGCAGGACGGGCACCGCCAGCACTATCTGCTCTGCCCCGGCATCCCGATGACGCGGACGGAGCGCGGGCTGGAGATGGATTTCGACTGCTGCGTGGTCCGGCTCAAGTGACGGGCCGGAAGCGGGGCAGGAAAATTTCCCCGTTCTCTTCAAGCCTTCCATCCGAGCGCTCAGGAGGGGAATTGCGTTTCCGCGGGAGGGATTGCAAAATCATCATTCGACTTCCCCCGCCGTCGCGCGGTATTCCGGCGGAATGTTCACCCGCCGCCATTTTCTCGCCAGCCTCGCCGCCGCTTCCCTCGCCCCGAAACTTTCCGCGGAGAACGCAAAGCCGCGGACGAAGATCAAACTCGGCTTCGACAATTTCTCCATCCGCGCGATGGGCTGGAAGGCCCCACAGCTCCTCGACCACGCGGCCTCGCTGAAGTGCGACGTGCTTTTCATCAGCGACCTCGATGCGTATGACTCGCTGGAGGACGCCGCGCTCGCCGAAGTGCGGAAAAAGGCCGCGGACCTCGGAATCGAAATCTACGCAGGCGGCTGGAGCATCTGCCCGACGAGCGCGCGCTTCAAGATGAGCTGGGGCAGCGCCGAAGCGCTCCTGCGGACGGGCATCCGCGTGGCAAAGGCACTCGGCTCGCCGGTATTCCGATGCGTGCTCGGCAGCATGGAGGATCGCAAGACTCCGGGCGGCATCCGCGCGCGGATGGCGGACACGGTGAAGGTGCTCAAATCGTGCCGTTCACTCGCGCTCGACGCGGGCGTGAAGATCGCCATCGAAAATCACGCGGGCGACATGCATTCGTGGGAACTCGTGGATCTCATCAACGAGGCCGGTGCGGACTATGTCGGCGCGACGCTCGATTCCGGCAATGCGACGTGGACGCTGGAGGATCCGCTCGATGTCCTCGAAAATCTCGGCAAATACACCTACTGCTCCGGCACGCGCGACAGCATGGTTTGGGAAACCGAGGACGGCGCAAACGTACAGTGGACCGCGCCCGGCGATGGCCTCGTAGATTGGAAAAAATTCGCCGCGCGCTGGGCCGTGCTTTGCCCGCAGGCACCAGTCTGTATCGAGACGATCTCCGGCTTCGCGAAGAGCTTCCCCTACAAGAAGCCTGAGTTCTGGCAGCACTACGACAAGCGCCCCGAGGCGTTCGCGCATTTCGAGGCGCTCGCAAAACGCGGCCACGCACTGCCGCCGTTCAAGCCCGACGGCCCGGACAAAAAGAAGCTTGAACAGGAATACCAGACCGCCCAGCTCGCACGCGCGGTCACGTACCTGCGCGAAGTCATCGGCCTCGGAGTGAAGGCGTGAACGAGCCGGTTTCACCGTAGCCGCCGACGGCAGGAGGCGGGCTGATTTTTTCCTGCAAGATGCGATCCGTCCCCTGCATTCAACGAATGCCCACCTCCTTCCGTCTGCGGCTACATCAGTTTCCGAAAAGCAGCCCGAGCACGCCGTCCACGCCCTTCTTCGCCGTGTCCACCGCGGTGCCGACAGCCTGCGTCGCGGTGTCGCCGACTTTCTGCACCACGGCATTTTCCGCCGCAGCGTAGAGCCGGACGGAGAGATCCTCGCGGGGCGAACGGTAGGGCCCGGTGATGTGCAGCGGCGTCCAAGCGTAGCCGTCGCGCGGCGCGCTGAAGACCTTGTCCTGCGAGCCGGGCAGAAACTGAAGCGGCGCGGGCGTGATGCCGAGGTCGAACGTCCCGTCAATCTGCCCGTTCACGACGCTGAACGCCCCCTTCACCACGATCAGGCGGTCGCATTCGACGACGAGATTCGTCACATGCAGTCCGCTCGGATCGTAACGGAAATCGCCATGCACTTGGTTGAGGATGAGCCTGCGAAAACGATCCGTCTTCGTGAAATCCGCGATCTTGTCCAGCACCGGCAGAGCCTCGAGGGCGGCCTGCTGGAGTTCCGCGTGCCCGGTGACAACAGGCGCGGATGAAGTGCCGTCGCGCAGCGAAATCTGCACGCGGCCGTCGCCCTTCACGCGGCCGTGCAGCCGCGCGCGCCAGTCTTCGGGGAGGAGCGGCGTGACGTTCACACCGGCGGCCTTGAACTGCATATCCACCTTTTCCTTTTCCGTCACCTCGCCCATCACGGTGATCTCGCCGCCCTCGGTGCGCAGCTTCGCCTCCTGCACAAAAAGCACGGGCTCCTTGTGGACGACGCGCAACGCGGCGATCTCCATGTCGGGCAGTCCATACTGCTTCGCGCGACCGCCGTCGCCGATGATTTTCCAGCCGCCCTCGACAGGCGTGCCGGTCGCGGCGAGGCCGTTCACCGAGCCGCCCTCCCAAGCAAAGACCAGTTCCCGCACGGTGATGCGACCGATCTCGGTGACCTTGTCTTCCTTCCTCGGGCGGGGCAGATCGATCGGCAGGCGCTTATCGAAAAAATTCACCGCCACGCGCTGAACGTCCACGCTCTCGACGCGGAATTTTTTGTCGCCAAAAAGCATCCGCCACACGCTCGGCAGCCGGAACTCGCCGTGGACGTCCTCGACCTTGATGTCGGAAAATTTCCCGTTGAGTCCGCCCTGGCCGGTGAGTCCCGAGCAGGAAAATTCCGTCGTGTCGAAACGGATCGGCGCGATCTCCACCTCGGCCTGAAGATGCTCCGCGGTGCGCTCGGCGATCTGCTTGCGGAATTCCGCGCTGCGCAGGTACGAGTTCACCCACGCCTTCACGCCTGCGAGACCGGCGAAAAGCAGCACGACGAGAGTGACGCCAGTCCACACGAGAACCTTGAGCCAGCGGTTGGAGGAAGATTTATTGGTCTGACGGAGGGCCATGGAGAGTTGCGAGATGGACGAGGTCGGCTTGCAAATAAAGCATGATTTGCGCATTTGGCAGCGCCCGATTTTTCCGCGACAAGACTCCGAACCCAAAACCACCCCCGTGCTCGAACTCAAAGACGTCTCGCTTTCCATCCAAGCCGGTGAGGAGGAGCAGTTCCTCCTCTCGCAGGTTTCCGTGCATCTTCCGCACGGGCATTTCGCGGCGATCATCGGCCCGTCCGGCTGCGGCAAGAGCACGCTGCTGAAGGTCATCGCAGGCATCAAGGAGCACGGCTCCGGCGAGATTCACTGGAAGGGCCGCGACGTGATGACCGACGGCGATCTCGACCCGCACGAGATCGGCTACGTGCCGCAGTTCAGCATCGCGCACGAGCTGCTCACGGTGGAGGAATGCATCGAGAGCACGCTGCGGCTACGCGTCGCCGGGCAGAGCGGCGAGGAACTCGATGCGCGGATCGAAAAGGTGCTCACCGATGTCGGCCTGAACGAAATCGCCGACCGTCGCGTGTCGCTGCTCTCGGGCGGGCAGAAGCGCAGGCTCGCGATGGCGATGGAGATGGTCAGCTCCCCTTCCCTGCTGCTGTGCGACGAGGTGACGAGCGGCCTCGATCCGAAGAGCGAGGACGAGATCGTCCACCTCATGCACGCCCTTTCGCGCAGCGACAAACGGATCGTGCTGAGCGTCACGCACAGCCTCCAACACGTCGTGCTGTACGACAGCGTGATCGTGCTTTATCAGGGCCACCTCATCTATCACGGCACGCCGAGGCTCATCGCACACTATTTCGGAATCACGAATCCCGCCGATCTCTACCCGCGGCTCGCGCAGCGCACGGCCGGCGACTGGCACCGTTCGTGGGAAAAATACCGCACATCATATTACGAGCAGAGCGGCCTGCCGCCGATCACTGAGGCGAAGGCCGAAGCGAAATCCGAAAGTGCCGCAGCGAGCGAGGAGGATGAAATCGAGCGCCTGCGCAAGATCGTCGAGGCCAAAGAAAAATCGGCGTCGGAAAATGCGGACGACGCGACTGACAGCGAGGATCAGGAATCCGCGACCGTCGTGCCGGGCACGTTCGCGCAGTTCGGCGTGCTGCTCGCGCGGCGGTGGAAACTTTTCTTCCGCGACCGCGGCCAGGTGATCCTTCAGGCCGCGCTGCTTTTCGGCTTTCCGTTCCTCGTCGTCATCTTCGCATTCGACGGCCTGCCGCAGGTGAAAGGGCTGGTCGCCGACGGTGGCGCAAATCTCCTCGAACGCGCACGCCAGGAGGCCGTCGCACTCCAGCAGATCGCAAAGACCGGCACGCTCGTGAGCGGCCTGATCATGTTCCAGGTGATCCTGCTCGCGCTCATGGGATCGAACAACTCCGCGCGCGAAGTCGCGGGCGAGCGGAACCTTTTCGAGAAGGAAAAATTCGCCGGCCTGAGCCCGCTCGCATACGTCGCGAGCAAGGTCGCCTTCCTCGGCGCGCTCGTCCTCGCGCAGTCGCTGTGGATGACGGTTTTCGTGAACATGATCGTCGGCTTCCAGGGCGATTTCTTCATGCAGGCGACGAGCCTTTTCCTCGTGAACGCCGGGATCACCTCGGTCTGCCTCGGCATCTCTTCGTGGATGAAAAGCGCGGAGCAAAGCTCGCTGCTCTCGATCTACCTCGTCGGCTTCCAGCTCCCTCTCAGCGGCGCGGTGCTCGCGCTGCCGAAGCTGCTCGCGCCCGTAACGCAGATCTTCATCGCGAGCTTCTGGGGCTGGAGCGGCTTCATCCGCTCGATGGAGAGCACGCGCTATTACGATGCGATCAAGCAAATCGCGCAGACCGAGCCGGCGGGAGGCACGCTGTGCATGCTGGTGCTCTTCGCGCACGTCGTGGTCGGGCTGTTCCTCGCGTACACCGGGTGCAAGAACTCGCGATGGGAATGAGCGCCGGACAGCCGTGATTTTTCAAAACGTGCGGGGAAAACCGGTGTGCTGCTTGCAGCGCATGACGCCGCCGTGGTAAAGCGCGCGGATGCCTGCCGAACATTCCTCAATCAAGCTGCGCGATCCGATCGGACTGAGGAAGGGCCGCTCGCTGGAGGACATCGTCCACGAGGAAATTTCCGCGAAGTCGTACAAGCACGATCTCCGCGAGGCGCAGCTCGAACTGCTCACATGGCAGCGGCGGCTCACGGAGACGAAGAACAACGTGATCATCGTGATGGAAGGGCCCGATGCCGCCGGCAAGGGCGGCACGATCAAGCGCCTCACCGAACGGCTCGACCCGCGGCTCGTGCGCGTGCATTCCGTCGTGAAGCCGTCGAGCGACGAATACGAGCGGCACTACCTCTGGCGGTTTTGGGAGCGCATCCCGCAATATGGCCGCATCACCGTGTTCGATCGTTCGTGGTACGGGCGCGTGCTCGTCGAGCGCGTCGAGGGATTCTGCACGCCCGCGGAGTGGAAGCGCGCCTACCGCGAGATCAATGATTTCGAGCGGCAGCTCCTCGACGACGGGACGATCATCCTCAAATTTTTCCTCTTCATCACGAAGGACGAGCAGCTCGCGCGGTTCAAGGCGCGCGAGGCCGATCCCTACAAGCACTGGAAGATCAGCGACGAGGACTGGCGCAACCGCCGGCACTGGAAGGAGAACGTCGTCGCCGCGGAGGAGATGCTTTTCAAGACATCCACCGAGCGCGCACCGTGGCATGTGCTCGGCGCAAACTACAAATGGCACACGCGCGTGAAAGTCGTGAATGCAGTCGTCGAGGCGCTCGACAAGGCGAAGCTCCGTGATTCGGCGCTATGAGGATCGCCGCATTGTTCCTCGCCGCACTTTTTTTCACCGCCTGTGAAAGGCAGGACAACGTGCGCGAATCCGTGGATCTCGGCGACAAGCGCGCGAAGCTCGGCGCCTACAAGGAGGCCGTGCGCGCCTACGAGAGCGCGCTCGACGGCACGGCGAAGACCGCGGAGGTCCACTACAAGCTCGGCAATCTCTACGACGACAAGCTCAAGAACCCGCTCGCCGCGATCCACCATTACGACCGCTACCTCGACCTCGTGCCGACGGAGGGCCGCTCGAAGGAGGCGAAGTCCGCGCGCGCCGACTGCGAAAAGCGGCTGAACCTCACGCTCAAGGACGGCGGCCTGATGACCACCGCCGAGGCCGCGCGCCTGCGCAACGAGAACGAGCGACTTCGCAAAGAGCTCGCGGAACTTCACAGCGCCAAACCCGCGACCGCGGCGCACGCTCCCGGCGGCGGAACCGACAAGATGACGGAAGGCGCGCGCACGCATCTCGTGGAGAAAGGCGAGACGCTCGCTTCCATCTCGTTCAAGTACTACCGCAACCGCGCGAACGCCTCGAAGATCAAGGATGCGAACGCGAACCAGCTCGGCGGAAAGGACATGATCAAGCCGGGGATGACGCTCATCATCCCCGATTTGTCGAAGAAGAAAAAGTAACGCGCCTCGGAATACGGTGACTTTCCGCCGCGCTTGCGGGCACGCCGTCCCGGGGCTATCACCCGCACCGCACATGACCATCATTGACCACGAATTTTCCGACATCGCCACGCCGAGCGGGCCGATGCGCACGCACCTCTTCCGTCCCGCGGCTCCGGGGAAATATCCCGCCATCTCGCTCTTCTCGGAAATTTTCCAGGTCACCGGCCCCATCCGCCGCACGGCGGCGATGCTCGCGGGCCACGGCTTCCTCGTCGCCGCGCCGGAAATTTTCCACGAATACGAGCCTGCGGGCACCGTGCTCGGATACGACAGCGCGGGCGCGGATCGCGGCAATTTTTGCAAGCAGGACAAGTCGCTCGCGGCGTACGATGCCGACCTCGCTGCGCTGCGCGAATTTCTGAAGACGCACCCGAACAGCACGGGACGCCTCGGCTCCGTGGGCCTGTGCATCGGCGGGCATCTGAATTTCCGTAACAGCTTCAGCCCCGACATCCGCGCGGCCGTCTGCTTTTACGCGACGGACATCCACAAGATCGAAACGCACAAGCGCGGCCTCGGCGCGAACATGGCCGATGACACGCTGGAACGCGCGCGCCGTGGCGACATCAGGGCCGAACTGCTCATGATGTGGGGCCGGCAGGATCCGCACATTCCGTTCGAGGGCCGGATGCAGATCCGGCGCGCGCTCGAGGAAGGCGGCGCAAACCACCAGACCTTCGAGGTGAACGGCGCGCACGCATTCCTCCGCGACGAAGGCCCGCGCTACAACCCCGCCCTCGCGCGGCAGTGCTACGGGCTCGCCATCGAACTCCTCCAGCGCAGGCTCGGCGAAGGCGATCTTTCTGCGAGTGTTTCCGGTGCGGCAAATCGCTGAAGCCCGCCTCCGCACTCCCGATTTTCTTCCGCGAAAAAATGAACGCCGTCCCGCATGGCGTGTCCGAGTGCGGATGAAGTTCCGGCTCTTCGATTTTGAAATCAGCGGCCACTTCACCTACCCGTAACGCATGATCCGTCCCGCCCTCGCACTCGCCGCACTTTTTCTCCTCGGCAGCGATCTGCCCGTGGCGCGCGCACGGCACACGGGACTGCTGCCGATGGGTACCGTTTTTGTCGGGCAGGATCGCTTTGAAGCGCGCGTGCGGCAGCTCAGGCCGGTCGCGGACAAGGTGCGAGCGATGCCGATCGGCGAACGCGCCGCGTGGTTCGGCCAGATGCTGCTCGGCACATCGTACAAGGGCTACACGCTGGAGATTGACGACCACATCGAGGCGCCGAGCGTGAACCTCACGGGCCTCGACTGCTGGACGTTTTTCGAGACCGCACTCGCTTTTGCCCGCATGATGGACGAGCCCGCCGACCAGTGGACCCCCGAAACGCTGCTGCGCTACATCGAGATGGATCGGTATTGGGGTGGCGAATGCACGGGCAGTTACCTCTCGCGCCTCCACTACCTCGAAGACTGGCTGCACGACAACGCGCGCCGCGGCCTCGTCCGCGATCTCACCCGCGCTCTCGGCGGTGTGAACACGACGAACTCGGCGATCGAGATGACGCACAACTGGAAAAAATACCGCTACATGCGGAACAACCCCGAGCTGCGCGTGGGGATTTCCGAACTCGAATCGCGCCTCCGCCGTCAGCCGCTCGCGATGATCCCAAAGTCGGCCGTCCGCGGAATCGAGGATCAGCTCCAGAACGGCGACATCATCGGTATCGTCGGGCACGACGGCGACAAATATGGCACATCGCACGTCGGCATGGCGATCCGGAAGGACGGCGTGCTGTGCTTCATGCACGCGAGCGCGCCGTTCAATTTCGGCAAGGTCGTGATCGAATCCCGCCTGAGCGATTACCTCGACAAATACCGGACGCACGCGGGCATCATCGTCGGCCGACCGGTGAAGTAAGATCGCGCATCACCGCACGGAGCGACCTTGGAACCGTGCGATTCTATTTTCGTCAGCACGCGAGAATGTGAGCGTGTGCGAGCGGTCATTGTTGTTTGACCGGCCCGCGCCATTGCACATAACGTGGCGCGATTTTCGGAAATGAAAGCCCCCTTCTCCCGATCCTGCATGTGGCTCGCCTTTGTCATGGGACTGCTGCTTGCGATTCCGCTGCGTGCAGCAGGCCCGGTGCTTGAGGATCTCACCGACCGAGCCTGGGAGGCGTTCGGTCGGCGCGATCATCGCAAGCTCGATACGCTGGTCCTGGAATGCCAGCCGAAGAACGGCGCGCTCCCGCTTTGCCGCGATGGCCAGAGCAGGCTGTCCGCGATTTTCGCCGCCTTGGAAAAATACAGGGCGTCCACGGAAAGCGTGAGTCTTTCGATTCAGGCCACGCTGGAAGCGTGGGCCAAGGCCGCGCCTGATTCCGGGCACTGGCGAATTTACGAGGCGGCGGAACTGGGCAATCTCATCTGGCTGGAAAAGACTGCCGGCGGCGCGCGGGCCAAGTGGGACAGGGCCGTGCAGTTGTTCAGCGAGGCGGAGGCAAAAGTCGGGCGGGTGCCGGACTGGTATTGTTGTTACATTCGTCTGGCCCGCGCCGCCCGGCTGATGGTGAGCCGCAACATCCTGAACGAGGTGCCGGCGATCTTTGACGACTGGGAAATCGTCACCGACGAAGGCGTGAAGCGTTTTCCCGATCACACGGACATTGGCTTCATCGGTGCGCGGCTCGTCGCGGATCTGAAAAGACCAGGCGGACAGGATGGATGGGCGAGGCATCTCTGCGAGCTTCTGCCGGATCGCGGACTGGAAACCTATGCGAAGATTTGGTGGCGGCACGAGCCGAACTACCGGAAGAAACTTTTTGCGCCCGGCAATGCGGACTGGCCGACATTCCGCGAGGGTTTCTTCGCCCTGCTGAAACGCCATCCGGAATCCAAACGGCTCGTCGCAAAATTTCTCGAATTCTGCCGGAATGCCGACGACGCACAGACCGCGAAGGAACTGCTGCCGAAGCTCGGCGAAAAACCCGGGCCGGACGCATTCCCCGTGACGGTGCGTTTTCTGGAAATCCGAGACTGGGCACTCGGTCATCCCAATGTGCGCACGCCGCTGTGGAGCCGACACAAGGGAGGAGGCTGGAGCGTGGCATGGAGCAAGGACGGACGCATCCTCTATGCGGGATTCACCTCGCAGCATGTGCGCCTCCTCGATGCGAAGAACAGCGAGTTAGTCGAATCGCTGTTGCTGGAAGACGCCCCCATGAGCCGCAGAGTCCACGACATCGCCGTCTCGCCGGATGGGAAACTGCTGGCTGCGGTGAATGGCACGGAAGGCACAAAAAACCCCGGCACATGCAGAATCTGGGAGCTGGACACGCTGCAAGAAAAGGCCGTGTTCCGCGCGAAGGCCGGGCCGCTGCGCTCCATTTCGTGGGCGCCGAATGGCAGTCGGCTCGTCGCGACCGGCGGGATTCTCGACGGCCCGGGCGAGGCGTGGCTGTGGCAGGATGGCTCCGACGCGGACGGTGTGAACGTGAAGGACGCGCAGCACCACAGCATCGAGGCGTCCGCGTGGTCGCCGGACAACTCGAAGCTGGTTTTCAATGGCTTGGCCGGTCGCATCCTCGTGATGGAACCCGGCAAGCAAGCCAGAGACGTGAAGCAGATCACCGTCCCCATTCCGACGTGGGTCACGGGGATGCGTTATTCGCCGGATGGCAAATGGCTCGCGGTGTGTTGCGGCGGCGGCTTCAAGGACAAGGCGCGGGCGAATGGCGGCGTGACGATTTTCCATGCCGCAGACATGGAGCCGCGCAAGGACGGAAAGCCGCCGCTCACCGGCGGCCTCCTCACGCTCGACTGGTCGCCCGACGGCAAGTGGATCGCCTGTGCCGGATACGACGGCTACGTGTATGTGCTGGATTCCACGACGCTCGAAATGAAGACGTGGTGGAATGCGGAACAGGAGACGATCCGAAAGCTCCGCTGGTCGCCCGACGGAGAGAAGATCGCCACGGCGACCGACAGCGGAGGCGTGAGCGTGTGGAAGGTCTGGTGATCCTGCGCAGCAATGCGAGGACGGAGAGACGCCAGCGCGCGGCTACTTTTTCTTCGCCAGCGATTCGAGGTAATCAAGCAGGCCGGCGAATTCCTTGACGGTGAGATTGTTCACGAGGCCGGGCGGCATGATGGACGTCGGCAGCGTCTCGCGCTTCACGATGTCCTTCACGTCATAGGTGGATTCCTGCGCGGCGACGTTGCGCATCGTCACCTTGTCCGCGCCCTCGCGCACGACGAAGCCGACGTTCACGGTGCCGTCTTTCAACGTGAAGACATTCGTGGTGAAGCCCTGCGCGATGGTCTTGTTCGGATCGAGAATATTCTCGGCGAGATCGGGGCGTTTATAGGTCTGCGCAATGTTGCCGAGATACGGGCCCTTCTGCGGCTGGTCCTGCGAAGTCGTGTGGCACGCGACGCACGTCTGTCGCGTGAAGAGCTGCTCGCCGAGCGCAACGTCACCCTTCGTCTTCACGACCTGCGCGATCACGTCCTTCACCTGCATGGTGCCGATGAGCGGGCCGGTGTCTTTCGTCTTTTTCTCCAGCTTCATGCGGCCCGCGATGATCTTTGCCTGCGCGGCGACGGCCTTGTCGGGGTCGTCGAGCGCGGCGACGATTTTGTCCGCGTAGGCCGCGCTTTTCACCTCGCCTGCGCCGGTGATGATTTGCACGCGACGCTGCGGATTCTGCCATCCGGCATCGAGCGCCTTTGCGGAAAGTTCGCGCGGCTCGGGTGCGCCGCTCTTGCGCGTGCTGAGCGAGATGAGCGCGGCGTCGGCCCAGATGCCGACGGGCTTTCCGATCTGCTTCGCGGCCTCGTCCTCGAGAAGCTGATGATGGTTCTCCAGCTTCGGTGCGGACATGAATGCATTGCGCGCGTTGTCGAATTCCTTCGTCGCGCCCTTCGCGTGTTTCAAAATATGAAACGCCGCGAGCGATGCGCGGCAGCCATCGGCACTGTCGGTCTTGCTCAGTGCGATGATTGCCTGCGAGAGCGTCTTCGGCGTGGCATCGGAAAGCTGCGCGGCCTGCACGAGCAGCGGCACGGCTTCGCTCGGAATCGAATCCACCGTGGCGATCTGCTCTACCGCATCGGGGATCAGTTTCGCGTTCGTCTTCGCGAGCGCGAGGATGCGCTGGAGCGCCTCGTTGAACTGAATGCGGTTGCGATTCAGTTCGCTGACGAGAAACGCAGCCTCCTCGGGCTGCGCGCTGGCGAGCGCGGATTTGAGCGCGGCGGCGATTTTGTCCGTCTCGCTCCACGGATCGGGTTGGTAATACGGCCCGCGATAATCGGGGCGCGTGCCCCACGAATTCCCCTTCCATTCGCCGTCGGTGAAATGCAGTCGGCACAGCGCGCTCAACAATCCTTTGCGTGCCTCGATGCCCTTCGTGTCAGCGAGGCGCTTCAGCAGTCCGTCCACGACCTGCGGCGTGTGCATCATGCGCAGCGAACGCAGCGCGCTGTCGCGTGTTTTCGACGGCGCATTCGGATCATCCACGATCGCAAAGGCAGGCTCCGGCGTGCCGAGCATCGCGAGCACGCGCTGGGTCGTGTGTGAAATCACATCATCGCCGTCGCCGAGGAGCGCGGCGATTTCTGGCGCGAGCGAAGTGATGCGCTGGCGTGTCGCACCGATTACCGCGTTCAGCCGCGTCTGCGCGTCGTTGCTCTTCATGCCTGCACTGAAAAGTGACGCGGGCACGAGCGACGCGGACTGCGTCTTTGCAGCCAGGCCGGAATCGCCGAGCGCGAGCAGCACGTACGGCTGGATCGTCGGCTCGCTGGCGAGTGCGACGACCGCGCTGATGTTCGCCTCGTCGGGCATGCTCACATTCCGCTGTGATACGCCGTAGAGCGCGGCCACGCGCGTGGCGAGCGGCTTCGATTTGTCCGCGGCGAGCGCGAGCAGGAGGCTGCGCGTCGCGGGCTTGTCCTCGCGGCGGAGCAGCGTGCGCTGCGCTTCGAGACGTGTGCGATGGCTCGGGGATTCGAGCAGCTTCACGAGCGCGGCGTCGTCGAGCTTGTCAAAGTCCGGCAGCGCGGGCGCTTTGAAATCCTTCGGCGTCACGCGCACGATGTAGCCCACGTCGGGGCCGGTCCAGTTAAAGGTCGCGCCTTTCCAACTCGCTTCGTAGAGGTGGCTCAGCGCGTCCACGTCCGCATCCGTCGGGCGCGTCATTTTGATGAACGGCTCGGGCTTCTCCGTCTCGATGTAGGTCGAGCCTTTCTGCGTCACGCTGTGATGCCACAGCGCGCCCGTGCCCCAGTCGTTCGTGAGCGGTGCGTTGTTCCATTTGCCGAAGCCCGGTTCGTCGAGGAACACCGCGCCGCAGCCCGCGCCGCCGCCGTAGTCGTTGAGCGGCGTGACTTCCTCGTCGGGGAAGTTTTTGTAGAAGACCGGATAGCCGTGATTTTCCAATCCGGTGAAATGGTGGAAGCGCACGTCCCATCCGTCGCCGTCGTTCGTGTTGTCGCGCGCGAACATGTTCATGAGCGGGCCGACTGCGACTTCGAGAATGTTGCGCGTGCCGTGGCTCACGAGCTCGATGCCCGAGCCGTCGGGACGGAAGCGAATCACGCCGCCTCCGCGATGCTGCAAGTGCCGCCCATCCGTGCCGACCGCATCCATGAAGCCGAAGTCGCCGCCCGCGATGTAGAGCCAGCCGTCAATGCCGAGTTCGAGTCCGTTCGTTGTGTGATCCGCCGGGCGATCGGCAAAGCCGAACGCGATGCCCTTGATGAGCGTCTTCTCCTCGGTCGCGAGGCCGGTGTGGTTTTTGTCCACATACACGCTGATGTCCGGCGGATGGATGAGATAGAGCCGGTCGCGATCCCACACGAGCCCGCGCGGCGAGTCCACGTCCTTCACGAATTCCTTCACCTCATCCGCGCGTCCGTCGCCGTCCGTGTCGCGCAGGCGGATGATGCGCCCGCGATGCGGATTTCGCCCAAGCGATCCATTGCCGTCGCTGGAGACGTAGAGCGTGCCATCCGGCGCGGCGGACAGATACACGGGATAGTTCGCCGCCTGCGAATTCGCGAACAGCGTCACGTCGAAACCGTCCGCGACTTTCACGTCCTTCAATATCTCCGCCTCCTGCTCCGGCGTGAGCTTCACGATTGTCGGTGTGATATTACCCTCGGCCTTGAACGGATCATTCGGGTCGGTCGCGTTCTTGTTCCCGTTCTTGCCCTGCTTGCCGGCCGCGGCCTGCTGCTGTGCGCTCACCTTCGGCGCGAGCGCCTTGATGCCCTCGCCCTTCACCGTCACCTCCTTGATGCTCGCCCAGCCACCCGCGGAGGTGCCCGTGCACGTGATCTTCAGGAAGCGCACACTCTTCGCGCTGAGCGCATGCTCGCTGTCGCCGTTCTTCGCATTCTCGCGCGCGTCCACGATCGTCGTCCAGGCCTTGCCGTCGTTGGAGCCTTCGATGGTGTGCTTGTAGGTGTTGTTCTGGCTCTCCCACACGATCTTCACGCCGCTGAGGTCGTGCGGCATTTCAAACTCGATCTGCAGCCACTGCGGCTTCGATGCTCCGCCCGCGCACCAGCGCGAACCGAGATCCCCGTCCACAGCCTTCCATGCAAAGTTCCCCTTCCCGCTCTCCTCGCTCGACGCCGTCACCGCCACCATCGTCGCGTCTTTCGAGACAGGCGGCGGAGTCGCGGCGGCGACCGCCTTCGGCTTCTCCGGCTGCGGCGTTGCCTTGATGAAAATCACCTCGCTCTTGCCCTTGAAGGGCTTCAGGTAATCCGCGTTCAGCTTGTCGCAAGACCACAGCAGGCCGCGCGTCACGAGGTCGAGGTAACGCTCGTCGGCCACCGTCGCGTTGTTGTGCCCGATCGTCGTGCTGAAGATGCGCGTCTTGTTCGGGCCGTATTCATTTGTCCAAGCGACGGTGAAGCTCACCGGCGCCTCGCCGCCGTCCTTCGCCTTCTGCGGCTGCGTGCCCGTCGCGAGCGTCTTGCCGCCGAGGATCGCCACGTTGTTGTAGAGCTCCTCATTGATCGTCGTCCAGTCGCCCAGCCCCTTCGTGATCGGATGCGCGGAGTCCGTGAAATGAATCGCGATCGGCTTCTGCCAGTTATGCGCGCTCGACTGCAGGCCGAGATACTTGAACCAATCATCCGTCCCCGTGCGGTAGCAGTGCATCGCGCAGTGCAGGTTCACAGCCGGCACCGTCTCGTGCGCCTTGATGATGCGCTGCACGAGCGGCAAATCCTTCACGCCCGCCGCGCACTCGTCGTGGATGATCACATCGTAGCCCTTCGCCCAGTCGGCCTTTTCGTAGAGCGGGAAATGCGGCGCGGTCCCCTTGTCATCCGTCCACAACACATCCACCTGCACATTCGCGCGCGCCTGGATGCCCTCGCTCAGGATCTTCGGCTGATGCTCGTAATCATGGCAGCACCCGCCCGCGATGATGAGCGCATGGAGCGGCTTCGTTTCCGCGTGGGCGAAAGTGGATGCGATGAGGGCGACGAACGAGGGAGCGAGTTTGCGGAGCATGTTTGGAAAAAGTGCGGCGTGTGAGGTGAGGCAAAGCCGCGCGCTTGGAAAGTCTTTGATGCCGCGAGCGAGCGACCGCGCCCGGCTCGGATTCTTACTACGAAGTGCACGAAGAACACGAAGGCGGCAGAGCGGGGCCTCCTCATGCCTGCAATGGGGAGAACGCAGTTGGAAGCAGGAAGGCATGAAATCAGGAAACCGCCCTCATGGTTTCATGGCTTCCTGCTTCATCCATTTCCCATCTGAGCCACAACCCCGCTTCCCTCTTCGGGACCTTCGTGAACTTCACAGCTCAAAATCCACGGACACCCTTGCAGCTTGCCCCCGCGCGCCCGCATCGGCAAACGTCCGCGTCGCTTTTCCCGAAATGCCCGCGCTCACCTTCACCCAATGGCTCCTCTGCATCCTCGCAGGCCTTGGCGTCGGCGTGGCGAAGAGCGGCTTCGCGGGCGTCTCGCTCGTGCATGTGCTCGTGATGGCCTCCATCTTTGACTACAAGGCATCCACCGGCGTCGTCCTCCCCATGCTCATCATCGGCGACATCTGCGCAGTCGTCGCATTCAAAAGGCACGCCGTCTGGAAACACGTCGCCCGCACTTTGCCCATCGCCTGCATCGGCGTCGCTGTCGGCGCATGGCTCATGACGCGCATCCCAGACACCGCCTACAAGCCCATCATCGGCTGGACCGTCCTCACGCTCGTCCTCGTGCAGCTCTGGCGCATGTGGAAGCCCGCGCTGTTCGAGCGCGTGCCTCACTCGTTCGCCTTCGCCGCCACGATGGGAATGCTCGCCGGCATCACCACGATGATGGCCAATGCCGCCGGCCCCGTCATGGCCCTCTACTTCCTCGCCGTCGGCATGCCGAAGCTCCAGTTCGCGGGCACGAGCGCGTGGTTTTTTCTCATCGTCAATCTCTACAAGGTGCCTTTCAGCCTCGGCCTGGGCCTCATTGGAAAAGACACGCTCCTCTTCAATCTCGCGCTCGTCCCCACCATCGTCGCCGGGCTCTTCCTCGGCCGCTGGCTACTGCACCATGTCCCGCAGAAACTTTTTGACGGACTCATCCTCGCCTTCGCCGCCATCGCGGCGCTGATGCGGATCGGTCTTTTTTAGGCAGCACCCGGACTTGTCGCTTGGCAGGGAGATGGCTTCCGCATAAAAGTTGATCCGCTTGTTTCGTCGTAAACTTCGACATCTCTGCGGATGATCCCATCCCCCCAAAAAAACGCGGCGCGAATCCTGATGCTGGCCGTGGCGTACCTCATCACGGGGCGCATCGGGCTGATGTTTCCCGTCATCGGCTCCCACATCACCCTGATCTGGATGCCCACTGGGATCGCTGTCGCGGCACTGCTCCGCTTCGGATTCGGCTGCTGGCCGGGCGTGACTTTGGGAGCCTTGGCGGTGAATCTGCTGACGGGCGTCCACTGGCCTGCCGCGCTCGGCATCGCAGCGGGAAATACGGCAGGGCCCCTGCTGGCCGCGTGGTTTTTGCGGCGGATGGATCTGCACCCGGCACTGGATCGGCGGCGCGATTTCCTGCTTCTCGCATCGGGCGCTGTGATCGGGATGCTGGTGTCGGCAAGCATCGGTGCGGCCATGCTCGCGCTGATTGGTGCATTGCCCGATCACTGGCTGACCGCGTGGCTGACCTGGTGGGTCGGCGACACGATGGGCGTCATGACCGCCGCGCCGCTCCTCCTTTCGTTTTCCAAGGAAGAATGGAAAAACATTTCCTCCCGCCCCGGGGAAGTTCTCATCTGGATTCTTGCAGCCGGGACCGTTGTGTTCGCGGTATTTTTTGCGCGCATGGACACAACCGGACGGACGTGGGTGCCGTCCAATGTAACCCTCCCCTTCCTCGCGTGGGCGGCGATGCGATTTGGGACGATTGGCACTTCGCTGGCAATCTTCGCACTCACGGTCGCCTCGGCCGCCGCGACAGCGACGGGGCACGGCCCGTTTTTCCGTCCAAACCCGACGCAGAGCGTGCTTCTGCTTTGGTTCTTCATGGTGACGTGCTCGACGCTCGGTTGGCTGATCGCCGCACTGAATGCCGGCCGGCTCCATGCCGTGGTGATGCAGGGCACCTCCGTTGAATTTGCCAACACTCTGATTGATTCCATGCCGGACGGGTTCTCGCTACTCGATGCGAACGGCGTTCAGGTGAATGTGAACCGGGCCTTTTGCGAAATGACAGGCTTCACGCGCGGGGAACTCATCGGGCGCAATCTGCCGTTCCCGTACTGGCCGCCGGAGGAACATGAACGTATTCAGGCTGCGCTCGCCGAGACGATGGAGGGCAAGTTCAGCAGTTTTGAACTCACATTCATGCGCAAGAGCGGCGAGCGATTCCCGGTAATCGTCAGCCCGTCGGCCATCGAGAATTCGGATGGGAAATATGTGAACTATCTGGCGACAATAAAGGACATCACCGGATGGAAAAAGGCCGAGGAAGCATTGGCATCCGAACGGACACGCTTGCGCACAGTGCTGGATGTGCTGCCTATCTCCATCTATCTGAAAGATACTCAAAGCCGCTTCCTCATGGCCAATGAGACATGCGCACGATCTCTCGGCACTGCAAACTGGCAGGAGATGATCGGCAGGACGGACGCCGACTATTTTCCACCAGCGATTGCCGCGGCCTTTCTCGAAGATGAGCGGCGTGTGCTTTCGGGTGAGGCAGTGTTGAATCTGGAGGAGGCAAGCGCGGCCCCGGATGGCACGGCCCGCACGGAACTGACGACCAAGGTGCCCATGCGCGATGGCGCCGGCAATATCGTCGGACTCGTGGGCGTGAGCCGCGACATCACCGCGCAGAAACGTGCGGAGGAGGCATTGGAGCTGGCCAATCAGAAACTGCGGCTGCACTTTGAGCAGACGCCGATGGCCGTCATCGAATGGTATCTCGATTTCCGCGTGACCCGGTGGAATCCCGCCGCACGGACGATTTTTGGATTCACACACGAGGAGGCAATCGGCCGGCATGCCTCCTTCATCATTCCCAGAAATTCCCGCCCAAAAGTGGATCAAGTGTGGAAATCGCTGCTAAAGACAGCCGGCGGGGAACGAAGCTCAAACGACAATGTGCGCAAGGACGGGGCAATCATTCTCTGCGATTGGTATAATACTCCGTTGGTTGACGGGCACGGAAAAGTCATTGGCGTCGCTTCCGTGGTGGTGGATGTCACTGAGCGGACACAGGTGCAGAAGCTATTGAATTGGGAAAAGGCCGCCATGGAACTAATCACCAGCACCTCGCCGCTGCACGACGTGCTGGAAAGGCTCATGTTTGGCTTGGAAATGCAGGCGCCAGGAGCACTTTGCTCGATCCTTCTGCTCGACGAGGATGGCATCCATTTGCGCCACGGCGCGGCCCCGAGCCTGCCCGCAGCTTATAACCGCGCCATTGACGGTGCTCCCATCGGTCCCCACGCAGGTTCATGCGGCACCGCGGTAAGCACGAAAAGCCAGATAATCGTCTCGGACATCAGCAGCGATCCACTCTGGCCTGATTACCGGGAGCTGGCGCTGGGACACGGACTGCGCGCCTGCTGGTCCACGCCGATATTCGGCAGCATGGGAAAAACCCTCGGCACCTTCGCCATCTATTATCGCGAACCGCGCTCCCCTCTGCCGGCCGAGCAGTATCTCATTGCACGGGCCACCCATATCATTCGCATTGCCATCGAACGCAAGCGGGCGGAGGAGGCGCTGCGGGAAAGCGAACATAAGTTCCGCACGTTATTCGAGAATGCAGGCGATGCGATCTTCCTCATGGAGGGCGAACAGTTTGTGGACTGCAATGCACGCACACTGCAGATGTTCGGCTGCGGGACACGCGACCAGATTGTGGGACATCCGCCCTATGAATTCTCGCCACAGCTCCAACCGGACGGACGGAGTTCGCGCGAATGCGCGATCGAAAAAATCACAGCGGCTTTTTCCGGGAGGCCGCAGTTCTTTGAATGGATGCACACGAAGCTCGACGGCACTCCATTCCCCGCCGAGGTCGCCTTGAACACCGTAACCCTTGGCGGACGACTGATGCTTCAGGCAATCGTCCGCGACATCAGCGATCGCAAGCGGGCGGAGGAGCAAATCCACGCGCTGAATGCGGATCTCGAACGGCGGGTCGAGCAGCGGACCAGTGAGTTGCAAGCCGCAAACAAGGAACTGGAAGCATTCACCTACTCCGTCTCGCATGACCTCCGCGCGCCGCTGCGAGCCGTGGATGGATTCTCACGCATCGTGCTGAAGCGGTACGCCGAGCAAGTCGGCCCGGATGGCCGCGCCCTCTTGGAAATGATCGCCTCCGGTGCGAAACAGATGGGGCAGCTCATCGCCGACCTGCTCGCATTCTCCCGCATCGGACGGCAGCCGCTAAAGCCGGAGGAAATTGACATGCGCTCACTGGCCGGGGATGTATTCGACAGTTTGGTCGCGAGCGAAACAGAGCGCCAGGTAAGGCTCGCCCTATATCCGCTTCCTCCAGCCTTCGGCACACCGGCCATGATTCGGCAAGTGTGGATTAACCTCATCGGCAACGCCATTAAGTTCACCAAAGGACGCGAATTTCCCGAGATTGAGATCGGCACCAAGGACGGCGGGGATGCCGGGCACATCTATTACATCAAAGATAACGGGGCCGGCTTCGACATGCGTTACTCAGACAAGCTATTCGGCGTCTTCCAGCGGCTGCACGGCCCGGAGGAGTTCGAAGGCACCGGTGTCGGCCTGGCACTGGTGCAGCGCATCGTGCAGCGACACGGGGGAAGCATCTGGGGCGAGGGCGAAGTGAACCGGGGCGCCACATTCTTTTTCACCCTTGCACCCAACGGGAAGCAATGAGCCGGATATCGCCGTCTTCAGCCGCTCCGAGCGAAGTCGCACTCTGAATCTGCCGCCCGTTTTAGCGCACTTGCTCCCGTCTTTCTATCTGGTAATCCGCACCGGGATCAGCCAGCCAGCATGCAAAGTCGTCCCGGAATTCATTGAAGTCCGCAGTGATATCCTCGCTCACCCATCCGTCCTTCTCGCTCGGCCGGTGCCGCAGATAAGTCTGCCACATGCCGCCACCGACGATCGGATTCGCCCTATTCCAGTTGGACTCCGTCAGGCCTTTCATGATCAGGCGGCTTTCTTCCACTGGCACCTTGCTGACCTTCACTCCCGGTGTTCCTGGTGGAATGAGGTGGTATGTCTCCAAGAGGACGACCGCGGCAAAGCAGCGATCCTCAGCCTTCTCGGCCTTTAGCTCCTTGAGGGGATTTGCCAGAACTGCCGCGACGTGCGCCACACCCGAGAAATGCTCCCGGTCTTCCTTGGTATCAATGCTGAGCGGGTAATAAAGCTGCGGCATCACCCAGAATTTCCCATTTGGGTGTTTGTTCAGGAAGAACAGCCATTGTTCGTCCTTCTGGAGCTGTGGCAGAGGGGCAATCCGCGGGGCGTGCCTGCCTCCCTCCTCTGGCGCTTCTCCCTTCCGCACCGCACCCACGACATGCGGACCAAAGCCCACACGCAACTCGTTCAAATCCTTCACTCCAATCAGTGGATCCGTAATCTTCACGACGGCCATTTGATAACTAACCTTCGTCCGCTTCTCCTTCGCCTCCGATTCCTCGGGAGGTTCCTCCGCAATCCCCTCCTCTTTCTCGATCTCGGTGACTTTGCCGACGAACACCGCCTGCGCGGTGATCGCCCTTTCGAGAATGCCCACATGGGGGAGGACATCCGCCCGGATCAATCCGGGCGCGAAAAAAACCTCCCAGCACAGCAGAGACACCGCCCAAAGCGCGGGCAACTTACTGGTATGAATGTGATGGTGCCCCATGCTTCGGAGAGTAATGCCGTACGCCCACGGAGTCGTCAAATCCCCGCGCGGCATTTGTCAAAGAATCGTCAGGCCGAAATTGGATCGTCAGTGGCCAGCCCTGTTTTCCTGTCATCCAGGAGGCGTTGCCGCTGAGCTTCCCCCCGATATTCAGGCCGGAGTGGGGTTGAGGGGATGGGTTATGGTTTGAAGGTTATGGAAGATCACTTGGGAACGGTTCCGCTTCGGTGGATTGGGCTGAGGGCTTCAGCGTCCATTCTTCTATCCATGCACGGCCTCCATTTTGCTGGCGGACGGCACGCATATGACGGATGCGTCGGGTGAATCGGAACGGCGTAAAGCCGCGTGGCGGCCACGCCGCTCTACGCGGGGCGCGGTCCCATTTGATGATGCCCTCCGGCATCACCCCGCAGGATAAAACGCATCGCTGCGCCGTCGAACGTCACATGGGAGTTATCGGAGTTGCCGAGGCGTGCGCCGCCGCCTACGGTGCGCGCTCACGATGAGCCAGACCGCCGCACAGATTTCCGCACACGCACTTTACCGCTCCTTCAAAATGGGCGTGCGCACGATCGAGGTGCTGCGTGGCATCACGCTCGCCATCACGCCAGGCGAATCGCTGTTCCTCTGCGGCGCGAGCGGCGCGGGCAAGAGCACGCTGCTCTACACGCTGGCGGGGCTGGAGCGGCCGGAGAAGGGCGTGGTGAAATTTGGCGAGGTGGACGTGTATGCGCAGTCGGAGCGGAATCTCGCGAAGCTGCGGAACACGAAGTTCGGCTTCGTGTTCCAAGCGTATCACCTGCTGCCGGAGCTGACGGCGCTGGAAAATGTGATGCTGCCCGCGCTCATCGGCGGCGCGGACAAGCAGGCCGCGGCGCAGTCCGCGCTGGAGCGTGTGGGGCTCGGCGAACGGCTTCAGCATCTCCCCGCGGAACTCAGCGGCGGCGAGCAGCAGCGCGTGGCGATCGCGCGCGCGCTCATCAACAACCCCGAGGTGATTTTCGCCGACGAGCCGACGGGCAATCTCGATTCCGCGACGGGCGGCAGCATCGTGGAGTTGCTGCTGAACCTCGTGCGCGAGGAGAGAAAGACGCTCGTGGTGGTGACGCACGATCGCGAGCTGGCGAAGCGCGGCGACCGGCATCTCGACATGCGCGACGGACGGATCGTGGAGACCGGGGCGGCGGCTTAACGCGCCGGGCCGGTCACGCGAAGAAGCGGTGCGCGGCGCGGAGGATTTCGGCCATGCGATCCACTTCGTCGAGCGTGTTGTAAAAGTAGAAACTGGCTCGCGTGGTGCCGGGGAGTTTCATTTTTCGCATGAGCGGCTGCGTGCAGTGGTGCCCGCCGCGCAAGGCGAGGCCGTGCTCATTGGCAAATGTGGTGAGGTCGTGCGGATGCGCCCATTCGGCGTGGAATGCGGCCAGCGCGCCGCGGCTTTTCTGCGGGCCGAGGACGCGGACGCCGGGGATTTCCGCGAGGTGATGGACGGCGCGCGCGGTGAGTTCGGCGTCGTGGTCGAAGATGTTCTGGCGTCCGATGGCTTCGAGGTAGTCAATCGCCGCGCCGAGCCCGACCGCGTCGGCGATGTTCGGCGTGCCGGCCTCGAACTTGTGCGGCGGCTGTTTGTAGGTCGCGCGTTCGTACGTCACGCTCACGATCATCTCGCCGCCGCCGTGCCACGGCGGCATTTTTTCGAGCAGTTCGAGCCGTCCGTAAAGCGCGCCGATGCCCGTTGGCGCGCAGATTTTGTGGCCGGAGAATGCGTAGAAATCACAGCCGATTTCGCGGACGTTCACCGGCATGTGTCCGGTGGACTGCGCGCCGTCCACGAGCGTCACGGCACCGGCTGCACGCGCGGCGCGGCAAAGATCGGCGGCGGGATTGATCGTGCCGAGGGAGTTTGAGACGTGGACAAATGCGAAGAGCTTCACGCCTTCGAGCAGCGCGGGCTCGAAGGCGAGCGTGCCATCGTCGGCGACGGGGACGAACCGCAGCTTCGCGCCCGTCCTTTCCGCGAGGAGCTGCCACGGGACGAGGTTGCTGTGGTGCTCCATCTCGGTGAGCAGGATCACGTCGCCAGCCTTCAGGTTTGCGACGCCCCACGTATTTGCAACGAGGTTGATTCCCTCGGTCGTGCCGCGGGTGAAGATGATTTGCTCCGCGCTCTCGGCACCGAGGTAGCGCGCGATTTTCGTCCGCGCACCCTCGAAGGCGTCCGTCGCGCGCGAGCTGAGTTCGTGCAGGCCGCGGTGGACGTTTGCGTTGTCGCGCTCGTAGTAGTTCACGAGCGATTCGATCACGGCGCGCGGCTTCTGCGAACTGGCGGCGTTGTCGAGGTAGAGCAACGGCCTGCCGTTCACCTGCTGTGCGAGAATCGGAAAGTCGGCGCGGACTTTCGCCCAATCAATGCTGGTCATCGCTTGCACCTTGTCATCGCGGCGCGGCGCGCGCAACTGCGCTCATCGTGCTGGCATTTTCTCCGAAGCAGGCTTATACGCACACTCCACCTCCGATCTCATCCCATGACTCCTCTCACTCGCCGCAACGCCATCAAGAACATCATCCTCACCACCGGCGCACTCGCCACATCGGGTGCCTTCGCACAGCCTGCTGCGACGCCGCCGGAGGTCTTCAAGCTGCCGCCGCTCGGCTTCGACTACGACGCGCTGGAGCCGCACATTGATGCCGAGACGATGAAAATCCACCACGACAAGCACCACGCCGCATACGTCGCGAAGCTGAATGCCGCCGTCGCAAAGGAGCCGTCGCTCGCGAGCAAGAGCGTGGAGGATTTGGTCGCGCATCTCGACGCCGTGCCCGAGGGCATCCGCAACGACATCCGCAACCAGGGCGGCGGACATTTCAACCACACGCTCTTCTGGCAGCATTTGAAAAAGGGCGCGGGCGGACCGCAGGGCGATCTGCTCAAGGCGATCGAAAAGGATTTCGGCGCATTCGCGAAATGGCAGGAGCAGTTTGGCGACAGCGCGATGAAGGTCTTCGGCAGCGGGTGGACTTGGCTCGTGTTGCGCGCCGGAAAGCTCGCGATCGAAAACACGCCGAACCAGGATTCGCCGCTGAGCACCGGCGGGCAGCCGCTGCTGGGCATTGATGTGTGGGAGCACGCCTACTATTTGAAGTATCAGAACCGCCGTGTGGAATACGTGAAAGCGTTCCAGGACGTGATCCACTGGGAATTCGTCGGAGCGCGATTCAAGAAATTGCAGGGCTGATCTGCGTGCGAAAGTCCCGGCGGTCTTGAGACGAATGGGCACCCCTGCGATCACCATCGAGAATCTCACGAAGGAGTTCACGAACCCTTCGATTTTCAACCGCGGAAAAGTCACCGCGGTGGACAGCCTCTCGCTCACCGTCGAGGCCGGCCATGTGTACGGCCTGCTCGGGCCGAACGGCTCAGGCAAAAGCACCACGATGAAAATCGTCCTCGGCCTCGTCGTGCCGACTTCGGGGCGCACATGCATCTTCGGGCGCGACAGCCGCGATGTGGAAAGCCGCGAGGCCGTCGGCTTTCTCCCCGAGAATCCGTACTTCTACAAATTCCTCACCGGCTCGGAGACGCTGGATTTCTACGGCAAGCTGTGTGGCCTCGGAGGGAAAATGCTGCGCGACCGCTCGCGCGAACTTCTCGCGCTGGTCGGGCTGGAGTCCGCGGCGGACCGGCGCGTGGGCGGATATTCGAAGGGCATGCTCCAGCGCATCGGCCTCGCGCAGGCGCTCGTCCAGGATCCTCGGCTGCTCGTGCTCGACGAGCCGACGGCGGGCGTGGACCCGGCGGGCTCGCACGATATCCGCGATTTGATCCTGCGGCTGAAGCAGCGAGGCATCACCGTCCTGCTCTGCTCGCACCTGCTCAGCCAGGTGCAGGAAATCTGCGATCGCATCGGCATCATGAACCACGGGAAGCTCGTCCGCGAAGGGCCGCTCGATGATCTGATCTCGATCGAAAACCAGACGGAACTCACGCTCGAAAATGTCTCCCCCGCACTGCTCGCCGAATTGCGCGAACGCGCCGAGGCCGGCGGGGCGCGCGTGCTCGGCGCGCACAAGCCGCAGCAGAATCTCGAGCGGTATTTCCTCGATGTGACAGCCGGAAAGAAATGACCACCGAATCCTCCGGCCCCGCCGTGGCAGCCCACGCCTCCGCGCACAAGCTTTTCTCCCTCCGCCGCACATGGGCGATCGCGGCGAACACGTTTCGCGATCTCGTCCGGCAGAAAGTGTTCTACTTCATGCTCGTCTTCGGGCTCTTCCTCATCGGAACCTCGCTCCTGACGGCCTCGATTTCATTTCAGGGGCAGCTCCAGACGGTGATGGATGTGTGCCTCGGCGCGATGTCCGTCTTCACGATGCTGCTCGCCGTGCTCGCCACCGCGATGCTGCTCCCTAAGGACATGGAGGATCGCACGCTCTACACGATCCTCGCGAAGCCCGTCTCGCGCTTTGAATACCTCGTGGGAAAGCTCGCGGGCGTGACGATGATCCTCCTCGTCGCCACGCTGCTCATGACGGCGGCGTTCCTCGTCGTGCTGTATTTCTGGCAGGGCCGCGAGATTGAAAATCTCCAGTTAACGGAAATGCCCGAACGCGCGGCGGCGGCGATCGCAAAGGTCAAGTCAGGCACCTTCACCTCGACGCTCTTCGGTGGAATCGGCGTGATTTTTTTCCGATCGATCGTGTGTGCGGGACTAACGTTGATGATTTCGTGCTTTTCGACCTCGTGGCTCTTCACGGTGATCATCTCGCTGATGGTCATTTTCGCCGGCTACCTCGTGCCGATGGCGCGCAGCGTGTGGCAGGGGCCGCTGGGCACCGCGGAAGTTCCGACCCACACCGCGATCCTGCTGCGGCTCATCACGGTGTTCGTGCCGGACATGCAGCTTTTCAATGTCGTGGACGACATCGCCGTCGGCATCAATGTGGATGCGGATGTGTTCGTCCGCATCGCCGGGCTCGGCGCGGGCTACCTGCTCGTGTACCTTTTCGTGGGCTGGCTGTTTTTCGCGTGGCGCGAGCTATGAAAGGCCGGGTGCTCGGCATCCTCGTCCTGCTGGCGTGGGGCGTTGCGAAGTTTTCCTTCGAGTCGCGGCTGGAGCAGCGCATGGAAAACACGCGGCTTGGCGGCTTCAAACCGACCGTAAGCCTCCGGCAGCAGGCGGGCCAGGCGGGATTCATCGCGGCGCTCGGCGGCCTTCGCGCGGCGGTCGCGGACCTGCTGTGGATTCGCGCGCACACCGCGTGGCACGATGTGCAGTACGGCCGCATGAAGCTGCTCTTCGACACCTGCACGGCGATGCAGCCGCGGCGCATCCTTTTCTGGGATCTCAGCGCATGGCACATGGCGTGGAACGGCGCGGCACACATCGAGAACCACGAGCCCGATCCCGTCGTACGGAAGGCGAAGATGCGGGAGTTTTTCATGGTCGGAAAAGATTTTCTCCAGCGCGGAATCGAGAGCAATCCCGACAGTTGGGAGCTGTACGAGCGGCTCGGCACTTTGTACAAGGACAAGCTCAAGGATTTCGAGAGGGCATCGAAGGCCTACGATGAGGCGTCGAATCGCCCCGGCCACCTCGAATACACGCGCCGCTTCGCCGCCTATGCGCTGGCCGAGGTGCCGGGCCGCGAGCGCGAGGCTTATGAGCGGCTCATGACGCTCTTCAACGAAAGCGAACACGAGTGGCTGCTCACGCTCTTCCGCCACATTCAAAATCTTGAGGCAAAGCTGGCCATCCCGGACGAGCAGCGCATCTGGCGCACCGTTGTGAAATTCGCAGGCACACCCGGCAAGGCGGGCTCCGCCTACGCGGCGCTCACCGATCTCATCAAGACCGGTTCGCGCGAGCCTGCCGTCATCGAGGCCGCGCGCGCTCTCGAACAAAAGATGGACATCCCCGCCGAGCGCCGGGTTAAGCTGCCCGCTCAAGACAAGCGCCCCACAGACTGAACTGATGCGAATTGCAATCTTCGGAGACATCCACTCAAACCTCGAAGCCCTCCAGGCTGTGCTCGCGGATGCAAAGACGCATCAGTGCGCGCAATTCGTCTGCCTCGGCGACATCGTCGGCTACAATGCAAACCCGAAGGAGTGCCTCGACATCATCCGCGACCTCGGCTGCCCGACGGTGAAGGGCAACCATGACGAACTCGCATGCATGAGCAGCCACCCGAGCAACGTCTCCGGCCTCGCAAACGAAGGCATCGCCTACACCCGCACACAGATCACGCCGGAGGACGTCGCATGGCTCGACTCGCTGAAATTTGTCCGCCAGGTGCGCGACTTCACGGTCGTCCATGCGACGCTCGATACGCCGCACAAGTGGGGCTACGTCCTGAACCAGCTCGATGCCGGCGCGAGCTTCAGCTACCAGCACACGCAGGTCTGCTTCTTCGGCCACACACACGTCCCGCGCGCCTACATACGCGACCATCAGGTCCACGCCGTCGAGCACTGGGCGAATGTCGCGATCGAGCCGGGGAAGAAATATTTTCTCAACGTCGGCAGCGTCGGCCAGCCGCGCGACGGCGACTGGCGGGCATCGTATGCGATCTTCCACGTCAAGGAGCACCGCATCGAACTCCGCCGGCTCGACTACGACGTCGGCACCGCGCAGAAAAAAATCATCTCCGTCGGCCTCCCGCCGCGCCTCGCAATGCGGCTCGGCGAGGGGCGGTAGGAATTTTAGATTTGGGATTTTAGATTTTTTGTTCGTGGGCTGTCGGCGCGGTTGGGAGCCGTTGCAAAATCTTAAATCGCAAATCCTGAATCCCGAGTGACTCCGCCCCGCTCCATCCTCGTCATCAAGCCCAGTTCGCTCGGCGATGTCGTCCACACGCTTCCGGCGGTTGCGCGCGTGCGCCGTCGCTGGCCGGAGGCGAAAATCCGCTGGCTCGTGAACCCCGAGTGGGCTCCGGTTCTCGAAGGCAATCCGGACATTGACGAGGTGATCGAATTTCCTCGCAAGCGGTTCCGCGGACTCATCGGCTGGGCGCGGCTGCCCGGCTGGATTCGCGGATTGCGCAGAGGCGTGCAGCCGGATCTCACGCTCGATTTCCAGGGCCTCCTGCGCAGTGCGCTCATCGCCCGTTTTTCCTGCGCCGTCGGCGGCGAATGCTGGGGCACGTCGGACTCGCGGGAATGCGCACGCTTTTTCCACCGCCGCATCGTCCGCGTGCCGCCGCGCTCCGAGCCGATCCACGCGGTGAATCGCTATCTCGCGCTGGCCGCCGCGCTCGGGTGCGACATTTCCGGGCCGCTCGAATGGCGGCTCCCCGAAGGCACCCGGCCCACGGATTGTCCAGATGATTTCATCCTGCTGCATCCGCTTTCCAGGGGCGAAGGCAAGTCGCTCACGGCAGACGAAACCGCCGCGATCTGCCGCGAACTTGGCCCCGCAAAAATCGTGATCGCAGGCCGGGGCGACGCCGCACTTTCACCGCAGCCAAACGTCCTGAACCTGCTGAACAAGACCACGCTTCCCGAGCTGTGCTGGATGCTGCGCCGTGCAAATTTCATCGTCAGCGTGGACAGCGGTCCGATGCACATCGCCGCCGCCATTTCCGCAAACCTGCTCTCGATCCACACATGGAGCGACCCTCGCAAAGTCGGCCCGTTTGCGCCGCACGCATGGATTTGGAAGGACGGGAAAATCGGGCGCATGTCCGATTTTCCAAACGGATCGCCCGTGCCGCGGCAGGCCATTGGCCGATGGCTTACGGAAAAAATCACAGGGCCCGCAGCTTAACAACCCTGACGGACCCTCCCCGACGCTGATTTTGAATTGGCGTGTCAAACGGAGAAGCCCGGGCGATTTGTCAACGCGGATCACGGCAAATCTTCATCGGATGAGCAGCGCACTTCATTCGTCCGCCCGGAACGCACTCCGTCGCTCCGCCTCCGTGTCGCTATTCAATGATGAGATACATGCTGTTCGATGGCAGCTTCAAGGTCACACCGGCGGCGGTCTTCGTGAGGGCGACGGGCGCGGTGGCGTAGCCTGCGGGGTCGAGCAGTGTGGCTTTTGCGAGAGATGGATTGTTGATCGTCAGCGTCGCGTCGGTGTTTGCGATTTGGTACGGCGGCGTGCCGGTGCGGACGATTTCAAATCCGTGCAGCTTGCTGCCCTTTTGATCACGCGTCGCCTCGCGCACCTGCCAGCCGGTCGGACGCGCGACGGTGCCGACTTGCACGAGAATCTTGCGCGACAGCTTCAGCGGCTTGCCATCCATCGCGACGACGGAGATCGCGGCGTATTCGTTGCCGGATTGGATGCTCACGTCGGCGAGCGCGAATGTGCCGCCGGCCTGTTTCAGAAAACCCGTCACGCCCTGCGCGTTCGGCGCGTTGAGCGTGCAGATGCCGATGTCGTGGTTCAGCATGATCTCGCCCGTGTTGCTCTTCACGATCTTGCGCTTCGCATCAATGAATGACGAGAGGTCCGCGACGCGGGTCTTTGCAGGATCGCCGTCGTATTTCACCTCGACCGGCCCGACGAGGAATGCGAGCGGCTCCACCGCGGTCTTCACCGAAGAGCCTTCCGCAAAGGCGATCTTGTCGCGGTTCGGATCGAAGGACTGCCCCTCGGCGATGACGGGTGCGGTGCGCTGCCACAGATTTTCCAAGCTGCGTTCCTCGTGGACGACAGGCGCGCCCGCGCGGATGTAACCGAGCCGGTACGCGAGCGCATTCGCGGGAAAGGCGCCCATGATGGACGGGATCGAGCAGCTCCATTTTTGCAGCGGGTGCTGGCCACCGAAATTGAGGAAGTTCAGGTTCGGATTTGTGACGTAATCCACGTTTGTCGCGCTGAACCAATAGAACGTGTCCACGCCGGTGAGCGACTGATACGCCGCCATGAGGAACGGGCCTTCGCTCTGGTAGCCGAGCGGCGACACCCACGTGCTCTCGGTGATGATCATCGGATGCCCGACGACCTGCTTGAGCGCGACCGGCAGCGCGGTCGGATTTTTCAATGCGGATTCGCCTTGGAAAAAATCCGCGGGATCGATCCGCCAGCCGTTGGCCGGGCCGATGTGCTCGCCGCCATTGTAGTACTTGTTCACGGCGATGACTTCGTTCGCGGCATTCGTCCATCGCTCGACATCGCCCTCGCGCAGCATGTCGGCGGGCCGCCAGTTGCTCGCATTGATGAGCTGTTTGCAGCCAAGTGTCTTCCGGTGGTAGTCGGCGATGCCCGCGTAAAAATCATGCTGCGTGCGTGCGAGGAATTCGAGCTGGTCCGCCGCGCGCAGTGCCTTGCCGCCAGCCTGCGGTTGCGTGAGGTCCCATGTGATGAAGAAGCCCGCGACGCCGTTTGCAAAGTCGTCGCCCTTCGCAACTGCCGCGCCCCACGCGGCGCGCGCCTTTTCCAACGAGCCGTATTTTTTCGCGAGCCATGAGGCGAACATTTTTCCGAGCACGCGCTTCTGCTCGGGCGCGATGCCCTCGAATGTCCAGAAGAGCAGGCTGTCCTCGTTCTGGATCTGGATGATCGCGACTGCGGGATCCTGCCCGAGCGGGATGCCGGTGTACGGATTCTTCCGCGTGTACACTTCGCGCGCCCACGCCTTGTAGCCGGTCTGAAGCGTCTCGTTGAAAAAGATGACGCCCCACGGCTCCTTGTCTGCGTAGCCCTCGATGCCCCACGACGCGGGCGCCTTCGTGTGCGCCCAAAATGGCGAGATGGTCGCGTAGATACCCTGCTTTTTCAGCGCGGCGACAAAGCGGAAAACGCCGTCGAGTTCCGTCTCATCCACATCGGTGACTTTCGAGTTTTTCGCCTTCGCCGTGAAGTCGCAGTGCAGCCGCACCATGTTCACGCCGAGCTTCGCGAGGAAGCGCGCGTGGCGTTCCATTTCCTCGGGCGAATGCTTGCGATACAGATCGCTGCCGACGGCCCAGAAACGCACGGACTGGCCGTTGCCGAGGGCAAAGCCGTTGCCATCCGGCGTGAGCCGCACGAAGCCGGATTCGCCCGCGACCTTTTCATTCAGCGCGCGCAGATCGAGCAGCGCGGTCGTGTCAAATTTGTCCGCAGGATAATGAAAGGCCCACGCGCCGCTCTCAGGCGTCTCGCTCCATGTCGCGGAAGTCAGGAAGGTGAGGGCGCAGACTGTGACCTGCACACGGCGGGTGAAGTGGGATCGAAGCATGGCGAAAAGTTTGTCCCGCATTCACCGGCGGTTGTCACTCCGATCGGTGCACTCCCTGAACCGCGTCACATCACCGCACGGATCGGTTCTGCGCCTTCCACGCCGACGAGTTTCTGATCGAGGCCTCCGTAGAAATACGTGAGCTTCTCCGGGTCGAGGCCAAGCAGGTGGAGCGCGGTTGCGTGCAAGTGCTTCACGTGAAACTTGTCCTGCACCGCCGCGGCACCGAGTTCGTCCGTCTGACCCACGCTCACGCCACCTTTCACACCGCCGCCAGCCATCCACATTGTGAAGCCGTACGCATTGTGATCGCGACCCGTGCCCTTCGCGTATTCCGCAGTCGGCTGCCGTCCGAACTCACCGCCCCAGATCACGAGCGTGCTGTCGAGCAGCCCGCGCTGCTTGAGATCCTTGAGCAGGCCGGCGATCGGCCTGTCGGTGCGTCCGCAGTGAAAGTTGTGGTTCTTCTCGATGTCGGAGTGTGCGTCCCAGTTGTCATCGTTATGCGCGCCGCCGGAGTAGAGCTGGATGAAACGCACGCCGCGCTCGACCATGCGCCGCGCGAGCAGGCAGCGGCGGCCGAACTCCTCGGTCTTCTTGTCGTTCATCCCGTAGAGTTCCTTCGTCGCCTCGGATTCGGACGCGATGTCCACGGCCTCCGGCGCGTGAAGCTGCATCTTGGCGGCAAGTTCGTAGCTCGCGATCCGCGCAGCGAGGTTCGAGTTGTCCGCGCGCGACGCCTCGTGCTCGGTGTTGAATTCGCGCAGCGTGTCGAGCATGCGGCGCTGCATCGGCGCGGTCATTCCTTCGGGACGCTTGAGATCCAAAATCGGATCGCCCGCGGAGCGCAGCACGGTGCCCTGAAAGCTCGCGGGCATGTAGCCGCTGGACCAATTCTTCGCGCCGCTGATCGGGCCGCCGATCGGATCGAGCATCACTGCAAAGCCGGGCAGATTTTCGCTCACGCTTCCGAGGCCATAGTTCACCCACGAGCCGAGGCACGGGCTGCCGGAAAGGATCTTTCCCGTGTTCATTTGCAGCATCGCCGAGCCGTGGATGGGCGAGTCGGCAGTCATCGAATGGATGAACGCGATGTCGTCCACGCACGTCGCGAGGTTTGGAAAAAGATCGCTCACATGCTTGCCGCATTTTCCGTATTGCTTGAACTGCCACTTCGGCCCGACCACGCGGCCCTGATTCCTCTTTCCGCCGCGGCCAAATGTCTTCACCTCAATCGTCTTCCCGTCGAGCGGGTAGAGCGTGGGTTTGTAGTCGAACGTGTCCACATGGCTCGGCCCGCCGTACATGAAGAGGAAAATCACGCTCTTCGCCTTCGGTGCGAAGTGCGGCTTCTTCGGAGCGAGCGGATTCGCAACGACATCCGCGGCGTTGGCGCTCGCGGTGAAAAACCGATCCAGCGACAGTAGGCCCGTGAGAGCGAGGGCCGTGAATCCCCCGCCCGCTTCCCACAAAAATTCGCGGCGCGTGCGATGGCAGAAACTTCCGGCGGACTTGGGATCGTGGTGTGGCATGGATTCGGTGCGATCAGTCGAGGTAGAGAAATTCGTTCAGATTCAGTGCGAGCAGACAGAATGACCCAAGCGCCGCCTCGCGCGTGACGCCGTCTTCCTTCTGCATCGCGCCGATGAGCTTCATGCCGCGCTGCACTTCAGCCTCCGACGGCGGACGCGACGTGACGAGATTCAACGCGAGCCGCACCTGCTTTGCAACGTCATCGCCTGCCTCACGGCGCACACGCTCGGCGAGCTTTGCCGCCTGTTCGTTCACAAATGCGCTGTTGAGCATTCCGAGCGCCTGCGTCGGCTGAGTGGAAGCGAAACGCACGGGCACGGAATGATCCGTTTCCGCGACATCGAAGCTCGCGAGGATCGGCGCGATCAGTGATCGCTTCACATGGATGTAGATGCTGCGCCGCGACTGCTCCTCGGGCGGAGATTTGCCCCAGCCGCTGCCGGGCCGCGACTGACCCGCAAGCACTTCCTTCGGGATGTCCACGTAGATTCCGGGGCCGAACATTTTTTTGTTCAACGTGCCCGACGCCGCGAGGATCGAGTCGCGGATTTCCTCCGCGGCGAGACGGCGCATGTCAAAGTGCGAGAGCAAATCGTTCTGCGGATCGAGGTTCAGCGCGGCAGGCGCGGGGCGCGACGACATGCGGTAGGCATTTGATGTGAGGATGAGCCGGTGCAGCGACTTCAGGCTCCAACCGCGCGCGACAAATTCCGATGCGAGCCAGTCGAGCAGTTCGGGATGCGTCGGTGCGTCACCCTGAAGCCCAAAGTTGCTGCTCGACCGTACGATGCCGCGACCGAAATGCCGCTGCCAAACACGGTTCACGATCACGCGCGCAGTGAGCGGATTTTCGGGCGACGCGATCCAGTTCGCCAGCGTAGTGCGCCGCCCGGTGGACTTTCCCGACGCAGGCTCCGCGATCTGTGCGGGCGGCGGACTGAGCACCTGGAGGAATGCCGGCTCCACTTTGTCTCCCTTGTTCGCGGGAATCCCGCGCTGAAGTATGAAAGTCTCCGGCGGCTTCGCGCCCGCCTCCGAAACCACGAGCGCCTTCCCGTCGTGATCGTTGTTCCGCTTCATCCCAAGGAGGCGCTTCTTGAAACTCATGTACCGTTCAAACGCCTCCTTTCCGAGCACCGCCAGCCCGTCCTCCTCGATGAGCTTTGCGACAGCGCCCGCGCCTTTCGGCGGCTTCGCGATCTCGCGGTAGTGTCTCTCGAATTCGGCCACCTGCGCTTCCAGTTCCGTGATCTGCGCCGTGTGATCCTTGCCACCGCCTTCGGAAATGTTTTCCTCCTCCAGCGCCACCTCGTCGGTTGGGCCGCCATTCCGGTAGTGGTTCACATTTTGGAAAAACGAGAGCATCGCGTAGTAGTCGCGTTGCGCGATGGGATCGATTTTATGATCGTGGCAGCGCGCGCAGTCCACCGTGAGCCCGAGGAAGACGTGGCCCGTCGTCGCGACGATGTCGTCGAGCATGTCGAAGCGCGCGAGTTCGCGGTCCGCAGGCTCGTCATCCCAAATTCCGAGACGGTAGAATCCGGTGGCGATAAGGCTGTCCTTCGTCGCGTCGGAAAGTTCGTCGCCCGCGAGCTGCTCGCGAACGAAGCGGTCATACGGCTTGTCCTCGTTGAACGCGCGGATGACGTAGTCGCGGAAACGCCACGCATTCGGTTTTGCGCCGTCGCGCTCGTAGCTGTTCGTCTCGGCAAAGCGCACGAGATCCAGCCAATGGCGGCTCCAGTGCTCGCCGTAACGCGGCGATGCGAGCAGGCGTTCGACAAGATTCTCCCAAGCCTTCGGAGACTGGTCGGCGACGAACGCTTCGACCTCCGTCGGTGTCGGTGGCAGCCCGGTGATGTCGTAGCACACACGCCGGATCAGCGTGCACCGGTCCGCGGGCGCATTCGGCGCGAGCCCCTTCTCGTCGAGGTTCGCGAGAATGAACGCATCAATCGGATTCGCCACCCATGCCGCATTTTTCACCGCGGGCGGCATCGGCTTTTTCACCGGCTGAAAGGCCCAGTGCGCGCGATCCTTGTCGGTGATTTTGAATCCCTTCTTCGCCGACGCGACCGGCGGCTTGTCGCCCGCGGGCCACGGCGCGCCCATCTTCACCCACGTCGCGAGATCCGCGATTTCCGCGTCGGCGAGTTTTTTCTTCGGCGGCATTTGCAGATCCTTGTCGGCCCAACGCACCGCCTGGATCAGCAAACTCTTGTCCGCATCTCCCGATACGATTGCAGGCCCGGTGTCGCCGCCCTTGAGCATGGCCGCGCGGCTGTCGAGCAGCAGCCCGCCTTTCACTTTGTCCGCGCCGGCACTGTGGCATTTGTGGCAGCGCTCCGAGAGCACCGGGCGGATGTGCTTTTCAAAAAACTCGATGTCTGCCGCCGATGGTTCGGCAGCGCCGAGCCACCCGCAGAAAAGCGCAGCGAGCGCAAATGCAATCGGGATGATGCGACGGAGATTCACGGAGACGGTGAAACGCCTATTTCTTGTCCGGCAGCACCGCGACGACCGGCGTCGAGTTTCCGAAATTTGTGAAATCCTTCCATGTCCACACGACCTTCTTGTCCGCGGTCACTTCGATGATCTGCGGGTTGTCCTTACCCGCATGGCAGTTGCCGATGAGCGTGTTTCCATTCGCAAGTCGCTCGATGCGCGTGACCCAGGCGAGCGTGATGCCCGGCAGATCATTCTGCTCGATTTTCCACACGATCTCCTTCGCCGGCGTCACTTCGAGCACGCTGTGGCCGTTGCCCGCGCCGATGAGCGTGTTGCCGTTCGGCAGACGCACCGCGCTGAACACTGAATTCCCGAAGCCCTCCGGCCCGTGCCCACCCTTCGTGGGTTTTCCAAAAAGCGGCACCTCGTATTCCCACACGATTTTTCCGGTTGCATCGTACTCGCGCACGGCGCCGTCGCGCTCATGGGCGACGAGGTAATTTCCATTCGCGAGCTTGCGCACGAGCCGCGTGTCGCTGTGCGTGTTCGGGCTCTTCACCGTCAGCTTCACCTCGTGCTGCACCTTGCCATCCTGATCAATCTCGATGATGCGCGCGGGCCCGGATTCCGCGACCATCGTGAGCCCGTTTTCGAGCCGCTGAAAGGCATGCACCTGCACGGGCTTCGGCGCATTCGCCTTCGCCGCGTCGTATTCCCACACGACCTTCTGGTCGGGCGTCACCTCCTGCACCTTCGTCCAGCCCTGCTGGAGCAGCACATTTCCATTCGGTAAAATGTGCGCATCGTGAATCGCACCGACTTTGATTTCCCACTCGAGCTTTCCATCCGCGCCGACGATCGCGAGCCGGTGCGTGGAGTCGTCGCCCGCGAGCACACGGCGCGCAGGCCCGGTCTGCTCGGCCCGGACGCCAGATACGAAAATCGTGAGGCCGAGGATCGCGGCGCGGGAGAATGAGCTGAGGCTTGGAATCATACGTCCCGTTGCAATCCGCGGCTGCGCGCAAAATTAGCGCGCCCCGCCGGAGTTGCCGTTCACACCGCGCCGTTCACGACATTCCGCGGCGTGCCGGCGAGGAAGGCGCGGATGTTTTCCGCGACGACATCCATGAGCCGCGCCCGCGACGCGTGCGTGGCCCACGCGATGTGCGGCGTGATGATGCAGTTCTTCGCGGCGAAAAGCGGATTGCCCGCCGGCGGCGGCTCTGTCGAGAGCACGTCGAACGCGGCCCCGGCGATGCGCCCGGCGTTCAGCGCATCGGCGAGATCCTGTTCGACAACGAGCGGGCCGCGCCCGGTATTGATGAGAAATGCCGACGGTTTCATCGTCGCGATGCGTGCGGCGTTCACGATTCCGCACGTCTGCTCGGTGAGCGGGCAGTGCAGCGTCACGACATCCGCGCGACGGAAAATTTCCTCGGTGGAAACAAACTCCACGCCGTCCACGTCGCGCGATCGTCGCGCACTGGCGATGACTTTCATGCCGAAGGCCGCGCCGATCCGTGCGACCGCCTCGCCGATGCTCCCGTAGCCGACGATGCCGAGCGTGCGACCGGAAAGTTCGACCAGCGGAAAATCCCAGTAGCAAAAATCCGGGCACGCGCTCCATCGGCCTTCGCGCACGGTCCGGGCGTGGTGGCCGGTGCGCTGCGTGAGTTCGAGCAGCAGCGCGAAGACATGCTGTGCGACGGACGCAGTGCCGTAGCCGGGCACATTGCACACGGGGATGCCGCGCGCTTTTGCGGCAGCGGTGTCCACGACATTGAAGCCCGTCGCCAGCACGCCGATGAAGCGCAGCGCGGGCAATGCGGCTATTGTTTCGGCGCTCACGGGCGTCTTGTTCGTGAGCAGGATTTCCGCGCCCGCAGCACGGGCGGTGATGTCCGAAGCGGCCGTTCTCGGGTGGACGGTGAGTTCGCCGAGGGCTCCGACTGCGAGCCAGTCGAGGTCGCCGGGATTCAATGTATGTCCGTCGAGGACGACGATGCGCGGGCGTGGTGTGGATGACATGAGCACGCACCGTTGTAGCGCAAAATCAGCAGCGCACCACTCCACATGAACTCCCGCGCGAAGATTGCCTCCCGGAGCCGTCGCGAATCCGGCGTCAAACGGCAAGCCGGCGGCCTCCGCGCATTTGTTTCGTTTCCCTTCTTGCCCACGCCCGCCATCCCTGTTCACCGTCGCGACGCCTGCGGATGCAGGCACAAATCTACATGCCACCCAAGCCAGCCGCAGCGCCACGTCACGTCCAGAAGCACTACATCCTCGACACGAACGTCCTCATCCACGACCCCGGCTCGCCATTTCAATTCAAGGACAACTTTGTCTGGATCCCCGTCGAGGTTTTCGAGGAGCTGGACCGGTTCAAGAGCGAAAGCTCCACGCGCGGCGCAAATGCGCGCGAGGTACACCGACGACTGAGCGAGCGGTTCATGAACCCGAGCGGTTCATGAACCCGAGCGACATGCAGGCGGGCGTGAAGCTGGAGAACGGCGGCACGCTGCGCGTGTGCATCAATCCCACCGCGCGTTTCAACGAGGACGGCTGGCATCTCGTGAGCGACTCGCCGCGCTTCCAGGCGCTGCGCGATCTGTTCGCGGACCTCACCCTGCCGGACAACCGCATCCTCGCCGCCGCCTGCGGAGTCGCAGACGCGGAAAAAGGCGACGTCATCCTCGTGACGAAGGATCTCAACATGATGCTGAAGGCCCGCGCCCTCGGCCTCGAAGCGCAGGACTACCGCACCGATCGCGTGGAGGACGTGGACATCCGCCTCACCATGCGCCGCAGCGAGGAGGAATACGAGACGCTCGATGTCGCGCCTTACACGCTCCAGGCGTATGCGAGCCAGGAATCCATCATCATCCCCGAGGCGAAGAACTTTCACCCAAACCACTACGTCCTCCTCCGCAACGAAGAGGAGCCCACACACGCAATCCCCGCGCGGCACGCCGGCGGCGGCGAACTCCACAAGCTCCGCCGCGACCGCATCGTGATCCGCAACGGACGGACGCTCGCCGCGCTGAATCTCGGCCAGCGATTCCTGCTCGATGCGCTCTACGATCCGGCCATCACGCTCGTGACCGTATATGGAAAAGCAGGCACGGGAAAAACGCTCCTCAGCGTCGGCGCAACGCTGGAACAGGTGCAGACCGGCGTCTTTGAGAAGATGCTCATCACCCGCGTGATCATGCCCACCGGCCGCGACATCGGATTCCTCCCCGGCAAGCTGGAGGAAAAAATGCAGCCGTGGGTGCAGCCCGCATTCGACGCACTGGAGCTGTTGCTCACGCGCCCGCGCCGCCCGGAGCAATTCGAAAACAAGCGCCAGAGCCAGCGCAAGGCCGACAACCGTCCGCAGCAGCAGCCACAGCAGAACCCTTCGCAACAAAACGGCCCGACGAAACCGATGCGCCCGTGGGAACCGCTCACCGCGAGCGGACGTCTCGAAATCGAGGCCATCACACACATCCGCGGACGCAGCATTCCGAACGCCGTCTTCATCGTGGACGAGGCGCAGCAGCTCACGCCGCACGAGGCAAAGACGCTCATCACCCGCATGGGCAAGGGCAGCAAGATGATCCTCATCGGCGACCTCGGGCAGATTGACAACCCGTACGTAGACGCCCACACGAACGGCCTCGTCTATGCCCGCAACCGCCTGCAAGGCCAGCCGTGGATGGCGCACGTGAATCTCTTCAAGGGCGAACGCAGCGAGATGGCCGAGGTCGCTGCGAATCTGATGTAGCGATGGCGGCGGAAAATTCCACGCAAGCCCCGCGCATCCTCGCCATCCGTGGCGGCGCGATCGGCGACTTCGTCCTCACGCTGCCCGCGTTCGCCGCGCTCCACCGTGCCTTCCCCGGCTGCCACATGGAGATCCTCGGCTACAAGCACATCGCCGAACTCGGCCTGCACGGCGGCCCGGTCGCGGGCTCCGTGTACGCCCGCGGCATCCGCTGCATCGAATACGGCGCGCTCGCCGCGTTCTTCGCGCGCGCCTTTGATCTTGATGCGGAGCTGTGCCGGTATTTCGCCAGTTTCGATCGCGTCGTGAGCTGGCTTTTCGACCCGGACAAGGTCTTCGAAACGAACCTCGGGCGCGCAGGCGTCAAAAACTTCACCGCCGCCTACACACCCGTCGAAAACGATCGCCACGCCAGCCTCCAGCTCGCGGCGGAACTCGCGAAGATTTCGGTCCCACTCGAGGATCCCGTCGCGCACCTTTTCCTCGGCGAGACCGCGCTGGAAAGCGCGCGCGCGTGGCTCGCGACGCGGACTGACCCGTCCGACAAACGCCCGCTCATCGCCATCCATCCCGGCTCCGGCAGCACCCGGAAAAACTGGCCCGTCGGCCACTGGCGTTCGCTCGGCGACCGCGCGGCGGCCGCAGGCGCACGGCTGCTCATCATCGGCGGCGAGGCGGACACCGAGTCGCTCAATTACCTCGAAAAAAAGCTGGAGGGCCACAGCCCGATCCTCGCGCGGAATCTCCCGCTGCACCTCGTCGCCGCCCTGCTCACCCGCTGCGTCGCATACTTCGGCAACGACACTGGCATCTCGCACATCGCCGCCGCGGTGGGCGCAAAATGCACGCTCCTCTTCGGCCCCACCGGCCCGTCCGTATGGGCGCCCGCGGGCCCGAACGTCACGACCATCCGCGCGCCCGGCGGGAACCTCGCCATCTTGCCGCACGATGCCGTGCAGCTTCCGCCGCTGTGAAATACATCATTCTCACCATCCTCATCGCACTCGCAGTGATGGCAGGCATCGCCGAAGAAGCAAAGCTCACCATCGTATCCTGATGGCGGTTGTAGCGCCGACGGAAGTCCTCGACGAGCACACGCCTCATGACTCACCAGCCGGGTGAATCATCCCATCTTCCAAAATGAAACTGGCGGGAAAAAAGAGACTTCGATGTACGCAAAGATTTGCAGCGAATCCGGCGATGACATCCTCCGCATTCTTCGCAGTCGCCTTGTTTGACCGCCGATGGACTGCTAACTCATCTCCTGCCGATCCACCTCTCCGCGCAGTGCCAGCGGCAGAGACTGGACGCGGCCGATGATGATCACGGAATCCCCGGAGCGGAGTTTTTCCTCGATGAATCCGGATTTCAGGACGCTGCCGTCGGCACGTTGGAGGGCGATGACGAGGAGGTGGCCTTCGGACATGTTTTGCAATTCGAGGATGGTCTTGCCGACAAGATGGGTGCGCTTGTGCAGGCGGAGTTCGTCAATTTCGACGCCGAGCTTCTTGAGTTCCTCGCCGATCATCTCGCGGTTGTCGCCGAGGAATTTCAACGTCGCAGGGCGCGTAATGCTGTGCGCGATGCGGATGCCGCCGATGCTGGAAGGGAGCACGACTTCATCCGCACCGGCCTGGCGGAGTTTCTTTTCGGTGGGGGGATGTTCGCCGCGGGCGATGATGCGCAGATGGCGGTTGAGGTTGCGCGCGGTGAGGGTGATGAAGACGTTCAACGTGTCCTGCGGCAGGACGGTCGCGAGGACGACGGCGCGCTCGACATGCGCGCGCTGGAGCGTCTCCTCCTCGGTGGCGCTGCCTTTTACAAAGAGGTAGCCGCTTTCCTCGGCCATCGCGAGGCGGGTGTCGTCGAGATCCACGACGACGAACGGAAACTTCACCGCGCTGAGTTCGTGGGCGAGAATCTGGCCGATTCGTCCGTAACCGCAGATGATGGCGTGCTCGGTGATTTCGTCCACTTGCTTGCTCTTTTTGAGTTCTCCAATGGCTTTCATAATTTCTCCTCTAGTGATGACTCCGATGACTTCACCGATGACGAAGACGACGGCACTGCTGCCGGCGACGACGACGAACATGGTGAAAATTTTTCCCGCAGTGTCGAGCGGATGCACCTCGCCGTAGCCCACGCCAAACATGGTGATGACGACCATGTACACCGAGTCTATGAGATTCCATCCGTAGATGCGGTAGCCGCTGACGCAGACGGTGAAGACCACCGCCAAAAACAGCAGGCTGGTTCGGAATTTGCGGAAGATGCTCTGTGCTGAAGCGGCCATGTCCCTGAACGTTGAATCCCTGAGCGAAACATGAGGCGGGGCGGAACCGTTGGCGAGAAAAAAACGGCGCCGGTGATGGCCTTGGGTGTATTCCTCCTTTGTCTTCATGGCTGGGAGCCTCTGATGGTTTGGTCTGTGGTGAGATGCGGTGCGGCGAGATTCCATTCGGTACAGAGGATGGCCGGAGAGGCGCGGGCACACCGATGCCACGTTTTGCAGACCACCCACGGGTTCTGGGAAACTCATGCGCGGAAGCGATGAAGGCCGTGGCCGCGGAGAAAAAAGTTCAGGTGCTCGATCTGCACACGGCGAGCGGCGCGCTGTTCCGCGACATCGGAAAAGACCGCTGCCCCGAGCTGGCGAACGCGCCAAGCGACTTCGCAGATGTTCCTCTTCTCCGTGAAGGGCAGCATGAAGCTCGACGACGTGCGCGCGCTCGACACCGTGGCGAAGGCCGCGAGGTGCCCTCGGCTCCCCTATTTCCCATGCCGCCATCGGCGTGCTGCTCTCGCTCGACGAGCACGCGGCGAAGAGGAAGGCATGGGCGGCTACCGGCAGTGTGCCCAAACGAGGACACTGCCCTACCCGGCGACGCGCAGCCTTTACACGAGCCCGTTCAACGGGCAAAAGGAAACGCTGTGAGCGCACCAAAGACATGCCACGGATGCGGGAACGAAGTGGTCCTGCTCATGGCCGGGGGTCGTCTCCGGCCGACCGGCTGCGCGTGCGATCCGGCGTTGCTGGAGAATGTGCGCGGGAAGGACGATTTTTGCAGGCCCTCGAAGTGCCCGCAGTGCGGCGCAGGCGTCTATTTTCTCCTGCACGACGGCGGCTCGGTGTGGCTGGACGGGCCCATCGCGTGGCCGTGGCCCCTGCATGGCTGCTTTGCCGGAGGACCGGCGGCGGCGGAGTTTGCCCGCGCCTTTCACAACCGCCCGCGCGGCGCGCTGGCCGTGTGTCGGGTGGCGGCCGTGCTCGTGCAGCCCGCGGCGCGGGATCGGGTGCTCATCCTCAATCACCTCGATAACAGGACGACCGTATGGAAGACGAAGGACGACGCTTGGGATCCCGCACCGGCAAGCCTCGCATCGCTCCATGAGACCATCGGGACGCTCATGCAGGCGGCGGCGGCCCATGTGCTGGCCGGGCCGTGCCAGCGATGCAGGTGGTGCAATGAATGGTTCACGCGGGACGAGATGCCGGCGCACGACGCAGCGGTGCACGGGAAGTGAAGAGGGGCTTGGCGGCATTGCGTTGGCGGTTCTGGGGAAACCGCTGATGAACACTCATGAACACTGATGCGCTGCTGGGAACGTTAGTGCCAATCAGTGTCCATCAGTGCTTCCACCGCCCACCACAATGACTGCGCCGCTACAGGGGCGCGTTGGCCTTTGGGCACCGTGAAACCTGTACTCGTCGCTCGCTGCGCTCGGCTTCACAACCGGCTTCTGTTGTCCTCCGGGAGATGCGCTATGCGGCGGGCTGGGCGGGCTGGGTCTGCTGCCTCCGCAACTGCCCGCACGCCGCGGCGATGTCGTGGCCTTTCTCACGGCGGATGGTGGCGGGGATGCGGGCGCGTTCAAGGACTTCCATGAAGGCGTCCTGACGCGCTTCGCTCGGGCGTTTCCACTGGAGGCCCTCGACGGCGTTGTAGGGGATGCAGTTCACCTTGGCGCGGACGAGCTTCGCGACGCGGGCGAGGTCGGCGGCGTGCGCGGGCTCGTCGTTGATGCCCTCGATGAGGATGTATTCGAAGGTGATGTGCTGCTTCTTTTTCGAGGCGTGGTAGGCGCAGGCGTCGAGCAGTTCGGCGAGCGGGAACTTGCGGTTCACGGGCATGATTTGGCCGCGCACTTCGTCCGTCGCGCCGTGCAGGGAGATGGCGAGGCGGATCTGGCGGGGCTGGTCGGCGAGCTGGCGGATTTGCGGGGCGAGGCCGCTCGTGGAGACGGTGATGTGGCGCGCGCCGAGGCCGAGGCCCCACGGGGAATTGATGATGTCGATCGCGCGCATGAGGTTGGCGAAGTTCGCGAGCGGCTCGCCCATGCCCATGAAGACGAGGTTGCTCACGCGCTCGCCGGAGAGGCGCTCGGCCTCGATGAGCTGGCCGGCGATTTCGCCGGGCGAAAGATTGCGCGAGAAGCCGTCGAGCCCGCTCGCGCAGAACTTGCACCCATACGCGCAGCCGACCTGCGTGCTGACGCAGAGCGTGCGACGGTCGCTCGCCTCGCCGTAGAGCGCTGGCGAAGCGGGGATGAGCACGCTCTCGATGAGTGCGCCGTCGGGAAGTTTGAAAAGATACTTGCGCGTCGTGTCCTCGCTGCCGAGCACGCGGAGATTTTCCAGCCGGACAAACTCGAAGGCCTCGGCGAGGTCGGCGCGCAAGGCCACGGGGAGGTCGGTCATCTGCTCGAAGGAGGTGACGCGCTTTTCGTAAAGCCAGCGGATGACTTGCGCGGCGCGATACTTCGGCTGTCCGCGCGCGGCGAGTGCGGCTTCGATCTCCGCGGGATCGAGGCTTTGGATGGCTGGCTTTTCCGTAGTGGCCGACATGCGTGACCAATGGCGCAGGATGCATCGGACGCCAAGGACTGTATTGCGCGCCATCCATTCGTAGCCGACGACGGAAGGAGGCGGGCACTTTCTGCACGATCACCGTCGCATCAGACAGCCCGCCTCCTTCCGTCGGCGGCTCGCTGCGCGCTTGCCACGCATCGCGAGGGGCCTAGTCTCCGCGGCCCTCATGTATTCCACTCACGAAATTTTCTCCAAGATGCCTGCGTCCGCGGCGACGCAGCTCTTCTCCCACGTCGCCGACAACGAGAAGGCGCTGATGAAGGCGACGATTGATACGCTCTGCAAGCAGCGCAAGCTCCGCCCCGTCTTTGTCGAGCGGAAGCCAAAGGCGGAACGGTTCGCGTGGCTGCGCGACGCGCTAGGGCGCAAGCAGAACGAAGGCGTGGGCGCGCACCTGCTGCAAATCTGGCTGGTCGGAACGCAGAAGCAGTTGCTCTGCGATTTCCTCGACGGCCTCGGCATCGCGCACGACGAGCACGGCACCGTGGAGGAACTCCCCGCGTCGCCGGAAAAGGCGAAACTCGCGGAAGTGGTGAACACGCTTTTGGAGAAGCACGACCCGGCGGTGGTGGCCGTGTATCTTCACGCGTTCCTCGCGACCAGTGACGCTGATTGGACATCGCTCGACGAACTGCTCGCCGAGGACGCGCGCCTGAAACTCGCATAAACCGCGCCCGCGCGCGATGCAGCCGCTGCTCGAACATTTCGGAGTGGCCGTGGGTGCGATCACCGGCGGTCTCGCGGCACGTGGCAAGCGCGTGGATCTGTTTGGTGTGCTCGTGCTCGCGCTGGTCGCGGCATTCGGCGGCGGGACGATCCGCGATGTGATCCTCGGCGAGCATCCGATCTTCTGGGTGCGCGACGGGAGCTTTGTCATCACTGCGGCGGCGGCGGCGATCATCACGTTTTTCATCGCTCGTGTCCGCGACCTCCCGCGCAACGTGCTGCTGATCGCGGATGCGCTGACGCTTGCATTTTTCACGGTGCTCGGCGCGGAGAAGGCGCTGGCGCACAGCGTCGCACCGCAGATCGTGATCGCGATGGGTGTGAACACCGGCGTCGCGGGCGGCATGTGCCGCGACGTGCTCATGAGCGAAATCCCGCTCGTGTTCCGACGTGAAATCCACCTCTACGCCACGGCGTCCGCGATCGGCGCGGGATGCTTCGTCGCGATGCGGCACTGGCTGCCGGGGCGCACGGCGGCGCTCGTGGCGGGCACGCTCGTCACGCTCGCGCTGCGACTCGCGGGAATCCGCTGGCGGCTCGGCCTGCCGGAATTCGACGGGCCGCCGAAGGATGTTGAAAGGTGAGCGTTGGGAGTCGGGAGCAGGATGCGGCCGTCCTCCTCTCAAAATTCAACACGCAACTTTCAGCGCCCGACAGCCACTCCGCGATTGCGCGCGACGCCCCTCTCACGCTAGCTGCATCGCATGGCAAACGTCGTTTTTCTGTGGCACATGCACCAGCCGTATTACGTGAATCCCACGTCGAAAGTGGCGATGATGCCCTGGGTGAGATTGCACGCGGTGAAGGGCTACCTCGACATGGTGAGCGTGCTCGCGGAGTTCCCGGACGTGCATGTGAACTTCAACCTCACGCCGGTGCTCATGCTGCAAATCGAGGAACTCGTGCAGGGAAAGATCCGCGACCTGTGGCTCGACTGGTCGCGCAAGCCGGCGGCAAGCCTCGACGAAAATGAGCGCCTCGCGATCCTCGAACACTTTTTCAAAATCCAGCACGACAACCTGCTGAAGCCCTTCCCGCGCTACGCCGAACTGCTGGCGAAGCGCGGCGCGCATTTCCAGCGCGACCGCGTGCGCTCCGAGTTGCGCCACTGGAGCACGGAGGATTTCCGCGACCTGCAGACGTGGTACAATCTCGCGTGGTGCGGCTTCACCGCGTCGCGGCTGTATCCCGAACTCGCGGCGCTGAAACAGAAGGGCCGCAGTTTTTCCGAAGACGAAAAATCGCGCGTGCTCGCAATCCACATGGAGATCCTCGCGAGCATCCCGCAGCTCTATGCGGACGCCGAGGCGCGCGGACAGGCCGAGCTGACGACCACGCCTTTTTTCCACCCGATCCTGCCGCTCGTGTACGACAGCGACTTTGCCGCGCGCTCGATGCCGGGCCGCGCGCTGCCGCGCCGCTTCCACTGGCCGCAGGATGCGCAGGCGCAGCTCGATCTCGCGGTCGCGCAGCATACGAGGATGTTTGGCCGCGCGCCGCGCGGGCTGTGGCCGAGCGAGGGCAGCATCGCGCCGGAGCTTGTGCCGCTGATGCAAAAGGCGGGCATCCGGTATTTCTGCTCGGACGAGGAGAACCTGTTCAATTCACTGCGGCGTGAGGGCATCCACGCGGATCATCTGGAGTTGTTCCAGGGCTGGCGAGTCGAGCACGAAGGCGCGTCGGTGAACGCCGTGTTCCGCGAAAAGCCCCTGAGCGATTTCGTCGGCTTCATGGCATCACGGAATGATCCGCGCGACTCCGCCGAGCACCTGCTCATGCACATCCGCCACATCGCGGATCACCTCCCGCCCGAGAGCGGCCTCGTGCCGATCATCCTCGACGGCGAGAACGCGTGGGAGACTTTCCGCGACGGCGGCGAGACGTTCCTGCGCGAACTTTACGCCGGACTTTCCAAGGGCGGCGCGCAACTGCGGAGCTGCACGATTGAAAATCACCTCCGGCACTGCCCGCCGAAAAAGACGCTGCACAAGCTCCACAGCGGCTCGTGGATTTACAGCAACTTCGACATCTGGATCGGCGAGGACGAGGAAAACTGCGCGTGGGATTTGCTCGGCGACACGCGGCGTTTCCTCGAGGGAAAACTGCCGTCGCTCACGCCGGAGCAGCGCGACGCGGCGCTGCACGAGGTGTACGCCGCAGAGGGCAGCGACTGGTTCTGGTGGTATGGGCCGGACTTCTCGACGGAGTGCGACCAGCTCTTCGACGATCTCTTCCGGCAGCACCTGAAGAACGTCTATTCGATCTGCGGCGAAATTGCGCCCGCCGAACTCGACCGCAGCATTCTCACGGCAAAGGCCGCCGTGCTCTATGCGCCGCCGCGCCGTCAGATTTCGCCAATCATCAACGGCCTGCTTGCGCCGTTTTACGAATGGGTCGGCGCGGGAATCTACCTCGCGGGCAGCGAGCAGGGCGCGATGTTCCGCGACGATCGCTTCCTGCGTGCGGTGCGCTTCGGCTGCGACACGCAGCGGCTGCACCTGCGCTTTGATCTGCGGCGCGCGGGCGAATTCACGATCCGTGTCGTCTTTCACGATCCCGCCGGCGTGCTCGTGCAGGCGCCGCCCGCCGTGCGGGGCAGCAGCGGGAAGCTCACCGTCCGCAGGCGCGATGCGGCGGAGCGGGAAGCCGGGGAATTCGCCGCAGACGAAATCGTCGAGCTGAGCGTGCCATTTTCCGCCCTCGGCGTTCACGCGGGCGAGGTGCTGCACTTCCAGGTGAAGGTCTTCGAGAAGGGCATCGAGCGTGAGTGCTACCCCGAGAATTCGCCGATCGCCCTTGCCGTGCCGGGATTCGAGAGCACGCTCGCGGAGTGGGTGGTCTAAACTGGAATGATGAATTCTGAATTTTGAACGGGCCGCGGCCCGTTCGCCCGAATTCAAAATTCAGCACTCAAAATTCAAAATTTATTCCGCCCCGCGCGATAGATAGAGACCCATTCCACACCATGCACCCCACACGTCCCCTCCTCCGCACCCGTCGTTCATTTCTCCGCGATCTCGCGCTCGGCACCGCCGTCGCGCCGTGGATCGCGCGCGGCCTGCTCGCGCAGTCGCCGAATTCCGTCATCCATCACGCGAGCTTCGGTTGCTCGGGCATGGCGATGTCCGACGTGAGCGCCATCTCGCGGCACGCGTCGGTGAAGATCGTCGCGGGGTGCGATGTGGATGAAAAGCGCACCGTCGAGTTTCGGAAAAAATTTCCCGAGGCGCGCATTTATTCCGACTTCCGCGAGCTGCTGGAGAAGGAGAAGGATCTCCAGACGGTGAATGTCTCCACGCCCGACCACATGCACGCACCGATCGGCGTGAGCGCGCTGAACCGCGGGCTGCACGTCTATGGCCAGAAGCCGCTCGCGCACGACATTCACGAGGTGCGCCGCATGACCGAGATCGCGCGGGAGAAAAAGCTGCACACGCAGATGGGCATCCAGATCCATAGCAACTCGGAATACCGAACGGCGTGCAAGGCGGTGCAAGACGGCGTGATTGGAAAAATCAAGGAAGTCCACACGTGGAGCAGCAAGAAGTGGGGCGACAACGGCGCGATGCCGACGAAGACCGAGCAGCCGCCCGAGGGCTTGAACTGGGATCTCTGGCTCGGCATCGCGGGCGAACGGCCTTTCATCGGCGGCGGATTTTACCATCCGGGAAACTGGCGCAAGCGGCTCGACTTCGGCACGGGGACGTTTGGCGACATGGGCTGCCACATTTACGATCCGGTCTTCAAGGCGCTCGCGCTCACCGCGCCGCTCAGCATCCGCAGCGACGGGCCTCAGCCGAACGACCACTCGTGGGCGACGGACGCGGTCATTGATTACATTTTCCCCGGCACCTCATTCACCGAGGGAAAAACCGTGCGCGTCGTGTGGTACGACGGCGACCAGCGTCCGCCGCAGGAAATCCAGGATGCCGCGCAGATCGTGAAAGGCGAAAAGGGCAAGGGCCTGCCGGATCAAGGCAGCATTTTCATCGGCACCAAAGGCATCATGATTCTCCCGCACATCGCGCAGCCCCGGCTCGTCGGCAAGGATGTCGAAGGCGTGAAAATCGAGAAGGTCGAAGGTGAGAGCCACTGGCATCAATTCATCGAGACCGTTCTCGGCAACCGCCCGAAGACCGACGCAAACTGGGATTACTCCGGCCCGCTCACCGAGGCTGTGCTGCTCGGCAGCGTCGCCACGCGTTTCCCGAAACAGACGCTCGCATGGGATGCCGCCGCGGTGAAATTCACCGATGTCGCCGAAGCGAACGCCTTCGTGAGACGTGCGTACCGCAAGGGCCGCGAAGTCGCGGGGCTGTCGTAACGCCGGCATCTTGCCAACGCATTTCCGAGCCGCACTGTGCGGAAATTTGCGTGCGCGCGTGCGGATTCATCGCTAGGTGAGCCGGTCACTTCCCTATGAAAATCCAGTGCATCATTCTCGCCGGGCTGCTGGCGCTTTGCGGCGCGCTTGCGGCACAAGAAGCCGCACCGGCCCCGGAGCAGAGCGAAATGCAAAAGTGGATCGCCGCGCTGGATGCACAGTGGCAGGCGGTGTTCGCACGCGAGGTGACTGCGCCGATGGAGGCGGAGCGCGTGAAGCTGTGGGAACAATATCTCGTGGGGATCGAGGCGGCGATCACCAAAGCGACGGGCGCGGCGGATCTCGACACGGCGCTCGCATGGCGCAAGGAACGCGACCGGTTCTCCGCTGCAAAGGATGTGCCATCTGAGGACGAGGCGGGGATTCTCCCCGCGATCAAACAGCTCCGCGCAGGATGGCGTGCGCAAAATTTGAAAATCCTGGCCGAACGCGCGGAGCATGCGAAGGCGGTGCAGATTCGATATGATCAGGTGCTCGCGCAGGCGCAGGCGCAACTCACGCAGCATCAGCGGCTCGACGATGCGGTGATGGTGAAGGCAAAGCGCGAACAGGTCGCCGCGGCATGGCTGCCGCCCGTGCCGCCGGGCACTTCGCTGGTCGGCATTCCTCCGGTCGCACCGAAGACGGTCGTGCCGGTTCCGGTGACGAAGCCTTCCACTGGCTCGGTGCCGGTCGGTGCGAAGCTCGCAGAGAACACGCACATCCACGCCTCGGGCAACAACGGCTGCATCATCACGATCAACGGCAAGGAAATCGTGACGGTGAAACGCGACAAGCCGGGCTCATTCTCGCACCGCCTGCACGATGGCGACATCATCGCGGTGAAGCTCACGGATCGTTTCGACATCAATTGCTTCTGGCTTTCGTGCTTCGCGCCGGACGGCGAGTTCCTGTTCGAGACTTCGGAGCAGTGGACGTGCTACATTCCCGCCGATCTGAAGAAATGGTGGAATATCAAATCGGTGAAAGATCAGAAGCCGGCGCAGTTTGCGCCTGACCGGCAGGAGTATGTGGATACGGTGAAAAAAAGCGCGTCGCAGACTCCGTTCTACAACGGTGCGCAGCCGATCCGGAGCATCCTCGATCCCGGCACTCGCACGGCATGGCTCTATTACATGGTGACAAAGACCGACCTCGTGCTGAAGCCGCAGCGGAAATGAGCGAGTAGCCCTTGAGCGAGGTGCAAAGTCAGACGTGCGAAGAAAGGACGCGCGACTCGGCTTACGCGTTCGCCATCTCGTGCTTGAACTCCTGCTTCCTGGCCAACGCCTTTTCCGCGCGGCCGGCGAGCACCGCCACGGCGATCACCGGCGGCACGACCCAGAGGATCAATGTGACGGGCAGCCACGCAAGGGTGGACATCACGTTGACGCCGTCGCTCATTTTCCCCAGCCATCCATCGAGCAGGCCGAAGCCCCACGCCGCCACACCGATGCCGATGGCCGCGAACAGGCTCGTGCAGAAGCCGAATGCAAAGACGATGGCCTTCTTGAGTTCGCCGCGATGCACGCGGGCCTTGAGGCGATCCAGCGTCACGCGCTTGAGCGCGAAATAGCCGCGCAGCGGGAGGAGTTCCAGAAGCACGGGCCAGAGGATGAGCGCGAAGAGGACGAAGGTGAGCGGCTTCTCCGCCGCCGCGTGAAAACGGAAGATGAGCGTGAGGCAGACGAGCCAGGTGGCGGCAAAGTGACCGGAGCAAAACCAGAGCATAAAGGTGTGTTCACACCGATTATAGCAATTATGGGGCCAGAGCCGGGGCGAAACTTTTACTGCGCCCGCCCGGACGGTCTCAGGCCTTTTCCACATCCACGATCGCGATCGTGATGTTGTCGCGTCCGCCCGCCTCCATCGCGGCGGAAAAGAGCGACTGGACGGCGGCCACGGGCTTCAGTTGCGGCACGACGTAGGATTCGATCGTCTTCACTGAAATCATGTCCGTGAGCCCGTCCGTGCAAAGCAGGAAACGCGCGGCACTTTTCACCGTGAGCGGATAAAAGTGCGGATCGAGCGGGTGATACTCGACGGAACCTCCGACACTCTGCGTGAGTGCGTGCATGTATTTCGATCGCACGCCGTCGTCGCTCGCCTTCAGCAGCCCCTCGTGGATGAGCATCTGCTCGACGGAATCGTCGGCCGAGATCTGCGTGAGCCGCCCAGCCTGCTGCCGGTAGAGCCGCGCGTCGCCGACATTGAATCCAAACATCCCGTCCGGCCCCGAGACGAGCCCGACGACCGCGGTGCCCGTGCCCTCGAATTCCGGTTTCTCTTGCCCGACCTCGTGCAACTTGCGGTTTGTCGCCTGCAGCACGTTGCCGATCGCCGTCCGGCTGAATTCCGAAGCGGCCTCAAGGTTCGCGACCACCTCGCGGCTCGCGAAGGCGCCCGCGCGGTGCCCGCCGATACCGTCGGCAAGCGCGACAACCCAGGGTGATTTTTTCAGCACCGCCTTCATCGGGGCGGAAGTGCTCGCGCCACCGAATGCACCGCCGAACAGACAGGCGTCTTCGTTCATTTTGCGGACCTTTCCCGTGTGGCAGATCCACGCTCCACTGGCCACAAACCCGTTCATCAGTCGGATCGGCTCCTCGGAGCCGCAAGACCATCACATCGTGCGGGGAATGGGGAATGAACAGCCTGCATGTCGCGATACTTAAAAACGTGCAGCAGTTTTCATGTCAAGCAGCCGCGTGAGACAAATCACCGGCGTGACAGCCGCGAAAAACGGTACGCGCCAATGGAAAGGAAGATCAGGTTCGGCAGCCACACGAGCAGCGCTGGATGCAGCGCGGGACGGTTGCGCGCGAGGTCGGCCATGAAGATGAGGAAAAAATAGCACATCCCGAGCACGAGGCTCACGGCAAAGCCGACCGAGGTCTCCTTCCGCTGCGCAGTTACCGCAAGCGGCACGGCGAGCAGCGCGAGCGCGATGGTCGCCATCGCATTGCCGATGCGCTTGTTCAGCTCCACGAGTTTCTCGGGCCGGTCGCTGTCGAGCAGTTCGGCGATCGGCAGCGCGCCCACGCCCTTCGTCTTGCGCTGCCGTTCGTAAAGTTCCTTCAGCGAGATCGCGATGCTGCCGTCCTCCATCGTGATGCCGTTGCGGATGCGCGACACATCCTGCGGATGATCCTCGTCGCGCTGTTCGTAGAGGCAGTGGCTCAGCGTGAGGAGGATTTGGTTTTCCGTGGTGGCCGTGCCGTCGGGCAGCGTCTTCGGCACCGTCGTCATGCCGATGTTTCCTTCGCGCGCATACATCACATTCTTCACCCGGTTGTCCGGATCGAGCTGATAGACGAGCAGGTTCGTCAGCTTGTTGCCCTCGCTTTTCTCGACGAAAATTTTCCTTCCCGGAAAGTCGTCAATCACCTTGTCCCCCCCGAAAAGCGCGAGCGGATTGTGCGTCGCGATCTCGAAAAGCGCATCCTTCATCCGCTGCTGCGCGCGCGGCGCGACGTCGAGATTGATCCACAGGCACACGCCCGAGAGCAGCACCGCGATCACCCACACGGGGATGCACGCGCGCGCGACGCTCACGCCGGTCGCGCGCATCGCGGTGAGTTCATTTTCCGCCGAGAGCCTTCCGAAGACCAGCAGCACCGCCGTCTGGAATCCCCACGGAATCGTGAACGTGAATGAGAACGGCAGCACGTAGCCGATGAAGCTCAGGATGAGGCTCGGCGGCGCGTTCTGGTTGATCAGCAGATCCAGCAGCTTTTTGAAAATGTTCCCCAGTACGAGCACGACGCTCAGCACGGCGACGGCGAAGATCGCCGACACCAGCAGTTGACGTCCGATGTAGCGGTCGAGCAGGCGCACGCGGCGGACGTTGCCCGCTTGCGGGAGTGCATTGCAAGCGCGCTGTGCCCGCGCCGCAAAAAGTTCCCGTTTGCGCCGCACGCGCCGCAACTGCCATGCTGCGCGCGAATGGATTCCCAAGCAGACGTCGCAATCATCGGAGGCGGGCCCGCAGGTTCCGCCGCGGCGATCCTCCTCGCGCGTGCGGGCCGGCGTGTCGTGCTCTGCGAAAAGGAATCCTTCCCGCGTTTCAAAATCGGCGAGTCGCTGCTGCCTCATTCGCTCGCGCTTTTCGACAAGCTCGGCGTCCGCGGCGAACTCGAACGCCACGCATTTCCAAAAGCCGGCGGCGAGATCTCCACCGCGTGCGGACGCCGCACGCAGCGCTTTTATTTCGAGGGCGCGATGCAGCTCAGCCACCGCAGCGCGTATCAGGTCGAGCGCGCGTGGTTCGACAAGATGCTCCTCGATCACGCAGCCGCGGCCGGCGCGGAAATCCGCCAGCCCTGCGCCGTCCGCGACGTTGCATTCGACAAGACCGGCGTGACGCTGAAGACCGACAGCGGCGAAATCCGTGCGGCCTACGTGCTCGACTGCTCGGGGCGAAATGCCGTCGTTGGCTCGCAGTTCGATCTGAAGCGCCGCTACGATCACCTCCAGAAATTCAGCGTCTTCGCGCACTACGAGAACGTGCAGCGCGACGAGGGGCGGGATGGCACGCTCACACGCCTCGTGCGCGGAAATAAATCCTGGTTCTGGCTCATCCCGCTCGATGGAAGGCGCACGAGCATCGGAGTTGTGATGGACATCGCAGACTTCCACGCAGCGAAACTCTCACCCGAAGCTGCGCTCGACGAGGCCATTGCCACCGCACCCATCATGCGCTCACGCATGGCCGCCGCGAGGCGCATCACCGAAGTCCACGCCATCGGCGACTACAGCTACCGCAACACCCGACTGCACGGCCCGCGCTGGCTGCTCGCCGGCGACGCAGCGGGATTCATAGACCCGATTTTCAGCACCGGCGTCTTCCTAGCGCTCCACAGCGCCGAGCAGGCCGCGGAGACGCTCAACTTCGCACTGCGCCATCCGCTCCTCGGCCGCATCCGCATGGCCTCATACGCACGCGATTTGAACCGCCAGATGAACCGCTACCTCCGCTTCGTGAGCGCGTGGTACACGGATGAATTCGTGGATGTCTTCACCGCCTCGAATCCCCCGCTCCAAATCCCGCAGGCCGTGAACAGCGTCCTCGGCGGCAACATCCACCCGAACTTCGGCGTGTGGTGGAGGCTCCAGCTTTTTTACCTCGTCCTCTGGGTGCAAAAGCGCCATGCTCTCGTCCCGCGCCTCGAACAGACAGACGGCGAAGCCGCACCCGCGGCCACCGGCACGCTCTGAGCCGCACCGAGAACACCACATCCGAACCACCCGATTCCCACGATGAAAACACCGCTCCACTCCAATCGCAACAGCCGCTGCATCGTGCAGTGCGCCCTCGCCACCACCACCGCAATTTTCCTCGGCGCCTGTTCGACGACCACTGCCGTGAAAGGCGGTACGGAACGGCACGGCCAGGTGCAATTTTCCGGCGCAAAGGAACAAATCGTCGGCGAAATCGCCATCCGCCACGACAAGGAGCATTTCCGCGCGGAGATCACAAAAGGCCCCGGCGTCCCGCTTCTCACGATCTCGGCGAAATTCGGCACTGATTCGAAGTCGAAGGAAAACAAGGAGCGCCAGATGATCTCGTCCCACGTCAGCGGCCCGCTCGCGCACGGAGGCCTCACTTACACCCCAAAGGACTTCGCAAAAAAGGGCGCTTCCGCCGACAAGCTGTCCGATCCGCGCTACGCGTGGGCCGCGTTGCCCGAGGTCTTCATGTGGGGCGAAGGCGACGCCACCGGCGAGCCCGTCCGCGTCACGCTGCCGAACCTCGCAATCCATGCGCGCGCCCGTGACGGCCATGTGGGTTACTTCGACTATTCGCGCCATCAGAACCCATCACCCGTGGACGCGCCGCTGGACAGGAAAACACTCAAGAAGCTGCCGACTCTCGAAAAAGTGGTCTGCAAGCTCGACTAGCATCGTAGGCGCGGGCGAAAGCCCGCGATGCACCGGGCATCCGCACGCACCCATTGGAAAAAACCCGGCTGACCATTTCCGATCGCATCGCGCACTTCGTCGTGCACCGTCCGCGAGTGCTGTGGGGAATCCTCTGCGTGCTGCTCGCCGCCGCCGCCGTGCTGATCTTCACGCGCACGCGGCTGAGCAGTGATGTGCTCGACATGCTGCCGGGGCATTTCGAAAGCGTGCAGATATACAAGCTCGCGGACCGTGAATTCAGTTCTGCGCGCGACCTCGTCATCGGCCTCCTCGCGCCATCGGACGAGGTGGACATGGACGGCTTCACCGAGCACTTCGCCTCCGCGCTGCGCAAGGAGCCGTGGGTAGTGCGCGTGATGGATCAGTCGCCGCTCGAAGCCCCCGGCGGCCTCGCCGAGCTGCGCGCCGTCGCGCTGCCGCTCATGCTGAACCAGTCCGACGAGGACTTCGCAAAACTCCTCGCGACATTGCAGCCCGACGCGATCACCGCGCGCCTCGGCAAGCTCCGCGCGAAGCTCGAATCCGGCGTCGGCCTTTCTCAGGCGGAACTCGAATACGATCCGCTCGGCATCGTCTTCCCCGCACTGAAGGGACTGCGCAGCGCGAACCTCTCCGCCGCGAGCGACCCGCGCTTCCGGTTGGTCATGGCGCACTGCAACCAGCCCGACATCAACGAGCACGCGTGCCGCGAAATCATGCGCAAGTTCGAGGACTTCAAAGTGCGCGTGCGCGCCGAATGGCGCGACGGCCCCGCGCCGGAAATCCTCTGCACGGGCCGCACCGCCTATGTCGCCGAGATGGCGTCGAAGATGAAAAGCGACATCAACAGCACGCTCGCCAGCAGCCTTGTGCTCGTCGCGCTCACCTTCTACGCGGGCTTCCGGAAATGGAAACCGCTGCGCGCGATCATGGACTCGCTGCTGCTCTGCTGCGTGCTCGCCGTCGCGTGCGGCGCGGCGCTCTACGGCGAGCTGAACATGATCACCATCGGCCTCTGCTCGATCCTCGTCGGGCTTGGCGTGGACTTCGCGATGATCCTCTACGCGCGCTTCCTCAATGAAACCAGCGAGGGCCGCACGCGCGAGCAGGCCATCGCCACCGCGCTGCGCATGCACGGGCGCGGGATCTGGTTCGGCTCGTTCACGACTGCTGCCGCATTTTTCTGCCTGCTCGGCAGCGGCTCGCTCGGCTACGAGCAGCTCGGCGTGCTCATCGCCTGCGGCATCCTGCTCGCCGCGGCGGTGATGATGACCTTCTTCTGGCTCTTCCTCGGCATCACGCTCCCGCGCTGGCTCTGGAAAATCGTCCTCGTCGTGCTTGCCTGCGCCGCAGTGGTGAGCGTGTGGTTCATTGCAACCACCATCCGCACGTGGGACGCCGGGACTTGGCGGAACATTGGCTGGTCCGCGATCATCACGTTCTTCGCGATGGCAATCGCGCACTACCTTTGCAAATGGATCCCGCTGCTGCCGGCGCTCGCGCTTTCGCGCCCGTGGAAATTGCTCGGCCCGTCCGCCGCCGGGCTAATCGCACTCGCAATCTTCGCACTCGCACCCGTCGGCCGCATCATCTTCGACCTGAATCCCAAGTCCCTCGAACCGCGCAACAGCATCGCCGGACACGCGCTCCGCACCATCATGGCGCACGTGAATCCCGACGGCATCGAATCCGTCATGGCCGTGATCCGCGCGCCTGATGCAGAGTCGCTCTCCGCCGCATGGCAGAAGGCGCAGACAGCGTGGACAAAACTCACGCCCGACGGCGGCGCACACGAACCGCTCCTCAAATCCATCGCCACACCCGCCGGACTCGCGACTTCACCGGCGCGGATGAAGGCCAACGCGACGAAACTCGCCGCCGTGGATTTCACCAAGGCCACCGCTGCCTTCGACAGCACGCTCGCTGCGAGCGATTTTTCCCCGGAACAATTCTCCGCCGCACGCGGCCTGCTCGCCGCACTCGCCGACGCCGCACAGGGACGCATGAACGTCACCGAATGGAAGCGCAACCTGCCCGAGACGAGCGCGTGGTGGTTTCTGATTGATGGTTTCCTCAGCCGCGAAAATCCCATCGGCATCGCGCGCATCAAGCCCGCCGCGAACATCGAGACCGAGACGCAAGCCGCTGCACTGCGCAGTGCGCTCGACTTACCGGGCATCAAGGTCGGCCTCTCCGGCTGGGGCTACACGCTCGCGGAACTCGGCCCGTGGTCGCAGTGGAAAATGGTGCAGCTCACCGCGCTGATGGTCGGCCTCAACATCATCATCCTCACCTTCCTCCTGCGCTCGCTGAAGCCCATCATCATCCTCATGCTCGGCCTCGCGCTCGCCGTCGGCGCGCTCGTCGCGACGCTGAAGTTCACCGGCATCGCGCTAAACCTTTTCAACGTCCTCGCCTTTCCGCTCGTGCTCGGGGTCGGCGTGGACTACGGCATCTACATCGCCGTCGCGATGCGCGCCGCGGAGCCGCTGCGCGAACTGCGCACCGTGATGAAACCCGTGCTCCTCAGCGGCCACACCTGCGTCGTCGGCTTTGGATCGCTGGCGCTCGCGCAAAATCCCGCACTCCGCGGACTCGGCATCGTGTGCAGCATCGGCATCGCGTGGTGCGTGCTCGCGACATTCATCTTCATCCTCCCCGCGTGCGCACTCTTGTCACGCCGCACGGTGCCGCACGGCGCGACATAGGACACCATGCGCTCGCTCTACCGTATCGGGGCCTTCAAGTCCGCGTTCGCGCTCGCGCAACTGCTCCCCCGCCCCGTCACACGCAAAATCGCCGACGCACTCGCATGGTGGGGACTGCGCTGTTCACACGATCTGAAAAAAATCGTCCGCAACAACCTCGCCGTCGCCACCGGGTTTTCCGGCGCAAAACTCGATGCACTCGTGCGCGGAAACTTCCGCAATTTTGCGCGGATGCTTGCCGATTATTTCCTCTGCGCCGGCGATCACGCGAGCCGCGCAAATGAACTCCTCGATTCCACCGAAGGCTGGGACCACATCGTCAAAGCGCAGGCCGCGGGCCGCGGCATCATCCTCGTCACCGCGCACCTCGGCCATTGGGAACTCGGCGGCCTCCTCCTCGCGCTGCGCGGACTGTGCATGACGGTCGTCACGCTGCCCGAACCGTCCGACGAACTCATGCGCTGGCGCGGTGCGTGCCGCCGGCATCTTGGCATCGGTACCGTCGCAGTCGGGCCAGGACACGACTTCGCCTTTGTGGAAATGCTGCGCACGCTGCGCGGCAACGGCTGCCTCGCGATGCTCGTGGATCGTCCCTACCACGGCACCGGCGTCACCGTGCGGCAGTTCGATCGCGAGACGCAGTTCAGCACCGGCCCCGCGATGCTCGCGCACCACACCGGCGCGGCGGTCATTCCCGCATTCGTCCTGCGGCTGCCGAATCACCGCTACCGCGCCATCACCTGCCCGCCAGTCGAGATGATCCGGGGCCCGCTGCGCGACACGATGCAACAGAACACGCAGCGCATCACGGATGTTTTTGAAGTTCTCACCCGGGAGCATCCCGACCAATGGTTCAACTATGTCCCGCTTTTTCAAAATCCGTAGCGCAGCCCTGGCGTTCGCGCTAATCCTCCTCCCGTGCACCGCCCGCGCACAGCAGCTCTCCGCGGACGATGAGAAGACGCTGCTCACAAAGCTCCGCGAACAGCGCGTGCAATTCCCCGCGCTCACCGCCGAATTCGCCGAGGAGCGCACGACGCACCTGCTGAACAAACCCATCCACGGCAGCGGCACCATCGCATTTCACGCGCCCGGAAAATTCCGCCGCGAGCTGAAGGGTTCATCGCCCAGCCTCACGATCTCCAACGGCACGGATCTGTGGATCTACTATCCAAACTTCAGCGAGGCCGAGCACTACACGCTCGGCAAAAAGCAGTTTTTTGACGACAGCATCGCCGCGCTCACCGCCGGACTGAACTTTCAGGACGTGGAGAAGTTTTTCCGCATCGCTCCCTCGCGCGAAGGCGGCGGCTTCCGCATTGTCCTCACGCCGAAATCCGCCGGTGTCCGCCGCCTGCTCTCGAGCCTCACTGTGTGGATGAATGCCGACGGTGTCGTCGAGAGGACCGATGCCGCGCTGCCGAAAGGTGATCGCATCGTCACGACGTATCGAAACGTCCGGATGCAGAAATCCGTGGAGGCGAAATTCGACTTCACGCCTCCGGCGAATGCCCACATCAGCACGCCGCTCGGCGAGTGAGCCCGTTGCTTTTCCTGGCGGAAAATCCGGCTACAGACCCGAACCCGGCGTCAGCGTCTGACGCTGCTCGGGATCCTTGTAGATGATGTCCTTGTAGGTCGCGCCGGCAGGAATCATCGGCAGCACATGCTCGGAGTACGGCACCATCACTTCGAGCAGGCACGCGGTCTTCTGCGCGAGGAACCACTCCATCGCGGCGGCGAGATCCTTCTTGTGCGACACGCGCTTGCTCGGGATGTCGAAGCCCTCGCAGATTTTTTGGAAGTCGGGGTAAATCTTGTTCATGTTCGGCTGCTCCCGCTTCTCGTCGAGGAACGTGCCGAGGAAGGTGTGCCCGCGGTTCGATTTGAAGAAGCGATCCTCCCACTGCACGACCATTCCCAAGTGCAGGTTATTTAGCACGAGCGCCTTTGCCGCGATGCCCTCGACGCGCGCACAGGCGAGTTCCTGGATGTTCATCACGAAGGAGCCGTCGCCATCAATGTCAATGACCTCCTTGTCGGGAGCCGCGACCTTTGCACCGATGGCGCTCGGGTAGCCGTAGCCCATCGAGCCGAGGCCGAGGCTGCTGATCAGCGTGCGCGGCTTGTCGAAATGATAGAACTGCGCGGCCCACATCTGGTGCTGGCCCACGCCGGTCGTGATGATCGCCTCGCCCTTCGTCATCTTGTAAAGCTGCTCAATCACGTACTGCGGCTGGATGGCGTCCTCCGTGTCCTCGTAGTAAAACGGGAAGTCCTTTTTCCACTGAGCGATTTGCGCGCGCCAGGGGGCATAGAGCGAGAAAGCGCCATTCGTCACACGCTCATAGCCGGCCTTCGCGAGCAGCGCATTCGCGCGGGTGAGCGCGTCCTTCACGTCGCCGAGCATCGGCAGCTTCACGACCTTGTTCTTGTTGATCTCGGAGTTGTCTATTTCGAGATGGACGATCGTGCCGTGCGCGCAGAACGCCTCCAGCTTGCCCGTGATGCGGTCGTCGAAACGCACGCCAAATGCGAGCAGCAGGTCGGCCTCGTTCACCGCGTTGTTGCCGGCGACGGTGCCATGCATGCCGAACCATTTCAGCGAAAGCGGATGCGTCTCAGGGAAGCAGCCCACGCCCATGAGCGTGGAGGCCACGGGAATTTGCGCGCGCTCGGCGAACTCCAGCAGTTCCGCGTGCGCCTCGCCGCTGATCACGCCGCCGCCGACATAGAGCATCGGTTTTTTCGCGCCGCGGATGAGGCCGATGAGTTCGTTCAGCTCCGCGTCGCCCACGCGGATGTCGGGATTGTAGCCGCGAAGCTTCACCTCCGTCGGCCACACCGGCTGCGCGGTACCCATCTGGATGTTTTTCGGGATGTCAATCAGCACCGGCCCAGGGCGACCTGTCTGCGCGATGTGGAAGGCTTCCTTCACGATGCGCGGCAGATCGTGGATGTCCGTCACGAGATAGTTGTGCTTCACGATCGGCGCGGTCACGCCGAACACGTCCGTCTCCTGGAATGCGCCCTTGCCGATCATGTGCTGCGGCACCTGGCCGGTGATCGCCACGAGCGGCGTCGAATCGAGAAATGCGTCCGCGATTCCCGTCACGAGATTCATCGCACCCGGCCCGGAAGTCGCCATCACCACGCCCGCCCTGCCCGTCACGCGCGCATAGCCCTGCGCCGCGAAGACGCCGCCCTGCTCATGGCGCGGGAGAATGGTGCGGATTTTTTTTGAGCGCGTGAGCGCCTGGTGCATCGCCATGCTCGCGCCGCCGGGATAGGCAAAAATGCTCGTCACGCCCTCGCGTTCCAGCGCCTGGACGAGGATGTCCGCCCCGCTCATGGTGGGGCCGAGTTCGCTCTTGCTTGAGGGGGCTTGCGTCGCGGGGTTCGCGGGATTCGTGGATGTGCTCATGGTTTTGCCTTGGAAAAATGAACGGCAATCTTAGCCGCGACATCGCTCTCCGGCAAGCAGCATTCCCATTGCGCGCAGGCCCGGATTACGACGCGCCTTCTTCCATTCCCGTTCAGCGCACACCGTTGTCCGCAGCGATCGTCTCCCGCAGCGCCGGCAGAAAATCGGGCAGTTCCTCCTCCACGTGATCCCAGCACGGTACGGAGGAATCGTCATCGGGCGCCTTGCGGAAAGCGCTGGCAGCCTCGCGGATCGCGCGCGCGAAAGTCCGCACAGCGAGCGCCTCCTCGCGCCTCGGATACTTGAGGCTGTTGATGAGCGCATCCGCAGAATACAGCCGCAACGCCTCGCCCGCATGATGCGAATACGCCCCAGGCAACGCGGAAAAATGCGACGCGCCCATTTTCACACCCTCCGCCCCCATGCTGCGGAAGAATGCGAGCGCGACCTCGCGCGCAACCTTGTGCAGGCCGCGCGACGGATCGCTCGGAGAGAGGCCCTGGTGCCTGTGATCGTAGTTTTCACACAGTTCCGCCTGGCACACGGCGCGCGGCGCGCAGTGCCGGAACGTCTCGGCAAGCACGCCCAACTCCAGCGCCCAGCCGGGCGGCACGCGCAGGCGGCGCGCGTGCTCCGTGCGCAGCGCGACCTCGCCCGCGAGCGGATAGCGGAATGCGCCGAGATACCCGGCCAGCGGATGCGATCCGGCGACGTCGCGCATCGCACGCAGCAGCGGCGCGACAAGCAGCCGGGTGACACGCCCGTGCAGCCGGTCCGAGACGCGCGCATAGTAGCCCTTGCAAAAACCGAAGCCGAGCGCGGGATTCACGAGCGGATAACAAAGCCGCGCGAGCATCTCGCGCGAGTAGTTCGCGATGTCGCAGTCGTGCATCGCGATCATGCGCGCGGTGCCCGCGGCAAAAACCGCGCCGAGGCAGAGCCACACGTTGCGCCCCTTTCCCGCCGCACCGTTGGCGGGTGCGCGCCGTGCGAGCGTGCGCAGCAGCCTGGAAATCCGCGGGCCGTCATTCCACAGCAACAGCGTCTCCTGCGGCAGTTCGCCGAAAATTTTCCGCGCGCGGTTCCATTTCGCAGCCGTGTCCGCACCGTCAATTCCGACGACGATCTGCCTGAGAAATCCCGCGCCCTTCAGCTCGCCGATGATCCGCTCCAGCGCAGGCGTGCCCAGCTCGCGCACATGGCACGGCAGGACGAGCGCGATGGGCATCTCCTTTGCAAACCCGCAAAGCTCCGCCTCCAGCCGCGCGACATTCGGCGGCCCGAGCCGGTGCAGCGTGGCGATCTCGCCGGTCTGAAAAAAATCCGCCATCGCGGCACTCTGCCGCGCAGGAAATTTGCATCAAGCGCGGCGGCGGAAAAAAATGCGCGGTGGCTACACCTTCAACAGTTCCCGAGCCTGCGCGATGCCCGCCGCCGGCCTGCCGTATTCACTCGCGGTGACACGCGCGAGCGAGACGAGATGCCTCCAGCGAAACGCAGGCCGCGTGGCCGTGAATTCCTCGGAACAGGTGCGGTAGTATTTCTCCGCGTGCAGCGCGCCGTCCTCGCTGGTCGCATAGCGGCGCATGAGGTCGAAGGCCGCCTGCGGATCGTGCCCCAGTTGGCCATAACGATGGATGGCCGCGGCGGCGTGGGCTTGCAGATTGCCGCGAATCGCATTCTCCGCATCGCGCAGCAGACCTTCGGCATCGGTGGTCCCGATGCCCTTGACATGGTTCTCCACCGGCAGCGGATTCCAGTGCAGGAAATCGCCGCCGCGCTCCACGCGATCGAACGCCACCTGATAAGCGCCGAGGATCAGGCTCGCACAGCAGTTCCTCGCATTGCCGGCACGGGCCATGTTGCGCCACGCGTTCGCCGAGTCGCTGGCGTGAACGCCGATCGAGTCGCCGTGGACGCTGCCGAGCGGCTTGCCATTCACCTCCATGTTCGGCGTGCGGCCCATGTCGCGCAGCACGAGTTGGTTTGCAGCGAGTGTGATGCACTCGCCGATGTCCGCAGGCGAGATGCCGTCCGCCAGCGCAGCCGCGACCGCCGCCGCAGCCTGCTTGCCGGTGGATTTGAAGATCGTCTCGCTGAACTGCCCCACCCAAGCGTCGTCCATTTTTCGGTCGCCAGGCTTGCGGTCGTGCAGCTTGAACTCATCGAGCATCTTTGGCAAAAGTTCGCGCGGCTCGTTGTAGGTGGCATTGCCGCTCCACGATTCCCCCGCCACGCAGTAGCGCAGCGAATTGCGCAGCAGCGCGTGCGCGTGATCCTTGCCGATGATGCCGAGCAAATCCCACGCGCGATACGGCAGCACCACGCGATGCACCTCGGTGTGATCCTGCACCATGTGCAGCAGCGCGTTGAAGGCGTCCTCCTTGTTCCCCGCCACGAGCCCGGCGAACATTTTCTCCGCCGCATCGCGATCCTTGCGCCGCATCGCCTCCTGCAGTGCGTCGCCTGCGTCCTTGCCCGCGGGCAGCGGCGCGGGTGCGACCGCGTGCATCACCTCGGATTTGCATCCGCCGTGGCTCTGCATCTGGTTCGTATTGCGGTACAGCACCTTCAGGACAGGCAGCGCCTGCTCCGCGCCCTTCATCTCCTGCGACATGTACCACGACGGCGCGATCGCCATCAGCGTGTGGAAGCCGACGTAGTCCTCACCGCCAAAAGTGCGCGCATTCGCCAGCGCACCCGCGGTGACGAGCATGCGAAGTTCCGTGCCGCTGTTAAGTTTTCCCACCAGCACGGGCAGCAGCTTGTCCGCCGGCGTGTCCTGCATCAGCCGCACGAGCGGTTCGAGCGGGCCGAAGTCGAGGGCATCGGTTGGGTCGCCGGCGAATGCGGTGGACAGGCCGAGTCCGTTCGCGACCTCAAAGCCGACGGTTGCGGCCAGCATTCCCTGGCCGACTTGGGAGAGAAATTCCCTCCGGGTGCGTGATGTGTTCGTGGGGGTATTTCGGGGAGAAGTATTCATGATACGGATCGTGCCCCCGGCACGCAGACAGGCAAGCATTCTTTTACCGCTGATCTGACGGTTCAAAATGGCGAGGCCGGTGTGGTGGCGAACCGCGAGGGCGTGTATTTGCGCGCTCAAAAATCCCGCTGGCAACCAGCGCATCCTCTCGCGTGCTCCACCCGAGAGTCGCCGTCGCTCGCGAATGTGATTTGCATGCGTCAGCCCTGCCGCCGGTAGGGGCTCTATTTGAACTACGAAGCGCACAAAGGGCACGAAGGCGAAAGCGTTTGGGTCGGCCCTGCTCTTTGGAGCTTCTTCGTGTGCTTCGTGCCCTTCGTCGTGAAATCCAAACTGACCCACAACCCGCCGCCACAGGTCTTGCCACGGCTGCGATTCCTGTCAGCGTCCCCGCGCATGGCCAGTGAAACGCCTCCCCAGAGTGTGCCGGATGAGCGCACGCAGTTTGCGGTGCTGCTGTTCACGGACATCTGCGACTCGACGGCGCTGAAGTCGCAGCACGGCGCGATCGAATACAAGCGCGCGGCGGAGCTGCACAACCGGCTCTTCGAGTCGCTCGCCGCGGAGGAGAAGCTGACGCTGATCAAGAACACGGGCGACGGCTACTTTGCGCGCAGCACGAGCGTGGCGGCGGTGGTGCGGTTTGCGCTGCGCTTCCAGCACGGGATGCGGACGATGGCATGGCCGGGATTTCCGATCACGACGCGCGTGGGCATCCATGCGGGCGAAGTCGCGGACATCACGACGCTCGGGCAGGCGGACGTGCTCGCGCCTGCGGCGGATCTGGTGGCGCGGGTGATGGGACTCGCGGTGGGCGGGCAGATTCTGCTCACGCGCGGGCCGTTTGATGAGGCGCGGCATTTTGTGCGCGCGCATCCGCAGGTGGAAAATGGCGAGGTGCCGACGCTGACGTGGCTGGCGCACGGGCCGTATCTTTTCAAAGGCTGCGAGGAGCCGGTGGAAGTCTTCGAGGTGGGTGCCTCGGAAGGTGCGCCGCTCGTCGCGCCGCCGGATGGCGAGAAGGCAAAGCGCGTGCTCCGTCCGGGCGAGGAGGAGACGCTGGGGTGGCGACCTGCGGGCGGGCTGGAGGTGCCGGGGCGCGCGGAGTGGGTGCTGGTGCGCAAGCTCGGCGAGGGCGGCTTCGGCGAAGTGTGGCTGGCGCGGCACCGGACCCTGAAGGACCAGCGCGTGTTCAAGTTTTGCTTCGATGCCGACAAGGCGCGCTCGCTCAAGCGCGAGGTCACGCTGTTCCGGGTGCTGCGCGACCGCATCGGCTCCTCGGCGGGCATCGTCGCGGTGCATGATGTTTCCTTTGACGAGCCGCCGTACTTCATCGTGATGGACTTCATTGACGGCCCGGACCTCGCGGGCTGGGCGGCGGCGCATGTGCCGCTCGATTCGGTGCCGCTGGAGACGCGGCTGGAGATCATCGCGCAGGTGGCCGACGCCTTGCAGAGCGCGCACGACGCGGGCGTGATCCATCGCGACGTGAAGCCGTCGAACATCCTCATCGAGGAAAACGGGGAGAAGGACGGGCAGCCGCGGGCGAGGCTTGCGGACTTCGGCATCGGCCAGCTCGTCTCGGGCGACACACCCTCGGGCATCACACAGATCGGCTTCACGCAGACGATGGTGAATGAGGACAGCCTCACCGGCACACGGCTCTACCTCGCGCCCGAGATGCTCGCAGGCCAGCCCGCGACGATCCGCAGCGACATCTACGCGCTGGGCGTGATGCTTTACCAGCTCACGGTCGGCGCGATGAACCGCCCGCTCACGAGCGACTGGGGCGAGGACATCGCCGACCCGCTGTTGCGCGAAGACATCCAGCACTGCGTCGCCGGCGATCCGGCGAAACGCTTTGCCGGAGGTGCGCAGCTCGCCGCGCACCTGCGCACGCTGCCGCAGCGCCGCATGGAAAAGGAAGCCGCGGAACGGCTGCGGGCGCGTGCGGCGCGGCGGAAGAAGCAGGTGCGCCTCCTGTCCTTCGCCGCCGCCGCCGTGGTCATCGTTGCGGTCTTCCTCACCTTCGCGTTTGCCAGGGAGCGTGGGCTGAAATTGAAAATCGCCGAGGAAGGCCGCCGCGCTGAGAGTGAAGCGGTGCGCGCCGAAGCAGGCGAAGCCAAGGCCACCAAAGCGCTCGCCGATTTGAAAAAGACCGCGCCGACGATGCTCGCGCTGGCGGAGAGCGAAGCGGGATTCCAGCGTTTCGACAGCGCGCTGGGAAAAATCGATACCGCACTCCTGCTGGATCCCGGATTGCTCCCGGCTTATTGGCGGCGCGCATGGATTCTCATCGGGCAGGAGCAGTGGAGTGCCGCTGCGGACGCCATCCGGCTCGCGCAGCAGCGCGATCCCGCGCACGCGGCGCTCGCGGACATCCTGCCCACCGTTGAGGAATTCGGCGCCGCACCGGAGCAGGAGCGCTGGGTACCCAAGTGGATGGAGCGGCTCATCGAGCATCTCCAGAAGGTCGGAGCCAGCGGAGAATTCGCCGCACTCTCCCGCAAGCTCCAACTCGGAGCCGAGCAAAAGCGAAAACTGGTGGAAGACCGGATCACAGAATGGCTCGGCAAACTTCAAAACAATGGGACACATTTGACTGTGACGGCCACCGGTCTCATTAACGTCTGGCTCAACAATGCCGCCACGCTGGAACCGTTGCGCGGACTTCCCATTGATGAACTCAAGGCTTCTCAAAGCAGCTTCACCAGCCTCGAACCGCTCCGCGGAATGCGCCTTTGCAAACTTGAGATATACGGGGCCTACAAAGTCACCGACCTCTCACCCCTCCACGGCATGCCACTGCGAGAGTTCATCATCGACAACACGAAGCTCACTGATTTATCGCCCTTGCGCGGCATGCCGCTGGAAAAGCTCACCTGCGCATACAGCTCGCAGTTGGTCGATTTCTCGCCGCTCAATGTCGCCGCACTCCGGGAGGTGATTATTGACGGGGACTCCGTCAGCGACCTGACTTTCCTAGCTAAAGCGCCGCTAGAATTCTTGAAGGCTTACAACAACCGAATTTCCGATCTTTCGCCACTGCGCGGGAAAAGACTTCGTCTTCTGAGAATTTCGATGAACAAAATCACCGACCTCTCCCCCTTGCACGATACACAAATCGACGAATTGGACATCTGTGACAATCCGATCGCCGATTACACGCCTCTGCTCCAGGTACCAAAGCTCGAAAAACTGCGCGTGTCGTCCGCCGGCAAAAAGCTCGAACCGTTGCGCCAGCACCCGAACTTGAAGTTCATCGCCTACAACCTCGCCCCCTACCGCCCCGTCGCCGAGTTCTGGGCCGAATACGACGCGCAGCAGGCGGTGGGGAAGAAGTAGCCGCTGGCGGGAGGAGGCGGGCCATTTGGGGTGCGGCAGCCCTCTGCCGCTTCGGGTCGGTGGTGGGTTTGTGCGAGAGGGGACCGAAAGAAAGGTGCCGGATGGTTGGCGCGGCCTGAAATGCGGCATTTCGCCGCTGTTTTCTGAAAAAGGCCCGCATTTAGCCGCTTTTCGCCCAGTCCCAGACCATCCGGGCCCGGTCCCCAACCATCCGGGCCCGGTCCCCAACCATCCGGGCCCGGTCCCCAACCATCCGGGCCCAGTCCCCAACCATCCGAGCCCAGTCCCCAACCGTCCGGTCCCAGTCCCCGACCGTCCGAGCCCAGTCCCCAACCGTCCGGGCCCGGTCCCCAACCGTCCGGGCTCAGTCCCCGACCGTCCGGGCCCGGTCCCCGACGATCCGGGGTCGTCGCTGAGCCGTCCACCCGCGCGGTTGAGCCATCCAGCCGTGAGGCTGGGTCGTCCAGCCGTGAGGTCGGGCCGTCCAGCCGTGAGGTTGGGCCGTCCAGCCGTGAGGTTGGGCCGTCCAGCCGTGAGGTTGGGCCGTCCAGCCGCGAGGTTGGGCGATCCAGCCGTGAGGTTGAGCCGTCCAGCCGCGAGGTTGGGCGATCCAGCCGCGAGGTTGGGCCGCCCGTCTTTGCGGAATGGCTCCGACGGCCTACGGCTTGCCGACGGCGGGCGCAGGCCCGAGTGACGGCGCGGCGGAGTGCCGCCGGAGTTCTGGCTGCCGAGAAGGCCGACGTGCAGCAGGCGGCGGGGAGGCAGTGGCGGGCTTTGCGCGCGGGCATCGCCTGAACACGTGCGGGCGGCAACGCGATTGGCGATTGAATTCCGGTGCGCGGATTGCGGATGGTGCGCGGCACTGTGCTCGTCCTCGATGTCTTCACCCAAGTCCTGCTGCCCATCCTGATCATGTTCGGCGCGGGCTGGGCGCTGGATCGGAAATGGAATCTCGATCTCGCCACCGTGGTGAAGCTGAACATCAACGTCTTCGTCCCGGCGTTCATTTTCTACGAGCTGATGACGAAGACGGTCGCCGGCCGCGACGCGTGGATGGCCGTCGCCTACACGGTGTCGGTCGTCGTCGTGCTCTTTGTCATCGCGGGGCTCATCGCATGGTGGCGCGGCTATTCGCTTGCGCAGACGCGCTCGATGCAGATCGCAAGTGTCTTTTACAATTCGGCCAACTACGGCATCCCGCTCATGCACCTCGCGTATCCGGGGCCGAGCGAGGCGCTGCAGGTCTTCATCGTGCTCGTGCAGAACATCGGCAATTTCACCGTGGGCATCTTCCTCGTGTCCTCGGCGAAAAATCGCGGCTGGCGCGCGGTGCTGCCGATGCTGCGGCAGACGAGCATCTGGGCCGTCGCGCTCGCGCTGATCGCGCGCGGCATCCACGGGAGCTTCGACGCCGAGCATCCCCTCCCCTCGATGCGCTGGCTCTGGATGCCGGTGAAATATTTCCACGACGGCCTCGTCGCGATGGCGCTCATCACGCTCGGCGTGCAGCTCTCGAAGACCGCGGCGCGCGCCACGCTGCCGCGCCTCGGCTGGGCACTCACGCTGCGGCTGCTCGTCGGCCCGCTCGTCGGCTGGGGGATGGCGCTGCTCTTCGGCTTCCACGGCGAACTGCTGAAAACGATGATCCTCAGCACGGCATTCCCCACCGCGGTGAACACCGCGTTCATCGCGCATGAGTTCAAGGCCGACACGGAATACGCGACCGGCGCGGTGTTCTGGAGCACGATGTTCAGCATGGTCACGGTGACGACGCTGATCGTGATCCTGAAGCTGGTGTGATTTTAGCCCGCGGCGAGTCCCGCGCGGCGGAAGGCTCTGATCGAAAGCGCGAGCATGATGATGCCGATCAAAAATCCCACGCCTCCGGCGACGATGGAATAGAGCATGGTGTTGATGTTGGCGGAAATCGCAAATGCGTCTCCGGTGCGGGAAGCAGCGAGGGTGGCATATGCGCGATTCATGCCGACGCGGTATCCGCAATAAGCGAACAGCGGCGAGAGCAGGAGCACTATGCCGACGACGATGCCGATGATGGGCGTTTTCCGATTTGGTTTCATGGGGCGGTTGCGAGCGCGGTTAGACGAACGCTTCGGCGACACTGTCCGCAAGAAGTTTTCCGCGGCGCGTGAGGCGAACGATGCCATCGCTGCACGCGACGAGACCGAGCGTCTCGAACTCCGCCATCGCATCGCTCCATCGCGCGATCTCCGCCACGGGAATTCCCTCGGCCATGCGGATGCGGAATGCCGCGATTTCGCCCGCGCGCACATCGGCACTGAGATTCTCCGTGAAACCCGCGGCCAGTTCGCCCGCGAGCATCGTCCGTGTGTAGCCCGCCGTGTCGCGCACATTTTCCCATCGCGACAAACCGACCGTGCTGAACGCGCCCGGCCCGAAGCCGAGGTAGTCCGCGCCGAGCCAGTACGCGCGGTTGTGCTGCGACTCGCGAGCATCGCGCGAGTAGTTTGAGATCTCGTACTGCACGAAACCGCCCGCGGTGAGCGTGTCCATCGTCTCCTCGAAAAGCTGCGCGTCGCGTTCCACATCCTGCCGGTAGTCGCCGCCCGCGAGCTTTTGAAAATACGCGGTGTCCTCCTCATACGTGAGGCAGTAGCTCGAAATGTGATCCGGCTTCAGCGCGATCGTCTTTTCCAAAGTCGCGCGCCACTGCGACGGACGCTGGCCCGGCACGGCGAACATCAGATCGAGATTCACCGCCGGGATTTCCGCCGCGCGCAGAATTTCATACGTGCGCTCCGCCGCCGCGGCGCTGTGGACACGGCCGAGCGTCTTCAGCAGCGCGTCGTCCCACGACTGCACGCCGAGGCTCACGCGCGTCACGCCCAGGTCGCGCAGCAGCCGCGCCTTTTCCGCGCGCACCGTCGCGGGATTTGCCTCCACAGTCCACTCGCGCAGCGCGGAGAGGTCGAGCCGCGCGCGCAGTCCGCCGAGGAGATATTCGAGCTGGTCGGTGAGCAGCGAAGTCGGCGTGCCGCCGCCGAAGTAGATCGTCTCGGGACGCAGCGCGTATTTTTCCGCCGCGCGATCCACCTCGCGCAGCAGCGCATCGAGGAATGCGGTGTTCTTGTTCTTCGCGCCCACCTCGACGTAGAAGCTGCAATATGGGCACAGCTTCGGGCAGAACGGGATGTGGAAATAGAGGTGCCGGATGGTGCTCACGCGCGCGCCTCCGGTGCCGTCGTCGCCAAAGCGCCGCTACTCCTTGCCCTTCTCCGCTCCGACGCGCCTGCTGAGCGCATGCTCCACCTTCGTGGCGTATTCGCTGACGCTCGGATCGATCTCGCGGATTTTTTCAAAGAGCGCGCGGTTGTAGGCGGCGGATGCCTTCGCGGCTGCGGCCTCGTCCACTTCGCTGTCGGCCTTGCTTTTCAGCTCGGCGAGCTTCGCATCCTCCAGCGCCTTGGCCTTTGCGCTCTTGAATTTTGCCCCGTCATCAAGCCCGGCTGGTTCGGTCGAATTCGGCGTGCCTTTCTTCGGCGTCACTTTTCCGGTCTTCGACTTCGTGCCGCCCGACGTCGGCGACTGCGGAACGCCCGCGGTGGGATTCGTCTTCGGCTTCGTTTTTGAAGTGGCCTCCTCGGGCATCTCCGCCGGGGCGGGCTTCGTCTTCGGTTTGCTTTTTGCAGTGGGCGCGGGAGTCGCCTTCGGCGCCGGGGTCGGAGTCGCACGCGGGCCGAAGAGCCGCTTCAAAAACGAGCGCGAATCGGCGGGCTTTTCCGTCTTCGGCTTCTCGGTCTTCTCCGTCTTCTCGGCTGATGCCGCAAGGGGCCTCGGCGGCGCGGACGAATCCGAAGGCGCAGTGCTGCGCTGTGCGTAAAGTGGCAGGGCGACCGTGGTGAGGAGCAATGTGGCGAAAAGCTTGCGCATGGGTTTGGTTGGCAATGGAGGGGAATTAGTGTTCCAAGTGCGGCGCTTGTCGAGTCTGTCTTCCATCTCCGCCACGGATGCGGCCCCCGCGATGCTGCGAAGCTGGGTCGAGGTGGATCTTGCCGCCATCCGCAGCAACGCCGCGACGCTCGCCGCCATCGCCGGCCCCTCGGTGAAAATCATGGCCGTCGTGAAGGCGAACGCCTACGGCCACGGCGCGGCAGGTGTCGTGGATACGCTCGCGGGAAAAGTCGCGATGTTCGGCGTCGCAAACCTCGCGGAGGCGGAGGAAATTTTTCCGCACGCCCGCGGCACGCCGATCTGCCTCCTCAGCGGCACGCTGCCCGCCGAGCACGCTGCGATCGTGGAGCGCGGATTCATCCCGGTCGTGTCGAGCTTCGAGGAGGCGGCGCAATACGCGGCGTACTCGGCCGGCACGCGCGTGAAAGTGCATCTCTCGGTGGACACCGGCATGGGCCGGCTCGGCGTGTGGCAGGACGACGCCATTACCGTCGCGCGGAAAATCACTGTGCTTCCGCGCGTACAGATCACAGGCATCGGCTCGCACCTCCCCGTCGCGGACGAAGACGCGGTTTTTACCCGCGCACAGCTCACACGCTTCCATGTGCTCGTCGTGCAGCTCCGCGACATCGGCCTGCGCGACGCGCTCGTCCACATCGAGAACAGCGCGGCGCTGCTCGCATTCCCGAAAGTCGCGGGCACGCTCGCGCGCCCCGGCCTCGCGCTCTACGGCGAATCGCCGCTGCCGGAATTCCAGCCCCGCCTCACCCGCGCGCTGACGTGGAAGACGCGCGTGCTGCTCGTGCGCGATTTTGAACAGGGACGCGGCGTGAGCTACGGGCGGGACTTCATCACGCCCGCGCCCATGCGCATCGCGACGCTCGCCGTGGGCTACGCCGACGGCTACCCGCGGCATCTCTCCGGAAAAAATGCCGTGGTGCTCATCGGCGGAAAACGCTGCGCGATCCTCGGCCGAGTGACGATGGATCAAATCATGGCAGACGTGACCGGCGTGACCGCCGCGCCGGGCGACGAGGCAGTGCTCATCGGCACGCAGGGCACCGAAGCAATCACCGTCCGCGAACTCGCCACGCTCGCGGGCACGATTGTGTGGGACATTTTCACCGGAATCGGCCCGCGCGTCGCCCGACTGTACCGCGACGGCGACGCTTCTGCTTTCAAAAAATCGGATCCCGCGTAGGTATTGCAGAGCCGATGTACCAGATCATCTTCAACGAAATCAGCGCCGCGGAAATGGCTGCATTGCCGAAGGAGCTTCAGCTCGATCTGCTCGCGGAATTCGAGGGGCTGCCGGAAAACCTCGACGACCTCGATCCGGAAAAATTCGGCAGGCTCGAGCGCAACGGCAAGACGCTGCACCGCTACCGCGCGCGCGAGCACCGCATCTATTTCGAGCGGCGTCCCGAGGGCATCACCGTCCACCGAGTGCTGCACAAGAACACGCTCCAGGATTTCTTTTTCCGCTCGAAGCTCTCCTCGGCGGAGGACGAGCAGCTCAGCAAAAAGGACGGCTTCTGGAAGCTCATCGAAGCCGGCGCAAAATCCGCCAGGCAACCGTGAATACCAAGCTCTGGGTCTGCGTGATCATGGGCGTTCTCGTCGCGCACCTCTGTGTGCTCGTGATCGTGGACAACATCCGCAGGCCGCACGCGCAGCAGGCGGCAAAGATGGCGGAGCCGAACTTCACCGTGAACACGACGACCGTCAGCGCGCCCGACGGGAAAGTGCTGAAGATGGAGCACGAGTTCACGGTCGAGACGCAGTTTGTGACGCCGGACGTGCTCGCAAAACTCCCGCCGCCGCCATCGCCGGACGCCGCGCTGCCGGAAAAAGATCCCGCACCCGCTCCGGCGGAGTGATCGGGCCGAATGCCTGAATCGTCCGTGAGGGACGCGAAGGAACAACAAGACAACATGCCGAATTTTTTTCCCGACGAATCCGAACGGCAGCGGCTTTTCCCCGTCTGCAAATCGAAAATTTTTCTCGGTCACGCCGCCGTCACCGCACTGCCCGCTTGTGTCGCGGACGCGATGTGCGCGCATGTGCGCCAGTCGTGTGAGATGCCGCAGGAATTCGGCGACGTGCTGCGCGACATCAAAAATGCGCGGCGGCTCTGCGCGGAATTCATCGGCGCGGAGCAGGACGAAATCGCGCTGCTCGGCCCGACTTCGCTCGGCCTGAGCCTTTTTGCAAACGGCCTGCCGTGGCAGCCGGGCGACGAGGTGATTTGCTACGCGGGCGACTACCCGGCGAACGTGTATCCGTGGATCGATCTGCGCCGGCGCGGTGTGATCGTAAAGCTGCTCCAGCCCGCGCGTCCCGGCGAGATCACGCCCGACATCGTCGCCGCCGCGCTCACGCCGAAGACAAGGCTCGTCGCCCTCGCGAGCTGCCACTTTTTCTCCGGGTACCGCATTGATGTGGATGCCATCGGCAAGCTGCTGCACTCGCGTGGCGTGCTTTTTTCCCTCGATGCGATTCAGACGCTCGGCGCGTTTCCGCTGAGTGTGGAGCATGTGGATTTCCTGAGCGCCGACGCGCACAAGTGGATGCTCGGCCCCGTCGCCATCGGCATCGTGTATGTGAAGCGGAAGCACTTCGACCTCTGCCGCCCGACGCTGCTCGGCGCGTGGAATGTCTATTCGCCAAATTTCCAGGCGCAGGACGAGGTGCGCTTCGTGCCGACCGCACAGCGTTACGAGCCGGGCGTGCTCAACATCGCCGGCATCTACGGGATGCAGACGGCCATCGCGATGTTCCTCCGCCACGGCACGCAAAAAATCGCCACGCGCATCCTCGAACTCACCGCGCATCTCACCGCCGGACTTCGCGAGCGCGGCTACGAAATCCACAGCCCGGTCGCGGCCGCATCAGCGAGCGGCATCACGACTTTCCGCCGCGAAGGACGCAGCATGGCGGAGCTTCACGCGAAACTGGAAAGTGCGGGCGTCGTCAGCTCGCTCCGCCACGATCGCGAGGGCCGCGACTATCTGCGCTTCAGTCCGCACTTTTACAACACGGAGGCCGAACTCGACACCTCGCTCGGGCTGCTCTGAGGCGCGGCGCGCTACTTGATCAGGCCGAAGTGCGAGCCGCGATCATTCACGAACGGCCAGTACACGAGGAAACCGGGCCCCATGAGATTTTCCTGCGGCACGGTGCCCCACGCGCGGCTGTCGGAGCTGTTGTAGCTGTTGTCACCGAGCGCAAAATATTTCTGCTCCGGCACTCGGAACGCCATGTCAGGTGAAGCCAGACTGTATTCGTCGTACCTGTGGCCGATCGTGTTCGAGTATCCGCGGTACTGGTTCCACGGACTTTGATCGCTGCCCTTCATCACGCGCACAAAGCCCGGCTCTTCCGCACGGTGGCCATTGTGAAAAAGCTCCGGCGCGGCGATGCGCAGTTCGTCGCCGGGCAGTCCGGCAAGGCGCTTGATGTAAAATTGCGACGGCTTCATCGGCGGCGGCCCGGAGACACCGTAGCCGGGGATATTGATGTGCTCGGTGAGAAACACGAACACCTCGCCCCGCGTGGGCTTGCGGAAGTGGTAGCTGAACTTGTCCACGAAAACATGATCGCCCGTGTCCGTATATCCGCGCGCGATGGGCTCTCCCTTGTGAAATGACTTGCCCACCAAAGTCCCGCGAAATCCTTCCCCGTGCTTCACGCCGAACGCGGCTTCCACCGGATCCTTCGCCTCATTGATCCAGTAGGTGTTCCCCGCGCTCGTATCCACGCGGGTGTAGGTGAAGAACCGGCGCAGACCGCCGCGCTTTTCCTCGGCCACATTGGTCACTGTCTCGTCAGCCTCGGCGATGACGTTGTGCCAGGTGCGCCCGTATGCGGCGGTCTGGTATGCGCGGATCAAAAAATTCGGCGGTTCCTCCGTCGTGGCCTTGCCCGTGATGCCGTTCAGCGTCGGATACATCGAGGACGTGGGGATCGTGAACGGCTGGAGAAAATACGTGCGGATGCCGAGCGCGACGATGATCGCCACAAGAATGACCTCCACATTTTCCGCGATGCCCGCATTCGGCGCGAGCGGGCAATGCTGGCCGCAGAGCTTGTCGAGCGACTGCTCATGCACTTTCACCGCGGCCTCGTCGCGGCTTTTCACGGCATCGGTGAGCCGCTCGATCTCGCCCTCGAAATTTGAGATCACCTCCGGCGTCCAGCGGTCGCGATTGTAGGCCAGGCGCTTCTCCGCCTCCTTGATGTAGAGGCGGCCCTGCTTGATGAACTTCGGCGTGAGGAAAAACATTGAGGGCGCTTCGATAGGCGGCGGGCTTCGCGGAGGCAAGCGCAGGCGCTCAAACCCTTCACAGTTTTTCGGGATAAGTTCCGTGCAAGCTCCAAGCCGCTACACCGTCCGCACCTTCGGCGGCGCAACGGACACCGGGCGGGCGGGCGGCAAATTGATCGTTCGCTCCCGCACAGGCGGCAAAATTTCCGTATCGGACAGCTCGACGAAATGGTGCGGTTTCGCAGGCGCGGGGAGCACGGAGCGCGACACGGACTCGGCCGTACTGGAGGCGGCAAGATCGTCGAGGAGCCGCTTGTGCTCGTCCGTCACGCGCGTCATGCGGTGCGCGATCTCGTCGCGCTGGCGCGCGGCCGAGTCGTGTGCAGCCTTGGCTTCCGCGCTTTCACGCTGGGCCAAATCGAGCGCGGCGCGAGCGGACTCGATCTCGGCGGATTTTTTCCGGATCTCCTCGGCCAGCCCGTGCGTCTGCCGTGCGCGTTCCGCCTCCGCGTTTGCAAACGCCTCGTCGTGCGTGAGTGCTGCCTTCCTCGCATCCTCCTCGGCGGCAGCAACTGCCTTCGCGAGCGCATCCCGCTCCGTCTCCGCATGCTGACGCCCGGCATCCGCAGCGGCGGCGTGCTCCTCCAGCGTGCGCAGGCGCCTTCCCAAATCCTCCGCGGCATCCGCCTTCGCCCGCAGTTGCTCCGCGTCGCGTCGCGCATTTTCCAAGGCCTCGCGCATCCCGGTGAGTTCGGCATTCCGCAGTTCGGCATCATGCCCGGTCTCGCGCAGCACTGCGCCGAGTTTTTGTTCGAGAATTTTCACGGTGCCCTCGTTTTCCGTGAGTTCCCTGCGGAGCTGCTGGCGTGCGTCGTCCAGCTCCGCGAGCTGGTGTTCCAGCCCGGCGCGTTCGGCGCTGCGGCGCTCGTTCTCCGCGAGCGCATCGTGCAGCCTGCGTTCCGTCTCGGCGAGCGCGGCCTGCACTCGGTCATGCTCCGCGCGTGCGGTCGCGGCGAGCGACTCGTGCCCGGCGGCGGTCTCCAGGCGCGTCTGCAATTCCGCATGTGAATCCCTCGCCTGCGCGAGCTGTGATTCGATGAGCGCGCGCTCGGCCGTGAGCGACTCATGCCCGGCGGCAGCCTCGGTGAGACGGCGCTGCAGCTCATCGCGCTCCGCGACGAGCGCGGCACGTTCGCCCCCGGACGACTGGTGAAGTTCATCAAGCGCCCGGCCCGCCGCGGCAAGCTGCTGTTCGAGCGCGGATTTTTCCGCGGAAAATGCCGACTGCTGCGCCGCAACCGACTGCTCGGATTCCTCGATCCGCCGCCGCGCCGCCGCAAGTTTTTCCGCGGTCGCAGCGGCCTCGTTCCCGAGCCCCTGTTTCGCAGCCGCCAGCTCCGTGGCGTGGCTTTCCAACGCGGCACGCTCTGCGGCGAGCGCGTCCTGCATCTCGCCAAGGTGACGTTGCAGCGATTCCTTTTCCGCCAGGAGCGCCGAACGCTCCCGCTCCGCGGAAATGCGCGCGGCCTCCGCGATGTTGCTCGCCTCGGTGAGCCGCGTCTCCAGCTCCGTCTTCGACGCGGTGAGTGCGGAGATTTCCTGATGAAACGAATCGTTCAGACCGGCGAGCTTCTGATCTGTCTCGTCCAGCTTGCGCTGCCATTCGTCCCTCGCCGCCGCAAATCCGGCCTGTGCTTCGCCGAGCTGACGGCGCGTGTCGCCCAGATGCTGCTGCGCGTCGGCGAGTTCGCCATGCACCGCATCGAATTTCTGCCGTGCTTCCGCGAGTGATTGTTCAGTCGCGGCCAGCGTGCGTTGCAACTCATCCCTTTCAGCGACCAGCGCGCCATGCTCCGCCACCGCGGAATCGTGAGGGATCGCCGCCGCGCGCGCGGCCTCGTTCAATTCGCGCAGTGACTCCTCCTGCTCGGCGAGACGGCGCTGCAATCCGGCCTTCAAAGCCTCGAATCCCCGGCGTTCCTCCGCGGCCCTGTGCTCCGCGTCGGCGAGCTTCTGGAGCAGTTCGTCGCGGTGCGCGGCCAGCGGCGCGTACTCCGCGACCGTGTTCTTCTGCCGTTCGGAAAAATCTTTCTCCGCATCCGCAAGCCGCGCGTGCAGCACGCTGATCTCCGTGGAAAGCGCGGCGTGCTTTTCATCCGCCGCCTGCTGTGCGGCGGCCAGCGCATTCCCGGCCTCGCCGAGCCTGCGCTGCAATTCGTCACGCTCCGCAACAATCGCGCCGTGCTGCTCCGCGGTGCCACGGTGCTCCGCCGCGCTGCGCTGCGCTTCGGCGAGGCCGGCTTCCGCTGCGGAAAGGCGGCGCCTCAGGCCGTCCGCTGCCGCCGCGAACCGCTCGCAATCTTCGCCGGCCTGCCGCCGCGCCTCCGCGAACGACTGCTCGGAAGCTGCGAGCCGCCGCTTCAATTCATCGCGCTCCGCAGCGATCCCGGCGTGCCCGTCCTCGGCGGACTTTCGGGATTCCGCCAGCATCCGCTCCGCATCGGCGAGCCGCGTTTCCAATTCCGATTTTGCCTCCTCCAACGCGGCATTGCCCTTTTCGGCAGTCTGGCGCGTGTCCGCGAGTGCCTTCTCGACGGTCGCAAGGCAGCGTTCGAGATCCGCCTTTTCCACAGTCAGCAGCGAGCACCGGGCCTCCATCGAATGCGCGGCCTGCGCCATCGCCTCGCGCGTGTCGGCGAGCTGCCTCTCCAAATCCGCCTTCGCCGAACCCATCGCGGCGAGATCCGCCGCCAGTTCGGCCTTCTCCGCGGTCAACCCGGAAATTTCCACGCCGAGCGAATGCTTCGCCTCCGCGAGTTCCTGCTGTGCGGTTTCGAGCTGTGCCTCGAGTTCCGCCGCCCTGCCCTCGAGCTTCTCGCGATGCTCGCCCGCGGCGCGGCGCGTGTCGGCGAGCGTGCTCTCCAGATCGCCCGCCTTGCGGTGCAGTTCGTCGCGGTGGGCGGAAAGCGCGGCGTGCTCCTCGGCTGCGATACGGCGGGCCTCGATGAGGCTCGCCTCCATCGCGCTCAGGCGGTGCTGGAGATCATCCCTCGCAGCGGTCAGCGCCGCGTGATTTTCATCCGCGAGCCGCTGCGCCTCGGCGGACGCGAGCCCCGCCTCGATGAGCTTTTGCTGGAGCGCATCGCGCTCACCCGTGAGCGCCGCGTGTTCCTCGGCTGCGGTCCTGCGCACCTCTGCAAGCGTCCGCTCGGTCTCGTCCAGCCGCGCCTCCAGCTCACCCTTCGCAGTGGCGAGCGCCGCGTGCTCCTTGTCCGTTGTGAGCCGCGTGTCGGCGAGCGTGTGTTCGGTCGTCGCAAGGCGGCGTTCGAGATCCGCCTTTTCCTCGGACAGCTTTTCAATCTCCGCGCGTGCGGAGGCATTGAGTTCCTGCAGGGACTCCTCGTACTCTGCGAGCCGCCGCTGGAGCCCGGCCTTCAGCCCCTCGAAATTCCTGAGATCTTCCGCCGCCTTGCGCTGCGCCTCCGTGAGCGCCGCGGCGAGCGCGGATTTTTCGGATTCGAGGCTGGCCTGTTTCTGCGAAGACTCCGACTGCAATTCCGCGTGCACCTGCTCCAACTGCCGGTGCCTTTCTTCGAGCGCCGCCTTTTCAGAAGAAAGCGCCGCGTGCCTGTCCGCCGCGGCGATCTGGAATTCCGCCAGAGCCTTCTCGCTCTCCGCGATCCGCTGTTCGAGCGCGGCCTTCGCGCGGTTCAGCGATGTGACTTCCTCGGCCGCGGCACTGCGCGTCTCCAGCAGGCTCTGGACGGTCTCCGAATGCCGTTCCTGAAGCTCGTCGTGCTTTGCGGAAAGTGCCGCGTGTACCTGCGCCGAATGCCGCTGCGTCTCGGCAAGCGACTGCTCCGTCTCCGTGAGCCGCCGCCCGAGTTCCGCCTTCTCCGCAGACAGCGCGCTGTGCGTATCCGCCGCGGCGAGGCGCGTCTCCTCCAGCGTCCGCGTGACTTCCTGAAAGTTCGCGTGCAGTTCGTCGTGCTTCGCCAAAAGCGCAGAGTGCTCGTCCGCGGAATGCCGTCGCGTCTCCACAAGCAACTGCTGCGTCTCCGCAAATCGCCGCTCCAGTTCCGCCTTCTCCAGCGACAACGCACCATGCACCTCCTCGGCTGCGTGCCGCGTTTCGTCGAGCGTCTTTGACACGGCCTGAAAATTCGCATCCAGCTCGTCGTGCTTCGCCGAAAGCGCCGCGTGCTCCTCCGCGGAACGCCGCTGCGTCTCCGCAAGCGACTGCTGCGTCTCCGCAAATCGCCGCTCCAGTTCCGCCTTCTCCAGCGACAACGCACCATGCACCTCCTCGGCTGCGTGCCGCGTCTCCTCCAGCGTCCGCGTGACTTCCTGCAAGTTCGCGTGCAGCCCGTCGTGCTTCGCCAAAAGCGCCGCGTGCTCCTCTGCGGAACGCCGCTGCGTCTCCGCAAGCGACTGCTCCGTTTCCGCGAGTCGCCGTCCGAGTTCCGCCTTCTCCGCGGACAATGCGCCGTGCGCGTCTGCCGCGGCGAGGCGCGTCTCCTCCAGCGTCCGCGTGACTTCCTGCAAGTTCGCGTGCAGCCCGTCGTGCTTCGCCAAAAGCGCCGCGTGCTCCTCTGCGGAACGCCGCTGCGTCTCCGCAAGCGACTGCTCCGTTTCCG
>CAIRYQ010000033.1 GCA_903882875.1 uncultured Spartobacteria bacterium | reverse complement strand
GGGCGGGGCGAGATAGACGAGGTCCACGGACTCGCTGGGGACGTAGCGGGTAAGGATGTCGAGATTGTCGCCGTAGTAGAGGGTGCCCATGTGCGTGTGGAGTAGCACCCCTGCGCGGCAAATGCGAGCGAGTTTCCTTTTAGGGAAAACTCACATCAGCGCCTCCGCCGCGTCGAGCGAGCATCACGCTGCGTTTGCGCGCACCGGGATTTGCTCCGTCGTGAGCTCGTGCAGATCCAGTTTGTGGCTGGCGTTGTCAATGTCTATGCCGACGAGCCGACCGGCGGCATCAAAGTCCAGCACGACGCCCTCCGCAACCTCGTTGCTTTCGGCGCTCGGGTTTGGCGAGAGTGCGATGTAGAGCGAATCCGTGTCGGGGTGGTAGTTCAGTTTCATGGGCGAAATCTCCGGTCGAGGAATGCGTTATGGATGGTGAGTTTATCCGCAAGCGTGACCACGCGCAAGAACCTCCCTCCGAGTTCCGGCACTGCTGCCCAGAAGCGGAAGCGGTTGTGTTCCTACGGTTCGCTGCGAACGGGATTCTGCACGGTGCGGATGCAGATTTCCTTCGTGAGATACGTTCGCCGCGGAAGGACGTCGTTCTCGAAGTAGGAGGTTAACAGGAAGTCCGGCATTGGACGTCGGGAAGGGTGGCTGATCCTTTAATTTTCCTCGCTCACATCAGCGCCTCCGCCGCTGCGAGCGCGCGGAGGTAGATGCCGTGGCGGCTGCCGCGGGAGAGTTCCTCACGAGGATGTCGGCGAGGTCGGTGGAGACGAGGTGGCGCGTGAGGCGGCCTTCCTTCCAGATGATGGCGGGCATGTTCACGGCTTCGGCGGTTCCTCGCGGACGACGCAGGATGCATCTTCCGAATTGCGGGCGCGTGCGGCGATGGCGGCGACGGATGAATGACTTCTGAAATATGCCATGCGTTCCGAAGCGGTCATGCCCTCCGTCTCGCACGCCACGGCCTCCTTCCATTTGCGGCTCTCGGCCACGGCGTCGAAGCCGCGTTCTGATTCAGATTTCGTCTTGTTCGGCATAGATGATCTCCTTGGGGCTGACGATACGGATGAGCGGCCACCCGCGCAAGAGGTTCACCGCATTGAATCCATCCTCACGCCGCACGTTGACGAGATGCTTGAAGTTCCAGCTCAGCAACAGCCGGATGCCATGCACCGTGGCCATCGCCACATGCAGTGCGTCATCCGCATACTTTGTCGGCACCACGCCTGCGGCGAGATAAGCGTCGGCCAGTTCCTCGATTTCGTCGTTCGTGTCTAAGATGTTCGCTGCGCCAAACGTGGAGGCAAAAATTTCGCACACATTTTCCGGTGCCTTCTGCACTTCCCGCTCAGCCACAATCGAGGTTATCAGCCGCCATTGCCCCGCCTCCGCCTGCCGCCAAAGCTCGCGCGTTTCCTGCATCCATTCAGGGTCGTGGTAGCCGCCGATTACGGAAGTATCAATGTAAAGCGCCGGGACTTTCATCGTGGGGGGCGAGTGAGAAGCTACCTGGTAAGGCTACGCTACATCAGCGCCTCCGCCGCTGCGAGTGCCCGCAGGTAGATGCCGTGGCGGCTGCCGCGGGAGAGTTCCTCGTCGAGGATGTCGGCGAGGTCGGTGGAGTCGGCGGGGACGAGGTGGCGCGTGAGGCGGCCGTCTTTCCACACGAGGGTGAGGTTCAGGTAGGCGGAGTGCGCGGGGTGGTCCACGGTGATGCTCACGTCGTCGTGCTCGAGGATGACGCGGTGGATGGGTGCGCCGGAGGATTCGCTGAGTTCGCAGGCGACCTTGCCGCCCTCGGGGGTCGTGAAGCTCACGCGGTCTGCGACTCCGGACGCGGCCTCCATGCGCGCCGGGACGTAGCCTTTGCTCCATCCGAGCAGCGCGGCAACCCAGCCGAGCAGGAGCAGCGCGGTGGTGCGTGAGCCGTGGCCGTGGCTGATGGCGAGGCCTCGCAATTTGCGGAGGCGCGCGGCACCGCCGGGGAGGTCATACATCTGCGCGATGGCCTGGCGGAGGTTGCCGGTGCGGACCCAGTTCAGGTCGCCGAGGACGGTGCGGCTGGGGGCGTCGTGTGCGGAGCTGTTTGCAGCGAGGGCTGCGCGCATGGCGGCGAACTGGGCGCGCGGATCCTTCCAGCAGCCGCTGTCGAAGATGAGGCGGTCCACCCAGCGCCAGATTTCGGCGTCCACCTGTTCGGGGCATTCGCAGCGCCACCAGAGAGTGAGGGGAAGGTCGTAGTCGAGCTGCGAGAAGAGGAGGTTCGGCAGAAGCTCGCGCACTTTTCCCTGCACGAAGATGGTGACCTGCTCGCAGCAGATGTGCTTCGCGCCGGCCTTCGGGAGGAAGCAGTTCGCATTCACCCAAGCCTGCACGGAGGTCTCGGCAGCGTGCGGGTCAATGCCGATGAGGAGCGCGTGAAAGGAGTGGTTGCGCACGAAGCGCTCGAGCAATTGCGTGCTGTCCTGCATCGCGGCCTCGCCCTCGCAGATGATGGCGAAATTGATGAGCGACGCGCGCGTGCGCGTCTGGTCCGCCTGCCAGAGCTTCTTCAGCTCGCGGGCGATGGCGGTGAGTTCGACGGGAGTGCCGAAGGAGGCGCTGGGAGCGGGGGCTAAGGTGTCAGTGGGCATGGCGTGTAAAAAGCTGGGCGCGGAAACCGAAAGTAGAACGCAGCGACTTGGAACTCTGCTCTCTCCGACAACATCTGCAAGCACGAGCAGACTGCAAGGGGTGTCACCGATTCACTTTCCGCCTTGGATTTCGGCAAGCACGAGGGCGACCGCGCCTACCCTGGCGATTGCCTCTGCACTTGTCGTAAAGAACTCGTCACCCCAGGTCGGGGAATCGTCTTCCCATCGAGTTTGAATTCCCGGAAGCCTCTCGTATAAAATATTTGTTTCCGCTGGCGTCAGTTCCTTCGCAAGCCAAGCACCAACTCGGAACTGACCTGATGGGTTTCCATGCGTCTCTGTCGGTGTTTGCATCATGAAAGTCCAAAGCCGCTCAGGATGCCCACTACCCACCAATGTTGCCCACTTGTGCTCGCTTACGAAGAAGCCGTGATTTGGCAGTAGCTCGCGTAAGTGTGCTAGTAAGGCTTGTTCAACGAAACGATTGTAAGCGTCAAACTTGTCGCAGATCGCCTTCATTTCCACCAAATGAGGTTCGATGCTGTGGGCTTCAGTTGCTGAAAGTGTCATGATTTGAGGATAGAGCAGTTGATCGAGATGCAGGGCAAATTCATTGGCCAGAATCGTCCATTTCGAGTTTGGGTCTAAAAGTGCAAAATTGGGATTTAGCCTATCAAGAAAACGACGGTAGCTGAGTTGCTGCCAGTGTCCCGTTACGTGTGGATTCTCATCGGGTGAAAGAATCACGAAGACGGGCTTCTTGTTCGGATAGCGTGATGCGATGTGCCGTTCATAATCCTCCAATGGATTGAGCAACGGTGCGCCGATCTTATTTTCGATCACGACCAACCAGTTTGAGCCTTCAATCAACAAATCAATCCGCCCGCAGGCTGTTGAGATTTCACGCCTAACTTGGACTCGGGATAAGTCCAATTCTGGCAGTTTGTCATGCCCAACAAGAGAAAGAAAGACTTCTAAGAACAACCCATTGAAATCATGCTCCTCTGTGGGTTGCATGAAAAATCGCAGGAGGTCAGAGACCGAATTCTCCCAATGACCTCGACTTTGAATTGAGAAAAATGTCTTTGCCTGCTTCTTAGGAGCCGGCAGCGAAGCCATAAGATGCCGTAATCTTGCCGGAATGACATTCGGAAACGCGCTGCTCATATGTCGAGGACGGTTACATCCTCCGCCAAGCATGTCCGTCGCGGGCGAGCAGTTCGTCGGCTTCCTTCGGGCCCCAGGTGCCGGAGGCGTATTCGCAGAGGGCGCTCTTTGTGTCGGCGGCGTGCCAAGCCTGCTCGATGGCGTCCACGAACTTCCACGCTTCCTGCACTTCGTCGCGGCGGGCGAAGAGCGTCGCGTCGCCGCTCATCGCGTCGAGGATGAGGCGCTCGTAGGCCTCGGGGCTTTGTTTTCCGAAACTCGCGCCGTAGTGGAAATCCATCTTCACGGGCTCGATGCGGAGCACGCTGCCGGGGACTTTGCACTGGAGGCGGAGCGAGATGCCCTCGTCGGGCTGGATGCGGATGACGAGCTGGTTCGGCCCGAGCGGCGCGTCGGAGTCGGTGTTGAAAAGCACGCGCGGCGCTTCCTTGAACTGCACGGCGATCTCCGCGCCGCCTTTCGCGAGCCGCTTGCCGACGCGCATGTAGAACGGCACGCCGTGCCAGCGCCAGTTGTCAATGTGCAGCTTCAGCGCGACGTAGGTCTCCGTCATGGAGGTCGGGCTCACGCGTTCCTCCGCGCGATAGGCGGGGACGGGCTTGCCATTGATTGCCCCTGCGGCGTATTGCCCGCGCACGATGTCGGTCGCGACATCCTCCGGCGAGAGACGGCGCAGCGAGCGGACGACCTTCGCCTTTTCATCGCGGATCGAGTCAGCGGTGAGGCTCGTCGGCGGCTCCATTGCGGTGAGGCATACGAGTTGGAGCAGATGACTCTGCACCATGTCGCGCAGTGCGCCCGCCTTTTCATAATACGGACCGCGCGCCTCGACGCCGAGCGTCTCCGCCGAGGTGATCTGCACGTGGTCAATGTAGCGGTTGTTCCACTGGTTCTCGAAGATCTGGTTCGCGAACCGCAGCACCATGATGTTCTGCGCAGTTTCTTTTCCGAGATAGTGATCGATGCGGAACGTGTCGCGCTCGGCGAATGCGCGCGCGATGGATTCGTTCAGCGACTCGGCGGTCGCGAAGTCCGTGCCGAACGGCTTCTCCACGATCACGCGCGTCCACGCGCCGAGCCGCGGCTTGTTCAGCCCGCTCTCCGCGAGCATCCGCAGGATGAGATCGTAGTCCGTCGGCGAGACGGAGAGATAGAAGAGCCGGTTGCCCGCCGCACCGCCCGCGGCGTCAATCGCGTCGAGCTTCTCGCGCAGCGCGCGGTATCCCTCGCTGTTGGTGAAGTCGCTGCACTGGTAATGGATTCGCTTTGAGAAGCCGCCCCACACGTCTTCGTTCAGCCCGGAGCGCGAGCACTTCTCCGTGGAGTCACGCAACTCCGCGCGCCACGACTCGTCCGTTTTTTCGCGCCGCGCAAAGCCGACGATGTTCGTCGCCGCGGGCAGGTCGCCGTCAGCGGCGAGATTGTAGAGCGCCGGGATGAGTTTGCGGAAAGTGAGATCGCCGGACGCGCCGAAGATCACGACATTGCACGGCTGCGGCATGGGCCGCGCTTGGAGCCCCTCGCGGAGCGGGTTGGTTGGGTTCGGTTCGTTGCTCACGGGAAAGATTCCTTGCCCCGACCATGCGGAGGCGCGCGGCGCTGTTCAATCGCAAACATCGCCCCGATGTTCCGCCCGGCATTCCGCCCGGTGTTCAGCCCGATGTTGCGCAATGCGCGCCCGGCCCTTCCCCCTTCCCCACTGATCCGCTTGTCGTTCGTGGCTCGACTTGGATTTTACTACGAAGGGCACAAAGGACCCGAAGGTCAGCCGAGGCAGACGCCGTGATCCGAATCTTCCCCTTCCTGCCCTCCGTGCCCTTCGTAGTTCAAATCGAGCCGCAACCGATGCGCATGGCCCGGCCTGGGCCGAGCATTTTGAGTTAAGGAACCGCTGACTTAATCGCCATCTGGAAATTTCACTCCATTTTCGACCATCAAAACACTCTCCTCTGAAATCAAAATCGATTCTACGCCATCCTGGAGCGTCGAAAATCACGCGCAAATGCGCACCCCGATTAAATCAGCGGTTCCCTAACGCAAAAGCAGTCTTCAGGCCCGCGGTCTAACGGCCTTGTGACGCCTCACGGTTCCATTCTTGCTCCACCATTGGAGCGCGGATGTTAATTTCACCTTGAAAGGATGCCGTCCAACGAGCAGGGAACAACGAAACGGCGCGGACAGCGTTTCAGATCGCCATCCGCGCCGTTTTTCTTAGGAAAACTACGGTTTAGTTTCCACCAGCGCCGATGTAATAGTATAGATTGCTGATCCACTCGCCATTCATGAACGTCCAAAGAGTCACGTAAATGGGACCACCCACAGTAGGCAGGTTATTGAATGTATCCGACGTATTGCCAGTCTCATTCCTTGCGTGCAAATCATAAGAATAGGGCCTCGTGCCAATCCAGATGCCAGTCACGGTCGTATTGTTCGGAGGTGTCCATGTGAAGGTCTGAGAAGCACCGGAGAGCACGGTGTTGTCGCTGGCGGGGCTCGTCATCACGGCGGCCGTGTTTTGCGTCGTGAAACGGTAGGCTAGGTGGTGCCAGTTCCCATTGAAATAAGACCAGAGCCGCACATGAATAATCCGTCCGTCCGTGGGCACGGTGAAAGTGTCCGACGAACCACTTTCCGGTTTGGCCCATAGTTCATAACTGCCGTCGTTGCTGCCGATCCAAATGGCATTCGCGACGACGCCGGTTCCCGGGGACCACGCCAGAGAAAGAGTGTTACCGGTCAACACCGCTCCATTGGCGGGTGATGGCGCGATCAAATGTGAAGGAACGGGAGTGGTGGGAGTGGCTGCCACGGCACGCACTCCTGTGACAGCGAAGGAGACGAATGCCAGCAAGCAGACGAAGATGGATTTGATGGTTACTTTCAGGTTGTTTTGTTTTTGGTTGTGATGATTTGTCTTTCGACAGTTATCTTATAGCATTAACGAGACCGAGATCCATAGTTGCATTCGTTTATGACAGCAAACTCACTGAAAAGCCCGTAATCAGCCATGAACTAGGGAGCCGCTGATTTAATCGGGGCTCGAGTTTTCCCATGAATTTCGACGCTCCAGGATGGCGTAGAAACGATTTTGATTTCAAGGAAAGGTGTTTTGATGATCGAAAACGGGGCGCAGTTTCTGGATGTCGATTAAATCAGCGGTTCCGTAAAATTTAGCCGCTACGCTTCGGGGATCGCTGGCGCGCTGGAACGCGTCGCTCCGCGCGCGTTTCGGCGTGGATTGCGAGGCTTGCTTGCAGTCGGAGGAAGCGCGCGCGGAGCGTCGCGCTCCACCGGCGTTGCCGCGCCTTCATCCAATGACGGACACTCTTTCACTGAACCCGCCCTACCGCCGCAGGGCGGTGATCATCTCGTTGATCTTCGCACGGAGCGTCTCCATGTCCCCGACGGTCGGGGGATCGTTGGTGAAAGGGGAGAACAGCGTGTCCACGGAGTTGGAATTGGCGGAGGAATTGGAGGCGGCGGCGGAGAGCGCCGTGGCGATTGCGGCGTCCAATTCGGCACTGGTCACATCGCCGGGCATTCCCTGCGGGCCGGGCGGGCCGTCGCTGCCATTGATCCCCGGCGGGCCTTGCGGGCCGTCGTTGCCCTGCGGGCCTTGGGGGCCGGGCGGGCCATCGGCCCCTTGCGGACCTTGCGGGCCGGTCGCACCGTCGCTCCCGTTCGCGCCGGGAGGGCCTTGAATCCCTTGAGGCCCCGGCGGGCCGGCGGGGACGGCATCTATGAGGTCTTTGAGTCCGGCGAACTGCGCGCGCATCTGCGCGGCATCGGCGAGGGTGTTTTCCTGCGGGAGCGTGGGGTCGTAGGGCATGGCGTGGGTTGGGTGTTTGGTTGGATTGCGGGGTTGTGAATGG